>JAFSAU010000029.1 GCA_017442155.1 Clostridia bacterium | reverse complement strand
TTGTAAAATTTTTTACAAGCTATTTTTTGCCGATACAAGGCAAAAACGCAGTAAATGCTGACGCATTTACGAGTATTTTAACGAAGTAGTGGCAAAAAAGAGAAAGTAAAAAACGAGGTTCAGATACCTTCTGTCACCCTACGCAGGGAGAAGCCCCCGCAGCTTTGTTTATGCGATAAAACCTCCCTCTCCCCAAAAAAAGAAAAATTTTCCTCTTGCAAAACAAAGCGCGGTGTGGTATACTGTATACAGAGATTGCTAAAAAGCAACTTTGTGGAGGCAGACATGGAAGAAAAGATATATCTTTGCATTGATTTAAAATCCTTTTACGCCTCGGTGGAGGCGGTGGAACGGGGGCTGGACCCGTTTTCTGCACGTCTTGTGGTCGCGGACGCCGCGCGCGGCCGCGGTGCCATCTGCCTTGCCGTTTCCCCGGCACTGAAGGCAATGGGCGTGGGCGGCCGCTGCCGGATTTTTGAAATTCCGTCCCACATCGACTACATTACCGCCATGCCCCGCATGAAGCGGTATATTGATTATTCTGCTGATATCTATGCGGTTTATCTGCAGTTTGTGGCAAAGGAGGACATTCTCGTTTATTCCATTGACGAATGTTTTTTCGACGTGACGGCATACCTTCGGATGTACAGAAAAACGCCCCGGGAGCTGGCCGTTATGATGATGGATGCGGTGCTGAAAAAAACGGGAATTCCGGCATCGGCCGGCATAGGGACAAATCTTTTTCTGGCAAAGGTGGCACTGGATATTACGGCCAAGCACTCGCCGGACCGCATTGGAGTTTTGGACGAAGAGAGCTTTAAAAAAACGCTGTGGCATCACACGCCCATCACGGATTTCTGGAATATCGGTCCCGGCATTGCCCGGCGGCTGGAAAAATACGGCATTTATGATCTCTGGGGTGTGGCCCACACCCATCCCGACTGGCTCCGGCGGGAATTCGGCGTGAATGCGGAGTATCTCCTTGACCATGCGCAGGGCGTGGAGCCGTGCACCATTGCCGAAATCCACGCCTATACGCCGGAAAGCACCTCCATCTCCTCCGGGCAGATTCTGTTTGAAAATTACGCCTTTGACGATGCCCTGCTGGTTTTGAAGGAAATGGTGGCAGAGCTTTCACTGGAGCTTTTGGAGCGGAGAATGCAGGCCGGATCCATTTCCCTTCATGTGGGGTTTGCCCGGCCGGAAATCCCGTCCGGCGGCGGGTCGCGCCGGCTTTCCGGCTACACCGATTCTGCCCGGAAGCTTACGGCCGCTTTTGCGGACCTGTTTTGCAGCACGGTGCGCCGGGATGTGGAAATCCGTCGGCTGACGGTGGGCTTCGGGCGTCTGGCGGCGGGAGATTTTGTAAACTACGATATGTTTTCGGATTTTGAAGCGGATGAAAAGGAGCGTAAAAAACAGGCCGCCATTTTGCAGCTGAAAAAGCGTTTCGGAAAAAATGCGGTTTTAAAGGGTATAAATTTAGAGGAAAAGGCCACGGGCCGGGAACGGAATAAAATGATAGGGGGACACAATGGGGATTTATAAACGGGCGGTGCAGTTTACGCCCTTCGCGGCCCTGCGGGGATATTATGAAGAGCTGCGCGCGCGGGAAGAACAGCTGGAAAAGGTGGAGAAGGTGGAGCTGATGGAGGATGCCGCAGAGCTTCTCCAACGGGAGCTGGAAACGCTGGAACGCGGCAGACCTGCAGAAATCGTCTATTTTTCCGATGGGCGGTATGTTTCGCTCCGGGGTCTTTTTTCCGGCATTGACCCGGTGCGGCGGACGCTGAAAATCGTAAGAACGGAAATTGACCTGGATGCAATTGTGCAGATACGGAGAGGGGAACTGTGAGCCGGACACTGCCCGTTTTGCGGAATCTTTATTCTGTTCTGCAGATTTTCATGCGGCGCCGGCTGATTTTTTGAAAAAAAGTGGAAAAGCTATTGACTTTTTCTGAAAAAAAATGTATGATTTAGTAGACGGCAAAAGCCGTTTCAAATTCCATAATTTTTAGGAGGATTATCATGAGTAGAGTACAGATTCCTTTGGAGGAATACAAGCAGAGAGTCAAGAATGCAGCGGCAAAGGTTGCAGAATGGGGTCTTGATGTTCTGGTTGTAAACGGCAGTGAGGCAGATTATGCCAACACCCGCTATTTCAGCAATTTCTGGCCCGTATTTGAAAGATGCGGCGTTGCCATTTCCGCGACCGGAAATGTGGCACTGATGGTGGGCCCGGAAAGCGAAATCTTTGCTTCCGACTTTGGTGTGATTGACGATATTTTCGTGCTTCTCGAATACCGTGAGTCTGCAAACCCGGCTTACCCTGAGCTGAAGCCGCAGACCTACAACGATGTGTTCAAGAAGCTGGGCGTTACCGGCGAAAACATCCGCATTGGTGTGGCCGCATGGCTTGACACAAACGTTGTGATGATGGAAGGCCTGAAGAATGCATATCCGAAGGCAGAAATCGTTCGTGCAGATGACATTATGGTACAGCTTCGCTCCATTAAGTCTGACAACGAAATCGCATGTCTGCGTGAAGCGGCCCGCATCACCCAGAAGGCGACAGATGCCGTAATCAAGGCAATTCGTCCGGGCATGACCGAGCTGCAGCTCGTGGGTATTGCCCAGAAAACCATTTATGAAAACGGTGCGGAATACGAAGGTCTGCCGATGTACTGCTTCAGCCAGAAGAGCACGAAACACGCCATTTCCCGTTCTTCCCATAAGGAAATTCAGATGGGCGACATCGTACAGCTGAACCTTTCCGCAAAGGTTTGCGGGTATTCTCCCAGTATCGGTATGCCCATCAGCATGGGTAAACTGGTAGGTGAAAAGAAAGAACTGGTGGAATTCTGTCTGGAAGCACATATGTGGACGGAGAAGCAGCTGCGTGCCGGCGTCCTCTCCGGTGACGTTGCGAAGAACTTCATTAAATTCTTTGAAGAACACGGCAAGCGTGACAATTACTTCTATGGTCCCTGCCACGGCCTCGGCCTTATCGAAGTGGAAGCTCCCTGGATGGAATCCATTTCCGACTACATTCTGCAGAAGAATATGACCTTCCAGATTGATACCTTTGCCATGGGCAGTGACTTCGGTCTCCGTTGGGAGAAGCCGATTGCCATTACCGAAACCGGCATTGATATGCTGAGCGAGCAGATTGGCACCATTCACGAATTACAATTCTAAGTCTAAAGGGGATGTAAAAAAAGTCCAGATCGCAAAAAGGTGAAAACTGAAATAAACCATTTTGTTGGAACAGATACGTCATCCGACATAACGAAGAAAAATCTCAAGAATTTGAGATTTTTCTCTGTATTTATCTCACCTTTTTGCTCTGAACAAACTTCACCACTCGCCGACGTCGCAACAGTCACTTAAAGCAGTTTGCTGTCGCAAACCTGCTGTGAACGCTCCGTTACTCCTTTTCCCCTTAAAGTCTTGCGACTTTCGGGGGCCCCGGAAAGTCCACCGGACTTTTTGGGGAGGAGGAAAAGCAAGGAAACAAGCGTATATTTTAGCGATAGCTAAAATGAAGCTATGTGGACTTTGCTTTGACGATGTACGCCGTCGGGGGACCCGAACCAAGGTTCGGGTTCGGTTTGTCCATTCTGAATCTTTTTTTCCTATCCCCGGATTTTATAGGAGGTTATTATGGATAACGGCAAAAAACTCTGGGTTTTTCCGGATTTGGAAATGCCCGAAAAAGGAAAATTTGAAAATATCGGACATGAGTCCATCATCATTCTGAACATGAACAGCGTGCCCGCAAATATTAAAATGACGCTGTATTTCGCGGACCGCGAGCCGGTGCGTGACATTCCCCTTGTGGTGGAGGCGGACCGTGTACGTTGCCTCAGAACGTACAATCCCGATGATTTCGGCGGTTTTGAAATTCCGGGCCTTACGCAGTATGCCATCCGCATCGAAAGTGATGTGGAAATCGTTGCACAGTACGGAAGACTTGACACAAGCGACCAGCCCATGGCTTTCTATACTGTAATGGGTTATTCTTCCTGAGGAAGATAAAGTGTTCCCCGGCCAGTAGGCCGGGGAATTTTTGTGTAAAAAGAGCGCGGAAATCAAAATTTCTGTGGCCGATAGAGAGGGGGCTATTCTTTCCCTCTATTTTTTTACCGAATGCTGATAGTCCCGCGGCGTCATATTCGTTGTTTTCTTAAATACCCTGGAGAAATAGTGGGGATTATCAAAGCGAAGCATTTCAGAAATTTCTGTAAAGGTATAGCGATTTTCCCGAATCCTCTTTTTTGCTTCCTTGATTTTCAGCCTTGTATAGTATTCAATAATCGTACAGCCACAGCTTTGGTTAAATATTCTGGAAATATAAGTGCGGCTGTAGTGCAGGCAGTTGCAAATATCCGACACTGTGATTCTGCCGTAAACATTTTCATCCAGGAGACGGATTATACTGCTGACCAGATGATGCTCCATACTTTCCTTGCTCGGGAAAACGCCGGGATCCCGGTCCTGCTCTGTCCCGGTGCGGATGAGCAGAATGAGAAGCTGTTCAAGCGTCTGGCGAATAATCTGCTGTCCGCCGAAGGGGGCAGATTCACGAAGAGAAAGCTTTCGGAGCGACGGAGTATTAAAGGGCAGGTCAAAGGTACGCTCGCCTTCCTGAATCAGCGTCTGGATAAACGGACGCAGAGATTCCGGTAAAACGGTTTTCTTATTCCGGAAAAAAGCCATGCTTTTAGAGGTGGAAACAAACGAAATAATAAAAACATTGGAAGGGGCTTTCTGGTCAGAAGAAATCGTATGAAATTCGTTGGGCTTATGAAAGAGCACCTCGCCCTGTTTTAAAACATAATTCTTTTTTGCCGCTGTAATAAGAACGTTGCCGCTGTCCACATACACCATCTCCCAGAAATCATGTACCTCTCCGGCAAAGTGGAAGTTTTTGTCAAACTCAAAGTAGTGCATTGTCACAATTTTGCTGATGTGCAGTACATTGGCCAGCTTATGCTTAATATAAATAGGACGCGTCGGCTCGTTTTTCATAATTATCCTCCGGAAAAAATATAATGTTTACAAAAATGTACTTTCAGGATAACGAAATGCATTTACTTTTCCTTTTTCTTAGTATATCATATTTATTGCAGACGTGCAACAGAATTTTTCCGGAACGGAACAAGAAAGGAGCAACAGATATGAAAAAAGGAATCAGCATATGGTCTTTTGCCGGCGGAACAATCCGCGAAAATTTGCTTTTGGCAAAAAAGGCGGGTTTTGACGGTGTGGAGGTAGCACTGGACGAAACGGGCGAGGTTTCCCTTTGTTCAACAGAAGCTGAGATGCGGGAACTGCGGCAATACGCTTTAGAAATCGGCATGGAGTTATACAGCGTGGCCAGTGGCTTGTACTGGACCTATAATTACACCTCTGAAAGCGCGGAAAATCGAGAAAAAGCAAAGGAAATCACGAAAAAACAGCTGCAGGTTGCGGCGTGGCTTGGCTGTGATACGATTCTGGTTGTACCCGGTGCGGTAGACGTCACCTTTGACCCTGCCAGCGAGATTGTACCCTATGATATTGCTTATGAAAGAGCACTTGCCGCACTTCGGGAGATGGCACCTTATGCCGAGCAGGCAGGTGTTTGTATCGGCATTGAGAACGTTTGGAATCAATTTCTTCTCTCACCGCTTGAAATGAAGCGACTAATTGAGAAGGTGGGCAGTCCTTTTGTAGGATGCTATTTTGATGTGGGAAATGTACTTCGTGCCGGCTATCCGGAGCATTGGATCCGGATTTTAAAGGATAAAATCAAAAAGGTTCATTTCAAGGATTTTCGCAAGGAAGCCGGCGGGCTTTACGGCTTCGTGGACCTTCTGGCAGGCGACGTAAACTGGAAGGGAGTTATGGAAGCATTTGCCCAAATCGGCTATGATGACTGGGTGACAGCCGAAATGCTGCCGCCGTATGCCCAGTATCCGGAAACAATTTTATTTAATACTTCTACTGCAATGAATCAAATTTTAGGGAGGGAAGCGTTATGTTAAAAATAGGACTTGTTGGCTGTGGATTTATGGGCAGTATGCACGCGGCCTGCTATAAAGAGATACCGGGCGCAGAGGTGGTTGCTGTAGCGGATATCCGCAGGGAAAAGGCGGCAGAAATTTCCGGCTCTACCGGTGCTGTCATTTTTGAAAACGGGAAACAATTGATTGCTGATGCCGATGTAGACGTCATTGATATTTGTCTCCCTACGTATTTACATACGGCGCATGCTGTTCTTGCCATGCAAAGGGGACGAAACGTCTTTATCGAAAAGCCGGTTTGTCTTACGATGGAGGAAGCGGAGATTCTTCGGAAAACAGCACAGGAAACCGGTGCCTGTGTACAGATTGGGCAGGTTATCCGTTTCTGGGACGAATATAAATGGCTGAAGGAAGTAACCGACCGGAAGGAATACGGCGCGGTGCTCTCGGCGGTGTTTACCCGCCTCAGCCCCTGGCCGGATTGGGCCTGGGAGGGCTGGATTCATGAAGCAGACAAAAGCGGCTCTATGGCACTGGATCTTCATGTACATGACGTAGATTTCATGCGGTATCTCTTAGGGGAGCCGGATTCGTTTACCTCTCACGCTGTCCGGGATACGCGAGGCGTAATTGAACAGATTTATACTACATATATGTGCGGAAAAACGGTGGTTACCATTGAGGGCTGCTGGGATTATCCCTCGTCGTTTCCCTTTAAAGCTGGCTACCGCGTCAAATTCGAGGAGGGGACGGCTGTTTTTGATTCAAATGGACTTGCCGTATATATGAAGGATGGCAGTGTCGTGAAGCCGGAAATCAAGCCTGCCTTCACCGGCCGGAGCAGCTCCGGCGGCAATCTTTCCAGCCTTGGCGGCTATTATAATGAGCTTGCCTATTTTGTAGAAAAACTGCAGAAAGACGAGCCGCTTCTGGTGGCACCGCTGGAAGAGGGAATACGGTCGGCGGCACTGGCACTCCGCGAAATCGAAAGCGTCGGCGGAGCGCAGAATTAGGAACTGCCGGCGAGATAGCCTCTCTGTTTTAAGTCCTGAAAAACAATATAAACCGGTATGAAAGGGGCTGTCTCACTAAAAAGGTGAGGCAGCCCCTTTTCGGTTGGCGACAATCGGAGTTTGCGTGTTTTGTTCAGTGTGGAGTTAACTGCCCCGGCCCAAAGAAATGTACATAAAGTTCACCTCCTTTCAAAAAAATATTTTTTTGACGCAACAAACACATCAATTGAATCATTCAATCTTTATATTTATATTTTAAACTAAAAGATTTAATTTGTCAAGAAAAATTTAATTTTTTTTATTTATCTTTGAAAATTTTCAGTTGATTTTGAAAAGAAATTCATTTATAATGAAGGGTACAGAAGGAGATGATCCACATGGATATGGCTGTTAAAGTGAAAATGTTGCTTGCCGCAAAGGGAATGACGGTTGTTGAGTTAGCTTCCAGACTGGACCCGCCGACAACGTCGCAGAATATAGGTGCAAAGCTGAAACGGAACAATCTGTCCGAAAAGGACCTCCGCAGTATTGCCAGGGCTTGCGGGGCGCAGTTTGAGGGATTCTTTGTTCTGGAGGACGGCACAAAAATATAAATAGATTCCCTTCGGATATACTGCGGTGAAAAATCCGCAGGCTTTTGCCGCGTTTTTTAGGAAAAATGAGCTTTTTGTCAAAATAAGCTTGACAATTTGCAAAAAAAACGTTACAATAATATATGGCAGACTATTATCTGCCATATAAAGCAAATACATAAAAAATTTTTTAAGGAGGTGGTAGCTTTATGAATTTGTGGATCGGCATCGCCATCGGCCTCGTTCTTGCAGTTTTGGCGGCCTTTGTAGCTTTTAAATTCGGCATTTCCTATCGGCAAAAAATTGCGGAAGCGGAAATCGGCAGTGCAGAAGAACAAGCGAAGCGCATTGTTGAAGATGCGAAAAAGGCGGCAGAAAGCAAGAAGCGAGAAGCACTGGTGGAAGCCAAAGAAGAAATTCACAGAAATCGCGTAGAGTATGAAAAAGAAGTACGCGAACGCAGGAGTGAAATCAATCGCCAGGAACGCCGTATCCAGCAGAAAGAAGAAACGCTGGACAAGAAGACGGAGGCACTGGAACAGAAGGAAGAACAGCTTGCCAAGAAAAACCGCGAGCTGGACGGGCAGAAAGAAGAAATCAGAAAATTAAAGGAAACCCAAGTCGAACTGCTTGAAAAAATTTCCGGGCTTACTGCAGAGGAAGCCAAAGAATATCTCTTGAAGAATATCGAGAGTGAGGTTCGCCACGAAACTGCAATGATGATTAAAGAAATCGAATCGCAGGCAAAAGAAGAGGCGGACAAGCGCGCAAAGAATATTCTGGGTCTCGCAATCCAGAAATGTGCCGCAGACCATGTGGCAGAAACAACCGTATCGGTGGTACCGCTACCCAGTGAGGACATGAAGGGACGAATAATCGGGCGCGAAGGTAGAAACATCCGCACCCTGGAAACCCTGACGGGTATAGATTTGATTATCGACGATACGCCGGAGGCCGTTATCCTTTCCGGCTTTGATCCTATAAGACGCGAAATTGCACGCGTTGCACTTGAAAAGCTGATTGTTGACGGACGGATTCATCCCGCCCGCATTGAAGAAATGGTTGAACGTGCCAAAAAAGAGGTGGAAGCTACAATCAAGCAGCAGGGTGAACAGGCCACATTTGAAACAGGGGTTCACGGCCTGCATCCGGAGGTAGTGAAGCTTCTCGGTAAGCTGCATTTCCGTACAAGCTACGGACAGAACGTGCTGAAACATGCCATTGAGGTATCCCACCTTTCCGGGCTTCTTGCCGGTGAGCTGGGCGGCGACATTATGCTTGCCAAGCGCGCAGGTCTCCTGCACGACCTGGGCAAGGCAGTGGACCATGAAACCGAGGGTACCCACGTTACCATCGGCGTGGACATCGCGAAAAAGTACAAGGAAAATCAGGAAGTCATTCACGCCATTCATGCCCATCATGGCGATATTGAGGCAACCACGCTGGTGGCCTCCATCGTCCAGGCGGCAGATGCGATCAGTGCTGCCCGCCCCGGTGCAAGACGTGAAAACATTGAAACGTATATCAAGCGTCTGGAAAAACTGGAGGAAATTGCCGATTCCTTCAAGGGCGTGGATAAGTCTTACGCCATTCAGGCCGGCCGCGAAATCCGCATCATGGTAAAACCGGAGACCGTGAATGACGACGATGCCGTGATTCTGGCACGGGATATTGTAAAACGCATTGAGAGCGAGCTGCAGTATCCGGGACAGATTAAGGTTAATGTTATCCGCGAAACCCGCGCGGTGGATTACGCAAAATAAAGCAAAACAAATAAGAAGCACGAATCGAAAGGTTCGTGCTTTTGTTACACCTCCTTTTAATGGAATTTCAGCACCTTGTTAAAAACACTCTTGCAATTTTTCAGAAATATGATACAATAAAAAGGCAGCAATCAGAAAGGAGACATAAAATGAAAAAAAGAATTGCACTTTTTTTAGCGGTACTGCTCTTATCTCTGCCGGCCAGTGCACTGGCCGGTATTGAGGAAGATGCCAGAGATTTGTACGACCTGGGCCTGCTCCGGGGGACGGGCTCAACCTTCAGCGTTGAGGGACTGGAGCTCGGCCGGTATGCCACTCGCACGGAGGCCTGTATTACCATTTTGCGTATGCTGGGCAAGGAGGAAAAGGCGGCATACCAGAAAAACGCCCACCCCTTTACGGATGTTCCGGACTGGGCCGGAGACGGTATCGGCTGGCTGTACGAGAATTATCTGGTAAATGGTGTGAGTGACACGTATTTCGGCGCGCAGGACACGGCCACGGTCCAGCAATTTGTCACGATGCTGCTGCGGGTATTGGGATACAGCGATGCAAAGGGAGATTTTACATATGCACAGTCCTTTTCTCTTGCCACAAGCATTCAGCTGCTGGATATGGCGACGGCGCAAAAAACAGAGCTTTCGCGCTGGGACATGATTTCGCTGTGTCGCCGTGCATTACAGCTGCCCATTAAAAATTCCTCCCGCACACTCATCCGGAAATTATGTGACGAAGGGGCCGTGGAGGAAGCCCTGGCACGGGAAAAGGGTATCCTGAAAGCTCCCTCCGTATCGGATGCCTTCGGGGATGTGCAGGAAATTCTGGGTGGAATCTCCGTAATTCGGGAAGAAGGTTACATACGCATTCATCTGGAAAGGCCGCTGGAGCATTACGGTGTGCGCGTGTTTATGCAGGAGGAATCCGGCGGTCCCCGGGAGCTGAAGGGCTGGGGAACACCGTATATGGTAAAAGGAGAAGTGGAATATCTCGGCGGCGGTTCGGCCGGATATATCCGGGATATCTATGTATACGGTCTTGCCTCTGACCGGTCGTGCGAATTTATTGTACTGAAAACCAGCAGCGAGGGCGAGCTCTACCTCATCACCGGCAAGACCGGCACGGCGTGGAGCTGAGAAAGGAGAACGACAATGAAAAAGCTTTGCATTTTTTTAGCAGCTTTGCTGCTTTTCGCAGCACCCACATCGGTGCTGGCTATAACCCCGCAGCTGAAATATGCCTGCGCCGGGACATATGAACTCTGGACCGAGGAGGCCCACTATGCCTCCCCGGTAGTGGAGGATCTTGACGGAGACGGGGCGCAGGAGATTCTGTTTTCCAATTATTCCATCACGGTGCTGGACGGGGCCACGGGACAGACCGAGTGGAAGGTCAATTCCGGCTTTGACCGCACCCGGCCGGTGGAGGAATTCGGCGCGAGCAACGGGCATACCTGGTCCACGCCGAAGCTTTTTGACCTGGACGGCGACGGACGCAAAGAAATTATCACCGGTCACGGTCACGGCGTAATTTCCGTTCTCACCGCAGACGGGTATTTCCTGCCCGGATGGCCGCAGACGCCGGTAGACGCTTCCGTCCGTTCGGTGGTCCCGGCAGACCTGGACGGCGACGGTAAGGGGGAGGTTGTGGTCGGAATGGCTGTGGATGGCCATACCAGTGTGTATGTGTATAATTACGACGGAACGCTCCGGGACGGCTGGCCGCAAACGCAGGGAACAAACGGGGAAGCCTCCTGGACGTACGGCGTATTTATGGATACCATTGCGGCAGAGGACCTGGACGGGGACGGGATAAAGGAAATTATCGTCCCGTCGGACCTTTCTTTTATCAGTGTATTTGAGCCGGACGGCAGTGTATACTTGGCAAACAGCCGGGTGTTCGGCCCGAAAGCCTGGGGACAGATATCTCTGTTTGAGGACTATACTGCGGAAATCCGGAATGAAAATGGCGGCTGGGGCTACCCGGTTACGGGCGCGGAAAAACGAGAATCGCTGTACAAGGGGGAGTTCGGCCATGCTAAGGCCGTGGTGGAGGACCTGGACGGGGACGGTAGCCTGGAAATCGTAGTGCCTACGGTGATGTGTAACCGGAAATATGCGCCGGTGTATCCGCCGACGGAATATATGACGGTGGCTATTTTCAGTGCAGACCGCACCCGGTACAAAAACGATGCACTCGGCTATAACTGGGAGACGTTGCCCATGGACCTGGGAGACCCGCTGGTGCAGAATGACACCATGATTACCTCCGGGATTTTCCAGTCCCCCACCATCAGCGACATAGACGGCGACGGCATGAAGGAAATTCTCTGGAGCGATTACAGCGGCAAGGTGCGCTGCTTCTCCCTGAACAAACGGGAGCCGTATGCCTGGCCCTACAGCCTGACAAAGCGTACCAGCCCCATGTATGCGTATGCGTCCCCCGTGGTCTGCCGGGATTTGGATGGCGACGGCAGACAAGAGGTTATTTTCACCTCCTTCTATGACGATACAATGGGGTACGGCATTGTCCGCGGCTCCCTGTACATCTTAAATTATGAAGGCAAATGCATAAGCCGGACGGAGCTGCCGGACACGAAGGAGCCGGGTATGTACGCAAACGGAGGCAAAGCAGCTCCGGCCGTAGCCGATGTGGACGGAGACGGGCGCATGGAAATTGTAATCAATACGATGGCCGGGGCCGTCTGCGTATACGATGTGTAATATTCCCCGTCCCTTCCGCATAAAATAAACAGATAAAACCAAAGACGGGAGGGACGTGTTTTGCGGAAATTTTTGCCGCTTTCGCTTCTGGCGGGTGTTTTTCTGCTTCTGGCACTGGCGGTGCCCGGCACGTCTCCCGCAGAAGAAGCGCGGATGGTTCTGGAGGACTGCGGCTGGCAGGCGGCAGAGGAATTTACCGAGGAAGTTATCACGCTTCCGGCTTTTTCGGATGCCACGTGGCGTGCATATCTTGCTTTGCAAAAGGAAAACGGCATGGATATGGAGCCCTACGGCGGCAGGGAGGTGCTGAAGCTTACATGCCGGATTTCTGAGTATCCGGCAGAGGGTATGGTGTACGCCAATCTCTACTGGTGTGACGGACGTATTATCGGCGGAGATATTATGTCTCCGGCCCTTGGAGGCTTCATGCACGGACTGAAAAAACCGCCATTTTGACAGCCGGGGTCGTTTGTTATGCAAAAGTGACAAAAATTTGTCGATTTATTTGTGCGAGTTACCACTTCACAAACACAAAAAAATGTGGTATACTACAATGTAGAAAAGAACAAGGGGTTATTGTGCCCGTAAATAAGAAAGGGATGTGCTGATATGGCAAGTTTAAGTCTGAAAGGCGTTTATAAGCGGTACGCCGGCGGCGTTACAGCAGTAAGCGACGTAAATCTGGAAATTGAAGATAAGGAATTTTTAATTCTGGTCGGTCCTTCCGGTTGTGGTAAGTCTACCACACTGCGTATGATTGCCGGTCTGGAAGAAATTTCCGAGGGTGAAGTTTACATAGGCGATATGCTTGTAAACGAAGTAGCACCGAAGGACAGAGACATTGCGATGGTTTTCCAGAACTATGCTCTCTATCCGCACATGACAGTATTTGAAAACATGGCATTCGGGCTTCGTCTGCGCAAGACACCCAAGGATGAAATTAAAAAGAGAGTGCACGAAGCTGCTCGTATTCTTGATATTGAACATCTTCTGGACAGAAAGCCGAAGGCTCTGTCCGGCGGTCAGCGTCAGAGAGTTGCGCTGGGCCGTGCTATCGTCCGTGAACCCAAGGTGTTCCTGATGGACGAACCGCTCTCCAACCTGGATGCAAAGCTGCGTGTACAGATGCGTGCTGAAATCGGCAAGCTGCACCGCAGACTGCAGACCACATTTATCTATGTAACCCATGACCAGACGGAAGCTATGACGATGGGTACCCGTATCGTTGTTATGAAGGATGGTTTTGTACAGCAGGTAGCTTCTCCGCAGGATCTGTACGATACCCCTGTAAATATGTTTGTTGCCGGCTTTATCGGCAGCCCGCAGATGAACTTCTTCAGAGCGAAGCTGGAAAAGGCTGAAAACACCGCTGTTCTCGTTTTTGGCAAGAACAAAGTCGTTCTGCCGGAAGGCAAGGCAAAGGCCCTGGCCGGTAAGGAACAGTACTTCGGCAAGGAAGTTGTTGTTGGTATTCGTCCGGAATGTATTTACGATGACGAAGCCCACATCTCTGCCATGACCGACAGCGTTGTTACGGCGCACGTTGATAACACCGAAATGATGGGCGCAGAAACCTATCTGTATCTGCTTATCGAAGGTGCTTCTGTAATTGCAAGAGTTAACCGCCGTTCCACCGCCGCTCTGGGCGAGGACATTCAGGTTGCTATCGATGCAAACAAGATTCATCTGTTTGACGTTGAAACAGAAGCCACTATTATTAACTAATTGCATTTAGTAAGAATAAAAACCCGGAAACAACATGTTTCCGGGTTTTTTTATGGCGCATCTTTTAAGGGGATTGGTTTGTCAAAGCCGCAAAGCTCTTTGGCCTTACGGCGACATATACTTCCGTGGGGACATGCCCAGTATGTGCTTAAACCGTCTTGAAAAGTATACATAATCAGTATACCCGCATTTTTCCGCAATTTCAGACAGCGAAAGGGTGCTTTTGTATGTGTCGATCAGGTAACAGGCGTGACGGATTCGGATTTCAGTTAAAAATTCGGTCGGCGTTTTGCCTGTGCTTTTTTTGAATTGTGTGCGGATATAATCCTCTGCGTAGCCGCTTTTTTGCAAGAGAGAGCTTAGGCTGATGGCAGAATCATAAAAATTGTTGGTTATTTTATTCACGATGTCTTTGATTACCAGATGAATCGCATCCTCCATTTTAAGACTTTGCAGAAGAAAATGCGCAAAGGCACCAATCAGGGCGGCAGTATATTCAGAATTTGTGTACCGGTTCGCATAAATCATTTTTGCGAGGAACAGTCCCTCTTTTTCAGGCGTGTCGAGAATAACGGTCGGGGTGTCGAGATTGAAAATATGATTCAGGTCTCCGTTTATATATATCCGTTCGAGCGTATCCTCGAAGTTTGAGCTGTGCACAGCACCCGGAGGAATAATGATAATTTTTCCGGGAGAAACCAGAACGTCTTTCTCGGTTGCGTGAAAAATTCCACATCCCCGGGTATACACAATGATTTCATAATTTTTATGTGTATGCGGGGAACTCTCTTCTTTTATAAGGTTTATTAAAAAGGCCATACCATCACCGATGTTATTATACAACAAATCTATCTTTTGTGCAAGTTTATTTATAAAAAAGCATAACACTTTCTCAGAGAAGGTGCTATACTTTTAGAAAGGCGTAAGCCGGTAGAAATTTGGCAAAGGAGCGTAAAAATGAGAAACAGTCAGGTGAACATGCTTTCCGGATCCATAACGAGGGGCCTTCTTTCCATGACGATACCGATTATGGTAATGAACGTCATGCAGTCCTTATTTAACATCATAGATATGACGACCCTGCGGTATTTTTCCAATGACAGTGCGGTTGGTGCCGTAGGCGTTTGCGGAACCCTGATTACCTTATGCACAAGTCTTCTGATAGGGCTGTCTGCCGGCGCGAATGTGGTCGTTGCCAAACGAATCGGGTCCGGAAACCAGGAGCGGGCGGACAGAGCCGTAACGACAGCGATTTTACTGTCTCTTACCGGCGGCCTGATTCTGATGGGAATAGGAGTACTCTTTGCGGAATCGTTCCTGAAAATGGCTAACTGCCCCGATAGCTTGCTCCGGCAGGCTTCTGTTTATTTTAAAATTTATTTTTGCGGTGTTCCTATTATGATGCTATATAATTTTCTGGCATCGATACTGCGGGCAACCGGCGATACAAAAAAACCAATGTATTTTCTGATTTTAGGGGGATTCATAAAGGTCATACTGACGATTATGCTGGTCACGGCCTTTGATATGGACGTGGAAGGCGTTGCCCTTGCAACCATTCTTTCAAACATCGTCGCAAGCATACTGGCTTTCTGCGCGTTATGCAAAAGCCGGGTGGTCCATATTCAGTTTAAAAGAGTGCGGTTTGACATAAAAGAGCTGAAGGAAATCGTATTTATCGGCGTTCCTGCAGGAATGCAGAGTGCACTCTATTCCCTTGCAAATGTTGTGATTTCGGCGGCCGTGAACAGCTTCGGGGCCGACGCTACGACCGGAATTTCGATTGCCAACCAATTTGACGGCATATTATATCAGATTTCGTATGCACCGTCGCTTGCCACCATACCGTATGTGGCACAAAACGTCGGAGCAGGAAATATAAAGAGAGTGAAGCAGACCGTTCTGAGGGCCGTATGGATTACAACGGCATTCGGCGCAACCTTTGGTGCACTTTCGGCTATTTTTTCGGGACAGCTTTCATCCATTATGTCTTCGACTCCTGCCGTCATTGCATATTCCCGGCAAAAAATGGTCATCATTTCAAGTACATACTTTATTTGCGGCATTAACGAAGTGATGGGCGGCGTCCTGAAGGGCCTGGGAAAACCAATTCTTCCTGCCATTGCAACCCTTGTTTTTATGTGCCTGATCCGCTTTGTGTGGGTGTACGGGATTTTCCCGCATTGCCCCACACTCACCTTCTTGTATCTGATCTGGCCCATCGGATGGATTCTGTCCATTATAACCTTGCTTATTGCATATTTCCCGGCCATAGCGAGCCTTGACCGACAAAGTAATTTTCTGCAGCAGGAGGAATCTGTATAAAAAAATCGCAGTTTTCTGCGATTTCAGTGTGTCGATAAAGTCGGCACACTGGCAGATATCGAAAAACGTAGGTATATTTTACGAAATCGTTTTCGTCGGCGTACAATGGTACGTCAGAGAACGATTTCGTAAAAAGCAAGAAAAGACGGGGATTCATCGAGAATCCCCGTCTTTAAAAAATTAAAATGTTTAATGATTGAAAATGGAATAAAAAGCGTTTATAAAGGTATTCTTGCGGTAGAGCAAGTTTTTCGACAGTCTGAAATCGCAGAAAACTGCGATTTTTCTTTTAATCTCTACTTTCTGATATCCAACACCTTAAAGGCCAGCGTTGCGCCGGAGGGGACCTGTGCCTCCACCGTTTCGCCCACGTGGGCACCGAGAAGGGCTTTGCCTACGGGCGATTCATCTGAAATCCGGTTTTTGGACGGGTCAGATTCCGTGGAGCCGACGATGGTATACTCCACTTCCTCGTCAAACTCGCAGTCCAGCACCTTTACGGTTACGCCGAGACCCACCACGGTTGTGTCAATATTTTCCTCATCAATAAGCTTGATGTTCTTGAGCTTTTCCTCCAGCTCCATGATGCGGGATTCTACCTGCGCCTGCTCGTTTTTTGCCTCATCGTATTCGCTGTTTTCCGACAAGTCTCCATAGGCACGGGCCTGCTTGATTTTTTCGGCAACCTCCTGCCGCTTTTCTGTTTTTAAGTACTCCAGCTCTTCCTCCAGCTGACGCAGTCCGTCTGCCGTCAGAATTGTTGTTTTAACCATGTTTTTTCTCTCCTACTCTATTTAATACACAAGATGAACAACTATTAGCTTATTTGGTTATTATACCACACACAAAGGGAAAAGTCAAGCATTTTATTATTTTTATATGAAAACAATAAAATCTATGGGATTGCTTTTGTACTTTTCGACAAAAAAATACAAGCTTCGGTGGGAGAAAAGCCAAAAAAGGACATAAGAGTGGCTACTGTTTGCCCATCTGTTCCCACACGCTGGCAGACCTGCCGCAAGGGCGGGGGCGGCAGAAAGACACAGGCGCGGCAGGGGTCGGAGAGGTCCAGTCCGCAGCCGCCCGGCGCACCGGGCAGACGGACAACCATCTTTCCTTGCTCCGGCCGAAGGCGCGGGAACACCGGGACGGAAAGGCCGGTTTCCGCGCCGATTTCCTCTGATAGTTCCTCTGCCTCTTCTCCGCCGATAAGCTCCAGGAACCGCACTTTTTTGGCGATTTCCAGCAGAACATTCCGTTCCCAACCCCGGCCCGGAAACAAAGCCAGATGTCCGGTGCCGGATGGGATGAGGCGATCGGCACAGGCGTGCACAAGAACGCCGGCGTCTCCTAAAGGAAGCCGGGGGCAGGGCAGCGGAACGGGAGCACATAAAAGCGAGCAGCCAGCGGCTTTCTCCGCTAAAAACCGCGTCAGCCGCCGCCCGGCAAACAGTCCTCTTCGGGGACGGAAATGCAGATACAGTACTTCGCCGCACCCCACCGCCTGCGTTTCACTTCCATCTTTCGTATCCTCCAGAAAAACAGCCAGCCTACGCATTTCTATCGGTGTCTGGAACGGAATTTTTTACAGATGGTAGCCGCCCGGCAACCAGCCTTTGCTGCCTTTCGCAGCTTCCGCCTCCGGCGGCAGGCGCAGAGGAACACCTCAACCTCCTCAAGGCACGCCCACAGTCGCCCCTTCACGGGATGAGAAGCCGTGTTCCTGCGGTGAGGGCGGCTTTCGGCTCCAGCTTGTTGGCGGCCATAATTTTTTCGGCAGAAACACCGTACTTTTTACTGAGATTCCACAGAGTGTCCCCCGGAGAGGCAAAGGCAATGACAACGGAAGGACGGTTTTCATCCGTCATGTCAAAAACGTCTATTGCTGTCACGTTTTCCACCGCATTTTCCACGGTGAAGCGAAGGTCAAATGCCAGATTCAGCCGCACATCCACCGTTCCGGCATCCGGCAGGGTGTATCCGCAGTCAAGAAGCCGCACCTGACAGGCAATTTCCGCATTTTCCGGTGCTGTGGTCTGGGCTGTGAATGCAAACGGAATCCGGTCGCGCCAGGCTTCCACGGGATAGGCGTCCCCCTCGGTGAGGTACAAAAGCTCGGCGGCCGCTTCGCCCTCCACCTGCACCCGGCCGCCTTCCACGGAAACGGAAGTCACCACGGGCCGGGCCGTCAGCATACGCACAGCCGCGATGGGCGAATATTCTTCCGGCAGAGACAGCGTTTTGCGGACGCTGAGGCTCTCCTGCACCGTATCTGCCAGGGAAGAAAGCCGCACCGTCTCCCTCGAAAGCTCTGTTTTTTTGCCGGGGCAGAAGCAGTCATCCAGGATTTCAAGGTCACCCTCCTGCATGGTTTCGGCCCGGATTTCCATAGTAATTTCTGCGCCGAAGCGGCGGCCCTCCCCGTCATCCCGGTCCACCTCGCAGTACATGTCGGTCACGGTATAGTCCAGCGTATAGCCCATACCCTCCTCGGTGCCCGGCAAATCAAGAATTTCCGTAAACGGAATGGCATGCTCCATAGTGGCAGGCGGCATCCCCGGCGTAGCGGCAGTATATAGCGTTGTCAGGCGCACCGCACCCTTGATAATAATTTTTCCCGTAATCAGCTTGACGTCCTCTTCCATAATCCGGGCGTCTGTTTTCAGAATTTCGGCCATAGGGGGATTTTCCAGCGGTACAGTCTCCGTTGTCGCCACCACCGTGGTAAAGCGGCCGCAGCCCGCTACGCCGCCGGCACGGATCTGTCGCATTTTCATCTCCGGGCACGCTTCCGCATCCTCGGCCATTGTGGTCAGTTCTTCTGTTTTCAGACGTGAAATGCACATATGCAGTATCACCGCACTCCGGACGGAGAGCTTGCGGGAATTCAGAAGCATGGAGTCCATCCGCAGCATTTCCGCATCTGTCTGCACCTCGGCACCGTCCGCCGCCGCATCTGTATACACATCCTTGAAGGGAAGCTGGACCTCCATGCTTTCCAGCATGGCACCGTCACCGCCCTCCGGTACGTATAAAATGCAAAAGTCTGCCAGACCGCTGATGAGAATCCTGTCCCCCTGCACCTGGCAGGAGGTAACATGCGCCCGTCCGTCCGTTTGCAGAATTTTGCCGATGTCAGGTTTTGTGTCGGGCACAATAATATCACTTTCCACCATAACCTCATTTTGCCTGCGGCCCAGTACTTCCCGCAGGGTAAGCGATTCTTTTTGTAATGTTATTTCCATTGCCGTTCCTCCTCGGTTTTTTGCTTTATGTATATGCAGGAGAAGGAAGAATTAGAAGAATTTGTAAAAAAGAGACGTGAAAAAGTTCATACAAATTCTTTCAAAAAAGTATTGCTTTTTCTGTCAAAATATGGTATTACAATAGCACCACACTATTATGGCGTGCAAGACACGCCGCGCATTAAGTTACAGTGTACGCTTTGGCAAAAGCGTACACTCTGATTTCTTATGCTGTTTCTTAATGAGTGCATGGGTGTGGTAACCTTGAGGTCAGAGATGCTGCGTTTTTGGTCGAAGAGCTTAAAAACGGTAAATTCTTCTATAAGACAAAGAAAATTCAAGAATAATACTGACGTATATTTGCAGGATTTTCTGCAGTATTATGATGAATTTATGTTTTTAAACCATATCGGGTTCAAGTCTTACTGCACTACAGAAATAATACAAAACAACCCCCGAAATTTCGGGGGTTGTTTGCTTTACATGCTTTATTGACAGAAAAGAAATGCAATCTCTCTTTTGTCATTTTGCAATCCGGATATTATGCCATGAAGGGCTTCAGTTCTTCACAAATAGCCTCAGGTGCGTCGGTGTGTACTTCCACACGAATCGGCTTGCCGAGGTCCAGGCTGAAAATACCCATAATGGATTTTGCGTCAACAACATAGCGACCGGAGGTCAGGTCCACCTCAAAGTCATACTTGTTTACAATGTTGACAAAGTTTTTCACGTCCGTGATGGATTTTAACGTGACATCAAAAGATTTCATAAATTTTACCTCCTAAAATAAATTCCTCCTTTTATTATATATGATTTTCGGAAAAAGTCAAGAGTTTTTTTCACATTGTCTGTGACTTTTTGTTTCAGGCGTTGCAGGCTTCAATTTTTACAACAGAGATTTCATAGGCTGTCTTGGAAATATAGGAATCCTCTGCAGTCCGCTTCCGGTACTCTCTGGATTGAATACGGCCGGAAAGGCGTACCTTATCGCCCACATTGAGAGTACGGGAAAAACGGGCGTTGCGGCCCCAGGCGATACAGGGGATATAGTCCGATTTGTTATAGGAACGGTTTACAGCCAGCAGCATATCGGAAATTTCGCGGCCGAAGGGCGTGTGGCGGTAGACCGGCGGCTTGCAGATGAATCCCACCAGCACAATTTCATTGGGCGGCGCATCGCTCTCCCCTTCGGGGAAGCTGATTTCCCGGGCAAACAGCGTCAGCATCAGCCGGCTGCCCTCGTCGCTGTAATTATTGTAAGAACGGAATTGTCCGGCGATTTCCACCCGGTCACCGGGTGTGAGCCCGGCCGGGTCGCAGAGCCGCTCCGAAACGGTTACGGGGATGCTGTCCCGTGCTTCGCTCAGGCGGGGTACACAGACGTGAAAGGTATAAAAACCCTCTCCATATACGCTGTGGCTGAAAACAGCCTCGTCCTCAATGATGCCGGAAATTAAAGCAGTGTTTGTTTCCATAATTGTTTCTCCTTCCAAATTGTATCTCTCCTTTGCCATCAGTTTATGCGAAGCGGTGCAAAAATATTTTTCACCGGCTTCAAAAATGGTAATATTTTGAATATATTCCATATTATACCATATGAAAATAAAAAATGCAAGAGAAATTTTCAAAATCTGGTAATTTTTCCGAAACGCGATAAAAAAAGACCGGAAAATGTACAAACGTACTTTGCGAAAAAATGGTTTCCTGTCTTTTTATTCCCCATTTTCTGTATTTTCTTCCTTTTTCCTTGACTTTATTTGTGCGGTATGGTATACTTTTCCTAACAAATTTATTATTTTAAAGGAGAATAGACATGAACGTATTTGAAAAATCCGTCCGTACCGTTGACGGCGTCCGTATTTATATGGCTGAAGATGCCGGCGCAACGTCTATTTACACCGAGGGAGACCTTGGTTTTGCGGGCGAAAAGAAGGAAATCGATGGGAAAACCGTAACGGTATCCCCTTTAACACACGAAAACGCCTGCGTACTCCGTAAGCTTTTCCCCTTCACGGCTCCCGTCCGCGTACTGGGCAAAGAACGCAGCTTCGGTGTGGGTGACAGACTGGGTATTGCAACGCCCGGCCACATTGCTGTTTTTGAAAAATATGATGCATATCCGGTGCTGGCCCAGCAGTCCATGCGTGAGCTGACACTGACGGACCGTACCTATGAGGATGTACTGGACTGTGCCACCTTCGCAGTGTATCGTGACGGCTTTGAAAAGGGCTTCGGTGCCGACGGTGACCATCTTAAGAAGGCCGAAGATGTGCGCTATGCACTGGACCTGGGCTTTACCATGATTACGCTGGACTGCTCTGACCACATTGATAATGATGCGGCCGGTCTTTCGGATGCGGAAGTGGAAGCAAAATATGAAAAGAATGCTGAAATCGAAGGCATTTATCTCGGCAAGAGCTTTGATGTGGGCGAAGGGATTACCGTTTCCTTCACCGCAGAAGAACTGCGCCGCATCGTTTTGGTTTACGGCAAGGCCATCGACTTTGCAGTGTCCATTTACGAAGAATTCTTCAAGGGCGGCAAGTACAATTCCGACTTTGAAATTTCCATTGACGAGACCCTGACCCCCACCACGCCGCTCCAGCACTTCTTTGTTGCAAACGAGCTGACAAGACGGGGCGTAAAGTTTGAAACCATGGCTCCCCGCTTCTGCGGCGAGTTCCAGAAGGGAATCGACTACATCGGCGATATTGCCCAGTTTACCGAAGAAATGACCGTGCACAGCCAGATTGCCCGTCACTTCGGCTACAAGCTGAGCATCCACTCCGGCTCTGACAAGTTCTCCACCTTCCCGATCATCGGCGAAAAGTGCCGCGGCATCTTCCATGTAAAGACCGCCGGTACGAACTGGCTGGAGGCCATGCGCGTTATCGCTATGGTAGACCCGAAATTCTATCGCGAGGTACATGCCTATGCACTGGAAGCTTTTGATGAAGCTACAAAGTACTATCATGTAACCACAGACCTTACAAAGATTGCACCTCTGAGCGAAGTAAGCGATGCAGACCTGCCGAAGTACTTTGACGAAAACGATGCACGTCAGCTCATTCATATCACCTACGGTCTCATCTTAAGCCGCAAGAATGCAGACGGCAGCTTCACCTTCCGGGATAAGCTGTACAGCCTCTGGCGCGAATACGAAGCTGTTTACACAGATGCGCTTGTTCGTCACATTGGCCGTCACTTAAATCTCTTGGGCGTAAAAGAAAATTAGTATAAAAAGTGGGCGGCTTTTGCCGCCCTTTTTAATGAGGTGAAAAAACGATGAAAATTCATTTGTTGGGTGATTCCCTGGTACAGACAAGACAGGCCCGGACCGGTAAATTTTACTGCGGTTGGGGCGACATGCTTTCTGCGTTTTTCGACGATGACACAGAAATTTTAAATTATGCTTTGGGCGGCCGGAGCAGCCGCAGTTTTCTGAACGAAGGCAGATTTTATGATAACGGACGGTTTACAACCGAAATGTCTCCCTATGGCATGGGCCCGGCACTGCCAAGAATTCAAAAAGGGGATTATGTGATTATCCAGTTTATGAGTAACGATGACGATTCCATCGGATGTATGTACCGTGTGAACAAGCACGTGGACTTGGGGAAGCCGGATGAAAACGGTATATACCCTACGGTTGTGCCCGATCCCTCCATGCTTTCTTCCCCGGCAAACTGGCATGACGGCTATGAAGAACAGCTTCGGGCCGAGGGAAAATCCCCGGAAGAAATTGAGACAATTGTAAAAACAACAAAGGAGCTTATAGAGCTGTGCGGTGATTCCTATTACGCCTTTGATTGCGGTGCCACCTTTAAGGGGTATTTAAAATATTATGTGGATGCTTCCAGAGAAAAGGGCGCAAATCCCATTTTAGTAGTCAGCGGCGCGAAATTCCCCTTTACGGACGGCAAGCTGCTGCCGGTAAAGGGGTATCGGGGCGGACGGGACGAATATAACGATTTTACGTATATGGAAGCCGTAAGACAGCTCGGGAAAGAGCTTTCCGTTCCCGTTCTCGATATATTTGCCGCCGAAAAGGTATTATACGAAGCAATCGGGCCGGAAAAAGCGCAGTACATGCATAATATAAGCATAGAAACAAGCGGCATTCAGAATATAGACGCTACCGACCAGTTCGGGCCGGGCGTGGATGCTTCCGACTGGCTCGCCGATTATGAAAGACGGTGGGAGGAGAAGGATTTCAAGGGCTTTGACGGTACGCACAAAAACCATTTCGGCGCATTTGTGGACGCGGCGGTACTGGCAGATCAAATGTATGAAAAAGGCATTCTCAGAGACCATATCCTTCTTTCGCCGTCGAAATTCCCGGGTATGCCGAAAAAGCTGTGGGAAAACAAGGAATCTTTTAATGCTATGTTTAGTGCAGTAAGACTTGAACCCGATATGGTTTAAAAACATAAATTCATCATAATACTGCAGAAAATCCTGCAAATATACGTCAGTATTATTCTTGAATTTTCTTTG
Source organism: Clostridia bacterium (assembly GCA_017442155.1). Taxonomy (GTDB): domain Bacteria; phylum Bacillota; class Clostridia; order UMGS1883; family UMGS1540; genus SIG447. Next base: position 35 of record JAFSAU010000029.1, on the reverse strand, counting down.
TCTTATAGAAGAATTTACCGTTTTTAAACTCTTCG
>JAFSAU010000028.1 GCA_017442155.1 Clostridia bacterium | reverse complement strand
TGTATTTTGGTTGTGGTGACTTAACTATAACACAAATTTAAGAGGTTCCGTATATTTTTTTGTAGAACATGCAATTTCTGTTATGAGCTTTGCTCGTAACAAAATTGCGTGTAGTGTAACACATCTATTGTAAACCTACATCGTTTGGAAAATACTACGGCGATGCATACTTGACAAGACGGACAGAATATGCTATACTAAGGACGAGGTGATAGATATGCAGGAGGTATATATCGGCATCTGGGCGGCCATACTGGTGGTAGCACTGGTTGTGGAAGCCGTAACGCAAGGGCTTGTGAGTGTCTGGTTTGCGGCCGGCGCGCTGGCGGCAATGCTATGTGCCGTGCTGGATGTTATTCTTTCCGTACAGCTGGCCGTATTCTTTCTTGTGTCCGGCGTATTGCTTGCATTTCTTCTGCCGTATGTCCGGAAGCGGATGGAGGTTCGGCGAACGGCGACCAACGCCGACCGGATTATCGGTGCAGAGGGCATCGTGACAGAGAAAATTGACGAGGTCAGCGGAACAGGCCAGATTCGCGTGATGGGAGCAGTGTGGTCCGCAAAGGCGGCACATGGTATTAAAATCCCGGAGGGTGAAAGGGTCGAGGTTGAGGGAATCAGCGGCGTTAAAGCCGTGGTAAGCCAGAAGCGATAGAAAGGAGAAAGGTATGGGATATATTTTAGGAGGACTTATTATACTCGCATTTTTAGTCGTGATTTCTAACATTAAAATCGTACCGCAGGCGTATGCGTATGTAATTGAGCGGTTGGGTGCCTATAAGGGCACCTGGAACGTGGGCTTCCATTTTAAAGTCCCGTTTATTGACAAGATTTCCCGCAGGGTGAATCTGAAGGAGCAGGTGGTGGACTTTGAGCCACAGGCTGTGATTACAAAGGATAATGTTACAATGCACATTGATACGGTTGTGTATTTCCAGATTACAGACCCGAAGCTCTATACCTACGGTGTGGAACGTCCGATGATGGCGATTGAGAATCTGACAGCAACGACACTCCGGAATATTATCGGTGACCTGGAGCTGGATGAAACGCTGACTTCCCGCGATACGGTCAATACGAAGATGCGGGCAATCCTGGACGAAGCCACGGATCCCTGGGGTATTAAAATTAACCGTGTAGAACTAAAAAATATTATTCCGCCACGGGAAATTCAGGATGCGATGGAAAAGCAGATGAAGGCAGAGCGTGAACGGCGCGAGGCGATTTTGCGTGCAGAGGGCGAGAAAAAATCTGCCGTGCTGGTCGCAGAGGGTGAAAAGGAATCGGCCATTTTACGTGCAGAAGCGGAAAGAGAGGCCGCAATCCGGCAGGCTGAGGGTGAAGCGGAAGCCATTCTTAAGGTGCAGAAGGCCAGAGCAGAAGGTATCCGCATGATTAACGAGGCGAATCCCGGCCAGGCGTACCTGACCATTAAGAGCCTGGAAGCCCTTGAAAAGGTTGCGGACGGCAAGGCGACAAAGCTGATTATTCCTTCGGAAATTCAGGGGATTGCAGGGCTTGCGGCGGGGATAAAGGAAATGGTTTCGCCGGGCGAAAAATAAGAATAAAAACGAACAAGTCAGGATAAAATAAATAGACTGCACTTTCTGTGCGGTCTCATATGGGGGCGTAACGGTTTCGACGGGGATGTTGAAGCCGGAGCAGCGAGCAGAGGTGGGTGCCTCTTAAAAAACCCAAACTTTAAATTTTAAGCGACAATAATAAGTTAGCTTTTGCAGCTTAATTAAAGCTGCCGTCCTGCCCGTGAGTACTGCGGCACGGGATAGGGCGTGACTTAGCAGTGAACGTGACCTGCGTAAGCTTTGCCGCAGGCATGCATAATGAAGCTACCAAATCTGTGAGGTTGTTTGTGGACTCATGGAGGCGGGAATTCTGACCATAAACTGCGCTCGGAGAAGCTCTTGTGAATATGTTTTCGGACGCGGGTTCAACTCCCGCCGCCTCCACCACGTCAGAGCAAAGTGCGTATGACTCTGTTTCCGCCGTATGGCGAAAACATCCGTCCACTCCCTTGCTCTTCCTTTTCCCCAAAAAAGCCATTGCTTTTTTGGGGGACCCCGGAAGTCCTAATGAAGAAAGTTTGGATACTGCAGCCAATTCATGACAACGAAGTTGTCAATTCATTTGAAAATATGCTGACAGTAAAATCATATCATTCGTTGAGAAAAGCATCGACATTGTCGATGCTTTTCTTAACGAAATACGCCTTTTAGTGTGTGAAATATTTCTTCGCAAATAATGGCGCAGTTCATGTCACTGAAAGCGACAGCTTTTAATTTCACAATTTCTACAAGAAATTATTTCACTATATACGCACTACAAAGCGGTGCAAGATTTATCATACCCTGCCGTAGCATAATTTTATCGCCTGTGCCGATTGCAACGCCTTTTACACTTGCTTTTGTTATTTCTCCGATTTCATCAGCCGTTACGGAAAAGGTTACAATGTCAATATCCAGGAGTTTTTTGCCCTCATAATCTGCAAAAACGAGTGTATATGTTCCGGCTGTCGGAATATTTACGCTCGCACCTTCCGTCGTGTAATCGGCAAAGCCAAACTTTAATTCATTTGAATAGCCGTCCGCATATTTAAATACCTTTGCACCGGCAGGTGCAGGAAGTGAATTCTCCTTCGATAAATCCTGTCCCCAAGCAGAGCCGAGAAGATACGAAACCTCGCCGCTTGCAAGCTGCTGTGCAGTCACAGAAGTAATGCCTTTGGTATTTTGGTTTTCCGTTGTGATGTAAGGTGCAGTGTTAAGTGCGTAGCAGTTTTTCACAGTTTCTCCACCGCGTAACGTACCGAAAGCAGAGATATGCGCCTTGTCGCCAAGGTCGGTGTCATCCATGAACTTACCTGCCCAGAGGTTATTTTCAAGGGTTGTCTTTGCGCCGTCTGCGCTGAAGGACAGGAGACCACCGATGAAAATGGTATCGTTATTGTTGTAAGTTCCGCTTTTATAGGAGGTCTTTATGGTGCCGTAAGCTGCACAGTTACGAATTGTCACATTGGAGTTTTCCTGCGCCTTACCCACAAGACCGCCGACACCGCTATCCGCTCGATATGGGCCAAGGTCTAATGTACCGTACCAGGCGCAATTTTCAATCAGCGTTTCGTGATTGGCATACCCCATAAAGCCGCCCACATAGCTTGCGCCGTGAGAGCCTTCACCGAGGATTACATTCACATAAGATGTGATGTTTCTGATTGTTGCACCGTTGTGGTCGGGAACATCCGTGCCGTTTGCGCCGGGTGCAGAGCCGATAACACCGCCAACGTAGCTGCAATCAGAACTGAGCTTCACATCACCGTAAATGGTGAAGTTTTCTACAGTACCAAGGCGTACTTCTCCGAAGAGACCAAGCCCTGCTCTTTGCATATCAATATAAAGATTTGTGATTATATGATTTTTTCCGTCAAAATGACCCCGGAAGTTGTTGTTTTTCTCGCCTGTTGAACCGATAGGCGTCCACTTTCTGCCTGTGCCGTCAGGGCTTTCCTTCAAGGTCGATGTCGGCTGTCAAAGCGGCGTTTGCCGTTCTGTCTACAGTATTGATATAGTTTGCAAACCAATAAAGATTTCCTGCGTTTTCGATTTGGTAGTAACCGTTTTTAAGCGTGGGTTTTTGATATGCATTACAGCAAGGATATACGCCGTTTACTGCTTCTTTGGTATGGTTATCCTTGTCAAGTTTACCTGTTGCACCGCATGCCGTGCAAGTTTCCGGTGTCGTACAGGTAGCCGTGGAATACTTGTGTTCTACAGTTCTTATTTCGCTACATTCGTTACACACCTCGTCACAATCATTGGAATAACTGTGGCTTACCGTGGTATCTCTTTTTGCATCGCATTTGTCGCAGTATTCGGAACAATCCTTCAAATATTTGTGCTCGGAAGCAGCAACTGTGCCGCCCTTAAAGTCGCCGCAAAACATACAAATATCTCTCGAGTCATATCCGGTTTCGTCGCACTTCGGATTCGTATACGCCGTTCTGTGCATGTACTTACAAGTATAGCTTGCTATTTGTGTTATATCCGAAAAACAATGTGCAAACGGGTCAGTATCTGTTGACCCATGGTAACTCAAAGTACCAATACTAAATTTTAATGTACTTAAACCGATTCCATTCGTTCCCATACGAGTCGATTTGAGAATGGTAGAATAGGCACAATTCGTTACAGTACCGCCGTTGCCTACTATAAGTCCACAGGTTGTATTTGTGTTTGCAGCATTCATATATCCCAGGAAAACACAATCTGTAATCGTTGAACCCGCCGCTTCTCCTACGACACCACCTACGTTCACCGCATCAGGATCGATTGTTTTGTTTTGCGGGTTACCGGATTCAACATAACATCCGGTATCCATATAACAATTTAAAATATTACAGTTATAAGCCCGCCCTGCAATCATACCCATGTAACTGTTTCCGTAAATCTTTGATCTGCTTATACGTACATTCTTCACAGTCATATTCTCAATGTTGCCGAACAAACCGACAAAATTAGACGCATACCCGTTTATGCCATTATTCATATAGGATATTTCACATGCATTGCCATCAAATATGCCACCGTATTCGTTTGAAATCGGCACCCATGTGTGGCTGCTGAGATCTATATTTTGTCTTAAAACAGCATTCATAGCCGTCTTTTTGGTATTGATAAGATTACGGTACCCTTCCAGTTCCTCTATGGAATGAATTACATAAAAGCCTTCAAAACTTTTCCATTCACTGTCTGAAAAGCCAAGACTTGCATAATTGGAGGAAGTTACCTTCTGTGGTGTTACCGCCGCACTTACCGTCAATGTGAACGTCGGTAAAAAGGATAGTGTCATTGTTAGTATGAGAAGTATACCTAAAACCCTTTTTGTTTTCATCATAAAAATCACTCCGTTCTTTTACATGTAAAATACCAAATTATCACTTCTCCGAATTTTGCACTTCGCATTTTTTAAATTCGTGAAACGAATTTAGAAAACATTTCCTCGCCGATTTTCACATAGTCAAGCTGTAATATTTTTTCGATGGTTTGTTTTCGTTCTTCTTCCGGTACATTATACAAAAGCATCATACTGTCAAGGGTAAGTGATATTTTCTTTTCGAGCGTAAAGTATCTGTCGCAAGGTGCATAGAAAACGGCAAGCTCTATGCCGCTTGCAATATGTTCCTTTTCAGCAAAATCACTTTCTTTCCAATGGGGCAATCTTTGGGCAAACAAAACGCTATGTTCTTTTGCCGCCCAGTTCTTTATAAACTCAAAGGTTTTGAACTGGGAATATGCACTGTAATATAAATCCCATGCCTTGCGGTTTGTTTCGCAAAGCGCAATCTGAATTGCAATTTCAGTCGCATAGGAATACAGCGTATCCTTTGTATTATCAAGGCTGTTATCTATGATGCCGCCGTGAAATTCTGTCAGGGCTTGTATCAGGTAGTAAAGCATATCTTCCTTCGTATGAAAATGATATGCAATGGTTCCTTGCCGCAGTCCACATTCCTGACTTATCATTTTAAGGGTTGTCCCCGAATAGCCGTTCTCCAGAAATAAACGAATTGCGGTTTGTAATATCTTCTTTTCCGTCGTTGTTATAGGCGAAGAAAATCGGTTTCTTTCTACAATACTATTTATCATCTTGTTCACACCTCATATTACTTCTCGGTCATAACCGAATTATAGCATAAAAAATGTCAATATTTTTCTGAAAATTCTTTATAATGCACGTCAGAGCAAAGTGTGTTTGACTCCGTTTCCGCCGTATGGCGAAAACATCCGTTCACTTCCTTGCTCTTCCTTTTCCCCAAAAAAGCAATAGTTTTTTGGGGGACCCCGGAAGACGAAGACAAGGGGACGGTTCTATTGTCTTTAGAGAACCGTCCCCTTGTCTTTTTTGTCTTTCAGCGTTTTGGGGGTTCCGCAGTTAGCGGAATTATGCAGGATTTTGGATTAACGCAGAAGAAACATTTTAGTCTGTCCTTCATCCATATCCAGTTCTATGGTATCGGTCTCCTCTCCGTAGGCTTTTTCTTCGTAGACTTCATACGGCGAACATGCTTTTTTCAAAGCGATGGTTTTATGACCGCCACAGGTAGAATGGATTGTCAGATATCCGCTTCCCTCATAAATCACATCTCCGTCCATCGAGAAAATGTGACAGCCGGCAAAAAGCGCCATTGCGCGGATGAAATCATATTGCAGATATTTTGCACCGCACCAGACGGAGGTAAAGCCCTCGAATTCCTTTACAGCCGCGGCCGCCCGGCCGCCCTCGCAGAATTTCCCGAAAATTCCGGTTTCGTCATCTTCCAGGTAAAAGAGGGGACAGAGGTATGGTCTCGGCTCATAGGTGTGCAGGAACTGATGTCCGAACATCAACGCGTCCGCCTGCCCGTATATGTGATTTCTCTGCAGATTTCCGGTGATGGGCGCATCGCCGCAGATTTTAAAGTGGGAGTCGTAGGCATAGTCGGAAAGCGCGTGGATGGTAAAACCGGTCAGTGCCTGCATATTTTCACAGCACATTTTTTGCTCCGCATCCATGTTGATATAGCCTGCACCGTACAGCCAGAGTGCAGTGGCGTGGTTTTTCTGCAGTTTCCTTTTCACATACGCAATTTTTTTCGCATCCATCATATAGGCCGCACTGAAAATATACAGTTTGTAATCGGGCATATTTTCGTTTTCCATATCCTCCAGCAGATATTCGTCGTAGGGCGCACCGATTTTTCCCAGAGAGAAATTTTTCATAACGGTTATGCTGTGGTGGGAGGTATTGTGTGATGCCGCCATCCGGCTTTCCGTATCGTAAATCAGGGCAATTTCGTTGTTTTTGTACCGACCCTGTGCCGTTACATCTGCCGCGATTTCGTACTGCTTTCGCATCAGCCGGAAGCTGGCTTCGCTGTTATAACGGCCACCGCCGTGGTGCTGGTCAAACCACCAGGCGTAGTTCCCGCTGCACAGATTTTTTCCGAAATTCCGTTTCATAACGCTTTCGGCATCCTTTTCATCATAGATGCCGTAAGCAGAGCGGTAGAAAAGGTTTTCCTTCTGGGTACGGGTGTCATCCTCGGCAAGGAAGAGCATGTTATGAATACGCAGACTGTCTGCCGGCGCACGCAGGGCTTCCCAGCCGCCGGGCTGGCGGTTCTGGTAATCCCCCGGTGCGGCACAAAAGTCCACGCGTCCGTCCTTCAGAATCCGCATGGTACCGGAAAAATTGCCTCCCATGTGCACCCAACGGGTATAGGCGTAAAATGCGCCCGTCAGCTTATGGGGCCACCGTTCCTTAATGAGACCGGCAAAGTACAGGACGCTTTTCGCGGTGGCTTCGCCCCAGGCCATAAAGAAATCTACGGCACTGGGCTTTTTTTCCACATCCGCAAAGGAGCCGGTGCATTTTCCTTCCGTAGGGGCACCGGGGGCGGGATGGTGCGGTCTGCCGCCGTTGAGGTCTGCCACAGCCTGGTCAAAGTCCAGGAGATAGTAGCGGTCGTCCATATCCGGGATAATAGGCAGGGGTGCATTTTCGCCGTATTTTTCCGTCAGATACGACCGGAACTCCTCCCGGAAGTTTTCGCTTGTATCAAAATATACCCCTTCAGCATTGGCATTCAGTACCGGGGCGGCGGGCAGCCATTCCGAAGTATTTCCGGCCGCAGGGAAAAAACCGATAATTCTGTCGCCGAAGGGCTCGGCTTCAATTTTTTCACAAAAATCCAGCAAAGCCTTTCCTGCTTCTTGTCTCCATACCTCGGAATGCAGGGAATACGGGCCGATGTAGGCGGTGTAGCTTTCCGTCCGCAGATAGGCCTCCCGGTATTTCCCGTCATTCCATTGCACCATGGCCTCCGGGTGAGCATCGGTCCAGGCCTTGGAGGGTTGGAGGCCGACACGGGGAATAATGTATGCATCCGGTACGGCACGGAGAATGGCTTCTGCTTCGGTCCTGAATAATTCGTAGGCGTCGGGCTTTGTAAATTCCGTGTCGCAAATCAGAAAGAAGATACGTGCGCCAGAAAGCCCGAGGTTACGGTAGTACGCCTCGTCCAGCTTCAGAATCCCGTCCCGGTTGGAAGCCACCGTGACCGCATTGCCGAAATAGGGTTTTCCGTCTATCATCAGGGTAGGGATTCCGTCCAGGGTTTCCACATAGGCTTTTGTCATTTTAAAGTTCCTCCTTATGCTTTGTAAGCTTCAACAGCTGCCCGGATATTCCATTCGTGGGCGGTGAGAAGGGCCTCTGCCTCTTCCTCTTCACAGCCGCAGATGTCGCAGACAATGGAAAGCATCCGTTTTGTAAGTTTCTTATTCGAGGGCTTCAGATTTATCATCAGATTTTCGTATACCTTGCCGGTTTTTACCATGGCGCAGGTGGTGATTGCGTTCAGCACCAGCTTGTGTGCCGTCCCGGCTTTCATGCGCGTAGAACCGGTAACGACTTCCGCACCTGTGTCGGTTACGATGCACACATCGGCCACTTTTTCAATCGGCGAGTCATAATTTGAGGTAAGGGCCACCGCCGTAGCTCCGCGCCGCCGGGCCTCTTTCAGGGCACCGACCACATACGCCGCACCGCCGGCCACGGAAACGCCGATCACCACATCGCCTGCCATTACGGCATCGATATCTTTGGCACCTGCTTCTTCGTTATCTTCTGCGTTTTCAGCGGCTCGGAACACGCTGCTGTGTCCTCCGGCAATGATGCCCACCACTGTGTCGTGGGGGACGCCGTAGGTGGGAGGACACTCTGCCGCATCCAGAATACCCAGTCGTCCGCTGGTGCCGGCACCGATGATGTACAGCCGTTTTCCGTTTGCAAAGGCGGCGGCTGTGATGTCAATCACCTTTTCAATGGCACCGCTCGCTTCCTCCACAGCCTTTACGGCGGTGTAGTTTTCCCGGTTTATCGCCGCAAGCATTTCTGCAGTGGTCATCCGGTCAATATGGGTGGTATGGGGATTCCGCATTTCTGTTTTCAGCATTTTTCTTTCTCCTTTTACCTTGTGATTTCAGTATAGCTTTTTTTAAACTGTGCACGAAACGCCTTGTCCGGCGCAACCCCCGTGCGGAGACAGCATTCTGCACAGGCACCGTATACCGGAGGAAGGTCCGGCACCACAATTTCTGCCTTTGTCTGTGCCTGCATCAGGCTGTGATATGCCGGCTCACGCATAAGGCCGCCGCCTCCGATAACCTTTCCCGAAAAGTTGAATTTTTTCAGTGTCGTATTGATAAGCTCTGCCATGCGCCCGGCATTGCGCTGTAAAATCTCCTGCGCCTTGCCGTCTCCCTCTGCCGCGGCTTGAAAGACTAACGGTGCAAAGGAAGCAATATATTGAATTTTTTCTTTGTACAGACTGCCAAGTACCGCTTTTACGTCACCAATCCGCTCTTTTACGAGGTCCGTCAGCCGGCTTTCTCCGGAAAGGCCGTCCCGCGCGGACAGTGCGGCTCGTACAGCGGCACTGCCTATATCGAATCCACTGCCACCCACATCGAACAGATATCCCCAGCCGCCGATGCGGTCTACCTTGTCGCCAAGCCTTACAAATACATTTGACCCGGTGCCGCAGATGATGCCCATAGAGTGCATGGGGTCCTCGGAAAGGGAAAGAATATTGATAAAATCACCGTCAAGCTCTATTGCGGTATTGGGGTATGCTTTCTGTAGTTTTTTCCGGATTTCCGGTGCCGCACCGGAGGAAGCACCGCCGGCAATGCCTGCAAAAATAGCACGGGGCCGGAATACCCCACCTAAAAGGCGGTCAATGCCCCGGCAAAGCAGGGCCGCGCAGGCCTCCGGCCCGATTTCGTTTGGATTGGAACCCTCCGCAAGTACGCGCCGGACGACCTCGCCGGTCTCCGTAAACAGCAGAAATTCGGTTTTCGTGCCGCCGCCGTCGATGCCAATCCGATAGGTAACGCCGTCATCCCGGGAAAACAGAAGCATATCTACCGAAACACCAAAAATCTCGGCCATTTTACAGATGTTTTCCACCTCCGGCGGAGTTACGCCCCGTTCCCAGCCGGAAACGGCCTGGAAAGAGACATACAGCTTTTCCGCCAGCTGTGCCTGGGTCATCCCCAGCCTTTCACGTTCTTTTCGTATGTTACTGCCTAATCGTTTACTGTCAAACATGGATTTCACCTCTCTGTTACAGTATACCGTTTTTTTTTCGGGCTTGTCAATAAAAGAATACTTGAGCATACGGATTAAATTCAAGAATAGCTTTAGTTTTTGGAGCGAAGCAGAAGAAAACTAAAGAAACAAAACGCGGAGCGTGTAAGAGGAAGGAGACATCGGAAGACAAAGGAACATATCGAAAAATTCCTATAACGATTATGGGTGCATATACAGAACCGGTTCAGCCGTATATGATTGAACCGAAAATGACGGAACTTCTCGCCAAAAATGAAAAACGCAAAAAGAAAATGCACACGATTGAGAGAATTGCAAGATTTCATCTCGAATTTGAAGGAATTCATCCGTTTATTGATGGTAACGGCCGATGCGGAAGATTACTTCTGAATCTGGATCTTATCCAAAATGGATACTCTGCAATTAATGTGAAATTCACAGACAGAAAAAAATACTATGAAGCGTTTGATGAGTTTTATAAGAATAACTCAGCAGAACCGATGATAGAATTGATTGCAGAATATGTGATAGAACGAATGGAACAGTATTTGGAAATATTGAAATAATAAGGTGATCATAGGAAGACAGGGGGATGGTTCTATTGTCTTCCCTGCATCCGTCAGTTTCCCCTGTGTCCTTTCTGCGAAAAATTGTAAAAATGCCAACATTCCTAAATGACAGGAACAACTATCCAAAAAACAGTTGTTCCTGTCAAAAAAATTATTTTGCAGTTTTTTTATTGCAACCCATTTCTTTCAAATCGTCATACATCTTTTCATACAAGGAAAATATACGTTGATTTGTTGTTTCACGATATTTTACAATATCTGCAATTGCTTTAGCCTGTCCCTGCATGTTACCGGGCGCACCGCAATCTCCACTATCGCCATCTCCCATTACAGACAATTCCTCCAAATCTGTGTTTGGCGGACACGCAAGGCATATTTTATTTTCACCAACGAAACGTGCCCTGCCGTTTTTTTAATATAATTTAGTAAATTCGAATGAATCGTCAATACCAAGATTATTCAAAGCTTCATTTTTTTTATGTTCGATATCCTTATCCAAATGATCAAAATAGTTGTTTCCTTCACAGTCAATATCAACAATAAAAGGCCCTAAATCATTTAGTTTAAAGAACCATGCCGCCTCAATCCTGCCAAGCTCGTCGTAGAGAAAAACATCTTGAACTTCAATCGAGTCAATCCAAAGATTGGGACTTACAGAGCGAGGCGAAACATGCACGCATTTTTTGTCCTTCATCATTTTCGCAGTTTCCTCACCCATGGTGGTTTTACCCACAATCATTTTAAGGTTCCACTCTGAAACGCTTTTTGCGCCCCACTTTTCAAAGCGTATGCTTGATGTGGGCATAAACGAAACTAACTTCCATTTTCCGTTTTCCTTAATAACAATGGGTCCGTTGTGGATTAAAATATTTCTGTTTTCAGTATCAAACGGCAAAACGTTATTTTCGTCAAAAATATATTTTTGAAGCCTGGAGCGGCATGTAAAGCATTCGCCGCTTATATAAACTGTATCCCCTATTTTAAGCTTTGTCACATCCTCATCTGTAAGAGGACCTTTCAAATGATACTCTGCCATAAGATTTTCCTCCTATCTGTCCCCGAACCAGTTGGGACTTACCATTTTTTTGATTGTTCCGTCAGCATCAATTCTGGATGATGCACGACGCGCCACCATACAGTTCGTGCTTGTTGCACAGGCGATTCCGGCAATGTGTGTATAGGCGTATTCAACATTAACTGCAAGCACAGACGTGTCACCGCCTGCGCCCAATATTCCTATACCAAGACTATTGAGTGCTTTATATAAATCTTCTTCAATTTTGGCGAACATCGGGTCGGGATGTTTGGAGCCTACTGTCCGCAGGCACGCCGCCTCTTTGGCAAGATTTGCAGCAACATTCGCCGTACCGCCTATACCTATACCCAGTACTGACGGCGGACAAACAGCACCTGCACGGGCAGAGGCCACGAAACTGTCAATTACAAACTTTTCAATGCCCTTTATACCATCGGCAAAAGCTACAATTCTGTGCCTTGTACCGCCAAAGCATTCGCTTCCGCCGCCTTTTGCCGCATAAGACATTTCTATAAAATCGCCATCCACAAACTGATATGTAAAATCCGGAATATTCATGCCGATATTGTTGCCCGGGTCGTATCCGGTCAGCGGATGTTTCATCGTTGCCCTTAAATAACCAAGCTCTGTTGCTTTTGCAACAGCTCTTCTGGCTGCATTTTCAAGCTCCATAAAGCCGCCTTCCAGTTCGCAATTGTTTCCCACTTTAAAATAGAAAATAGGCCAACCCGTGTCTACACAAAGCGGATTTTCTCTTTCTTTTGACATTTCCATACTGTCTAAAGTTGCCAAAAGTCCTTTTTTAGCATCGAGAATAGTCTCTTTTTCAATTGCTTTTTCAAAGGCGGTTTTTACATCGGGCGAAATCTCTGTTGCGCCTCGTTTAATGGTTTCAAAAAGTGCTTTTTCATAAGCTTCCGTTTTAATCATTTCTTCCTCCAGGTTTTATTACTTTTAAATAGAATTCACTTCATCCAGCGGAAGTATTGGACGTTCTATATTTTTATATTGATATAGTTTTAAATTTATCGGGCACTGCCCCGGCGGGTCTGCAGTAACAATTGCATCGGCACGGCTCCCGAAATAACCCCGAAAATGGTTCATTGATTTCAGCCCCAGTATCTTATACTGCGACATATCACAGCCTGTCATAATAAACGGGCGGTCGTCGTAGGTTTGAAATCTGTCCGACACGATGATAAGCTCCACATTTCCCTGCCTTAGTCTCACCGTGTTTCCATAGTCCATAGGCGCACCAAAATTGATTGGTGCTGCAGAAATAAGCTTTCCGTTTGAAAAATTTATTATTTCTGCATTATGGAGCCGCATTGGTTCTCCGCCGGTTGCATCTGTCTTGCCCCCAACCTCGATATCAACCACATCTCCTACCTTATGGTTGTCAAATAAATATTTGACAGCGACACGATCCGTCAGCGGCCCCATAATCGTTCCCGGAATATTTCTTTTAATCATTTCCCGAAGCAAATGCGTTCCATCGCCCGGAGCTCCACCACCCGGATTATCGGAGGCTTCGTTTATTACCACATATCCATCTTTTACCTTTGAAAGCGCAACATCCATAGCTTCCCGGACCGACAAAGAGGGTTCTGAAAATTCGTATCTTCTCTGCCAAACAAACGCTGCGATTTCTTCCGCTTCTTTTTTTGGTACATAACCATCTGCAACCGCCAACACGGAACATGAAGAACATGGGCAGTCGGCCGCAGAAAAGCCGAAAAAGAAGGTGGCATCTATCAGATTATACTTTTTTACGCACGCAGCCGCAAACTCCATGATTGCTTTACCGGGACCGCTTACGGTTCTTCCCGTTGTCGCCGGAATTAACAGCGGTATTTTTTTCAAATACATCTTGGGATTTACTTCTCCACGGATATGACGAATCAAGGTTTTGGCAGCCCTGTATCCTGCTTCTTCGCAGTCGATATGCGGAACTGTCTTTATCCCGTAAAGCCCGTCAGAGAGGTTCAGCATATCCTGACTTAAATTCGCATGAGCATCTAATGATGATACCATCGGAATATCACCGATAACAGCTCTCATTCTCTTAAAACTGTAACGCTCTAAATCAAGGTCTTCTTCCGAACAACCTGCTCCGTGAACTGCAAAAAATACACCGTCAAAGTCTCCCATATGTTTTTTCACATCTTCTGTTATGTGATCCATCACATAAGAAGCACATTCCTTTGACATCATTGGTCCTGCACCAAAATTACCCCCGCGAGTCGCTAAATCTACAGGAAGAGGCTCTGCGCCTTCTTCTTCAATTGCTCTTAAAGCTCCTCCTAAATATGTTGCTGTTCCTTTAAACTGACGAATGACATCTTCAGCTTTAACCCACCCTTTCGGGACCAATGTTTCAAAGGTGGTTTTTCCAACAGCAAAGCTATTTGTTTCATTTCCGAATTGTGTTAAAAGTATTTTCATCATATCTCTCCCTTAATATGATTTATATTCTCAAGAACAAACCAAATATAGATATCATTACAGATGCTTTTCCTTCCTTTCATCTGACTTTTCTACTTTTTCCATATCAATTCCATTCATATTATCAAGTACAAACTGTACACAAACCTGACTTCCTATAGGTAATGCTGATTCATCTATATTAAAATCATTATTATGCGGCAGTGTTGTAATATCTTTTTCCTTATTTCTGGTTCCTAACCTGAAAAACACCCCGGGCTTTTTAGTTAAATATTGCGAAAAGTCCTCAGAGCTCATTTTGACAGGCATGTCCGCAAGTTTTTCTTTTCCCACAACTTTTGCGGCAGAGGATAAAACAAGGTCAGAAATATGCGGGTCGTTATAGACTACATAACACTTTAACTGACTATCCACCTTAACCTCAGCCCCCAGTTCATTTGCAGCATTTTGGGCGATTTGTTCAATTCTTTTTGCAATGTGCTCGTCCACTTCGCTACTGTATGCTCTTACAGAAATAAGCATTTCAGCATAATCCGCTATTACATTTTGTGTTGTACCTGCTGAAAGCTTACCCACAGAGCAAACATACCTGTCAAAAGGATTTATTTCGCGAGTGAGCATAAACTGTATATTATTATACGTTTTTACTGCAGCAGCGAGTGTATCAATGCCAGAATGCGGTAATGTGGCATGCGCAGTACGGCCGAAAAATTCAATTTTTATTGTTCTCGATGATGCCATAGAAGCACCTTTACATACACCGACAGTGCCAACATCAAGCCAATTTTCAATATGCTGACCGATTATGATGTCTATATCGTCCATTACACCATCTGCCACCATATACTCAGCTCCGCTTTCCTTCCCCTCTTCGCTGGGCTGAAACAGAAGTTTTACTCTGCAATTGATTTCACTTTCCATTTCATTTAAGGCTTTTGCGGTGCCCAAGAGCATTGCTGTATGTGCATCATGACCGCATGCATGCATTTTACCTTTAATCTTGGATTTAAACGGAACAGCTGTTTTCTCATTGATTAATAGTGCATCCATATCTGCACGAATACCAATTGTAAAATCATCCTTTTCAGGATTTATGGTGGCAACCACACTGCTTTTCCCGTATTTTTCTGTATAAGGAATTCCCATTTTGTCAAGTTCTCTTTTAACAAGTGCAATTGTTTTTGGCAAATCAAAATCAACTTCAGGGTATTGATGAATTTCTCTGCGAATACTAATAATATACTCTTTATCTATATTTATCACAGTATTTACTCCTTACAACACTATATTCGCAAGCGGTATATGTTGTTGACAACCGTATATGTCATTGTCGGCTAAGCTTCCGCTTATATTTTTTCTTGGGAATGTTATCTTTATGGAATTTACGACCCCATAACATATGATGTCAATTTTCTCCTGTTCGACTCCATAAGCCTGTGAAATATCAGTTTTTTTAAGTCTTTGTTCCACATATTGCATGTCTTCTTTGGTATTGAAAATCAAATCAAATGTGATAAAAAGAGGTCCTGCATTTTTACTTCTTAAAATTTTAGTGTAATCTATAAGCTTTTTCATTTACCGATTACCTCCGTGCTAATTTTAGCGGTTTCCAAGAGAGAATCCACCTTTGCAAGATGAAATACCGAAAATTCATAAACCGGTCCCACGTGAATATCCGACGGGGAAAACGGGAACGCCAGATTGCCTGCAGTGGATTTTCTGCCGACATAATCGCAATGCAACATTCGGCTTCTGGCAAGTGCGCACACGGTATCTGCAATTTCCTGGGTTTTTCCCACAATATCCATAATGATGCCGAGGGAGCTTTCTGCACCGCCGCTTAATTTAAAGTGAATGGTGTAACTGTTTTCCGGGAGCGTGTTTTTTGTGTTTTCCTTCACAAATTCCGTTACTGTGTTTATGATTAAATCCATATTTCTGATTGTTTCGGGGTCATAAATTGTTGCAGGGCATATGGTTCTGTATCCTGCGCATTTCACGCCCTCAAGCTTTAATGTTTTTTCTTCCGCTTCCTTAAAAACCGAGCCTGTCACTCTTACGGTACGCGCGTCAACCTGTTCAAACTTTGAATTTGTAAGGTCGCAAACACCATCCGGTTCATAAATCATATACGGGTTTGACTGCTCGTACAGCGTATGCGCCGCCACTCTGTCAACTGTACATTTGCGGATGGGATTTGCAGGGCAAAGCTCAAAATAATCGTCGTACATATACCCTTGCATAACGTCTGCCGCCGCAACGGGTTCAGAACACATTGCGCCGCATTCCATAATCTTCGCCATATGAAATGCAAGCCCTTCTTTATACCCCTCATAAATACAAGGTGCTGCATAAATTGCCGTATCACAGGCTCTGCCACAAAGTATAACATCAACCTTTTCTTCAAGCAATTTTATAATCGGTGCAATGCCAATCTGGCTGACTATCCTTGTGCTTTCTTTTATCGCCTTTTCATCGGCCGGCATTTCATCACACATAGGTAGGAGTTTTCCGCTTTTAAATTTTTCAAGGAGGTATTCTGCCTCAACATCACTTAAAACCGTTCCCAGCTTAAAGCTTAAATTTTGCTCGAATGCAATTTCAAGTAAAATACCTTTAAGCCACGCCACATGTTCACAGCTTCCGGCACCGCCTGCCGTGCCGATGATAAAAGGTGCTTTATGCTCTAATGCGCGAGGAAGTGCGAGGGCTAAGTCGCGCTTTACCGCGCCGCGGTCGGTAAAGGATTTTCCGCTTCCCAGATAATACGGTCCCGGGTCGGTTGAGCCTGCATCAACTCCAAGATAGTCTACTTTTTCAGAAAAGGCTATATCTAAAGCTTCTTCGCTGTAGCCATAGCCTAAGAGTCCGTTTAATGCAACAATTTTCATATTAACACTCCTTTTATATCAATTTTATCATAGCCACAATTCAAAACTATTGCATTTTGTACTTTATATATTGCTTTTCGTATATGGATGTGGTAAAATTATTTCGAGGTGAACACAATATGGACATTAAGAATTTTGTACTCTCCTATTACAATAACGCTGCAGAGAACTTTCATATTCAAAAAATAGAAAAAGCGTACGAAGCGAAAAAACCGCATACCCACGAATATTTTCAGATTTACTACATTGCCAAAGGCACCCTCAGGCACTTTATAGAAAACAAGTCCTCAAAGCTATGTCAAAGTGATATGTTTATCATTCCTCCCGGAGTTGTGCATTACATATCTCCTGAGCCAAACACGGTGTTTTATTCGTTTTCCTTTATGCCTGATTTTTTAAGTGAAGCAAATCAGGCGGGTAAGCTTGTCACGCTCTTTCTTCGCAATCTGCTGACAGAGAAAGACATTCTCCCTAAAGTTTCTATTGATTCAGAAGACATATTTTATATCGAATCTATAATGGAAAGAATGCTTAATGAATTTAACTGCAAAAACTTTGGCTTCAGCGAAATCATTCATTCTTATGCGGTGTTGTTGGTCGCTGTTCTTGCCCGCAATTATTTTGAGAAAAACACATTGCCTGCATATTTTGAAAATAGTAAGCAATTTGTTTTGCATTGTGTTGAGTACATTGAAAACAATTTTACAGACCGAATTACCCTTGATGCGATTACCAAACGCTCCGCGATGTCAAAAAACAGCTTTTGCGACCTTTTTTATAAGCTTACCGGACATTCCTTCAATAGATATCTTAATATCTGCAGAATTAAAAAAGCCACAGAATATATAAAAGACGGTTATAAAATAACCGCCATTTACGGACTCTGTGGATATACTGATTTTTCAACCTTTTATCGTAACTTTAAAAAAATAATGGGTTTATCGCCAAATGAGTTTAAAAAAATAATCTGTAAAATATGATTTCTGCAGAACAAGTGCAAGAAACGGGCGCGCAGGAGATTGACTGCAATACAAAACAGCAACCCCCGAAAGGGTTGCTGTTTTGTATTTGTAAAATTTTATTTTACGTTTTCCTTCAGAGCCTTGCCGGCCTTAAATACCGGAACCTTTGCTGCAGGAATCATAACCTCAGCGCCTGTCTGGGGGTTCTTACCCTTGCGGGCTGCGCGCTGACGGGTTTCGAATGTACCAAAGCCTACGAGCTGTACCTTGCCGCCATCTGCCAGTACGTCGGTGATGGTGTTGATTGCAGCTGCCAGAGCCTTGTCTGCATCCTTCTTGGAAATTTCTGCATTTGCTGCGATTGCAGCTACGAGTTCTGCCTTATTCATGATTTTCCCTCCTTCCGGTTTAACATTATGAACTGTTTTACCGTGTTATATACCTGCATACCGTAAAAATATATACAGTACGGGATATTCTGCCTTGTGAAAGAAATTATCTCTTGGAGAACTGCGGTGCGCGACGTGCAGCCTTGAGACCATACTTCTTTCTTTCCTTCATTCTCGGGTCGCGTGTGAGGAAGCCGGCCTTCTTTAAAGTGCCGCGGTATTCCTCATCCACGATGAGAAGTGCTCTTGCAATGCCGTGACGGATAGCACCGGCCTGGCCGGTTACACCGCCGCCTGCAACCTTACATACAACGTCCATTTTTCCCAGCTGTCCGGTAATGTCCAGCGGCTGACGAACGATGGTCTTTAAGGTTTCCAGGCCGAAATATTCATCAATATCTCTGCCGTTTATGGTCACATTGCCCGTACCGGGGAAAAGGCGTACCCTGGCAACGGATTTCTTTCTTCTTCCGGTTCCGTAGAACTCTGTCTTCTCTGCCATTCTCTGTTACCTCCTTATTCCCAAACTTCAGGCTTCTGTGCTGCATGCTTATGCTCTGCATCCTTATAGACACGCAGTCTTGTCAGTGCCTCTCTGCCGATTGTGGTGTCCGGTACCATGCCACGGATGGCCAGGAACATAGCACGGTCGGCATTTGTGCGCATCATGGCGCGTGCGCTTGTTTCTTTCAAACCGCCAACGTAACCGCTGTGTCTGTAATACGATTTCTGGTCCAGCTTCTTACCCGTGAATACCGCTTCATTGCAGTTGATAACAATAACATGATCTCCGCAATCCACATGGGGGGTATAGGTGGGCTTGTGTTTACCGCGCAGGAGTGTGGCTGCAATTGCCGCAACACGACCAACGGGTTTGCCGGCAGCATCAATAATATACCAGCTTCTCTTCACATCAGACGGCTTTGCCATAAAACTACTCATGTGTTTTTACCTCCGTTTCTTTTCAATACCTGCCTATTATACGCCACTTTCCGCTTTTTGTCAATACTTTTTTGAAAAAATTTTATTTTATTTTTGCATTGCTCTTATTTTCTCGATTTATCTCTCGTTTTCTCTTGTTTTCTCATTCGCCATTTTCATTTTTTGTTCACTTGACGAAAGAAAAAAATTGTGATAAAATAGAAAAAAACAAGAAAACAGGAGAAAATTATGCCACTGGATGCCACTGCCGTCGCCTGTATGGCCCACGAACTTTCCGTGCGCCTTGCAGACGGACGGATTGATAAAATTTACCAGCCGGAGCGGGATGAAATTACCCTTTCTGTCCGTACCCCGCGGGAAACGGTGCGTCTCGCTGTGAGTGCCAGTCACGCTTTTCCTCGTCTGCATATCACTGATGTGCGGAAAAAGAATCCTGCTGACGCGCCCATGTTCTGTATGCTCCTCCGCAAGCACCTTGGCGGCGGTAAGCTTGCAGAAATTTCACAGCCGGACTTTGAACGCGTGCTCCGCTTTACAGTAAGCGTTTACAGTGAGCTGGGCGACAAGACAGAGCGGTTTCTGTACGCTGAATTTGCAGGACGGAATCCGAACATCATTCTTACCGATGAAACCGGGAAGATTATCGACGCCGCTCACCACACGGACCTTTCCTCCGGCCGGGCCATTCTCCCGGGAATGCTCTACACACCGCCTCCGCTGCAGGATAAGGCAAATCCCCTCACGGCCAACGCAGAAAGCTGTGCAGCACTTCTGGAAACAATGCCGGAGGCACTGGCTGAAAAAGCACTGGTCTCGCTTTTTCGCGGTGTCAGCCCCATGACCGCTCGATGCATTGCGGCAGAAAGCTGTGGGGGGGAGGATGCACCCGTGCGCGGAAATATTCCGGCACTTGCAGAAGGGATTGTCCGCTTTTTTGACCGGGTGAAGCAGAATAAATTTTTCCCGTCTCTTCTTCTGACGCCCGACGGTGTGTATACTGATTTCACAGCCTATGAGCCGTATGCCTGCCGGGATGTAATGCGGGTAGAAAAAGCGGAAAGCCTTTCTGCCGCCATGGACACTCTGTACAGAGGCCGGGACCACGATGACCGTATGCGCCAGCGAAGTGCGGGCCTTAAAAAGCGGGTTGCCTCCTTTCTGGAACGCACCAGGAAGAAAATTACAATACATGAAGCCACGCTGCAGGAAACGGAGAATATGGAGAAATACCGGATTTACGGCGAGCTTCTCTGCGCAGGCCTTTATCGCATTGCTCCCGGAGATGAGAGCGTGACGCTGGAAAACTTTTATAATAATATGGAACCGATTACCATTCCCCTGGATAAGACCAAAAGTGCCTCTGCCAATGCGCAGTTATATTTTAAAAAGTACAGAAAGATGAAAACTGCGGCTGTGGTGGTCCGGGAAGAGCTGACCCGCGCAAAAGAAGAAGCGGCCTATATGGAGACCGTGGCAGAAGCCATCAGCCGTGCCGAAGACGAGGATACACTGACCGAAATCCGGCGTGAGCTGGTCAGCGGCGGTTTTATTAAAGAAGAAACCCGAGGCAAGAAGCAAAAGGAAGCTCCTGCTGCACCTCTGCAGCTGGAGATGGGCGGCTTTTCCGTTCTGGTGGGCCGGAATAACCAGCAGAACGATCTGGTGACCCTGCGCCTGTCCCGCGCCGAGGATATCTGGCTGCATACGAAAAATATGCCCGGCTCCCATGTGCTGATTCAGTCTGCCCGACGGGAAGTGCCGGAGGACGTGATTCTCAGGCCCGCCGCCACGGCCGCCTGGTTCAGTGCCGGCAAGCACAGCGCACAGGTACCCGTGGACTACACGGCGGTGAAAAATGTGTGGAAGCCCTCCGGTGCAAAGCCGGGAATGGTATTGTATGAAAAACAACATACAGTATATGTTAATCCTGCGCCCCCCGAAATCGACACAAAAAAATAATAATCCTGTAAATTTTTAGAAAAATACTTGCAATTTTCTTTCCTGCATTGTATAATATAGGCGATTATATTTTTTTAGGAGGTTGAACCCTATGAAAAAAGCATTACTCGTTTTACTGGCTGTGGCTATGGTTTTCTCTGTTGCCGCTTGCGGTAACAATGCCGCCCCCACAAACAGTGAAGCACCCGAAAACACTGCAGGAACTGCAGACGCCGTTACCTACGAAGGTACTTACACCGAGCCCCTGAAGATGGGCACAAACGCCGCTTTTCCTCCCTATGAGTATAAGGAAGGCGAAGAATTCTGCGGTATCGATGTGGAAATTGCCACCGCAGTTGCCGAGGAGCTGGGCACCACACTGGAAGTTGCAGACATGGAATTTGATTCCATCATCACTGCTGTACAGCAGGGCGAAGTCAGCTTCGGTATGGCTGGTATGACCGTTACCGATGAGCGCAAGGAAGAAGTGAACTTTACTTCCAGTTACGCTACCGGCGTACAGGTTGTTATCGTAACCGAGGATTCTGCCATCGCCACACTGGATGATCTGGCCGGCAAGAAAATCGGCACACAGCTGGGTACCACCGGCGACACGTACTCCAAGGGCGATTACGGTGAGGAAAACGTAACCAGTTACGGCAAGGGTGCTGACGCAGTTATCGCCCTCAAGGGCGGCGACGTGGACGCTGTTATCATTGACAACGAGCCGGCGAAAGCCTTTGTTGCTGAAAACGAAGGTCTCAAGATTCTGGAAACAGAATATGCTGTGGAAGATTATGCAATCGCAGTTGCCAAGGATAATGCAACGCTGCTTTCTGACCTCAACAAGGCTCTCGAGAAGCTGACCGCTGACGGCACGATTGACACAATTATCGCTAAGTACATTAAAGCGGAATAAAAAATGTAGTCTGTACAGAAAGCGGGAGGGATTCCCGCTTTCTGTCCGATTATCTGAACAACTGTTTTAAGCGCAGCCGTGTGTTGCCTTTAAAAGAATTGTTTAAAGGAGCATTTTATGCATAAGAAAAAATTGATTACAGCCGGCATTGCGGTGCTGATTATCGCCCTTATTATCGGCGGTCTGGCAGTAGCTCTCCGCAGCAGTACCACTGCATCGGAAATGACGGCCGAAGAAGCCGAAAGCTTTGTGAATTCCCGGCTCGATGCCATTGCCGCGACCCAGACAACCCAATATATTGCAGAGAAAAACCGGATTACGGTTGAGGAAATATCCTACGGTGACGAAAAAGATATTCTTCTGGACTGTACCGTGCAGACCCTTGACCTGCATGGTGCCGTTGCCCCGTATTACGACACCTTCCTTTCCGCAGATGAACGGAAGGAAACGGGGATGTACAAGTCCAAGCTCCATTTTAAAATGGAGTTTGAGCCGCTCCTTATGGAGCTTGCAGAAACGGCGGCAGAAAAAGAAGTGTCCTGCCGTATCTCGCTTTTCGACACCCATGAGGGGCTTGTTCTTTATGCCAGTGACGAGGTGGTAAACGCCGTGTTCGGTGGCCTCATAGACATAAAAAACGAAATTCTCCCCAGAACCTCTGCTGTTCTGACGAAAGCAGACGGCACCGAGGAAATCCGGGAATTTGAGTCTGACAATATCAAACTGGGTTTTCTGGACTGTCTGCAGGTACCGCAGAACGCAAAGCCTGATACCGCAACGGCTCTGGTCCGTTTCTGGAACGACCTGAAGCAGGATTTCCACCGCAATTTTATTGAAGCTAACCGCTGGCTGACCATCGTAAAGGGTCTTTGGACGACCATCCGGCTTACCGTATTTGCACTTTTGCTTGGTATTGTTATCGGCTTTCTCGTGGCCTTTGTCCGTGCCACCTACTTAAAACAGTCGAAGCATGGTTTTTTGCTCCGGCTTGTAAACAGCATCTGCCAGGTGTATCTCACTGTTATCCGCGGTACACCTGTGGTGGTGCAGATTATGATTATTTACTTTGTTATTTTCATGCCACTCGGCATTGATAAATTCCTGGCGGCAGTTGTCTGCTTTGGTCTCAATTCCGGTGCCTATGTGGCCGAAATTGTCCGGGGTGGAATCATGAGCATAGATAATGGCCAGACGGAAGCGGGACGGAGCCTGGGCTTTAACTATATGCAGACGATGTTTTACATTGTTCTGCCGCAGGCCTTTAAAACGGTGCTCCCCGCCCTGGCGAATGAATTTGTTGTTTTGCTGAAGGAAACCTCAATTGCTTTCTATATCGGCCTTGGTGACCTGATGTATTCCATAAACGCCATCCGGGCGGCTACATATACGGCCTTTATGCCTCTCATTGCGTCGGCGATTATTTATCTTGTGATGGTGCTGATTCTCCAGCATCTCGTCACCCTTCTGGAAAGGAGGCTGCGTAGCAGTGAGCGATAACAGTATTATCCGTACCGAAAAGCTTTCCAAATGCTTTAAAGGTAAAATTCATGCACTCCGGGAGGTGGACACGGAAATCCACCGCGGCGAGGTTGTGGTGGTTATCGGTCCCTCCGGGAGCGGAAAATCCACGTATCTCCGTTCGCTGAATCTTTTGGAGGAGCCGACGGGCGGGCGCATCTTCTTTGAGGATACCGACATTACGGACCCGAAGGTGGATATTAACCGTGTGCGCCAGAAAATGGGTATGGTGTTCCAGCATTTCAATCTGTTTCCGCACTACACCATTCTGAAAAACATGACTCTTGGCCCCATAAAGCTTCTGAAAAGTCCAAAAGCAGAAGCAGAGGAAAAGGCTTACGCACTTTTAGAGCGCGTCGGACTTCGCGATCGTGCAAATGCATACCCATCCCAGCTTTCCGGCGGCCAGAAGCAGCGTATTGCCATTGTGCGGGCATTGTGTATGAATCCCGATGTGATGCTGTTCGATGAGCCTACCAGTGCGCTTGACCCTGAAATGGTGGGTGAGGTACTGGACGTTATGAAGGGGCTTGCACGGGACGGCATGACAATGATTATCGTTACCCACGAAATGGGCTTTGCCCGTGAAGTGGCAGACACCGTGTTCTTCATGGACGAGGGCACTATTATGGAAACGGGGACACCGGAGGAAATTTTCTCCGCACCGAAAAACCCCCGTACTCAATCTTTTTTGCGTAAAATTTTATAAATATAACAAAGAAAGAGGTATTTTACTATGAGCATGAAACTCAAAGAAAACTGCAAATGGTCTCTGGTGGTTCCCACCAGCATGGGTGTCAGAATCACACCTGAAAACGGCCAGCCCACCCACGCAAGCGATCGCTTCGTTATGCAGGCAACCAGCGCAGAAACCAACGTGGCCAGCGTTTCCTCGTACCTGGGTCTCCCGGTAAAGGTTCTGACCACCTTCGTAAAAGGCAGCCCGATTGCCCACTTCATCAAGAGCAATCTGTCCGCCCGCCACATGGCATACGAGGGTAAAGAAGTGGAACAGGGCGGCCCCTGGGGCTACCGTCACCAGTTCAACATTGCTGACAGCGGCTATGGTTCCCGCGGTCCCCGCGTGCAGAACGACCGCGCCGGTGAAGTTGGCAGAACGCTGAATATCAAGGATTTTGACCTGGAACGTATCTTCGGTGAAGAAGGCGTGCAGGTACTGCACCTTTCCGGTCTTATTGCGGCTCTCTCGCCTGACACCACCACCTTCTGTCTGGAGCTGGCCCGTGCCGCCAAGAAATACGGCACCCTGATTTCCTTTGACCTCAACCACCGCGCTTCCTTCTGGGTTGGCCGCGAAGAAGAACTGGCAAAAAGCTTTGCTGAAATCGCCAGCGTTTCGGATATTCTTATCGGTAACGAAGAAGACTTCCAGCTGTGCCTGGGCATGAAAGGCCCTGAAGCCGGCGGCAAGGATATCGGCTCCAAGATCGAATCCTTCAAGGGCATGATTATGGAAGTGAAAAAGGCATACCCGAATACTTCTGTTTACGCCACCACACTTCGTCAGGTTGTACACACCAACTGCCACCTCTGGGGCGGTATCATGCTGGAAGGCGACAACTGGCACGTTGTGGAACCCCGCGAAATTCACGTGCTTGACCGTATCGGCGGCGGCGATGGCTTCGTAGGCGGTCTCCTGTACGCAATCCTGCGCGGCTGGGAGCCGGAGAAATGGATCCAGTTCGGCTGGGCCAGCGGTGCCATGGCTACCACCTTCCTTACCGACTATGCACAGCCGGCTGATGAAGAACAGGTCTGGAGTATCTGGGAAGGCAACGCCCGCGTAAAGAGATAACAACAGCTAAACAAGCAGAGAGAGATAATAAAGAATATGGATATGAAGCTTTTCAGCATTGCCGAGGGGTTTCTGCCGGCAGGGACAATCCAAAAGATTGTCCCTCTCGGTATCGGGAACATTAACGATTCTTTCCTTGCGGAGGGAAAAGAAAAGTTTGTTCTCCAGCGCATCAATACCGATGTGTTTACAGACCCTGCAGGCGTTATGCGTAACATTCAGCTCATTTGCGCCCATCTGGAAGAGAAAATCCGGACAGAGGGCGGGGACCCTTTCAGGGAGTCGCTCCAGTTTCTGCCGACAATAAAAGATGGTACGCTTTTGCACACTGCAGAAGACGGCTCATCCTGGCGGATGTACCGCTTTGTAGATAATGTGGTTACACTGCAAAATGCCACTTCTCCTGATGCGGCATACAAAGCCGCCCTTGCTTTCGGTCGGTTTCAGAGCCGTCTGGCGGATTTTGACGCAACGCGTCTTACGGAAACCATCCCTGATTTTCATAACACGAAAAAGCGGTGGGATGTATTCTGTGAGGCAGTGGAGGCAGACCGGGCCGGTCGGGCGGGCGAAGTGCAGGATTTAATTGAAACGGCCATGCGGCTTTCTTATCTGGCACCGGCACTGACGGATTTACTTGCAAAGGGCACCCTTCCCGTCCGCGTGACCCATAATGACACGAAAATCAATAATATTTTGTTTGATAAAGCTACCGGGCACGGTCTTTGCGTAATTGATCTGGACACGGTCATGCCCGCAACCGCCCTCTATGATTTCGGTGATATGGTGCGCTCCGGCGCAAATGCCACCGATGAGGAGGATACCGATCTTTCCCGCGTCCGGCTGGATATGGACTATTATGCATCCTTCCTCCGGGGCTTCCTGGATGGTACCGAAGGACGGCTGACCCAGTCAGAAAAAGAGAATCTGGCCCTTTCCGCGTTGGTCATTACCTTTGAGCTTGCCATCCGTTTCCTCGGAGATTACCTGAATGGCGATGTGTATTTTTCTATCCGCACACCCCGGCATAACGCCGAGCGGGCGGCAAATCAGCTGCAGCTCGTGTGTGATATGGAGAAGAAATACGAAGAAATGCAGAAGCTTCTGAAAACAATATAATAAAATCGGGAATGTAAAAAAGTCCACAACGTCCCAAAAAGCAGAGAGTGTAGCAAAATCCAATTCGTTTTGCTACACTCTTTTTTTCTTTCCCGAAATCCTTTTTTCTGTTTTCTGCCTCCTATGGAAAACATTTTGTATTGCTATCCCGGAATATATGCGTTATGATATACATGTACCGCCCGGGAGGCGGACAAAAAATCTTTTCAGGAGGTACACATATATGTTCAAAAAATCCGTTGCCACTGCGGTGGCATCTCTTATGGTACTGGGGCTTGGCAGTTTTGGGGCCGCGGCAGCCGAGAGCCGGTACAGCGAAGCAATCGGTGCGATGGGCGCACTGGAAATTATGGTCGGCGACGCGGGCAGTACGGATTTCCGTGAAGGCGATTCCATTAAGCGGTCCGAATTTGCAAAGGTGGCGATTCACGCACTGGGTATTGAAAGTATCGCCCGCTCCTACGTGCAGGCTTCCGCTTTCCCGGACGTGGCTGAAACCCACTGGGCCAAAGGATATATTACTGTAGCCGCCCAGCAGGGAATTGTGGTGGGAGACACGGACGGTAACTTCCGCCCCGATGATCCGGTTTCCTACGAGGAAGCCATTACAATTTTAGTCCGTATGGCAGGCTATGAAGCGGCGGCACAGAGCCAGGGCGGCTATCCTGCCGGCTATCTTACCGTAGGGCAGACCGGCGGTGTTCTGGATAACGTCAGTGCCAATGCAGGTCAGCCGGTAAACCGGGGCACGGTGGCACAGCTGACCTATAACGCCCTGAAAATGCCGATGATGGAGCAAACCGGCACTGGCGGTGATTACGCTGTAACAGATAACACCCTGCTCGCAGACCGGCTCCATACCACAGAAGTGCGGGGCATTGTGGAGGCAACGGCCTATCGCGCACTGTCGGGTGCAGGCGCAGGCATCGGCCGTATCACTATTGACGGCACAACCTATGAAACAGACCTGCATAGCGACGAACTGCTCGGTCAGGGCGTCCGGGCACTGCTTCGTACCGTGGATGGCACAGACACTGTTTTCTTCCTGACCCGGGATTCGGCCCGTACGAAAACGCTGACTGTACAGGCAGAGGACATTCTTTCGCTGACAAGCACGGAACTGGTTTATGAAAACGGCAGAGAACAGCTTACCGCCGCCCTTTCTTCCGATATCCGTTTTGTTCTCAACGGACGTCCGGCAGAAAGTACAGAAATTCCGGCAATGGGTAGCATCACGCTGATTGCAAACCGTGGGGAAAAGACGTATTCTGTCGCACGTGTCACTTCTTACGAGAATATGCTGGTAGAAAGTGTATACGAAACCGCCGGTAAAATAACCGCAGCGGGCGGCGAAACACTGACGCTGGATAGTGCAGACAAAACCGTCCACTTCTCCTTGCATGATGCAAGCGGCGGTGCCATGACCATCGAGGCTTTGAAAAAGAATGATGTTCTTTCTGTGGCTAAAAGCGCAGACGGTACAGTCATTGACATTCGCGTGGGCCGCGAAACAGTGGCAGGTACCGTAGAAGAAGTTTCTGATGACCACATTACCGTTTCGGATAAGGTCTACACCCTTTCACCGGCTTTTGCCGGCACACTGAAGCCCGGCGACCGGGTTACCCTCCGGCTGGATGCTTTCGGCAAAATTGCCGCGTCGGATCGGATGGGCGCATCGGATGACAGCTACGCCTATCTTGTAAAAGCCGAACGTGAAAAAGGTATTAACGGCAAACTGCTCCTTTCTGTATTGGATACCGACGGTCAGCTCCGTACACTGACCTGTGCTGACACCCTTCGTCTGGATGATACCGCAGGGACTGCCTCTGCTTCCGCCGAAAGCTCCCTTTCCTCTTTCAGCGGACTGGTACGTCTCGTGACGAATGCCGACGGTGTGGTGACGGAAATTGACCGTGCCGATGACGAAACTGCCTCCTTCCCCCAGAGCTATGACGACCGGTTTGTACTGAACACGGTGCTTGCGGACAGCGTGTTTAACAGTACAAGCATGAAAATCGGCTCTGTTCGCATAGACGAAGACACCGTTTTCTTCAGCATCCCTGACGGCGAAACAGACAGCACAAAGTATATCGCCGGCAACTATACACTTCTGACAGATAAAACGGCATACAACGCCCATGTATATGACATGAAGGAGGACATGACCGCCGGTGCGGTTATTCTCACCAGTGCCGTGGGCAGCATCCGGGCAGACGCACCGCTGATGGTGGTCAGTCGTGTGACGAGCACACAAAACGCCGACGGCGAGGCGGTGGATAAGCTGTACGGCCTGACGGCGGGGGGAGAAGTGTCCCTGCGTGCAGCAGACGGCGTATCCCTTTCTGCACTCCGCGAGGGGGATGTGGTGCAGTACCGCACCAATGCCGATGGCACTGTAGCAGAGGTCCGCGTTCTGCTTGCAGCCGCTTCTTCGGAAACAGAAGCACGGACAAGCCTTTCTGATACGGTGGAAACGGTTTACGGAAAGGTAACCGCCCGGTTCGCATCTTCCGTGAACGTATCCGTCGGCGATGCGGCCGCAGAAAACTTTGCTGTGGGCAATGCAAAGGTATATCTGTACGATTCCGGCCGCGGCACCGGCCGTGTGCAGTCGGCAACACTTGCCGATGTGGAAAAATATTCTGATGACGGCAGCCGCCTCTTCCTCCTTCTGGAAAATGGCGTGGCAAAGGAAATTGTCATCATCAGATAACACGTACCGTGTGAAAACGCCTGCAATTGCGGGCGTTTTCATTTTTTTAAAACATTTTTAAAAAAACAGTTGACATTTCTCTTGTTTTTTGTTATAATAGATTTGTTTCATGCAGGGAGAGGTGTCCGAGCGGTTTAAGGAGCCGGTCTTGAAAACCGGTGACTCGAAAGAGCCGTGGGTTCGAATCCCACCTTCTCCGCCAAATTCCGCCTCCTGCAAAGCACGCCGCTGTATGGCTTCGCCGCATTTTCGGCGCACTTGCAGGAAGGGCGGGCAACTGAATATCGTAATGGAGAAGTACCCAAGTAGGTCGAAGGGGCTCCCCTGCTAAGGGAGTAGGCTGGGAAACTGGTGCGAGAGTTCGAATCTCTCCTTCTCCGCCACCATTTGGCAAGTCATTTTTAGAATGACTTGCTTTTTGTTTTTCCCCAGTGTTTATATTCTTCAAATACTCTATTGAATACTTTGGAGCATACCCATTTAATTTAAGGTGTATTGTAATTGCTAAATATACCTTTGGGTCATCTCCAATATCAAGTTCTCTAATGTCTATATGGTCTATCATATAGTTAAAGAATACCTTTAATTGTTCTCTTGATAATTCTTGAAAATCTTTATATGTAATATCTTCATGAGACTTGTTGAACTGTTTTCTGATTTCTCTTTCTTCTGCTGAAATATCAATAGTCTCATAAAGTTTCAACTGGTCATTATTTATAGATAATTGAGCAATAACATCTTCAAGTTTTTCTTTATAGGTTTTTACAAGTTCCTCATTTTCTTCTGCAAGCATTAAATCAAGCAACTTGTTTTTCTGTGTTGTAATTTTTGCTATGTCCTTTTTTAGTTTTGTAATATCTTTCTTTTTGCTCTGCAAGATTTCAAGTTCTCTTGTAAGTTGCATTTCAAATTGTTCTTTATACATAGAAGATGTCAAAATCTCTCTCATTCTGTATAATACAAACTTTTCAAGGAGTTCTGCTGGTATCAAGTGAGTAGAACAAACACTTTTCCCATTTCTCCTACGTGCGCCACAACCATAGTAATGTATTTTTCCCCTTGCTTTACTGCTACCAGTAGTAGGAATATATAAACTGTGGCAATGCTCACAGAACACCAACCCAGCAAGTGGGGCAAGAGATGAAAGATTTCTTGAAATATTATTTACTCCATTTTGCTTTTTTCTCTGTCCCATCATAGATTGAACAGTTTCAAAATCTTCTTGACTTATGATAGGTGTATGAGTGTTCTCTAGTGGAGTTCTTCTTTTCCGTTATTTTGATTTGCAGTTTGCAGTTTAACCACCTTTTCATTGTTGATAAAGCAAATTGGTTCTTTGTTATGCAGTAGTCTTAAAAACTCTTTTTGAGTATAGGTCATTTACGATTTGGACTTTACGCCGCATCTCCTTTCATCTTTATGTTTTATATAATTATACATCGGATTTGAAAACACATCAAGGCATAGAAAAACCCCACATATAAGAAACTATTTATTATACCTTTAATAGTTCTTAATATGTGGGGGAAAGTTTATCTATTGAATTTCTTTTACTTAACTTAGATTTAACCTTGACAATATATAGTTAAATTAATGTTATACTGATATGATTATACAAAAATGTGAAAGGTGCTGAGAGAAAATGAAAATAATTAAAATAGGAGCATGCATAATATTGATTGTTTCAATATGCACGCTGTGTGGTTGTGATTATCAAAGCAATGTAAAACCTGAAATACCCATAGTTGCTGGGAATTTTGATTTTACAGTATTAAAGGCAGGTCAAGCGGATGCTATCTTTATGCAGACAGAAAACCACAGTATTATCCTTGACTGCGGTGAAAAAGACGATGGAGATGAGCTTACAGAATTGCTTCAAGAAAAAGGCATTTCAAATGTTGATTACATCTTTATCACTCACTTTGACAAAGACCATGTCGGCGGATTTCCTGAAGTGATGGATAATGTAACTGCAAGCAACATTCTTGTTCCCGATTATGAGGGAAACAATGATGAGTATGAAGAATATCTGAAAACTGTTAGCAATAAAGGGTTACAGATTACATCGCTTACAGAAGATACAAATTTTATTCTTGATGATGTGTTGTTTGAGGTTTCAGTTCCTAAAAAACAATCCTATGCAGAAGGTGACAATGATTTTTCATTAGTGATTTCGGTAACACATGGAGAAAACGCCTTTCTATTCACAGGAGATGCAGAAGCCGACAGGCTTACTGAAGTTCTTTCTGAATTTGGCAGACAATATGACTTTCTTAAAGTTCCCCATCACGGAAAAGCTAATAAAAACACAAAAAGATTTATTACGACTGTAAAGCCGACTTACTCGGTAATTTGTGATAGTGATAAAAATCCGACAGAAGATGAAACCATTTCAATTTTAGAATTCGTTGAAAGTGAAATTTACAGTACAAGGAATGGCAATATTTCGGTTTTATCTGACGGAAAAGAAATAAAAATTGTTCAGTAAAGTTTGTGAATATTAACTTTGATTTAACTTTATGCTGATATTCTTTAATCAGACAGGAGGTGCGAAAAGTGGCAATAGAGGTTTTTAACAGATATGAACACAAATATATGTTAGACCGTGAAACATTTGAGAAAGTTATAAAAATAATGGATGAGCATATGGTTATGGACTCTCACAACGAAGGACATACACCATATACCATCGCAAATATTTATTTTGATACACCCGATGATTACCTGATAAGAACTTCGCTATCAAAGCCTGATTATAAGGAAAAATTAAGACTTCGTGCTTATGGCGTACCGGATAGAGATTCAAAGGTGTTTCTTGAGATCAAAAAGAAATTCAAAGGCATTGTAAATAAACGCAGGACTAAACTGAAATTGGCTGAAGCATATAACTTCCTCGAATCAGGAAAAGCTCCCGAACCGAAGGACTATATGAACTCGCAGGTGCTTCACGAGCTTGAATATTTCTTGAAAATCTATAACTTATCACCCAAGCTGTACTTAGCTTATGACAGAATTGCATATTTTGAAAAAGACAATAGAGATTTAAGAATTTCCTTTGATATGAACATACGGTCAAGACGATATGATTTAGCTTTGGAAAAGGGTGATTATGGAGAAAGACTTCTTCTCGAAGATGTTTATCTTATGGAAATTAAAACATCACTTGCAAAACCATTATGGCTTACTCATATGCTTGCGGAGTTTGATATAAAACGAACAAGGTTTTCAAAATATGGTACTGAATTTAAAAACATGATAAATCATACCGATACTTACGAAACAGAACATAAATACAAAGAGGTGGTTTAAGATGGATAATTTATTTAATAATATTTTAGCAAATGTTTCAGCCGACATCACAATCGGCTCGGCAATCATAACAATGCTTGTGGCTGTGGTTTTCGGTGCAGCGATAGGC
>JAFSAU010000027.1 GCA_017442155.1 Clostridia bacterium | reverse complement strand
TTGGTGGGTGACCGCCTGGGAAAGCAGGGCGTCGCCGGAACTGCTATTTTTTCCATAACAGATATTCCTCCTTAGCTCAGTCGGTAGAGCACGCGGCTGTTAACCGCGTTGTCGTTGGTTCAAGTCCAACAGGGGGAGCCACAAATAAAAAGGAACACTGTTAAGTGTTCTTTTTTATTTGTTATTCTTTCTATTGAAGTCGCACAAACTACATTGAGAAACAGCCGCGTAGCGGCTGAAAACTTAACCGAGCCCGACCGCTGCCGTTGGCAGAAGCAGGGAGGGCGCAGGTGATGCTGTGGTCGACAGAGGACAAGGTGGCTTGCCACCGTAGGCAGATGTCGGGTACCACAAAGGGTCGTTGGTCGGGGTCTGGCAGGGGGAGCCAAAAAATCGACATTCTTCGATAGAGGATGTCGATTTTACTTATTTCCTATTCCCTAAAAAGACTTGTCGATTTTTGGAAAGTAATAAGTAATAGTGAATGAAGTAGTAAAGCGCAAACTTACAACAGAAGGTTTGTTATATAAAAATAGATTTATTAAGAATAGTCCCGTCTTCCACGGTATTCGCTTTCAATAATTTCAGCCATTTCTTCGGGAGTTTCTTTACAACCATCGGCAAGCCACATTTTTACAATCGCATTAAAGCCATTTCTGAAAAAGTGAATATGATATTTTATATGCTTATTGTTAAATTCCTGTTCAGCTCTTGAAATATCATAAATGTTTATTTGATGTTTTTCATCATAACATAGTTTGAAATACGTTGTATACAATAGTTGATTTTCATAAATGTGACGAAACATCATAACAGCCTTGTGGTTATAGTGTTCTTTGAACTGCTCCCCAAAATCCTTCTCTAATTTTTCACGAAGCTTATCTGTCAAGTCGTAAATATCAATATAATTTGCATAAAATGTGCTTCTGTTAAGCCCTGTATCTTTGCAAATGTCAGTTACAGAAATTTGGTTTAGTTCTTTCTTTTGAAGCATATTTATAAAAGATTTCTCAATCTTATCAATGGAGTCTCTTTTTCTTTTATTGTTTTTTACATTCATAGGCACACCTCTTTCTATTATTCCAACACTTGTTGCAAAATTGTTGATTGAAAAATACCATCAAAGATATTATACTATAACTGTATTAAAAAGACAAGTGTAGTTTTAATACGAATAAAAATATGGAGGTTTTTCTTATGAAAAAAAGTAGTTTTGTAGCAATGATGTTGGGAACCGTATCGGGAGTGTTATTTGCTCTTGGTATGTGTATGGCGCTTTTGCCGGAATGGAACGCATTTAAGCCGGGCATGGTTTTCGGTGCAGTCGGTATTGTTTTAGGTTTAATAACAGTTATTGTATGGAGAAAAATGGAGCATAAAGCTCCTATTAAGTTAAACGGCAGAAAGATCATGCTAACTGTGTTCGGAATAATCGGTGCTCTGACTTTAGGTGTTGGTATGTGCTTCTGCATGGTTTGGGAAAATATTATTTTAGGTACTTTTATCGGATTAGCAGGAATTCTTTTACTTCTTTCACTAATTCCCATTACAAAAGGAATAAAATAAGATGCTTGAGCAGATTAAAACACAATTTAATCGTTTGGGAAACAAAAATCAGCGAATATTTCTATTTGCCTTCGCCTCGTTTGTATTGAATATCACTTATGGTATTGGAAATGCCATTGTTGGATTTATGACATTTTCTTGGTGGTTTATAACGCTTTCTGCTTATTATGTTATTTTAAGCATAATGCGCCTTGCTCTTGTTCTGTCAGAAAAGCAAAGCAAGACACAGAATACCGAAAAAGAGGTCTTTGCAAAAAGATTTTCGGGCGTCATGCTAATATGCCTGTCTGTTGTTTTAATCGGAACAGTAATTCTTACAATAAAGCAGGACATCGGCACAAAATTTCACGAAGTAGTTATGATTACTATTGCTACATACACATTTACAAAGCTTGTATTTGCAATAATAAATCTATGTAAAAGTAAAAAAGTAAACGTTCCAATCATAAAAGCACTCCGAAATATATCTCTTGCTGATGCAGCCGTTTCTATATTTTCTCTCCAGAGGTCAATGCTTACATCTTTTGCGGGAATGGAAATTGCTGATATTCGATTGTTTAATGCTTTGACGGGAACGGCAGTTTGTATCATTGTACTTATACTTGGAATAAATTTATTAAGAAAGGAAACAAAGAAATGGCTAAATCAAAAGTAGTAAAAGCAAATGAAAAAATTATTGAAGGAGTTACAGCTGGTTATAAAAAAATTGAGGATGCTGTTGTAGGTACTTACAAAAAGGTTGAAAAAACTGTTGTAGGTTGTTACGAAAAAGCAGAGGATGCATTTGTTGACAGATATTTAACCCGTGATGGAGAAACGGTTGAAGAAGCAAAACAAAGATTAAAAGCTGATAAGTAAAAGTTAAAAAGTTAACAAATGTATCTTACTGTCTTGAAAAACCGGTGGAAACCGTGTATAATACTGTGTGTACACCCTTTTAAAGCTAAGAAAAATGCTATGGAGAAAAAATATGAAGCTATCCTCTTTTCTGCACTTCGCAGCCTTTGGCCTGGGGACAATATTTTTCAGAAAGAAAGCCCCGATACTTGGAACAGTAATTGTTACGGATAAATGCAATCTGCATTGCAGACACTGTTCGGTTAATAACATCACATCAATCATTCATCCGTACGAGCAGATTCGCCGGGAAATGCAGCAATTATATGATATGGGAGTACGCATTTTATTCTTTTGCGGCGGCGAAACGTTCCTCTGGAAGGATGGGGACAAAACGATAAGAGATTTAGTCATTGAAGCAAAAAACATGGGGTTTCTCATTGTCAATGTGGTTACGAACGGCACTTTTCCTATCGACCTTCCGGAAGCAGACTTAATTCTTTTGAGCCTGGATGGGGATAAAAAACGCCATAACGCAATTCGCGGGGACACCTACGACACCATTATGCAGAATATCAGACGTGCCACCGCAGATAATATCTGTTTTTACATGGCAATCAATCAGATAAACAAAGACTGTGTGCGTGATGTATGCCGGGCGGCCCGTGATACGAAAAACGTCCGGGCAGTATCGTTCAATTTTCACACACCATACCCGGATACAAAAGAACTATCGTTGAGCCGGGAAGAAAAAGCCAGGTGTTGTGATATGATAACACAAATGATGAAAGAGGGCGCGCCGGTATTCAATCTTAAAAGCGCATTTCCGTATCTTTGCGACAATCGTTTTCCCACACCCTGCCATCAGTGTGTTGTGATGGAAAACGGAAAGCTGTCTGTCTGCGGCCGATGCGTGGAGGTTCCAGGGCTTTGTGACCGGTGCGGATATTTCTTTGTTGCGGAATACACGCTTTTATTCAGAGGAAATCTAAAAATAATCTTTGAGATGCTTCACACATATCTGAAGTACATATAGGAGAAGTATGCGCTTTATTACAAGCTTAACAAGAATGTGGCTTACCCGGAAGGTACGGCCGTTTACATTTAAAAACGAATATGACCGGATGCTGCCGTTTGGAGACTGTGAAAAGCTTGGGCTGTATATTCACATTCCTTTCTGCAAAAGTATATGTAATTTCTGTCCCTATTGTAAGGTACGATATTCCGAAAAAGAGTGCGAAAAATACATAGATTCTCTGATTCGGGAAATTCACCTTGTAGGCAGTGGGCATACAGGACGTAAAAAAGTAACCAGCTTGTATTTCGGAGGCGGAACACCGGCACTTGCGGCACATCGTATAAAAGAAATTATAGATGCCCTGAAGGAGCACTTCATTATTACGGAGGGAATCGGGCTGGAGCTGCACCCCGATAATGTAAATACAGAGGTACTGCAAATTCTGAAGGATGCAGGCATAACAAAAATCAGCATCGGCATTCAGTCCTTCTGCAGTAAATACCAGAACATACTCGGGAGAAAGAAAATTGACACCCTTGCTGTGCGGTCTGCCCTGGCGGCTGTCCCGTTTGAAACGGTTTCCATGGACTTTATTTTTGCATTGCCCGGACAAACCTATGATGATTTGAAAGCGGATATTGATGCGGCTTTTGCATTGGGCGCAAACCATGTAGCCATATACCCGTTTATTGATTTCACTTTTACAGAAAGCTCTGCCACGGCAATGCCGAAAAAAGAAAAGCGGGAACTGCTGGATGCCATCACCCGGTACTGCTTGGGTAAAGGGTATTCACGCAGTTCTATCTGGACGTTCTCAAATGAGCCGGATGCAGAATACTCGTCTATGACCAGAGAAACCTTTCTCGGCTTCGGCTGCTCTGCCACCAGCCTGCTCAAAGAACAGTTCAAAATCAATACGTTTGATGTGGAAGCGTACTGTGACAGAATTCGTTCCGGCAAACTCGCCACATCCTTGACAATTCGATTTACCAGACGGCAAAGGATGCTTTACTGGTTATTTTGGACAGCATACACTACACGTGTAAAAGCGAGTGATTTTGAAAGCTTCTTTGGCGTACCGCTGAAACGAATGTATGGCTTCGAGCTTTGGCTTGCAAAGCGGCTGGGATTTATCAGGGAACATGCGGGCACGTATGAGATGACCCTGAAAGGTGCTTTTTACTATCACTATTACGAAAATTTTTACACGCTTTCTTACATCGACAAGATGTGGGGTATCCTGCGTAAAGAGGCGTTCCCTAAGCGTATTAAATTGTAAAAAACTAAGTTTTTTGCAGATGCATCTCCTAAACGGTGTGTGGTGCATTTTCGATAAATTCTGCGGCTCCCGAAGGCCCCGGACAGCTTCGGAAATCAGCACTGCATATAGCCGCGGCTTTTGCATAAGAAGGTGTATTTAAGATTTCCTGCACAGTGCTTTTAATGCTTTCAGGGGATACTTTCTTCAGTAATTTACCTGCCCCGACTTCGGTGACTCTTCTTGCTGCAGCATGCTGTTCTCCGGTTTGAGGGAAAAGTACCATTGGTGTTGCCATATACAGGCTCTCGGAAACACTGTTCATTCCGCAATGCGTTATAAAAACGTCAGCTTTAGACAAAACTTCAAGCTGATTCACTTCTGCGTATATCTGTACATTTGGCGGAAGCGTTCCGAGACGGGCCGGAGGCATTGTATTTCCGCAAGAAATAATAACCTCTGCATTCATATCTTGCAGTGCAAGGATGCACTTTTTGTAAAAATCAGGGCGGTCATTGATAACTGTTCCCAATGAAATATAGATAAGCGGACGCTTTTTTTCTTTTTGCGGAGAAAGTGTTGAAAACACGGAAGGTCCCACAAAGGCGTACCGCGCAGAAAAGCTTTC
Organism: Clostridia bacterium; assembly: GCA_017442155.1. Taxonomy (GTDB): domain Bacteria; phylum Bacillota; class Clostridia; order UMGS1883; family UMGS1540; genus SIG447. The sequence continues at coordinate 19,421 of JAFSAU010000027.1, read as the reverse complement.
TGCATACGGCTGAAATTTTTCGGAAGTATATACGACCGTGTCCGTATCATTATCATTCTGAATCAGAGAAAGAACGTTTTGAACATGATATCCGTAGGGCTCCAGCTTTTTAAGCTCCTTCGATATTTTGGGCAGTCCGAAAATCATGTCCGCGAGTTCCTTCGGGCTGTTTTTGATATATCGGGAAGAAAACTGGTTGAATGCAAAGGTACTTGTAGAAACAACCAAGGGGACAGAATGCTTCCATGCAGTAAGCTTTCCCCAGAAGCACACAGAGTCCGCATATACAACATCCGGCCGGAAGGCTGAAAATTCCGCATTCAAAAAAGAATCCATGCGGAGCGTGATACGGATATCCTGCACGGTCATTTCCGTGGTGGATACGGCTTTCAGCTTTCTTTTTTCCGGCGCGTTTAATTCCGGGAGAAAAGAATCGCAGGATATAAACGCAGCACCGGTCTTTTCAATTTTTTCTTTAAATTCGTTAAAAGAGTAAAAACGGACAAGGTTTCCGCGCGCTGCGAGGGCCGCGGCAACGGGAAGCATGGGATTTGTGTGCCCGTGTGCCGGGATGGAGAAAAAAGCTATTTTTTTCATTTGTCATCTTCCTCGTTTTCCGAAAAGGCCACCCCAAAGAGTTCTGTAAAAGCATTTTTCGGCGGAATGGCAATCCCGCGCGCCTCATCTCCCAGAATCAGCAGGGTGTCGCCGGGCTTTATGTTAAAGATTTCCCGTGCCTGCTTTGGAATAACAATCTGACCTTTTTCTCCGACTGTAGCCGTCCATGCATATTTCCCTTTTATGTTTGACATATTGTCGCTCTCCTTTGTGGTATGATTTGTATAACTAATCATACCACAAAAAAGACGGTTTTGTCAAGTGAAAAGAGATTTACTATATCTGGTCAATAAAACCATTTAAGTTTTATTTGCGGTTATTGTTCCGTACGGGATTGCAAAGCCAGCAGCATACCGATTGCACGCTGTTGTTCTTTTTTTGTCAGCGTTTTGAAAATGGAAAGAAGCTCTATTTCATCTTCCGTAAGCCCGTCTTTTGCAAAGGCGTCTATAGGTGTTTTTATATCCGTGTTTCCAATGATATAATCCACGGAGACATTGAATAGCTTTGCCATCTGGAGAAGCGTTTCAATACCGGGCTGATGTCTGCCCGTCTCATATGCACTGATTAAATATTGGGATACATTCAGCTTCATTGCAAGCGCAACCTGATTCCAGTGCTTTGACTTTCTTAATTCGGCAATTCTTTCCATAGTTCCACCTCAAATATTGTTTATACAAATAATTATATTGCAAATGCTTGACATAAATACTTTTATATGCTATAATAATATTGCAAAAACAAATAATTTAAAAGGAGAAAACAAATGAACATGAAACGAAAAGTATCCTCTCTTCTCGCCGCGGGACTTATGCTCATTCCAAACTGCGGCAATGCGGCAAATGGCCCCGCTTATCTTACGGACGGCGTTACCGAATATCCGCTTTCCGTGGTGGCGCAGAAAACGGAGACCGTTATCGGAATGCCGCAGGAAAGGGCGGATTTTTCCTATAGCTTTGCAGAAAACGAGACGCAGTATTCGGATTTTTTGGTTGCACCACAATCTTTTTCTGCCGGGTTGAAGGTTACCGTGCGGGGGGAGACGGCGCATACGCTTACTGTGGAGCTTGTGGATAAAGAAACGGGCGAGGCGGCGGAGAGGCTCACGGATGTCCCGGCGAACACGGAGATGGTAAACGAATATATTCTTTCGACGCTTTCGCCCCTGCGTTTCCGACACGGCTATTATTTCCGGCTTTCAAAGCCTTCCGTACAAAATGCCGCCGGCACCCTCACAGTGGAGGTGCTGGGGCAGGAGGCAGAGAAAATGCTGCGCTCCATGCAGGTAATCAGCGGTTACGAAAACGGACAGTTCATTCCGCTCCGGAGTATTACAAGGGCAGAAATGTGCAGTATGCTTGCAAAAGCTGCAGGCTATACGGAAGTGCCGCCGCGGCAGGTTTTTGATGATGTTCCCGCCGCCCATTGGGCAAGCAGCTATATTGCGTTCTGCTATGAAAACGGAATGATAAAGGGAACGGGAGAGAACCGCTTTTCGCCCGATGCGGAAATAACGGGCGCGGAAATGCTGACGATGCTCGTCCGTATGCTCGGTCGCGCGCCGAAGGCAGAGGTGATGGGCGGCCACCCGAACGGGTATATGATTGTTGCTTCACAGGAGAGCATCACAAAGGGGAACCCCATTATCGGTTATGGGTCGGTAAGCAGAAAAACGGCAATGGAATGTCTGTATAACAGCCTGTTTGTGCCGCTTATGGTACAGAATAAAGAGAGTGAAGAAGAAAGCTTTGTTGTTATGAATGGCCAGAACGGTGTGCCGCTGGATACCTTGTATCTGCGGCTTGTACAGGCTTTATAAAGTAAGGGACAAAAGAACAAAGGAATACAAAAAGGGGGATGCATTCCGGACGTAAAGGCACCGGAATGCATCCCGTCAGTTTTATTTTACAGAATTATAAGGCAGTAACGTGCCTTAGGGCCGCTTCTTCGCTTTCAAAAAAGCTGTTCGCACCGAGGCTTTCATACAGACCCGCTTTTTGCAGTACCTGCATCGGCTGTGGCCGTACGCCCGTGAGAAGGAGCGTAATGCCCCGGTCGGCAAGGGTATGAGATACAGATTCTAACTGGTGTATACCGCTGGCGTCAGCCGCAGGCACGCTTTGCATACAAAGCACCACGGCAGAAACCTCTCCCGGGTCACCTGCTGTGGCCAGTTTGTCTGCCGCCCCGAAGAACAGGGGGCCGGTAATGTCGTATACGGCCACGTTTGCAGGAGCAGTATCGCGGCGAACAACGTTCGTTTCGTCTGCCATCCGCTTCATAAAGAGAATCGTAGAGAGTACAATACCTACGGCAATGGCTACCACCAGGTCAAATACCACGGTTAGTACGAAGGTCAGCACCAGGATTAAAATATCGCTTTTCGGGGAGGTTTTACAGATGCTGACAAATTCCCTCCACTCGCTCATATTATAGGCCACAATGAATAAAATTGCGGCAATTACGGGCATGGGGATGAGGGAGGCGTAGGGCATAAGCAGAACGAGCACCAAAAGCAGTAATATGGCATGGACCATACCGGCCACCGGACTCCGGCCGCCGTTTTTTATATTGGCCGCAGTACGGGCGATGGCACCCGTTGCCGGAATACCGCCGAACAGAGCCGAGCAAATGTTGCCGGCACCCTGGGCCACCAGCTCCATGTTGGAATTGTGCTTATCGCCAATCATACCGTCCGCTACCACGCAGGAGAGAAGCGATTCCACCGCCGCAAGCACGGCAATGGTAACGGCATTCGGGAAAGCGTGCAGGATGGACTGGAGCGAAATCCCCGGCAGGACAGGCTTCGGAAGCGCAGAGGAAACGGTATACAGGTCACCGATGGTGTTCACGTTCAGTCGGCAAAGTGCCACCAAAACTGCACAGACTAAAATCGCAATAAGAGAGGGCGGCACCCGTTTCAGACCCGGGATTTTCGGCGCAATAATCAGAATCGCCAGAGCCAGGAGACCCACCAGAAGTGCTGTGGGGTTCATGGTGCCAAGGCTTCCGGCAATGGCTTCCACCTTCTCCATCGTTTCCACGGGGGCATGGGTAAAGACAAGACCCAGAAAGTCCTTGACCTGCCCGATGGCGATGGTGACCGCGATACCGGCGGTAAAGCCTACGGTTATGGTCCGCGGAATGAAGCGAATCAGACTGCCCAGGCGCAAAACACCCATCAGTACCAGCAGAATACCGGCCAGAATCGTGGCAATCGCCAGCCCCTGCATTCCTTCTGTGGCCACAATACCTGCCACAATGGAAGCAAAGGCCGCCGTGGGACCGGCAATCTGTACCCGGCTACCGCCGAGCAGAGAGATGACAAAGCCGGCAAAAATGGCCGTGTAAAGGCCTTGCTCCGGCCCTACGCCGCTGGCAATCGCAAGTGCAATGGAAAGCGGCAGGGCGATGATGGCGACAATGATGCCGGCCATCACGTCTCGCGCAAGCTGTCCGCCCCGATAGCCCTTCAGGCAGGAAATCAGCTTGGGTTGAAGTTTTTCCACAAAAATTCCTTCTTTCTTATGTAAATTAAAAACGCACGGAATTCAGTATACACCTAATCCGTGCGTTTTGCAACAAAATTTTTCAAAAAACCCCTATTTTTTTACGAACAAGGGCCAAGCAGTGTTTCCCATAGGAACAGTTTGCTGCTTACATAGTTTTCCGAAGCGTCCATGGAAACATTCACGGGAACGCTCTCGCTCCGATCCTTCGGCACATCCACCGTTTTAAAGGTCCAGCCTGTCAACTTTCCGTTTTCATCATACAATGCAACCAGCACCAGTGCAGTGGGCTTTTCGTAGGTTTCTTCAAACTGTACTTCTGCTTCAAAGCGGTCTTTGTAGACCGCTGCCCCGGACACATTGCAAGCTTTCCATTCCCGTTTCATGGTGAAAGGACGAATCATGTTAATATTATCGGTTCCGTCGCACATAAATTCTACGCGTGTCAGCTTTGAAAGGCTATCTATGGCTGTTTGTAGATCGGTAATTCTTTCATTGCCGATGTACCGGAGACCGAAGCAGGAATACGTGTGTTTTTCGCCTTTTGCATCGCGAATCCGGACGATAATATGTTCTCCGCTAATATCTTCCGTTGTTCCGGCCGCGTCCATAAACCCGCTGTAAACCGGCAGGGCTGCCGTGGTACAGAGAATGGTGCAGGCGGGGCTGATGGTTTTCCCCTCGGCACTCTCGAGCCACAACGTCACTTTATATCCCCGGTTCTCATTCGGCAGGTCATTAAAGTACAGATACGGGAAAGAAACGTCGGTTTCTGCTTCCTGCAAAAAATCCCCGTCGGCATCATACAGCTTTGCTTTGCAGACTGCCGGCACCTCTGTCGATTCCAGTGCGTCCCTTGCTTCGAATTCCACGGTAAGTGCCAGGAGGAAATTGGGCTGTGCACTGCTTTCTGCGGCTATTTGGTGCACCGTTGCCATATCTTCGGCCTTGGCCGTCTTCCTCGTAATATTGACGGCATAGTCGTATACTTCAATGGTGTAGTAGTGGTCCGCATCCAGAGCGGGGATATACGCGCCGCAGTCGTCAAACACAGGAAGCACCTTGTCAACACCGGAAAACCTCCCGGTTGCCGGGTCATACAACACATACGCAAGCTCCTCCGGCTCGGTGTCTGTTGTAATTTCGGTAATTTGCTCTCCATTGAGCCGGATTTCTGCAAACTGATTTCGGATTTGGTCTGCGATTGCATCAAATTCTTCCGTTTCTTTGGGTGTGAAAACCGTACCGTTGACGGTGACCCGCTTTGCCAGTGTATAGATGTGCTTTGTCCGGTCGGCCGTCAACACCAACGCCTTGACATAATCTCCGTTGATATTGGAGTTAGTTAACGCATTTGAAATATACCCCTGCACCATTTCCTCTGCCGCGCCGCACGGCAGCACCGACAAAAAGGAGAGGCAGAGAAGAATACAGAGAAAAAAAGCGGTTTTTTTCATAATTTTTCCTTTCGCATGTACAAAGTTGTTTATTTTTCCCGAATGCGCAGAAGCCGGACAATAACAGGAGTCAGAATAACGTTTGTGGCAATTTCAATAATAAAGTTTATACCGACGAGACCGAAAAGCATGTATCCTGCCACATTGCCGCCAAAGCCCAGCCCTTCTGCCCAGCCTGCAATGGTATTCATAAAGAAAACAAGACAGCCCAGCAAAAAGACACCGGTGTTTACGATGGGGCAGACCACGGCCGATACAGCTACTGCCGCAAAACGGCTCTGCTTTTTAAGAAGGCAGTACAAAAGACCGGCCACATAGCCACAGGCGATACCCTTCAGAAGAACGGTGAGGATTGTCCCGAAAGGATTTACGGCCAGAAAAGCCGCCGCGTCCCCCGTAAGAAGAACGGAAAGACCGAAAACGAGACCCAGCCAGGCACTGAGAGCCCGGCCACAGGTTGCCGCACCGATGGCAATCGGAACCAGTGCAAAGGTGAAGCGGAACATACCGGCTTTACCGAGAGAAGCACTGATGACCTCCAGGATGATGACCAGTGCTGTCAGTACAGCCCCCAGCACCATAGTTTTTGTGTCCATTTTTTTATTCATAAAAATTCCTCCTTGCTGTCGTTCGCCGCGGAAAAAGGATGGACGCCTCCTCCCGGTCTGCGATACAACGCATTTTATTTTATTAACCCCGAAGGGATAATATCAGATGTTTTTTGTGTACAAAATATAAAGGCCTTTAAGTACCATATGCTCGTCCAGCAGAATTTCATGCCTGCAGTGGGGAATAATCGTGGGAGCAAGTCCGCCGGTGGCCAGTACCTGTAGCTTTTCGCCCACTTCCTCGCAGAAGCGGTCAATCATACCGTCAATCAGGCAGGCATTTCCGAACACCACGCCGGAGCGCATACAGTCCACCGTATTTTTGCCGATAACGGACTTCGGGGCTTCCAGACTGATTTGCGGCAGCTGCGCCGTACCGCCGGAGAGGGCACGCAGACCAATGTTGACACCGGGAATAATGGATGCGCCGCAAAACGTCCCGGTCTTATCCACCAGCATGATTTTTGTTGCCGTTCCCATGTCAATAACCAGGGAGGGACTGCCGTAAATGTGGTGTGCACCTGCACAGGCACAGATAAGGTCCGCACCCACGGTGGCAGGGTTGTCACAATGGATATTGATACCTGTTTTAATGCCGGGGCCGACTAAAAGTGCTTCCACACCGTATACAATCCGCACCGCTTTTTTCATAACCGTATTCAGCGGCGGCACAACCGAGGCGATAATTGCCCCGCGGATTTCCTGTTTCCCCACTTCATGGATGGAAAGCACACTGCGGATGACCGCCGCGTATTCATCCTCGGTTTTCTTGGTGTCCGTGGCAATACGGGCTACGAAGGAAAGGGTGTCCTCCACAAAGCCGCCGAGGACGATGTTCGTATTTCCTATATCAATTGCAAGAATCATGGTATGTATCCCCTTTCTGCGTTGATTCATTATACCGGTTTTTTCTGTCTTTGTCAAGCGTTTATTCGATAAAATCGCTCCAGGCCGTGGCAGAGGCATTTCCGTTTTTCATATCGGCCAGGAAGGTGACGGTGGGTGCATCAAACACCGCCTCCACGTCGTCCGGAAAAAGTGCCAGACCGCTTCGGAGAAGCTGAACACTTCCTGCCGTGCTCCGGAGACTGATATCCAGAAGATTCGGGTCAAAGGGTACGTCCGTTTCACCGAAGGCGTATAAAAGGCTGGCCCAGTCTGCCGTGTCCACCCCGGCTGCCGTCCGGAGCGGAACAGAGGCCGCCGCCGCACGGGCAAGTGTGCCGGCCGAGGACTTATCCACGGCATTTTGCACCGTGATTTCTAAAAGCCGCCCCAGCGAGGCCGCGCTTTTGGCGAGATAAGAGGTCACATGCCTTAGTGCCGCGCAGAACGCAGAATAGGCCGCATCCTCTTCTGTGATTTTTTTGTTTCCTGCCATACCTGAAGCAAGGCAGAGCACACAGTCCCCGGGCCGTGCCCCGTCCGGCATGGCCATGAAAAAGGTTTCCTCTGCATCTGCCCGGAGGGCGCGGTCGAGCATTTCCTTTGAAATGGCAGCGTCAGTGGTAATCAGGGCCAACGGCTTGCCCCGTCTGCAAATGCCGCCGAGACGCGCCTTTTTGTCACCCAAATCAAACTCCACGGCAATTTCTGTTCCATCGTCGAAGGGCGAAAGGGCCAGTGCCGCCGCCGCGGAACCGTCTGCTTCCCCGGAAAGCACGCGGGCAAGGCTCGCCGCCGCGTCCTCCGCTTCTTCCATGGAAAAATGGGTGCCGGCCTTACCTGCCGCGGCCAGCAAGACCTTTTCCGGCGGCAGACCGAGGGATGAGGCCGCAAGCTCTGCCATCTGCACGGCAAGAGCATATCCTGCATCCCCCACGGCAGTACCTGCTGTGCTGCCGCAAAGAAACACCGCCTGGGCCGTTTCGTATTGTTCCGTTATAAAAGAGGACCATTTTTCCGGCGCGGAGGTGATGCGGTTTTTTCCGTAGACACCGCTGCACACGGCCGGCAGACCGCAGGCCAGAAGTGCATACGCCCCGTACCCGCCGGCACGGAAACCGCGGGCCGCTGTACAGCCGCCGCTGATTTGTAGTAGCATTCCGGTTCCCTCCTTGTTTTGCATTCTTTTATGTATAATAGTATATCACAGATGGGTAAAATATGCAAGAGAAAGGACTGGTAAATATGGCAAATCGATTAACGGGCAGTAAAAGCCCATATCTTCTGCAGCACGCGGCAAACCCTGTAGACTGGTATCCCTGGGGCGCGGAAGCCTTTGAAAAAGCGGAGACGGAGGACAAGCCTGTCCTGCTTTCCATCGGCTACAGTGCCTGTCACTGGTGCCACGCCATGGCCGAGGAAAGCTTTTCCGACCCGGAAACCGCAGAGCTGATAAACCGGCATTTTATTCCCGTAAAAGTAGACCGGGAGGAACGGCCGGATGTGGACGCCGTATACATGAACGTATGCCGCGCCATGACCGGGGACGGCGGCTGGCCCCTGCATCTGCTTCTGACGCCCGGCCGCAAGCCCTTTTTTGCGGGCACGTATTATCCGAAGGAGGATACAGGCGGCCATATGGGATTTAAAACGCTTCTGAAAAGTGCCGCCGACGCCTGGTCCGGCAGACGGCAGGCGGTGGTGGACACAGCAGGGAAAATTACAGATGTTTTAAACCGGGAAGAGGAAGGAATGTATACCGAAACCATTTCTGCCGATGCGGCAGAAACAGCGGCGGCAGACCTTGGCCGGGCGTTTGACAGGGAATACGGCGGTTTTGGAAGTGCGCCCAAGTTCCCGATGCCGCAGATTCCCATGTTTCTGCTGGCCTACGGGAGAAAGTACGCCAATGCGGAGAGCCGGCTGATGGCAGAAAAAACATTACAGAAAATCCACGATGGCGGTCTCTGTGACCATGTGGGCGGTGGCTACTTCCGCTACGCTACGGACAGGGGCTGGACCGTGCCCCACTATGAAAAAATGCTGTACGACAACGCCCTTTTGGCGATTGCATTTCTGGAAGCCGGGGGCAGCTTTACGGCATATGCAGAGGATACGCTTTCTTTTATGGAATCCGTGCTGAAAAGTGATGCCGGCGGGTTTTACAGTGCCGTCAGTGCAGAGAGTGCCGGGGGAGAAGGAGCCTACTATCTCTGGGATGCGTCGGAGGTGCGGGAGATTTTAGGAAAGGACGCCAAGGATTTTTGCCGTACCTTCCATATTACGGAACGGTCCCTGCCCCGGGTGGAGCGGGAAAGCACAGCGGAGTACCAAACGCAGCTGGCAGCCCTTCTGCGGAAGCGGCAGAGTCGGCCCCTCCCGGATATTGACCGGAAAATTCTGACCGGCTGGAACGCTCTTTGTGCCGTGGCGTTTGCCCGGGCGGGCGGCACGATGCAAAACGATGCATACACCCGGACGGCAGAGGAAATACTGCATTTTATTGACCGGACACTTCGCACGGAGGACGGACGGCTTCTGGCCCGGTACTATGGCGGCGAGGCGGGCATTTTTGCCTTTGCCGAGGATTATGCCTATCTTCTGTGGGCGCAGCTTACCCTCTGGGAAACCACGGGAAGAGAAGAATATCTGACCCATGCAAAGGAAACCTGGGGCGATATTGTACGTCTTTTCTGGGATGAACGGGGCGGGGCAGTGTTCAGCGCACGTGACGCCGAAAAAATGATTGTCCGCCTGATGGAGGGGGATGACGGTGCCACGCCCCCGGCCAACGGCGTGCTGGCACTGTGCCTGTATAAGCTGTTTTCTGCCACCGGGGATGTGCAGTATAAAACGGATATGGAAAAGATTTTTTATGCCTTCGGCGGACAGGTAAACGCCCACCCATCCGCATTCTGCTTCATGCTTTATGCAAAGCTTGCGGCCGAATAAGTAAAATACAATACAGCCCTGAAAATTCGATATTTTCAGGGCTGTAATTGCATCAGGAATCAGACACTTCCCGCCCCTCCGCAAACATAACATATTTTTTGTGGCAGGTGCGGCGGTACTCGCCCGGGCTTATGCCCACATGCTTCTTGAAAAATTTCGAGAAGTATGCCGGGTCGGAAATCCCCAGACTTTCCGCAATTTCCGCCAGAGACAGTTGTCCTTCGCGGATGGCGGCGGTGGCGTGGTCGATACGCAGACGGTCATAATATTTCATGGGGGATATGCCGTAAAACGCCTTGAATTTCCGCACAAAATGCTCAGGCGAGAGAAACATCATATCTGCAAGCGTTTTCAGCTGCAGACCGCCGGGGGTGCTTTGCATGAGAGCGATGACCTCGGAGAAGGAGACGTTGCCGTCATGCATCACGGCCATCTTTTTATCAATATACAGGGAAACTGCCGAGAGCGTGGCGGCATGCAGATGCGTCAGAAGAGCAAGACGGTTCCGTACACTATGGTTAGAAAATAAATTGGAAAAAACGGAAAAAACAGAATCAAAGTCACCGGCGCAGGAAACAACGGGTGCACTGTCCGCAAAATCGGGTGTATCAAAAAAATTGATACCGCCGGGAAGCTCCAGTGTAAAATGCAGGAAAAACTTTTCCAGATGCTTTTTTTCTGTGTAACGCATACTGTGTTTTTTTCCGCGCGGAATGAGTGCCATATCACCGCGCCTGAGGCGGTAGGTTTTTCCGTCCATTTCAAGAACGCAGCTGCCGTCCGTTATAAAATAAAGCTTGTTAAAAGGCAGGATGTATCCGTCGATTTTCCAATGCGGTGAGCAGACAATATGCTTTGCGGTGATGAAACGGACATGAAGGTCCAGGTTATATAAATCCGTGGCTTGCATCATGGTATGCTCCCCCTTTCTATAGTAATTTTATTATATCAAAAGGCGTCAATATTGTCAAGATGTACAAAGTGAAAATGCCAAAAAACAGGAAAATAAAGGCAGGAACATAATCAAAAAAGAACAAAATGGAATCAATAAAAGACAAGAAACTTTGAAAAGCCTTTAAAACAAGGGCTTGGCAGAAGGGGCAGAGGTCAAAAAAGTGCAAAAAAACGAAAGATATTTCCATTCACAGCAAGGAGGAATTTTGGTACAATAGATAATAAAGAAGTATAAAGGATGGAACAACAGCATGATACGAATTTCAAATGAAGACCCGTTCTATTCCAAACAGCCGCCGCTCGGATTCCTGAAAGAGCTGAAAATGCCACTGCATCAGGAGAAAAAAATTTTTTTCGGTACAGGACAGAAACAGCCGGATGAAATTGAGGTGGAGGGGATATACCTTGTAAAGTCTTTCCCCGATCCTGCGGGAAGTCTTCTGACGGCCTATGAGGACTTTGATGCGTTCATAAAGCTGTATGGAATAAGCGGCAATGCGTATCCGATTTATCTCGTGCAGGAAGAAACAGATGTGTTTGAAAGCTTTACCGTGGAAACGGATGAGAAGGAAACGGTGATTCGCGCAGGAGATACCGAGGGGATTCGCCGCGCGATTATGTATATAGAGGATGCGTTCTTATCTGCGGAAGGGCCGTGGCTTAAAAAGGGCATTACGAAACAGAAGCCGGCAATTAAAACCAGAATCACACGCGGTTTTTTCAGTCCGACAAACCGGCCTCCGCATTCAAAGGATGAGCTTTTTGACGAGGTGGACTATTATCCGGAGCCGTATCTTGCACGGCTTATGCATGACGGAATCAACGGGCTTTGGATTTATACGCGCTTTTCAGATCTTTTGCCCTCTTCGTACATAACGGAATACGGGAAGGGGAGCGAAAAAAGACTGGAAAAGCTGAACCGCGTGATTCAGAAATGTGCACGGTACGGCATCGGCGTGTATGTATTTGCCATAGAGCCGTTTTTCTTCCGAGACTATCCGGAGCTTAAAGAAAAGTACGCGTTTGCACTCGGTGCAGAGATAGAAGGCGGATACCGGGCAAACTGCCTTGAAACGTCGTTTATGCAGGGCTACATAAAGGAAGCCGGAGAACGTCTCGTAAAGGCGTGTCCGGACCTTCGGGGATGGATTAGCATTACGGTGGGGGAGGGCCTTACCCATTGCGCTTCCAACACCATAAAGACCCCTTGCCCGCGGTGCGGCACGATGCCGCGGAGCCGGGTGCTTGCAAAAGCGGTTGACGTTTTAAATGGCGCATTTTCGGAAAGTCCCGGTACGGATTTTATCAGCTGGTCCTATGCACAACGGATGTGGGACGTGGAGGAAATCCGGGACTATGTGCAAAACGCACCTGCCGGAAGTATTCTGATGCAGAACTTTGAAGATACGGTGGAGGAAGAGCAGCTTGGAAAACAAAGGCTTGGGATTGATTATTGGCTGTCGGCAATCGGACCTTCAAAACGGTTTTGCGTAACGGCAGAGGAGGGCAGAAAAACGGGAAAACGGATTTTTGCCAAAATGCAGGTCTGCTGTTCCCATGAGGTGGCATCCGTACCATATGTCCCTGTTCCGGGCATACTGTATAAAAAATATAAGGCGGCCATTGCACTTGGCGTGGAGGGCGTCGTGCAGTGCTGGTATTTCGGGAATTACCCGTCCGTCATGAGTAAAGCTGCAGGTCTTTTATCCTTCATGGATGTGGAGGAAACGGAGGAAGCATTTTTACTGCGGCTTGCCGCCGTACATTTCGGAAGAACAAATGCCGGAAAGATTGCAAAGGCGTGGAAGCTGTTTGAAACGGGATACCGGCAGTATCCGCTGAATATTCTGACAAGCTATTACGGGCCAATGCATGACGGTGTGGTGTGGCAGCTGGCACTCAAACCGAAGAACTTCTCCCTTCCCAGAACATGGAAGCTGGAGGATAAGCCGGACGGGGACAGAATTTGCGACTGCCTGGGCTTCGGACATACGCTTCCGGAGGCGGAAACGCTTTCGGAAAACATGAAAACGGCATGGGATGAAGGACTGAAAGTACTGCAGGAGATTTTGCCGAATGAGAATGAAATGGTTTCCGTCTCACAGTGTCTTGGTATTTTGTTTGGAAGCGCAAACCGCATTTTCCGGTTTTACCGGTTGCGGAACGCTTTAGGAGAAGAAAAAGGAAACCCGGAGGACATTTTAAAGGAAATGCGGCAGATTGTTCTGGAAGAAATCGAAGCAAGCCGCCGCATGGCGGTGCTTTGCGGAAAGGATACGCGGCTCGGCTATCATTCAGAGGCAGAAGGCTATAAATTTTTCCCGGAAAAGCTCTCAGACAGAATTGAAAAGCTTCATACGCTTCTGAAAACGGAGTTTTGCGAAGTAGAAACGCGCATACAGCAAGGACTTCTGCCCCTTGCCTATTACGGCGCAGAAGAGGACGGAAGCCGGAAATATACGCTGGAAAACCGTGAAAATGCGCGCTGGGAATACATAGGAGAACGTTCCCGCTTCCGGGCATACTACGACAACAAGACACTGTATATTGACCTTTCGGGAAGCCCGGTATATTGGCTTTCGGCAGAATTCGAGCTGTTTTCGCCCACACCGCGGATTGGCCTTGAGGAAGACGGAACAGTGAGCGTTACGGCGGAGATGCACGCTTCGCTGTCTAAGCAGCAGGAGGATGAAATCCGAAGCATGTGGCAGTGCACATCCGACGGCGAAACTTTACATGTAAAGCTTGACCGTGCGGCAATCGGATGGGAAAAGGACACACCCTTCAAGATGAAGCTTGCAGACAGCAATGGAACGCTGTGGCAGGAAGACCCAATGCCTGTAAGGACGTTGGGAAAAGGATATTATTCACCCGGCGATTACGGTTGGTTTGTCCCGAAAGGGATGCTGGAGGGGAAACGCGCCTGATATAAAGGCACGTTTATATAAAATAAAACCCTGTATTTTGAAAGGAGAAAAAGAAATGAACAAAACAAAACGCATTGTATCCACACTCGTACTTTTGACACTGTTGTGCGCGCTTTTTGCGGTACTCCCGGCAGTGGCAACGGAAACAGATGGGAATCTTCTGACAAACGGCGCACTCGCCGATGAGGATGGAAACGGCACGCCGGATGGCTGGTCTCTCTTTAACGCATCTTCTCTTATAACACCCGAAACGGCAGAATATACAACTTTAAAAGACTGGTCAGGAAATTACGTCCGTGTAAACTCTGTGAAAAATTCGGGTTTAGAGCAGTCTATACGGAATGTAGAACTGGGAGAGCTTTATAAGTTATCTGCGCTTTATGCAAGTACAGATAAAAATTTTACATGGGATCTGGCTATTTTATATTATTCTGACGCAGATGCAAAAGGCAAAGTGCTTGATGCAACCGCACCTGTAGTATTGGAGTATACCAATTCAGTAACCGAAGCAAGCTGGATATCTTCCAATTTCATTGCAACGGATGAAGCTATACGCGGTGAGACTGTTTTTAAAATGCCGACCATAAAAGAAGGCACCTTGCCCGAAGGTGCTTCTATCGGACTTCGCATCAGACCACGCTCAACAGATGATGCCATCGATATATGCATTACAGATATAAAGCTCGAAAAAACAGACAACTGGTTAGTAAACGGTGGTTTTGAAAGCGGAATGCTGGGTTGGACAGCATTAAAACCAAGCGGAACCGCAGCAACAGCAACATTAGAGGTGGCGGCCGGAAACAATGCCCCGGAAGGCGAAAGGTTTGTTTCTGTACAGGATGATAAGGCGAAGGCTTTTGTTACGCAGAAAGTCCAGTTAGAAGCAGGAAGAAATTATCGTTTTAGTTTTTGGTTTACATCCCCTGACGGAGAGCAAGCAGCCCGAGGTGCAGTATCGGACAGTGCAAGTTCAGCCCAATATTTAGCACATCCGACAGCAGGCAAAAATGTAACAGCCGATAATGTCGCTACGGCACAAAATGTCTGGAGACAGTATACGTATTATATAACAGTTCCGGAAACCATAACAATGCCGGTTGCTATACGTTTGTGGCCTTTCAACTGTAGCCTAAGAACACTGTATTTTGACGATGTACAGCTTTGCGAGGTTGAAAAAGAGGGCGACGTACGTATGTACAGCACGGATGCAAAGAATGAAGCGCTCCAGGTGTTACCGGCCGCCGGAAGTACAGTGAAGGTACGTGGTATAAAGACAACCACGCTGGAAAAGGATAGTGCGGATATTATGGTTGCATTATACAAAAAAGACGGCGATAAGAAGCAGGTTGTAGACATAAAAGTCTATGGTGGCACAGAACAGGAAAGACAAGGCTATAATACGGCAATGAGTGTAAAAGCCACGGCAAATTTCATTGAGTTTTCAAAGGAATATACCTTGCCGTCGACACTGGAAGCAAATACAGAATATGAACTCAAGGCATTTGCATGGGACGCCTCCGGAGGGTTAAAGCCTATCAGTGCGCCGTATACGGTCAGAACTGCGGCAAAATAATAATCTGGAAAGAAAGAGGGAAAATAAATGGGCAAAAAATTACTTTCGATTCTTTTCGCCTTACTGCTCATGTCTACGTCGGTTATCACAGTTTCAGCCGAGGAAAACATTCTGAAAAATCCCGACTTTGAAACATCCGGCAAGCAGATTGGGATACCGGAAGGGTGGACCTTTTCCTCCTCGTCATTTGTAGAGGGTGATTTCGGAGAAATGACGGATAAGGACAAGAAGGAAGGGGAGTACAGCGTTACGGTACATACCGGCGGCGGCGAAAAAACACCGCGCGGTGTATGGAAGCAGGATGTTTTCGTAACACCCGGCGTTACGTATAAATTTTCAGCCTATGTAAAGGCGCAGTCCGCGTCTAATTACGGGGCAAGACTTCGTATTATGGATGGCACAAACCAGGTGGCAATCACCGAGCATCTGACGAATACGAATAAACGGTGGAAGAAGCTTGAACTGGAGTACAAGGTGCCGGAAGGAACGAAGCTTCTGTCCTTCAAGCTTCGCTGGGACGGTACAGGCGATGTGTTCTGGGACACCGTGTCCCTGACGGGGCGCGGCCATCTTGGAGCCGAGGGCATGACAAGTGAGGAAACCAAGGTGGTTTTAAATTCCGTAGCCACGGATGCGGTTACGCCTATCGAAGGAAATCTGATTGATAACTTCAGCTTTGAAACAGTGACGGACGGCGTGCCTGCGGGCTTTAAATGCTACGGTGATAAGTGGGATACGGGTGCGGCAACAGTTGTTTCCAACAAAAAGAGAAGCGGAAATAACGCTGTAAAGCTCGAAATGTATGAGCCTGCCGAGTGGGCAAACAGCTCCACAGTGCAGTCCTACATCACCTATGATGTCACAGACATTCTGGAGGGTGCGGATTACACAATCAGTGCCTGGATGCTTACCGATACTGTTATGGGGCGAGGCGCGTATTTCTCCTATGAATTTTATACCTCCGCAGAAGCCCCCGGTTCCTCTTCCTGGAACGGCAGTGCCAGCTACGGCTCCTTTGAGCAGGGCATGGTCGGTGCATGGATGGAAATGAAGCATACCGTTACCATCCCGGAAGGCACAAAGCTTATGCGCATTCTCTTCCGCCTTATGGATGCAGGCACGATTTACTATGATGATGTTTCTTGTACACTGGCAGGCCTCGGTGCACGTTTTAGCATGGATGCGGAAAACTATATCTGCTATACAGACGCAGAAACCAATACAGTGGAAACCGTTTTGAATGCGAAAAACTACGAGTATGCCGCTTCTCCTGTGATGGATTATGTTTTAAAGGATGGTGATACGGTTCTTTTCAGTCAGAAGAATGAACCGATTGTTGCAAAAAGCTATTTCACTTTTCCGGTATCTCTTTTGAAAGAAGCCAGGAAGGATTATTTTGTGGAAGCTTCCTTGCGTGAAAACGGTAAAACGGTAATTCTGGAATCCAAATCCATTCCCGTTTGCCGTTATGACAGACCCACTCGCATTACCAAAGAAGGTCTTTATAAAAAAGAAGACGGTACACTCATGATGCCCGTAATGGCATGGCACGTCCGCGCAAGTCAATATAAGGAAGCCGCGGCGGCAGGCATTAACGTAGTACAAAGCGACACCATTCAGAAAATTGTGGCACAGCTCGATGCCGCACAGGAAGCCGGTCTTATGATTATGGCAACCATTTACGCCTCTAACCACCGGGATGTAACGCCCGAGGCGATGGAAGCCGTTGCCAAGGTTGTAAACCAGATTAAAGACCATCCCGCGCTTTTCGGATATCTCATCGAGGACGAACCGGCGGCAAGAACGGGCATCGACATTGCGGAAAGTATGCGGCTTCGGTACAAGACCATCCGCGACCTCGATCCCCATCATCCCACGATGATTGTCGAACAGAAAAAAGATAAGTACGGCTGGGCAGGCAAATACTGCGATATGTTCATCTATGACGATTACCTTCTTGGCGTACGTGACCTTTCCACTTTCAAAAGCTCCATGCGCCGCGCCGTTTTGGAAACATACGGCGAAAAGCCCTGCATCGGTCTTATGCAGTGCAAAACCATTTCTGCAGGCTATGAACCGAAAATCCACGAACTGCGCCATATGGCATGGCAGAGCATGTGGGGCGGCGGCAGCGGTATCGGCTATTACTCCATTTATGAGGGAGAAAGCTTTGATGCTACCAAAACGGCACTTTGGTCGGATATGAAGGCATTTGCGGAGTCCGGCGAAATCGCCATGATGCAGGCTGTTTTTGCAGAAGGCAAATTTGCAACGGTTTCGGAATGTGTGGACGGCGATGTGTGGTACAAGGTCTTTACGGACGGGAAGGAACTGTATCTCCTTTGCATGAACATGACCGCAGAAAATAAAACAGCTTCTGTCCCGATGCCCGGCACAGGTGCGGTTTCCGGCACAATTTTGTACGGAGACGGTACGGAAGCAGATATTTCGGGTACAGACGGAGCCGAGATTTCCATCGGCGGCGACCGCGTTTCGGTTTATAAGCTGACACCTTCCGGAATGCCCGACAAGGCGGTGCTTTCGCAAAAAGCGTTTGCGGACACGCTGTCCTACCCGTGGGCAGAAGCGGATATCGAGGCAATGGCAGAAAAGGACGTTGTAAACAAGACGGCACGAAATGCGTTTTCGCCGTCGCAGGCCGTTACCCGTGCAGATTTTGCATATATGCTGATGCGCGCACTCGGTCTTACGGCAGAGGCTGTCGAACAGTTTGCAGATGTGCCGCTCGGCGTATACTATGCAGACGAGCTGGCAGAGGGAAAAGCCCTCGGCATCTTAAAAGGCATCGGCGATGAAAAATATAATCCCGGCGCAGAAATTTCAAGACAGGATTTGCTGGTGATCTGTGCACGCGGTATGCGCGCGAAAACAGCAATGGATGCAGGTGATGCAGGCATACTGGCAGATTTTTCGGATGCAGAGGCAATCAGCGAATACGCCGTTTCCGATATAGCGGCAATGGTGCGTGAAAATATTATAAAGGGCAATGCGGACGGCACAATCAACCCCCTCGGCAATGCCACACGCGCGGAAGCCGCGGTCATCATGGCGCGCATCGTGAAATGGATGGACGCACACTGAAAGTCACCCTTCGGCGATATGGCGGATGCGCTGGAGACGGAGAGTAGGGAAGCCCTGATTTTTGGACTTTCCGGTACGGATGGAGAGGAAAGCTTTGCGGAACTTGTCTGGCATAAGGTGTATGAGAATGCCGGAAAAACGTATGTGCTGGCAATGAATGCAGGAGATACGGAAAAAACGGTACGGATTCGCACGGCGGCCAACTGGATGGTGCTGTTATACGGAGAGACGGCCGTGCTTTCGGACGGCTATCTCGAAATAACGCTTCCGCCGCACACGGTTTCCTTCCTGAAAGAAACGGACGGCACCGCGCCCGGACTTTACAGGGGGCAGATTCAGGTGGTACAGGGTACGGAAGGAAGCTGCACGCTGCGGAACGCAAGCTATGCCGCTGTTTACACCGGAGAAGGGCACGCGCTCGAATTGGTGCAGCTTTACACGGTGGGCCAGACCGTTCGGATTGAGGAAAAACAAGAAGTACGGATATTTTTATGGGATGAGCCCCTTTCGCCGATAAGGAAAAGGTATGATGTGACGCCAAAAGGATAAATTTTTTATAGCGTAGTAGTTTTAAGGACTGCTACGCTATTTTCGTTATGCCCTGCAAAACCGACAAATCAAAAGCATTGAAATCTGGCAAGTTTATGGCATATTGTGTTCGGGTCTTACTGCACTAGTGCAGTAAGACTTGAACACGATATGGTTTAAAAACATAAATTCATCATAATACTGCAGAAAATCCTGCAAATATACGTCAGTATTATTCTTGAATTTTCTTTGTCTTATAGAAGAATTTACCGTTTTTAAACTCTTCGACCAAAAACGCAGAAAAATTT
>JAFSAU010000026.1 GCA_017442155.1 Clostridia bacterium | reverse complement strand
TTGGTGGGTGACCGCCTGGGAAAGCAGGGCGTCGCCGGAACTGCTATTTTTTCCATAACAGATATTCCTCCTTAGCTCAGTCGGTAGAGCACGCGGCTGTTAACCGCGTTGTCGTTGGTTCAAGTCCAACAGGGGGAGCCAGAAAAAGCGACTTGTTTCGGCAAGTCGCTTTTTCAATGAATTGCCTGACGGCGCGAATTGAAATCTACGATTTCATGAATTGAGCCTTACGGCTCATGAATTGCACCTATTGGTGTGCGCAAATCACCTTTTTATTCATTTTAGTGAATACCCAAAAAAGGAGCAAGGTGTATTTCAACCCTGCTCCTATACAGATATTTAGTTCAACAAATTGGAAATTATCTAACTACTTTTTTAGCAAGGAGTTAATCAATCGACAAGCTTCAATTCGTGCTCCACTAGGAGTATCTCCATGTTCTTTGTCGCAAGAGTAGTCTATTAACAGTTGGCACGGAAAGTTTTTGCACATGCCGCAGAACATAACATTTTTGTTTATAGCACAGATGGCCACAGGACAAGGTTCCTCTTTACAATGAAAGGGAAAACCTTTTGAAGATACACACCCATTACAGTTGCAAGGCTCTTTCCATTCACAACCTGTACAGTCCAGTCCGCAATAAGTTGTAACCAACGCTTCCTGGCGTTTCTTTTTGCTCAACCCTTTAAAAACCAATTCATAGGATTTATCCAATATTTCCTTTAATAATTCATCTGGCACCGCACCATCTGGTTTAATAGAATTCCAGTGCTGTTTGTTAGAGTAGTATCCTGGCACGATATCTTTATGCTGTCTGCGTAAAAAATCTCCCTCAAGAGGTTCTAGTTTCAGATTTATGTAGTATGGTTTATCTTCTTTGTCTAGTAGCACTGCCGCAAACATTTTTCCGCCTATAAAATATCGAACCCAATTCCACTCCGTCTTAAAATCCTTAGTAACCGCAGGCTTAGCCATCAAATAGTCGTCAAGCCATGAATATCTCATTGCACACGCCCCTATCAAATTCAAGTTTGTCTAACCTTTTCTATCTATATAGACTGTAAAAACAGAAAAAATCCTATGTCCAACCCTATTATAGCATACTTTTTCTACCTTGTCACGTCACAGAGACAAAATTTACCATTTTGTTAGTCTACTATACCTTTTAAGTCAAAAGATATAGGCTTATCTTTGAACTTGTTAAGTGGTATTTTTTTAGCCTGATTGGATAACAGAGTGACAATATCATAGGCTTGTTCAGGATAAGATTTATACTTGTTTTTCTCAATTCAATAGAACAGCACCAAGTAATAGTCAAGAAATTTGGAAGATACACCATGATACAGATACATAAAATCACTTATATTGTGGTGATATCCATTGATATGACCAAGACTATATCCACCACTTGTATGCTTTCCACTTGGTATTTTCTTTAATGGTATCTTGTGCCTGTCTTGATTAAACCACAAATAGGACAAACAACAGTATCTAAATCCTTATTTTCAGAATAACTACTACGTTCTCTGCAACATTGAAGAAAGACCTTTTCTTCCTTTGTTAGTTTGGATAGTTCACTTCTCTTTGTTTGCAAAATGGATAGCAACTCCAAAATTTGCTCGTCAGTAAGATTTGCAAAAGAGATTTGCTTTTGAATATCATTGAAATTAGAATTAAAACCAGTCATAAAATAGTTCCTCCACAAAATGTACTTGTAAAGGAACGTAATCTTTTATGTTAGTAACAATTCTATTTATGCATAATTATATTTAAAATTGTATAATTTATGGTCATCAACACCCATATAGGACAGAGACATTTTTATATGTGCATATAAGCCTTCTGTTCTTTCAGGATTTTTGAAATACGCTTGCGGCGTTTGAGAGAGGATTCCTTTTCTTCTATTTTATCAATTATAAAAACGAGACCTAAAATTTGCGTTTCAATTGCCGCCTTAGAATGAAACATATTCCTTACTGCCTTTTATTTTTTGCGTATGTTTCTTTGGCAATTTTTATAAAACTCTTAATCAGAGGATTGTTTTTTGAGGAAGGATTGTATGCAAGAAATATTTTTCGATAGGACTCTTCGCTTTTTGGCACAAAGAACAATATACTGTCATCTTCATGAATTTTTTGTTGGACAGCCAAGGTTGAAGTAACAACAGCACCTATACCCGCTCGCATTAAATTATAATGCATTTCGCTATGTCTTGCATTTTGGATTTTGTAATGTGAGGATTTATAATCCCCAAGAAGTTTTGCCATTCGTTGTCCTATATCCGATTTATGTGAAAAGTCCAGAAATTCAATATTCGAAAATATGGACATATCTTCGATTTCACGGTCGGAAGAATATGTTTTTGTCAGAAATTCTTTTCTGGTCATGGCAAAGTGCTGTAGCTTTTTTGCACCTTTCATTTTTTTATGCATTGCAATAACCAGTCGTTCTTCTAAAAGTGGCTCCATAACACATTTATTATGTTGGTTGTAATAGGATATTATAATATCAATTTCATTAGTATCTAATTTTTCCCAAAGAACTTGTGGGCTTCCCACATTTCCAATATCGAGCGTTACGGTTATTTTGGGATTTGTTTTATAAAATTGACCGCAAATTTCAGACATTATTAAGTAAGACGCATAACTTGAGCCACCAACTATGATTGAACCGTGGTCAATATCGGAAAGTTCTCTGATTCTTTTACGCATATTATTTTCACTTTCCGCTATCTCTTCAATACATTCAATATAAATTCTTCCTTCTGCTGTCAGAGAACATGGTATAGTTGAGCGGTCAAATATACGAAACCCTAATTCCTTTTCTAACCTTGAAATTGCAGCACTAAGCGAAGGCTGCGATATATAGAGAGATTCTGCTGCCTTGGTAAAACTTTCTTTTCTATACACCTCATATGCATATTTGTTAGCTATTTCCATTTTTCTTACCTCACATAGTAATTATTCTATAACCTTATTAAGTTATATATATTTGATTATACATGAAAATGATGATATAATCAATAGGAAAATCAGAAAAAGGGGATAATGAACATGAATAAGAACGTTAACAGATTTATAAGAGTATTTCCTTGGTATTCGGGTTTGACGGCAGACCTTTTGTTTTATATTGCCATAGATACCTTGTTTCTGACAGTAGTAAAGAACTTTTCTGCGGCACAAATCGTTTCTCTTGCCTCATTTGCTCAGTTTGCTTGTATAGCTCTTCAATTTCCGATTCTTTTTATAATTAAGCGAATTGGAAATACCGCATCTACAAGGGTGGGTGCTATTTGTCTGCTGTTATCAGCTATTTTGATTACGGTGGGGAATAATTATTATTTTGTATTGCTTGGCAGACTGTTTCATGATGTTGCTGCGATTTTCAAAACTGCTTCATTTATAGCACTCGAAAACAATCTTGATTTAATTGGCAAACGAAGAGATTTTGTACGGGTAAGAGCTTCAGCAAACACGGTTTATGCAGTTTTAACTATGGTTATTTCTTTTGTGGCAAGTTATATGTTTAATCTAAATCACTATTTGCCGATGATAGGATGCATCGTGGCCTGTGCAATAGGTGCTATACTTACCTTTTTAATGAAAGACTGCTCGGATTACAATAGGATTACATACAAAAAAGAAAACAAAGAGAAGGTGAAAATACAGTACAGCAAGTTTATAATCATGGCGATTGTTGTGTATGCCCTCTTTTACCCGATTGTCAATAACGGTCAAAGCGATGGAAAATTGTTTATACAACAGCAAGTTCTTTTAGATTTCAATCTTGATAATACATCTTTGATAATCGGTGCTATTGTTTGTGTTTCTCGCATTATACGAGTAGTGTCAAACATTGGTTTTGTAAAATTGTATTATAAATATCAGGAGAAATTAGGTGTTGTACTCCCTGTTATGCTTAGCTTATCTATAGCCTTTATGTTATTTGGCTCGTTAATTCCGCAAGTTTTTTTCAAAATTATAGTCATGGGGATAGGATACACAATCATTCTTTTTGCAAGGGATCCTTTTAAATTATATATGCAGGATGTAATATTTGAAAATACGCCGAAAGAACAGCATCAGACATTACTGACTATGTTGGAATTTGGAGTTAAAATAACGACTGCAGGCATGGGCCTGGGCTTTTCTGCGATTCTCATCAGTTATCCTATGATTGTGGTTATGGCTTTGATGTTAGCAATATCAATAATTGATATTGTCCTTAGTATAAAGCTCTACAATATGGTTTTAATTGGAAGACCCTCTTCTAAAATATAGCTATTAAACGGCAATTTGCATATATGACAGGCTTTATAGATGTCGATATCATTCTTTTTAAATTTATTCTTGATAATTTTTGTGCTATGTGATACAATTAGTATAGTTAAAATTATTTTTTAACGTAAGAATTTAAAATATAAAAAGGAGATGTTCTTATGGCAAGATTTACACTTCCCCGCGACCTTTATCATGGCAAGGGCGCACTGGATGCATTAAAGACACTCAAGGGAACAAAAGCAATGGTTTGCGTTGGCGGAGGATCAATGAAACGCTTTGGTTTTCTTGACAAGGTTACCGCATATCTGAAGGAAGCAGGTATGGAAGTAGAAGTTTTTGAAGGTATTGAGCCCGACCCGTCAGTTGATACTGTTATGCGCGGTGCTGAAGCCATGCAGAAGTTCCAGCCCGACTGGATTGTCGCAATCGGTGGAGGTTCTCCGATTGATGCTGCAAAGGCAATGTGGATAAAGTACGAATATCCTGAAATCACTTTCGAGGAAATGTGCGTAGTATTCGGTATTCCCGAGCTTCGTAAAAAGGCACGCTTCTGTGCAATTCCTTCGACATCAGGTACTGCTACGGAGGTTACAGCATTTTCTGTAATTACCGATTATGAAAAAGGAATCAAGTATCCTCTTGCAGACTTTGAAATTACGCCCGATGTAGCTATTGTTGACCCTGAACTTGCAGAAACAATGCCGCAGAAGCTTACTGCACACACAGGTATGGATGCTATGACCCATGCAATCGAAGCATATGTCTCAACTGCAAACTGTGCGTTTACGGATCCGCTTGCGATTTTTGCAATTAAGATGATTCAGAATGATCTTGTTGATTCATACAATGGTGATATGACAAAACGTGCATCCATGCATAATGCGCA
The DNA here is from genome assembly GCA_017442155.1 of Clostridia bacterium. Classification (GTDB taxonomy): domain Bacteria; phylum Bacillota; class Clostridia; order UMGS1883; family UMGS1540; genus SIG447. The sequence continues at coordinate 54,572 of JAFSAU010000026.1, read as the reverse complement.
GTGCCTTGCAGGCATGGCGTTCTCAAATGCATTGTTGGGTATTGTTCATTCAATGGCGCATAAAACGGGCGCAATATTTGAGGATTTGGGTGCGCACATTATTCACGGTGCGGCTAATGCAATGTATCTGCCTAAGGTAATTGCGTTTAATGCGAAGGATGAAACAGCAAAAAAACGTTATGGCGTAATTGCTGATTATATGGGACTTGAAGGTGCAAATGACGACGAAAAGGTTGCAAGTCTTATTACTTATCTGCGTAGCATGAATGATGCTTTGAATATTCCGCAGTGTATTAAAAATTATGGTGCTGACAGCTATCCTTGCGAGCAGGGCTTTGTTCCGGAAGATGTATTTCTGGAAAGACTTCCTGAAATTGCAAAAAATGCAGTGGCAGATGCTTGTACGGGTTCAAATCCGCGTAAGATTTCTGTGGAAGAAATGGAAAAGCTGCTTAAGTGCTGCTACTATGACACAGAGGTCGATTTTTAATTCAATATTTTCACGGGAGGGCGGTCGATATGGCCGCCCTTTTTGTGTTTAAAGAAAGGCACCTCTTTTATTTTTTCATATTTTTTTATATATAAAGCTTGAAAAGATACTTTTAATTTGCTATAATGCAAAAAGAAACAGTGAGGAGGGTTCTTCTATGATTATTGACGACCACAACCATCCTGAGTGGTATGGGAATGACCTGAAAAAGTTTCTTGCCAATATGGATGAAAACAACATAGATGTTACATGGCTTCTTTCCTGGGAAGCACCCATAGATGAATATGATCCCAAATACAACAGAATCACACCGCCGACGAGTGGCCCGTATGGCCCGATTCCGTTTGAGTACTGCTTAAAATATAAGGAATGTGCTCCGGAGCGATTTGTCCTTGGCTATGCGCCGGACCCGCGGCGTCCCGATGCTATAGACCGGCTATCTTCTGCGATTGATATGTATGATGTCAGAATTTGCGGCGAGCTTAAAGTACGTATGATGCTCGATAATCCCGATGCAATCCGTATGTATCGCTTTTGCGGTGAAAAAGGACTTCCTGTTCTGGTCCACATTGATTATGAAATTCCGGGCGGCACAAGGTATCCCCGCCCCAATTATTGGTATGGGGGAGGAATAGAGGCTTTGGAACGTGCAATTGCAAAGTGCCCGGAAACCAATTTTATCGGACATGCTCCCGGTTTCTGGTCGCATATCTCGGGAGATGAATTGTATGATAAAACAACGTATCCAAAAGGAAAGGTGCTGCCGGGAGGAAAGCTTATTGAGATGCTTCGGAAGTACCCGAACCTTTACTGCGATTTGTCTGCAGGAAGCGGCTGTAATGCTCTGACAAGAGATCCGGAATTTGCCGTTGCCTTCCTGACAGAATTTCAGAACCGCATTTTGTACGGCCGGGATTATTTCGATTCGATTCACCAGGATTTTTTAAATTCCATCCGCGATAAGCTTCCCCCCGGTGTACTGGATAAAATATATTCCGGGAATGCACTGAAGCTCGTTCCGCTTCACTGAGCGGACAAATTCACTATTATTTGCGTATTTCATTTTTTTATTGACGGATTTTACTTTTTGATTCATTTCCCATTGCAACGCAAAAATCATTGTTGTATAATCAACTTGTATAAGCGAAAAAGAGTACGAAACACTCTTTTAAATTCAAGCTGAAAGGATGATGTAGCAATGAAAATGAAGAGAAAGGGAATGGCAATTTTGCTTGCCGCGATTATGAGTTTGGGTATGTTCCCGACATTCGGTGTACTCGCGGACGATGCCCCTCAAAACCTGGTTGTAAACCCCGGCTTTGAGGATGTGGAGACAAGAACGGTTGACGGTTCAACAACCACATATTTCTGGACGGCAGTTGACGGAGAATCAAAAGAGGTATGGAGCGTGGCAGGGCAGGGGCTTTATGGGTATACTGCGCTTCCGGAAGATGCCTGTGTTGTCAGCAAGACCGATGAAGCCGAAGCGGCAAATGTTCGCAGCGGAGACTATGCGATGAAGGTTGTTTCTGGTACGGCCGGTGAAAAACGCCGTGTATGGCAAAAAATCTCAGGTTTAACACCGGGTGCCTGGTATGAGGCTTCCGTTTGGGTGAAAGCGGTCCCGGACCCGGATGCAGTTGAGGCTGTCACATGGTATGATTTCGGTGGATATAATGCGAGTGGTACCGAAATCCGTATCGGAAAATCAAGAGATGGTAGCGGAGAACCAAGGTTCACGTATGGATGGGTTGCGACTTCTACAGACTATCATGCAAAGTTTAATTTGCCCGCAAACGTTGCAAGTGCGGATGCTAACGGTACTCTGGTTAATACCTTTGGAAAGTGGTCGCAGATTATGGTCAGATGGCAGCAGCCGCAAAGCTGGGATGATTCCGGAGAGTATGATCCAACCACTGCCTATGTTGTTTTTGAAACAGGAGAATTGAATGCAGAATATTATTATGACGATGTATTGGTTCGTGAAATCAACGGGGATTTTAATGGTGGATTTGAGACGGTTACAAACGAAAAAATCAGTGCGGATGAGACCATTGCCTGGCCTTCCGGCGTAGGAATGGGTGTCTGGTATTTAGCTAGCGGACTTGCGGATGACATGCAGGCTTCAAGCACAGTAAAGAAAAGCGGGAATTATTCTCTTCAGATGGAATCGTGTGCGAGCAAGGGGTATTATAAATCGAATCGTTCCGCACATCTGTTTGTTCCGAATCTGAAAGGCGGAGAAACATATAAGCTTACAGGATGGGTTAAGCTTGACGGTGAAACAGGCAGCACACGTATGTTCGGAATCGGGCCTGCGTATACAGGTTCTTATGGTGCTATGTGGAATAGAACGAACTTCACTCCGGCGGCAGATGGTGCATGGCAGGAAGTTTCTCTGGTCTTTACAGTTCCGGAAGGATTCACGTATGGCTTCATTCAGATGCATTCCGGAGAGCTTACGGCAGGAAGCAATATGTACTGGGATGATATTTCTGTAACGCAGACAAGTGTAACCTTCACAAAAGGGGACAACACCATTACGGCAACAGCAGACTACGTTAACCAGGACGCTGCCAACCCGGCCAAAGTTAAGCTGATGTTGGCGGTGTATGCGGTAAACGGCACCACGAAAACTCTGAAGGAAGTCAGCATTGTAGAGAGTGGCGAAATTGCAGCCAAGAATGCCGGTACTTTCAGCACAACCTTACCGTATGCCGATGCAACCTACGAGGTAAAGGCCATGCTGTATGACAGCACAATGGCAGGACTCAGTCCCATTTGCAGTCCCTTTGTATATCCGAAAGAGGCATAATATATGCTGAAAAAATCTTTTATATGTTTTCTGGTCTGTCTGCTTCTGCCCGTCTTTGGGGCAGAAGCGGCAGAAGCGGACACGTATCTTTGGGCCGAGAAGGCGGGAACGGGAGTATGGGGCTATGAAACGCACAAGGGAACGCAGGCGGTCGCAACGGATGAAAAAGCACACACAGGCCGGTATTCCATGAAGCTTTTCAACAATTCTTCTTCCAATGTCCGCATATGGCTGGAGGCGGAAAACCTCGTGCCGGGGAAGACATATACGGCAAAGGGATTTGTCTGGTTGACACATACAATGAGCAGTGATACAGGGGCACGTATGCGCGTTGCCCCTTCTTTTAAAAGCGGGCAAAGTGCCTGCTGGGCAATGAGCCAGAACATTAAGACGGACGTGGGGAAATGGACAGAGGTTTCGCTCTCGTTTACGCAGCCCGAGGACACCGTATATGCAACGCTCCTATTGGATGCAGGGAAAATCCCCGCCGGCGGGGCAGTGTACTGGGATGACATTACGCTGAGTGACTACCAGGACCTGGGCGGGGATTTTGAAAATGTTGAAATCCGTGCTTTTTTAAAGGCACCTGCAGAGCCTGCCATTCCGGAAGGTGCAGAAAACCTCGTGCAAAATCCCGGATTTGAAGAGGTGAGTGGGGTGACACCGGTCGGATGGATGGCCTACGATAATGACGATGCCTATGTGGGCTATGATACACGAAACCCCTACGTTTCGCTTACAAATGAAGTGGTACACAGCGGCTCCTATGCCGTGCGCCTTACGGCCTCCGATACAGTGTCCAACCCCTGGACGAGCCGTTCGTTTGCGGTGGAGCCATTGACACATTATATTATTTCGGCCTATGTCAATGTAAAGTCCGTATCCGGCGGGGCTGTAATTAAATTTGAATGCTATGACGATTTGAAAACGCCTTGCGGATTTTTTAATTCCGAGGCTGTCTCAAAACCTACGGACGGATGGGTAGAAATCCGTCAGCGAATTTACACAGTGCGTAACTGCACAAAACTCGGAATGCTTCTGCGCCTTTCCGGAAGCGGAGAAATTTATTTCGATGATGTGACAGTTTGCAAGGAGGGAGAGGGGGCGGCCTTCGAGCTTTCGACCGACGGTGTATTTTATTACGATGACATTCTGTACGGAACGGCTTCCAGTACAAAGCTTATCGGTAAGGATTACACGGACTGTACGGTGGATTATGCTTTGAAGGATGGCACGACAGTCATTACCGCCCGGGAAAATGTGAGGTTTTCGGACGATACGGCAAAGTGGATTTTTCCGCTTTCCGTATTGCCGGAAATCCGGAAGGAATACACCCTTTCCGCTACGCTTATGCGAAGCGGCGAAGTGGTGGAAACGCGGGAAACGCCCGTTTACCGGTATGAAAGAAGTCCGTATATCCGGAAGGAAGACGGCGTGTATTTGAAAAATAAGAGTGAGCCTTTTCATCCTGTAATCGGCTATCAGGTGGGATTTGACGAATACAGCAGGATGGCTGAGGCGGGGATCAATGTGATTCAGATTATTTTTTCCGATTATGAGGACCTCCGAACACGTCTGAACGAGGCGGCAAAATATAATCTGATGGGGCTGGTAGCCCTGTATTCCGGAGGCAATATGCCCTGCCATCCGGACCGATATGAAACAACCGTGGATGTGCTTTCGCGTTTTAAAAATCATCCGGCAGTTTTCGGCTGGATGATTATGGACGAACCGTTCGGGAATTACCCGTATCACGAAGCCGTAGAAGGACTTCGTGAGTCCTATAAGCTGATTCGTTCGATTGACAGGGAGCATCCTGTATATACCTTAGATAATCAGGATACAACCTTTTCGGAAAGCATAAAATATGTGGACATTCTGGCAACGGACCCATATCCCGGAAGCACGCACAGCGCGGCGGGACATGTACATGAGAGAATCAGTGCCGCGGTGGAAGCGGCAGACGGACAAAAGCCTGTTTATTCCATTTTACAGGCTTTTGAATATTTTGATTTCTGGCCGAGTGATGACCAGATGCGCTTCATGGTGTACCAGTCCTTTATGGCGGGTGCAAAAGCCGTGGGATATTTCAGAATCGGTGCGGCACGAACTGAGGGAGGCGAGACGCTTCCGTTATACAGGACAGAATTGTGGGAAACGCTGCATACCTTGTCTGCAACGGATATTCCGTCCTTTGAAGGTTTTTACGAAGCGGGAGAAACCGAGTATCTGCGGTATGCAGTTCTTCCGCGGGGAAACAAGACGTATCTGGCAGTGATGAGTAAGGAGACATCCGGGAGTGTAACCGATTCCATTCCGGAATATGCCGTAGAGTCGAAGGTGATTTCCGGAAGCGGAGAGGCACTGGTCGAAGAGGAAAGTATTCTGGTAAGCCTGCCGCCTTGCGGGGCTGTGCTTTTGGAAATTATGGATGCAGGAGCATCAAAAGCTCTGTCTTTCTATGAAGAGGATACGCCGCTTCTGTCATTGGCGGTGGGCACAGTTACCACACGCGTGAAATATGCTTTGCCGGGAGAGCGGCTATACTGTGCACTTTACAAAACGGAGCCGGAAGGCGAAAGGCTATTGGATATCCGCATGAGGGTGTGCACAGACCCGGAGGAAGAAGTGGATATTACCGTTCCCGGCTCCGGCATGACACTCCGTGCTTTTTTGTGGGACGGGATTTCACCAATACTTATGGCAACACTATCAAATTAAGAGGGGGATGTAAAAATGAAAAAAATATTTGCAGGAATTCTTTCAGCCATTTTACTGTTTTCCCTTTTGCCGGTACTTGCGGCAGAGGAAGTCGAGTACACCTGGGCAGATGGATGGGACACAGGCTGGTCTGCCTATACAACCATTAAAGGAACGGAGGCGGCTGTTACAAAAGAGGATGTAAAGAGCGGCACATATTCCATGAAGGTGTGGAACAGCCTGGAGGATAATACAAGAATATGGACAAGAGTAAAGGGGCTTGAGCCGGGAAAAACCTACAAGGCAAGCGCACAGATTAAAATTGCGGGTAAAGATTTACCGGAAAAAGCCGGTGCCGTTATGCGTATTACAGGAAATTATAAGGATGGGGCAGGCGCGGCAATTGCGGCCTCGGAGCGGATTTCCAATACAGTAAGACGATGGACGAAGCTCTCGGTTGAATTTGTGTACCCCGCGGATAAAAACCGTGTTATCCTGTGCCTTGATACGGGCCTTGTGCCGGAAGGAAGCACAGTTTACTGGGATGATGTAGAGATTGAAGGGACGGACCTTGATATCAACGGCGGGTTTGAAGCCGTGACGGAAGTAAAGCCCGAAGTGATTGTGGTTCCCGAAACGAGCGTAAACCTTGTCAAAAATACAAGCTTTGAGGACAATGACGGCGTAAGCGTCACCGACTGGAAGGCATATAAAAACTTTGGCAATGAGAATCCGTATATTTCTCTGACCTCAGAGCGTGTACGTACAGGAAATACGGCTATTAAGGTTGAGAGTAGTGAGGTCGGGAAAAATCCGTGGGTCAGCCAGATGATTCCGGTAAGTCCTGGCGTTGAATACGTGGTATCCGTCTGGTACTACATCGAATCCCTGGACAAAGAGCTTGTGAATTCGAGCGGTGCCTATATTAAAATGGAACCGTACGGCGATCCGGAGCATCCGAACGAAACGGTTCTTGACGGCGCAACCGCTTCCGAAACCATTACGGAGCCTTCTGCACCTTCCGACGGCTGGAAAAAGCTTGTAACGAAGGTTGCGGCAGGGATTGAATGCAATGGGATCGCGATTTATGCACGTCTCGGCGGTGCAGGTGTGGTGTATTTCGATGATATGGAAATGTATCAGCTTACAAAACCCTCAAAATTCAGTCTGGATACCGATTGGGGCGTATATTATCCGGATTATACGGAGGGAGTTGCGAAGGTGAGCCCTGCACCGGGCTTTGCGGATGAAAATGCTACGGTTTCCTTTGCGTTTAAGGATGGAGAAGCCATTTTGATGCAAAAAGAGAATCTGCCGTTTACGGGCGAAGAGGTAAGCTTTGTTTTTCCGACATCCCTGATGCAGGAAATGGCAAAAACGTATACGGTAACGGCAACACTGCGTGATGCCGCCGGTGCAGTTTTGGAAGAACGGTCACGAGATGTATATAAATTTGAGCGTTCGCCCTATATCCGTGAAGATGGCGTGTATCTTCTGAATAAAACAACCCCGTTTTATCCGATAATTGCGTATCATTCAACGGGCGAGGATGCGGCACCTGTTCTGAAGGAGGGCGGCATTAACACGATTCAGCTTCATTTCGGTGGAAATGTTTCAGGTCTTGAAAAACAGCTTGCTGTTTGTGAAAAATATAATATTTATGCGATGGTGTGCCTTTACTTTGACGGCAAGCCTGCCGCCCATCCTGATAATATTGCAATCAACACGGATGTGATTGAGGACTATAAGGACCATCCCATGGTTTTAGGATGGATGGTGCAGGACGAGCCCTTTATCCACGGCTCCTATGACGAGGTTATAGATCAGCTTTGCAAGTCCTATGCCTTTATTCGTCGGCTTGACCCCGAAAAGCCGGTATACACCTTGGATAATGCGGCGAGAACCTTTTATGAAACCAGTAAATATGTGGATATCCTGGCAACGGATCCGTATCCGACCTCAAAGCATGATCCTGCAACCTTTATTGCTACACAAACGGCGAATATGCGGGAGGCGGCAAGAGGAAATAAGGCGATTTGCCCCATTGTTCAAACATATGAAGGCGGAATATTCCCCACACCTGATCAGTTCAGAAGCAGCTTGTACCAGGGTCTGTTTGAGGGGGCGCAATCCTTCGGCTACTTTGCGTTCGGGGATGCGAGAGTGGTAGACGGAAAAACCATTCCATTGAACGAAACAGATCTGTGGCCGGCAATTCTCGAATTTATGGCGGTGGATTTAAAGGACGATATGGCGTTCCGCGTGTTTGCCAGCAAGGAAATTCCGACCTTTAACGATGTGCGAAACGATGACTTCTGGTACAGAAGCTGGGAAGAGGACGGCAAGCTCTATGTCGTGGTTTTAAACAGAAGCAACGACGAAACAAAAGAGGCTGAGGTTCCGCTTACAAGCTTTGACGGCACGGTTTCCGTCGGCTCCTTCGATGCAAAAATTGTTTCCGGCGGTGAGGGAAGCTACGCGGGGGACGGCGTCCTGAAGGCTACCCTGCAGCCCTGCGCGGCACAGCTTTGGGAAATCACGCCGCAAACGACGGTTGATTTCAGCGTGAGCGTTCCGTTCACATATTTCGATATGAATGGATATGGTTGGGCGAGAAATGCGGCAGAGCTTATGAAGCAAAAGGGGATAACCTATGATCCCGTGAAGGATAAGTTCCGCCCGGGAGAGAAAATCACACGCGGTGACTTTGCGATGTTCCTGGTACGTACCCTTGGCCTGACAGCGCAGGCAGGCGAAAACTTTGCAGATGTGGACCCTGAGGCCCATTACGCAAAGGATATCGCCATCGGCCGTGCTGCCGGCATTTTAAACGGCGTGGGAGATAACCGGTTTAATCCTGAAGCAGAAATTACACGCCAGGATTTGATGACGATTACGGCACGCGGAATGAAATTGACGGGAGATGTGGATTTGAGTGTATTTTCTGACGGAACAAATGTTTCGGATTATGCATTGCCGCATGTCAAGGCTATGATTGCGGAGGGACTTGTCAAAGGAAATGCGGACGGCACATTAAACCCTCACGGTAATACCACAAGAGCGGAAGCGGCTGTTATTATGAAGCGGATTCTGGATAAATGAGAAAATTGACTTCGTCAATTCAAGATTCGCTTTGCTCACTTTTTGTAAGGTAAATTTTCTTGTTATTGCGGAAATTACAACTTAAAAGTAGTAATTTCCTACATAATAAAAAAAGCATGGAAAAAGCGCTGTGTCAATGGGAGAGTCCCAGGGACACAGCACTTTTTTATGCAGTATTACAGCATAGCCTGCAATCAGCTGCAGGATTGTATTTCATAGACTGCTTTTTTGGCGGAGGGCAACATTTTGTTCCAGAAAACAACCTCGCAGGAAAGAGAAGCGGTATTCTGCGTGTCCGGTATGGAGAAGGTTTCCGTCACTGTATACGGAAGAAAGCCCGTTGCGGTGTGCGTGCCGCCGGAACTGCCGTTAAGGCGGACAGAGGGGGCGGCAGGCGTATGGGAGCATATTGTCACATCCAGGAGAGTGCGAAGTCCATTCTCGGTCCGATAGAAGAACGTATACGATCTGGGCGGGTTCTCTGAAAAGAAGTCGGTATACGAATATGTAACGCTTAGTGTGCCGTTTTCCGTTTCCTGAAAGGAGGCGGAAGGGGAGACGGGCGTGAGGGTGATGTCGTCAAAATACGCAGATACACCTGCTTGCCCTACGTTTCCGGCAAAACGGATTTCCGCGTAGGTTCTGCCGTTTTGCAGGGGGTGGTTCCGGTTGACAAAATTTACGAAATACACCTCATGTGTGGTCCATGTACCGCTGCACGCAGGGCTCCATATCCGTCCGATAGAGTCAAGATGCATAGAGGAGCCGGGCGTGTTTGCATCACCTGCCAGGATGGTTACTGCATTGGCAGTATTCTGCGTGTGGTCCGTTTTGGTACGGTAGGAAAGCTTATACATAGTTCCGTAATCTAATCCGTAAAGCCGGTAATAGAAATAAGAGGATGTGGGTGTGCCGGTCATTTTCACATATGTATTTCCGTCCTTGGTTTCCAGAGAAATGTAAGAGGAGTTATTTGTCCAAGCCCCGCCGTTATAGCCCCAGATGTTCGCGTCGTTTCCGGGATTCCCCTCGGCAGTTTGCATGTCGAAGCTTCCGTTTATAATCGTTTCGGTGGTGTAGGCAGAAAAATCGTCGATGTAGGCGGTACCCATTCCGTAATACGAAATTATGACGGAAAACGGCGCTGTATACTGCGTGGTTGGATCTGCGGAGGAGCAGTACCCCGTCAACCATTGGTTTTCGGGATAGAAAGGACCGCCCTCGGCCACAATGCGTGACTGCGCATCGTACACCGTGATGGAAAGCTCGCCCGTTTCAAAAGAGTCGATAAGCTTATATTGCATGGAAAATACGGCATCAGACAGATTGACTTCCGGCAAGAAAATGTTGAGTTCTTCATAGTCTTGCAGTGCAAAGCTGTATTTTCCGCTGAAAGCCTCCACATCTGTCAGAGTGGCATTTCCTCCGAATTCGGGGGAGTGTACGTCCTCAAAGGAGGTGTAATAGTAATCGTCGAATCCATTTTCCGGCGTGATTCTGATAAGCAGTGTTTCGGTGCCGGTGAGGGTGAGCTTCAGATTTCGATGACCGGAAAAGGGGGGCGTGTCGGAGCCTTGTATCACTTCTGCCGTAAAGGAATCAACACATTTTTTTGCCGCCGTGCTCCAAAGCGGTATGGTTATTTCCTGCGAGGAATCCTTTTGGAGTCCGCACACGGCAAGGTAAATGTCCCCACCCTTTTGCCATGCGGCATACTGATAGGTGGATTCCTTTTTCTGACAAAAGGGCTGGTTTTTTCCGAAAATAAAATGGTCAAAGGAGAGCAGAAGCTCATCCCGGGCAAACGCCGTGATCGCATTCCACATGTCGGGTACGTCATAAATCGGAATCGTGCGGTTACCGCTTTCGTCCTCTTCCGAGTCTGCAATGCTGAAATATCCTATGGCATCGGCCCCATTCATCAGGGCCTGGTAAATCATATTCCGCTCATCCTGGCCCGTGGGATACCTGCCGTCGTTATTACGGAAGGCTTCCAGAAGGACATAGACGGGTTTTTCATTCCGAACGGCTTCCCGTGCTTTCAGAGTAGAGTCCGACACATATCCTGTGTATGCGGCACCGTAAGGGTCAATGCCGAGAATGTCAACATACTTTGAGCACGTTCTGTAAAAGCTTTGCTGTGCTTCGACGGTATAAACGGGATGGTTATCGTCCAGATCCCGGACGAGCTTGTAGGAGGCCTCCAGGTCTTTCTCGGGATTTGAGAAATTCAGAAACGGTTCGTCCATAATGGCATAGCCGAACAGTGCAGGATGGTCCTTGATAGCTTTTATAATGGCAGTATTCCGTTCAATATTGTCCGCATGTCCTGCCGGTTTCATGTTATAATAGAGCGGAATCAGAACCATCACGTTTTCCGTAAGAGCGGCATCGAGATAGCGAAGATGCCCTTCTGCCGTGGGAAGCAGGTTGCCCTGCAGAATGTTGATACCCGCTTCCTTTACCTTTGCATACTGGGTGGGGTCACAATGATATCCGAATACGGGATAGATGGATTCTGTCCCGTTTTTCAGATATAAACCGTCTTTCCCGAGATAGCGCGGTCGGTCATATTTATACACCGAAACCGTCTTGCTGTCCGCTGCTGTCCCACCGGAATCCATGAGGGAGGCGGAAAGGGTATAGGCTTGCTTCTTTACGGAAAGAAGCCGGAGCGGAAAGGAAAAGGATGCGCTTCCGTCAACAACCGGGCTTGTACCTTCTGCCAATACTGTGCCGTTTTGCCCGGTCAGGGAAAAGGAAACAGAGCCGCCGCTGAAATAGGAGGCAAAGTAATCATTTACATGGGCGGTCGCAGTGCCGGTTTGCATATCGCTGTAATAAAATACCCAGTCTGTCTCTAATGTAAAAGCATCGGGAAGCCTGTGCAGGGATAGGGAGATGTTATCGAAAAACACTTCGCCGTTCCCAAGGAGCCGGACCAAAACGCCGATACGAACAGCGGAGGACGGAAGGGCCACAACATCCTCGTATTTGGTCCATTCGTTCGGGGCTGTCTTGCCTCCCGTCAGTGCGGTTTGCAAAACACTCGTGTTGTTTTCGTCATAGGCCTCAATTTTAATCAGAGGCTCACCGGAACCGGATTTTTTCCGGGCGTAGAAGGAGAGGCGGTATTCGGCCCCTCCTATTACGGAAACGGATTGTGCGACATAAGGGTTGAAGGACTGGTCCGGGTCATACAGCCGCAAGGAATATTTGCCTGCATAAACGTTGGCTTCTTCCACAGATGAGCAGGCAGAGCTTGCCCACCAATCTTGAAAGTCCTCTCCGGAAAGCACTTCAAAGTCTGGATTTTGTATCAGATTGGTTTCTGCTTTCGCCGGGAAGGCGGGAGAGAGCAGAAGGAGCAGCAGAAGGGAAAGCCATACGGAAAAAAGTTTCTTCATCGCATGTTTCCCCCTTACATATCGAGAATTCTGGCCATGATTACGGCAGCTTCCGCTCTTGTGGTGTTACCGGCGGGATTTACGGTACCGTCCGCATTGCCTTTGATTAAACCGGAGGCAATCATAGCCTTTACGGAGGAAACAGCGTAATCGGCAATTTGTGCTGAATCCGAAAATGCCGTAAGGTCAGCTTCGCCGGAAAGCTGCATACCGCGGGCAATGATGGTCATCATATCCTGCCGGGAAATGGCGGCCTCGGGGTTATAGCGGTTATCCCCAACGCCCTTTAGTATGCCGAGTGCCTGTCCCGTGGCGATTTCCTTCGCATAATGGGCATTCGGGTCTACATCTGCGAAAAGCGTGGTGCTGTCGGAGGTAAGCCCCAGGGTGCGAATCAGGAAGTAGGCAAAATCACCGCGTGTGATGGGCTGAGCGGGATTGAAGCTCCAAGTAGATGTGCGATTTACAATATCTTTTTCGTCAAGACGTGCAATCTGTGTTCTGGCCCAGGGATACGCGGAAAGGTCATCCACTCTTGTTTTGCCGAGTTTCGTAAAGTCGGCGGCGGTATCCGATGTAATCTTAAAGAGAATGGTCTGTGCACCCAAAAGGTCCGTTTCGAGCGTTCCGCTGCCACTGAAGGTGGCGGCATCCGCTCCGGCAATCACCTCGGCGGAAAAACCGTCAATCTGTACGGAGCCGTCGAAGCTTGTGAGCGGGACAGAGGCATGAACCGGCGTATCCTTTTTCATGCCGAGCACCACCACGTAGAGGTCCTGCCCCGAGACCCAGCTGGCATACCAGAAATCGCTTCCCCTGTATTCATTAAATGCAGGCGTTTTTCCGAATACAAAATGGTCAAAGGTGACAGCATATTCCTTTTCATTGTAGGTTTTAATGGAATTCCAGATGTCGGGAACTTCAAAAATCGGAATGGTATATTTTCCGTCTGCATCTGTTTCGGAGTCGCTGAAGCTGTAATATCCGATTGCACTTGCACCGCTGATTAATGCCTGATAAATCATGTTCCGTTCTTCGTCACCGGTGGGGTAATGACCGTCAGGATGACGGAAAGCCTCTAAAAGTGTATAGACGGGCTTTTTGTACTCGACGGCCTCCATGGCTTTTACGGTCGAGGAAGAGGTGTTCAGATTGGTGGCAACGCCATAGGGGTCGATTGCCAGGATGTCTACGTATTTCGCACAGGTTTTATAAAAGCCCTGTACGGCTTCCACGGTATACACGGGATGGTTTTCATCCAGGTCCCGGATGAGACGGTAGGAGTTATGCATATCGCGTTCGGGGTCCTCTGCACTGAGGAATGGCTCGTCCATAACGGCATAGCCGAAAAGTGCAGGATGGTCCTTGATTTCTGTAATAACATCAATGGTCCTTTCTACGTTATCAAGATGCCCTGCCGGCTTCATGCCGTAATACAGAGGAATTAAAACCATCAGACCGTGCTTTTGCGCCTCGTCAAGATACCGAAGATGTCCTTCGGCTGTGGGGAACGCATTGCCCTGCACAATGTTGACCCCGGCCTCGGCAGCCTCGGGATAGTGACTGCAGTGATAGGTGAACACGGGGGCGATGGGTTCTGTTCCGTTTTTCATATAAATACCGTCTTCGCGGAGATACTTCGGCCGGTCATATTTATAAATTTCCTGGGTATGGGTTTCAAGAACAGTGCCGTCCGTACTGTGCATAGAGGCACTTGCAATGTATTTTTTCTGTTTTTCTTTTAAAAGAGAAAGATTGAAGTTTACAGTGGCATTTCCATCGACCGAGCGAACATTCTTTTCTTCAAAAATCACATTTTCCCCATCGTAAATTGCAAAATCCACCATGGCATCATGAAGCTCCGGGAAGAATGCAAGCTGGGCATGTGTGGTCATAGAACCGCTTTCCCAATCCGAATAGTAAAATACCCAGTCGGTTTCTAAATCGAATGCGGAGGGCGGTGCTGTCATGTAGAAGCTTACATCATCGAAATACGCTGTTCCCTGCCCTAAAATACGAACCAAAATGGTTACATCAAGGGCATTTTTCGGAGCCTTGAAGGTCAGATTGTGCTGTCGCCATTCATCCGGAGCATTTTTGCCGGCATCCACAGCGGTTTCTGCAACGGTAGAAGCACCGGGGAGAGAGCGATCGCCCCAGAATTCAAATTTGATAAGCGGTGTGCATACGCCGCTTTCTTTCCGGACGCGGAAGGAAATCTGGTATTCGGCTCCGCCCACAACAGGCACTATCTGAGAAACAAAGGGATTGTTAGTTCCGGTGGTATCCACAAGCTTTAAGGCTTTTTCGCCGGAATATACGTTTGTGGTTTCTGTAAATGCACAGGAGGAATCGGAGTTCCAGCCCGTACGGGATTGCCAGGAGGCCGCTCCGCTTTCGGAGGCTTCCTCAAAACCGGCGTTTACAAGCAGGTTTGTATTTTCGCCGAAGGGGGGCTTGTAAGCGGTGAGGTCGATATCCGCATCGGCCGTGTCGGGCGTGAATTCATTAATATAATACGCCTTCTGCTCCATGGTACCGCCGCTCTTGCCGGTAAGACAAAGACCGTCCCAGAAGGCTTCACCGCCTCCAACCAGGCGAACGAGCATGGAAGCACGGGCAGTGCCTTCCGGTATTTTCACCTTGTCTTCGATATAGGACCATTCGCCGTCCTTCCAGTTTTTCCCGAAATCACATCCGGCTTCCCCGATGTGTTGATTTTCGGCATCCTGGAATTCAAATTTCACAAAAGAGGAACCGGGACCCGAAACGGTTTTGATATATCCGGAGAGCTTGTAGGTTTCACCGGGGATAAGGTTATATATGAGCTGTGAGATAAAAATCGAAGTGGAGGTGCCGAAGAAACGGACAGCGTTTTCACCAACCTTCGGTTTATCTGTTGAAACAACGATGTTTTCGCCAACCTTACCGCCCGTGAGTGCCCAGTCAACAGGAAGACCCTTCGGGCTGACGACCTCAAAGCTTCCGTTTTTAATAAAGTTTACGGAGCCGTCGGGAAGAATTTCGTAGGAAGTCGCTTGCGAAGCGGAGGGCTGGGCAACGGGACCGGCATCCGCAGAGTAGTGAGACTCCGTTGCGGCCTTCGCGGCGGCATCCAGCTCCTCCTTTGTCGCTGTTCTTCCAATAAACTGCACATCGTCCCAGTAGCATTCTCCGCCGCCTACAAGACGGACGAGAAGAGAAACACGTGTACAGTGTTCGGGGGCGGTGGAGGTGAAGGTCACTTCATGCCAGCGACGGCCGGCCCGCACATCAAAAGCATCACTTGGCTCTTCCACAGTGTTATAAGAGCCGTATCCGTCCGGAGAAAAATAATTCACCTTAACCTGCGGAAGTCCGGTACCTTTCGTAACAAGTCGAAGCTTTGCCTTAAAGGTATACTTTGTCTTCGGGGCAATATTTTCTATTGTCTGCGAAACAAACACGGAGGAGCTTTCACCATAAAAATGAAGGGATTTTTCACCATCGGCAGCATCCGAAGAAGAAATCTCCGTGTTTTCTCCCTTCTTGCCATCTCCCATAAGCTGCCAGGAAGCGGCCCAATCGCCATCCTTTGCTTCTTCAAAGCTGCCGTTTAGCAAAAGATTTGTATCCGCGGCCATCGTAGCGGTGAAGCACGAGGTGCCAAGAAGGATACATAGGATAAAAACAGAAACGATTTTTTTGAACATAGGTTGTTCACTCCTTTTATTTTTTTACAGGGAACAAATGCTCCTGCAAGACATAGTATAGCATATTTGAAAAGATTTTTTTAAACGAAAAAAATAAAAAGTGAAATCCGTCAACGAAAAAGTAAAATATGCAAAGCAATGGAGCGAATATGGTGGTATAATCAAAATAACACAGGGGAAAAACCCCGGAAAATCATTTAGGAGATGTGAATATGGAAAAATTAGCAATTCATGGCGGCGAAAAGGCAAAAACCGTTCCCTACGGTACAGGAAAACGGTTTGGACAGGAGGAACTTGCGCAGCTTGGCGAAGCCCTGGAGCAAAACACATTGTTCTATTGGACGGGAAATAAAGTTAAAACACTGACAAAGAAATTTGCAGAGCTGTACAAAACGGAGTACTGCGTGGCCACATCCTCGGGTACGGCGGCAATTCACGTGGCCCTCGCGGCCCTCGGCGTAGGCGAAGGGGATGAGGTTATCACTTCCCCGATAACGGACATGGGAAGTATCATAGGCATTTTGTACCAGAAGGCCATTCCGGTGTTTGCAGACATAGATCCGCATACATATAATATGGACGCAGCGGCAATAGAAGCTAAAATCACAGACAAGACAAAGGCAATTGTTGTGGTCCATCTTGCAGGAAATGCCGCAGATATGGATGCAATTATGGAAGTGGCAAACAGACATGGCGTAAAGGTGATTGAGGACTGCGCACAGAGCTACATGTGCTATTATAAGGGGCGGCTGGCCGGCACAATCGGACATATCGGTTGCTTCAGCCTGAATGACTTCAAGCACATTTCTGCGGGCGATGGCGGTCTGCTCATTATGAACGATGAGAAAACTTATAAGACGGCATTTATGTTTGCGGATAAAAACTACAACAGATTCGGCGGTAAAATGCGTGATATAAAAATGCTTGCACCGAACTATCGCATGAACGAACTGACAGCGGCGGTGGCACTGGTTCAGCTTGATAAGCTTCCGATGATTTGCGGCAATCGCAATCGGTTCGGCGACGGTATTACCGAAGGAATCAAGAACACGCCGGGTCTGTATCCGCACAAGGTTCTGGAAGGCGGAAAAAGCTCGTACTGGTTCTATCTTATGCGGATTGATGAAAAAGAACTGGGTGCTACCAGAACGGAATTTGTAGAAGCGCTCGTACAAGAGGGCGTTGCCACCGGATATGGATATATTCCGGAGCCGGTATATGATTATGAAATCTTTAAAGATAATCCGAACTGCTATCACGGCGTATGTCCTGTAGCAGAAGAAGTGATAGGCGATGCCGTGAAAATTTTTGTCAACGAATTCTATACGGAGAAGGACCTGGAAGAGGTTGTTCGCGGTATCAATAAAGTAGCGGCGTACTTTCTTGAACGTAAAAAAGAAAAATAAAAAGGGAGGGAAGCCTTTATGAAGGAAAAGGTCTGGTGTTCCTTCGGGGACAGCATAACATATCAGGAAATGTGGCAGCCGGATGTTTTAAAGGCATTCCCTATGCACCATATAAATTGCGGTCTTGGTTCCACAACGGTCGGTGTTTCATTGGCACGGGAAATTACGAGACCCGCGTTTTGTGCAGATGAAAGAATGGGCCTCGGTGCGTATGCAGACATACGGGAAGCGGAAACGGCGGATGCAATTCGATATCAACTGCTTTTGCCGCAGAAACCGGATGTTGTGACTATCATGGGCGGCAGTAACGATGTGTTTTATGCACAGCGGCTGGGGTCCATGCAGGATACAGCTTCAGACAGAGATAGCTTTGTGGGGGCGTATAAATATATTGTGGAAACGCTCCTGGCCCGTAGTCCGAAGGTGAAAATTTTTCTGCTTTCCGCACCGTGGTCCATGCCGCTTGCCAATAAAGAGATGGTTTTTACTCTTGACGAATGTGCAGAAGCCGTAAAACAAATTGCAGACTTTTACGGACTTGCATATATTGATATTTTCCGCGAAAGCGGGATTTCGGAAGAGACAGTAAAACAGCTATGCCAGGAGGATGGGGTGCACCCGAACAAAGAGGGCGGCAAAAAGATTGCAGAGGTAGTTATGCGGGCTTTTGAAGCCCAACTGTGAAAAAAGGGGGAATTTTGGTATGTTCAGAATCGGTATTTTAGGAACAGAAAACAGTCATGCGGCAGTGTTTACGGATATATTCAATGCGGGGAATGATTTTCCGGATTGCAAGGTGGTTGCGGTCGGCGGACATTATCCGGAGGCTTCGCAGAAGATTTTTGAGAAGCACAATCTGGAATTTATTGCAGAAAAGCCCGAGGACCTTCTCGGGAAGGTGGATGCGGTTATGGTAACAGCCCGGGACGGAAAATATCATGCAGAATTTGTCCGTCCGTTCCTGGAGGCGGGAATTCCTGCTTTTATTGACAAGCCTATAACAATCGACCCTGCGGAAGCACTTTCGCTTGCGCGACTATCCAAGGAAAAGAATGTACCGATATATGGCGGCTCTTCTTTGAAATGCGTTTATGACGTTGTAATGCTTCAAAATGTGGTCAAACAACAGTGGGGCGGCGTACATGGCGGCTCTGTGTATGCGCCGCTCAGCATGGTCAACGAATACGGTGGATTTTATTTTTACACCGCACATCTTGCAGAAATGTCCATGACTATTTTTGGGTATGACCCGCAGAGTGTGTACGCGTTCCGGTGCGGTGATGATGTAACGGCAGTGGTCAGATATGACCGCTATACGGTGACAAATCATTTCATGGAGGGCTGTAACCGTTCTTATTTCGGCATGGTGTCCTGTAAGGACAGAAACTTTGCAAGGGAAGTGGATATCTCTCTTTGCTATAAGCATGAATGTGAGGAGTTTGTTTCCATGCTTCGCACCGGCAAGGCCCCGCGGGATCTTCGTGAAATTATTTTACCTGTATACTATTTGAATGCAATAGAAAAATCTTACAATACGGGAAAAGAAGTGGCAATCGAGATGCCTGAAATTTAGAAAAAGGAACGAAAAGTATATGAAGAACAAAAAAATGCGGTTTGGAATCATCGGTTGCGGCGTTGTTTCCAATGTGCATATAAAGGCGATACGGGAAGTGGAGGAGGCAGAGCTTGCAGGCGTGTCGGGTGCCACAGCGGAAGAAGCAGAGCGTTTCGCGAAAAAATATGATACACGGGCGTATGCAAGTACGGATGCACTCCTGGGAGACCCGGATGTTGATGCCGTTTGTATCTGTACACCGAGCGGCTTGCATCATCCTCTCAGTGTGAAGGCAGCAGAGGCGGGAAAGCATATTGTAATTGAAAAGCCGATTGCGCTGACAACGGAAAGCGCGGATGCGGTCATCCGTGCTTGTAAGGAGAATGGTGTGTATGGCACGGTCATTTCGCAGCTTCGTTTTTCTAATGCAGTGCAGGAAACAAAGCGTGCATTGGAGGCCGGAAAATTAGGGAAAATATGCATGGTAAATCTGAGCCTGAAGTATTTTCGCAAGCCGGAATATTACAGCGAAAGCTCGTGGCGCGGTACGTGGGCGATGGACGGCGGCGGCGCACTGATGAATCAGGGCATTCATGGTGTGGATATTCTGCTATATCTTCTGGGAATGCCCAAAACGGTATTTGGGACAGCACGTACCCTTGCAAGACCGATTGAAACAGAAGATAACGCGGTTGCCACCTTTATTTATGAAAACGGGGCACTTGGAACACTTTGTGCATCCACGACGGCTGTTCCCGGCTTCCAGCGTCTTCTGGAAATCCATGGAGATAAAGGAAGCATTATTATACGCGAGAATAAAATTGAAGCATGGAATATTCCCGGAGAAGAAAAGAAGGAGTTTGCCGATGAGAAGGAGAATATTCTTGGTGCAAGTGATCCTGCGGCGGTAGATACCTTCGGTCATGTAAAACAGATTCGCGATTTGATTTTGTCTGTCAGGGAAGAGAGGGCACCGTTTATTTCTATGGAGGAAGGAAAGAATGCTGTACAAATGATTACGGCAGTATACCGTTCCTCAGAAACGGGACGGCCGATAGTGCTTGCCTGAATACGCATAGGACAACTTCTGTCACCATAGGGGGAGAAACGAAATGTATTTTGATATACACGCACATCTGTATAAATACCCGTATCCGAGACCTTGCGCACCGAGCATGGATGCGCGCGGTTATTTTGAGATGTTTTTGAACGAACAACAGCTCCTGGAAAGACATGATGCAATGCAAATCGACCGTGCCGTAATTTTACCTCTTGTCAGTGCCGAGGTATATGTGCCGCAGTCTGTCGGGGAGGTTATTGATATCTGTAATGCATCCGGCGGACGGCTGATACCGTTTTGCAACCTTGACCCCCGGGTGCTTTATAACACAAGCGATTCTCCCATCGGTTTTCTGATGGAGCATTATAAAAAGCTTGGATGCCGCGGACTTGGAGAGGTGCTCCCTTCCATGGATTTTTCCGACCCGAAGCTGCATAATCTGATGAAATGTGCGGAGGAGGTTGGATTTCCGTTCCTCTTTGATCTGACGGCTCTGAAAGGCTATCAGTTCGGATTGTACGATGATGCAGGTCTTCCACAGCTTGAAAACGCACTTGCAAAGTATCCGGACCTCATTTTTATCGGACATGGGTCAGCCTTCTGGTCGGAAATGGGTTCGCTCCGAAGGGAGGAGGACCGGTATGCATATCCGGCATATCCGATTGATGCAGAGGGAAGCGTACCGCGTCTTATGCGAGCCTATCCGAATTTGTGGGTGGATTTGTCGGCAAGGAGCGGATATAACGCACTTGCAAGAGATAAAGCATATGCTGCACAGTTTCTGACGGAGTTTAAGGAGCGCATTCTCTTTGGTACGGATTTATGCTATATGGGGGAAGAAAATCATTTACCGGAGCTTTTGGAGAAGCTACGGGATGAAGGCTTGATAACGCAGACGGTGTTTGAAGGCATTGCGTTCCGGAATGCAGAAAGACTTTTGGGGATGGTGTAACGATGAATGTTTTTATAATGACAGATCTCGAGGGTGTAAGCGGCATCGATTCCATGGAAAAGATACAGCCGGAAGGGGCAGACTTTGATTGGTGCCGTCACCGTATGATGTGTGATGTGAATGCTGCCATAGAAGGGGCTGTTCGTGGCGGTGCCAGAAATATTTATACGGTTGAAGGGCATTATAATGCCTTTTGTCCGGAGGAGCTTGACCCCCGTGCCACACTTGTATCTCTGCGCGAGTGGGAAGATGTGATACGGAGCGGAGAAGTTGACGTATATATGGAGGTGGGTGCCCATGCGATGGCAGGGACAGAAAAAGCATTTTTAGATCACACCTTTTCTTCTCTTCGGTGGTATAATTATATCGTAAATGGGAAAAAACTGGGTGAGGTAGAGACGAATGCACTTTTTGTCGGCGCATTTGGTATTCCTGTTGTCATGGTCAGCGGCGATGCGGCGGTGTGCCGGGAAGCACGCACTTTTTTGGGGAATATCGAGACGGCAGTGGTCAAGACGGCGACGGAAAGAAACCGCGCTGTATGTCTGCCGCCTGCGGAGGCGGTTTCGGCAATACGAAACGCGGCAGAAAAAGCAATGTCTGTAAAAAACAAACCGTTTCAGATGCCGTTTCCGCTCAGTCTCAGGCTGGAGCTGTACCGTTCGGATTATTGCGATGAGGTGACAAAAAGATTGTCCGGCAAGGTAGAGAGAGTGGATGCGCGATGTGTGGAACGAATGCTGGATTCCATAGAATCTTATGGAGAAATAACTTTTTTGGAATAAAAAGTTGTATTTTTATTATTTTTTCGGTATAATAAAAAGAGAGAGTAAATTCGTCCATAAAAAGGAGAGAACACCGATAGTTCGGGGATACGCATGAAAAGCTTACAAACTCGAAATGGCGAGACATACAGAATGTTTACAATTGACGACAACAGAAACGGCTTGCCGTTTTTTGTTGCCAAATATGATGTGATAACGCAGTATAAAGCATTGCATGAGCACGATTTCATTCAGATAAATTATGTTTATAGCGGAAGAGCAATCCATGTTGTAAACAATAAGGAATACGAAATTTTTAAAGGAGATATATTTATTATTCCACCCCAGGTATCACATTCTATTATAAAAATAGAAGATGAAAGTGCTATTATTTATGAATTTGAATTTACGGCGGACTTTATCAATCAGAATTTTCGCGATATGAGTGAAGCGGATGTTTTTGTTGATTTTGCATACATTAAGCCTTTCCTGGTTTCGCAGGAGCTGGTGAAGCCGAGGTTTAACCTTGTCGGCAACGCAAGAACATCGGTGGAGAGTATTCTGAATGAGGTATACACGGAATATACCCACAGAAATCCCGGGTTTGAGCTTTTGATTAAAGCGCAGCTACTACGTCTGCTTGTGATTGTAGGGCGGGAATTTTCTCAATATATTAATTCGTCTAAATCGGAGCGTACCTATAAATCGCAAAAGGATTGCGTGATGAATGCAATCAGTTATATAGAAAGTAATTATTTTGAAAACCTGACGGCAGACACTGTGGCAAAAAAGTTTATGCTGTCACCCTCCTATTTCAGTTATTTGTTTAAATATTTTACGTCTAAAACGTTTACGGAGTATCTTACGATGCTTCGGATCTCAAAAGCATTAGAATTGCTTGTCAATACAGATAAGAAAATTTTGACAATCTGTTATGAGGTCGGATTCAATAACGTGAATCATTTCAACCGGATTTTCAAACGGGAAATGGGAATGTCTCCGAATGTATACAGGAGTAAAAAACGGCAGGAATAAAAACGTAAATAATGAATTGCGATTACGGGGGATAAAATCGACTTTATCGGCAATCCGAAAGGCGCAGAGGCCCCCTTTTGGTATTGACGCACATCATAAATATGTTACTCCCGGTTTATTGATCTCCATTCCCTTGCGGACTTTACCTTGTGGGGAGGTTGCACTGACGCCCTTTGCGGAATTGATTGAAAAAAGGGGCAAGGATCCGGCAGAGTTCTTCGCAGTCAAAAGCTTTTATAAAATATACAGGCTGTCAAAGAGTCCGTTTTTGCTTGCTGTAAAAACGGGCTCTTTGATTGTTATACTACATACAAATTGTGTTATGGCAGCTCGGGTGTAAACGCTTATCAGAATTACTTATTGAATGACGGTGCAGTGGTTTCACTGCCTGCGAATGCATTCGGCCCCGGATCGGACATTGAAAAATACATCTTTGCCGCTTTTGTTGTACCAAAATCTCTGTTTGAACCGCTGTTTTGTATTTTGTTAAATGCATCACGAAACATTTGGTTGTGCGCTTCCTCCCGGTTCAGAAGGAAGTCGATTGTTTCTTTTACTTTCTTATCATCTATTTGTCGATACAGATATTCATAAACCACTTTTGCACGCTGTTCAGAAGCAATATTGCTTAATATATCCGCACATAAATCTCCGGTTACAGTGACATAATCTGCAGTCCAGGAGTAGCCCGATGCATTAATAAGCCCGGGATTTAAACCTAAAATAACGTGGGACTGCACTTCGCCTGCCTGTACCTTTGCCGCATCTACGTCATGCCCATTGAGTAAATTTATGGTTTGTGCAACCATTTCCATATGACTAAGTTCTTCTGCAGCTATATCAAGAAACAAATCTTTGATTTCAGGATCCTTAACGCGAAAGCTCTGTGACATATATTGCATAGCCGCTTTCAGCTCTCCGTTTCCTCCACCGAGTTGTTCCTGGAGTAACACTGCGTATTGCGGGTTTGGCTTTTCTACTTCTACAGGATGAAAAAGCATTTTTTCGTGTTTAAACATGTGGTTTACCTCCAAATACAGTTTCCTTTAGTTTTAGCAGTTTCGGGTTTGTTATTCGTTGTGCTGAGAAAGAAAAATTAAAAATAATAAAAATAGTATTGACAAAAATAAGATGTTTTGGTATAATAGCTTACATCAGAGGTAAAACGTTTTAGTTATTTTTTTCCTTTGGTTGTAAAGGCATAAGTGTTATTATAAATTTTTAGAGGAGGAAGATGTATGCCGGTATATGAATCGATTAAAAATGCTGATAACCGAATTGTTATTTCAGCAGCAAACAGAGATTCTGTAACTTTTGGTTGGGACAAGGTAATTGCAAAGCTTACAGATTTAGTAGTAAGCGGCAAGAAAAAAATTGCGCTTGACGGTTGGTACGGGATTGACTTTGAAAAAATTGCAAAGGCAGTAGCGGAAAGCCTGAAAGCAAAAGGAATCAGCGCGGAACTCGTTCCTGCAAACGAACTGTATTTGACAAGAGAAGAGATTATTGCATACAACGCACCTTATGTTACGGATGACCCGGGTTTTGGTAAAGTGAATAAAGAAGGTGTCATTGAAGACATTATGGACAAGGATGCTGTTGCAGAGGCCAAGGCCAAGATCGCCGGCGCGGATGCCGCGATCGTTTACGGTGAAGGTGCTTCCATTAAAGCTTTTGCGGATGTTTTAGATGTAAAATGCTACATAGACAACACCCACCAGAAGGTACAGTGGGATATGTGGGAAGGACGCCTGGCTACCTTTGGCTGCAAAACGCCTACAGAAGGGTACAACTGGAAAGAGTATAATTATTCTGATTACTATATGCTCAAGCGTCAGAAGGATTATATGTATGAGGCAATGGATTTCTATATTGAAAACTACTTTGCAGATGACCTTGTGCTTGTTCCAAGAAAAGCGTATGACGAGATTATGTCCACACTGGTGAAATATCCGATTCACGAAGTAAAGATATTCAGCCCCGGCCCGTGGGGAGCATACAGATACCATGATATGGACTATCAGGTAGAGGGCCTCGCAAACAACGCATGGAATAAAATTGCGGGTCCTGAGCTTCGGATTCTGATTGACTTTGGCGGAGAAAGAAGTATTTCAATGCCCATGCTGAATGCTATGCAGTACGGCAAAGAATTGGTTGGTGCGCTGATTGACAAGCAGTATCCCGGTCTGTTCCCGCTGGATATCTGGCTGGATGACGGCTATCATCCCACACCGCAGCCGGCAGAAAGAATTTCCATGCCGATGCATATTCATCCCAGCAGTCATTATGTAAAAGAGCATTTCGATGAGCCGCTCGGAAGATATGAAACCTACTACATTGCAGAAGCATATGAGGGTGCAAATACCTGGATGGGCTTCCACGATGATGCCGATATTGAAGAATGGGAAAGACTTTGTGAACAATCACAGAACATCACGCCCATTGAAAACTGGAAGGACTTTATTGCCAACTGGTCAAGCAAAGAAGGGGATTTATACCTCATTCCGCCCGGAACAATGCATGGACACGGTGGGAATCAGATGGTGCTGGAGATGGATACCAATCCGTCTATAAACGGTACAGAGTACTCCTTCTTTGAATACGACTTTGCAAGACCGTCCTGGGATGATGAAAAGAAGACCATGACAGGCAAGCCGCTTAAAATGCACCTGGAGCACGGTAGAAACATGGAAAAGACAAGAAGAGCCTCTTGGGTAAAAGACCATCTTCTTTCTACACCTTCAGTTGTGAAGTGGACAAAGGAATATTTTATAGACCGTTATAAGTCAACACCTGTAATGCCGTATCACGTCGAAAGAATTCACTTTGAGAAAACAGGTGAATATTCAACAGAAGGCAAGTTTATGCATATGCTTACTCTTACTGTTGGCGCGAAGGTTACCGTCCGCTCTAAGACAAACAGTGACCTTTATGCAGTTTGCGACAAGTTCCAGACTCTGGTTGTTCCTGCAACCTTCGGTGATTATGAAATCATTAACGAAGAGGGCGGAAGAGTTACCTGCGTAATCCAGAGATGGAAGCAGGGTTAATCTAAGATATTAAATGTAAAAACAGAAAAAGCCACAGCTATAAAAAACATACAGTCGATGTTTTTTCGGCTGTGGCTTTACATTGCAATAAGGAGGATAGCGGTATGAACATATTAGCAATCGGCGCACATCCGGACGATATAGAAACATCCTGCGGGGGAACACTTGCCAAATACGCAAAACAGGGCCATAAGGTTTTTACGGCAACAGCAACAAACGGCAATGTGGGTTCTGCCACGCTTCCCATGGATGAGATTGCCAGAATCAGAAAGGAGGAGGCAAGACGGGCAGCTGCCATCATCGGTGCAGAATATATCTGCCTGGATTATGATGATGAAATGTTTTTTGAAGACAGAGCCGCAAGACTTGCTTTTATAAATTTGGTAAGATATTGTAAGGCGGATATCATCCTTACGCATAATCCGGAGGATTATAATCCCGACCACGAGCTTACAAGTAAAATCATCAATGATATTGCGGTCATGATTCCTGTCGCGAAACTGAAAACAGAGGCACCTGCTTACGATAAAATACCGATTATTGCATATTTTGAACCGGTAAACGGGCTGGGCTTTGTCCCGACAGAATATGTGGATATCACGGAAACGATGGAAATTAAAATGGCCATGTGCAGAGAGCATAAAAGTCAGGTCGGCTGGATGTCCGATAATTATAAGGACACACTCTCGGGCAAGGACTTCTTTGAGGATTACTACACAATTGCAAGATACAGAGGGATACAGTGCGGCGTGGAGTATGCGGAGGGCTTCCGTATGGCCAATGACGCTTTCAGAGTCGTTCCGCACAGAGTTCTGCCTTAAATCATATGAATACAAAGATTAGTAATCACCCCATATGGGGGAAGGCTTTTTTTGCGGATAATGGCGTCGTTGAAATCGGTATCCCGCTGGAGTTTGGGATAAGGATTGGACATTTGTCGTACAAAAGCGAAGAAAATCTTTTTTATGAGCAACCAAATGATTTGAATGACCTTTGTACGCCGGAGGGCTTTCGCGTCAGGGGCGGGCACAGAATATGGCTTGCGCCGGAATCTGAAAAAGTCTATTATCCGGACAACAGTCCGATACAATATGAAATTTCAGAAACCAAAATAAGTCTGTTTCAAGAAGAAGACCCTTGGCTGTCCGTGAAAAAAAGCATGGAGATAACCTTTACGGGCGAAGAAGAAGTGCAGGTAAACCATATTGTTGTCAATACAGGCGGTTTACCCCGGGAATTTGCAATCTGGGCAATAACCTCTGTCGCGCCGCTGGGAACTTTACAGATTCCGTTGCGATACAGGGAGAGCGGATATAATCCGATTCAAAAAATAACAATGTGGTATTATACAAACCTGGGTGATGAGAGGGCAAACTATACGCGGGAATCCATCACGCTTTCCCACAGACCGCTTTTGCAAAGATACAAAATAGGCGTAGGCCATCCGGACGGACCGGTTACCTATGAAAACAAAGGGGTTGTTTTTGAGAAAGCCTTTGCAATTGACGGGGAGGCTGTGTATCCCGATGGCGATGTTTCTTTTGAAGCCTTTATGTGCAAACATATGGTGGAAATAGAGAGCCTTTCCCGGCTTTTTGAAGTACAGCCCGGAGAACAGGTTTCATTTTGCGAAACATGGCGGCTGAATAAATGTGATTAGGAGAATAGTTATGAAATTAAATATGGCAGTTGTAGGATTGGCCCACCCGTTCGAGGTTGGTTTTGATGAAGCCGAAACCCTCCTGAATCAAACAGCGGACACTCTGGAAAAAGTGGGCATATCCTGTGAAAATGTAGGCGTGGTCATGCATGATCTGGATACTGTGAAGAAAGCAGTTTCGGTTTTAAAAACAAAAGATGTCGAACTTTTGATGATTTGTATTGGGACGTGGAGCGAGGATCATCATCTTCTCGATTTGTTATCCTATATTGATAAGCCCGTCATCCTTCGTGCGTATCCTGCAAGGGAGACAGGGTCGCTTTGCTGTGCCCATCAGATAGGTGCGGTGTTCAGAGATATTGGTAAAACATATGAGTTTCTGTATGGAGAAGCCGAAAGCATAGAGTGTGCGAAAGAAGCAAAAAAAATTGCTGTAGCGTATGCGCTAAAAACGGCAATGCGCCACACCCGTGTGGGGGCAATTGGCGGAAGAGTGAAGGGAATGACGGAAATTGCATACGACGAATTTGCGATCAAACAGAAGCTGGGCGCAAGGGTTGTCAACCTTGACGAAAAAGAAATGTGCAGTAAAGTGGAGGCTATGACCGATAGCGAGGCTGAAAAGATTCTGGAAGAAAAAAAGGATATTCTGGCTCCCTGCAAGGTGACTGCAACGAAGGAGGATATGCTGGAATCGATTAAATATTACAGCGCATTGAAGGCACTTGCCGAAGAGTATGATTTGGAAGCCCTTTCTGTAAAATGCTACACTACCTATATGGGAAAAGTCTGCCTCGGCTATTCCCTTTTGGCAGAAGAGGGGATTGTAGGCTCCTGTGAGGGGGATGTAACAAACGCCCTTACGATGAAGCTTCTGTATGAACTGAGCGGCAAACCCGTGAATAATACTGACCTTTTATACCTTGACGAAAAGGAAAACAGCATATTGTTTGCGCATTGCGGATCGTCCGGCTTTTCGATTGCAGAAGGTGATATTGAGTTATGTCCTGTCCGGTTGGCAGAAACAGGGGTTTGCACGAGATTTTTAGTTAAACCCGGAAAGGTGACAGCGGTGAATGTTTGTGGTCATGGCGACACCTTCCGCCTCAGTGCCATGGTCGGCGATGCAATTCCCTGCGGCATGGAGTTCCCCGGAAATCCGGTAAAGATTCAGTTTAAAAAATCCGTATTTGACATAAATAAAGAAATTATGGAAAACGGAATCGGACATCACTGGATGGTGGCCTATGGGGATTATATGGAAGAGCTTAAATATTTTTGTAAGATAAATTCTATTTTAATGTATGAAATTTAATGTTTGGAGGAGAAAAAATGAAACGTTCAGAGATTAATTCGGCAATGAAAGATGCTCTTCGCTTATTTGCAGAATATAAAATAGCACTTCCGGCATTCACTCTCTGGAATAAGGATGAATGGAAAACGAAGGGCGAAGAAACTGCTGAAATAAAGGAGAATATGCTCGGCTGGGATATTACGGATTTCGGAAGAGGAAATTTCAGCAATATAGGATTGTTACTTATCACGCTCCGCAACGGAAACCAGAAACAACCCGAAAAATATCCGAAGCCTTATGCAGAAAAGCTTATGGTTGTTAAAGAAAAACAGATTACGCCCATGCATTTCCACTGGAACAAAATGGAGGATATTATCAATCGGGGAGGCGGAAATCTAATTATCAAGCTTTACAATTCTACGGAGGACGAAGAGCTGGCCGATACAGATGTTGTTATTTCCGTAGACGGCGTAAAGAAGGTTTTCCCTGCAGGCTATGAGCTTTGCTTAAGGCCTGGTGACAGCGTTACCCTGACGCCGGGACTTTACCATAAGTTCTGGGGAGAAGAGGGAAATGGGCCTATAATTGTACAGGAAGTATCTATGTGCAATGATGACGCCAACGACAACCGTTTCTATGAAGAAACGGGCCGGTTCCCGGAAATCGAAGAAGATGAAGCTCCACTCCATCTTTTGTGCAACGAATATGATAAATAAATAGAAAAGGGCTGTGGCGTACTATATCATACCGGTTTCTGACCGGTGCGCCATAGCCCTTTTTTTGTTTACTGTATGGTTTTTACGGAATCACGTTCAATCAATTCCATGGGAAGCAGTATGCTTTCTACCGTTTTACCCTGGATTTTCTGAATAATCATATCCATAGCAAGTGTGCCCATCCCCACTTTATCAATACCGATTGTCGTAAGCTTCGGTTCAATGTAGCGGGAAAGCAGGATATCATCGATTCCGATGATAGAAACATCCTGCGGAATTTTCAAATGTAAATCTTTCGCACAGCGCATAACGCCTATGGCAAAGCTGTCTACGGTACACAAAACGGCAGAGGGACGATTGGGACGGTCAAGAAGCTTTCTGGCTTCTGCATATGCGGAAGCTTCGTTTGTAGCCGCGATATTATAAAAAGCAGGATGGGGGCATATGCCGTGCGCGGCCATCGCATCCGTAAAGCCGGAAAGCGTTTGCGTATAGAAGTCCGGAACAACGTTTGAGGCAATCATGCAGATTTCCGTATGTCCGTGCTGTAATAAATAGGAGGTCGCATCGTAAGTCGCTTTTTTGTAATCCGGATTTATGGATGTGACATTTTCATTATTTGCATGAGAGTCTACAACCAGAAACGGCACTCCGGTTGCCTGGGCCTTTTCAATTAAAGCAGGGCTTATATCCTGCATGAAAATAATTCCGTCTGCATCGCCGGAATAAATCAGGTCGGGAAGCTCGCTTTGTGACATGATTGGCTTGCTTATGATGACATTATAGTTGCATTTCATGCTCTGATTTATGATTCCCCGTGTGATTTCAAAGTAGAATAGATCCTCAAAAGGGGAGGAAAAGGCATTCATCATAAGACAGATATTAAAGCTTTGTTTTAAAACAAGCTTTTTTGAACTTAGTGATGGTTTAAAGTCTGTTTCATCTATGATTTTCTGCACTCTTTTGCGGGTGGCATCGCTTACGCCCGGTTTGTTGTTCAGCACAAAAGATACGGCGGTAACAGATACACCTGCTATTTTTGCAATGTCCTTTACAGTCAGTTTTTTCAAAGAATCCCTCCAAAACCTTTACCTTCAGTTCGTACAAAACAGGGAAAGGCATTTTGTTTCGCAGTACGAAGCTTAATCATCCGGCTACAGATAAATTATAGCATGGAATTCCGTTGTTGTAAATGGTTTTTTCATTTTTCTTTTCTTGGAAGCCGATTAGATCCGGCTTTGGTTTTTTGCGGTATACGGCCACGGAGCAGCGCGCCATAGAACGGAAAGTCCGGGAGAGAAAGCGGAAGCTTGTTGCCTATGATGAGGGAATCAAGCAATCCACCGGCGCGCAGAAGGGCGAGTTTCAGATGCGGTATGCGTTTGAAGGGAAGCGGCTTTCGGAGCTGAATGCGACACTTGACGATTTTTGCAGGCAGACGGGTCTTCAAAAACAGTATGACCGCTCCCGGGTGCTGGGCTTTGGGAGAGGCGAGGCGCAGAAGGAGGTTGCCGCAGAAAGAAAATCTGTAAAAACCATTGACAATCCAGTGAAACATGGTATAATAAAAAACAAGAACAATACAGAGGTGCACGATGTGCGTTACATAGGAAAACTTGATAAAAATATTTATAAGTGTGTTACGGATGATATACGGACGGATGAAGTCGTTATAACAAATAAACAAATCGATCACATAAAAGAGCGTCATCCAAATGATTATGAACGGTTTGGAAAATATTTTGGCGAAATTATTTCAAAGCCTGATTATATTATCGCAGCTCACAAACCTAATACTGCCTTGATATTAAAAAATATAAAAGTTAACGGAGAACAATTTAAAACAATATTGAGAATTATAACTTCGGAAGATTCAGCCGAATTAAAAAACTCAATCATTACGTTTATGAAAATAGATGAAAAAGAATGGAAAAGATTATTAAAAAATAAAAAAATACTTTACAAATCCGAATAAACATGATATAATTTAGATACAGTAAGAATGGTTATTCGAGGTGGAGGAATTCGTACAATCCACACGCCGATGGTAACGACAGGGGAAACCCGAGAGACGCAGGAGAAGTGTACGCCTGCCGAATAACCAAACGAAGGGATTGCTATATGCAGTCCCTTTTCTACACAGTGGAGCAAGCATTATGTGTAAAAGCATAATGCTTTTTCTATACCCAAATTCGTCCGGAACGACGTAAAACTATCTATGGCACGGTGATGCAACCACCGAGAAAAAGCGTAGCCGGAAAGGAGAAGCATGAAACGGGAATTTTTGAAGGGCCTTGGGATTTCGGAGGAGCTGGTCGAATCCATTATGGCCGAGCACGGAAAGACCGTAGAGGCAAGCAAGCTGCCGGGACACGGTTTTTCTCAATAATGGCAAAAAGCGGCGGACAGTTTTTCCGGTTAAAAAACGACTGGAGCATCACGGTGTATTTTGGGGGGTCAAGCGATTGCAGATGCGCCAGGATGGCGTCGTGCTCTTCAAACCCGGTATCGCCGCCATAATAGATGCACAGCGAAACGAAACCGTCTTCCTTCAGAATAGAAAGGGCTGCGTCGATTGCTTTTATGCTGGTATCAGGCCGGGAAAAAACAGAGTGGTCCCCGCCGGGAAGAAATCCGAAATTGAAAACAACGGCTGCGGCTTCGTTTACATAACTGCACAGTTTATGATGACTGTCGTGAATGAGTGTGACGTTTTTTCTTCCGTGTGCAGTGAGGAGCGTCCGCGTGGAGGAAATTGCTTCTTCCTGAATGTCAAACGCGAAAACCTTTCCACGGTCTCCCACAAGCGTGGATAAAAGCAGAGTATCCCGGCCTCTGCCGGCCGTGGCATCAATTACCGTATCACCTTCTTTTATATGTGCCCGAAAATGTGCGTGGGAAAGCTTGAGCGCGTTTTTGTCAAAATAATTCATAGACTCACCTTTTTGCATTCTTTCTGTACAGTATTATACACTGATTCATGAAAAAAAGCAAGGGGCTATTGTACATACCCCCTGCTTAAATGCTTCTATCATGCCCCCCAATGCTCTCGTTAAGATACTACCAAAAAATGTACGTCCCCAAATGACTTTATAAAAAAGTATTGACAAAAATTTTCGGTGGGAGGTATAATGTATACAGTCGATTTAAGGGGTTTGTCGTGAATTTGGGCATAGCAGAAATTTGCCAACTTTTATTTTACACTGATGAAAGATGGGGATGGATATGTTAACCAATACCGGAGCAGGATACAGTGCCTATCGGCTGCTACGAAAAGCATGTGTACAGAAACCGAGAACCATACGAAAGATATGATTTCAAATAGAAGTGTATTTCCGGCATAGGAGGGAAAAATATGCGTAAGTATACGATGGGAATAGATTTTGGCACGCTTTCGGGGAGAGCCGTGCTTGTGGACATTGCCACGGGTGAAGAAAAAGCGACCTCTGTTTGTGAATATAAACACGGCGTGATGGATGAAACGTTTCTGACAGATGAGAAGCTTCCCCCGGATTATGCCCTGCAGCATCCGGTGGATTATCTGGACGTTTTGCATTTTATCACAAAGGATTGTATAGAAAAATCCGGAATAAATCCAAAAGAAATTATCGGGGTCGGTGTGGATTTTACAGCCTCAACCGTGATGCCGGTTTTGGAGGACGGAACGCCCCTTTGCTTTCTGGATGGATTTAAAGAAAATCCTCACGCGTACGTAAAGCTTTGGAAGCATCATAGTGCGCAGAAGGAAGCGGATGCCATTAACGCACTTGCAAAAGAAATGAATGCACCGTGGCTGGGGCAATACGGCGGCACGGTTTCCTGCGAATGGATGCTTCCTAAGATTTTAGAAATTTTAAAAGAAGATGAGACTGTATATAATCATACAGCGCGATTCGTGGAAGCGGCTGACTGGATTGTATGGCAGCTGACGGGAAAAGAAACCCATTCTGTATGTACCACTGGGTTTAAAGCGATGTGGAACGAAGAAACAGGGTATCCCGATAAAGCCTTTTTGAAAAAACTGGACAGTCGGCTCGCAAATATTGTGGGCGATAAAATTTCGACGAATGTAATAAAACTTTCGGAAACGGCGGGATATATAACCGAGAAAGCTGCAATGGAAACAAATCTTCCTATGGGGATTCCGGTGGCACCGGCTCTGATTGATGCCCATGCGGCACTTCCGGCATTGGGAATTACAAACACAGGGGAACTTCTTATGATTATCGGCACAAGTACATGTCATATTCTTCTGGGCGATAAAAAAACGGAGATTCCGGGCATCGCCGGCGTTGTGAAAGACGGCATTGCAGACGGGCTTTATGCCTATGAGGCGGGGCAGGCGGCAGTGGGGGACAGCTTCAGCTGGTTTGTAGAAAACTGCGTGCCGCAAGCCTACTATAAAGAAGCGAAAAAACTTGATATCAGCATCCATGCGTATCTGCGCCGGAAGGCAGAAAAACTTTCGCCCGGCGCAAATGGTGTTCTCTGCTTGGATTGGTGGAACGGAAACAGAACACCCTACGTAAACAGCAACCTCAGCGGCATGATTTTCGGCCTTACAATTCAAACGCTTCCGGAAGAAATTTACAGAGCTATGATTGAAGCGACCGCGTTTGGCACAAGAAGAATTATCGAGCTTTATGAAGAAAACGGCATGGAAATCCATAAACTGTATGCCGCCGGCGGTATTGCGGAAAAAGACAGGATGCTCATGCAGATTTATGCCGATGTTACGGGAAGGGAAATCCATATGTCCGGCACGGCGGAGGCTTGTGCCCATGGCAGCGCGGTTTTAGGGGCAGTCAACGAAAACGGATACGAAACCCTGCCGATTGCGGCTGAGAAAATGAAAAAAATCAAAGAAACCTATTTTGTTCCCAATATGGAGAATCACAAGGTGTATACCGCACTTTATGGAGAATATAAGTCTCTTTCCGATTATTTTGCAAGGGACGAAAATACGCTGACGAGAGTACTGCGGAGGATCAATTAGTGACGTGCATTTTTTGGGTATAAGCATAAGTGGAAGGGAGAGGTAAAATGGAAGGGTGCATATTTTGTAAAATAGCAAACGGAGAACAACCATGCCTGAAGGTATATGAAGACAAATACACAATAGCTTTTATGGACATAGCGGGGGATGTTGACGGACATATTTTAGTTATTCCTCAAAAACACTGTAAAAACATATTGGACTGTGATTA
The DNA here is from genome assembly GCA_017442155.1 of Clostridia bacterium. Taxonomy (GTDB): domain Bacteria; phylum Bacillota; class Clostridia; order UMGS1883; family UMGS1540; genus SIG447. The sequence goes on along the minus strand of JAFSAU010000026.1, from coordinate 19,667 downwards.
TGAAACCTTAAACGCCGTTATCAATACGGTCAAACGGGTTTCAAATCATCTGGTTGATGCTTGCGGATATGATGGTGTGGATATAATGAGTGCGAATGATGAATCGGCGGGCCAGTCCTTGCCGCATTTTCACGTGCACATTATCCCGAGGGCATACAATGACGGGCTTGGCGGAAAAGGCGAATGGCCGCATTTTCCCGGTGCGAAACATGAACTCGAATCTATATATAAAAAAGTGTGTATGGTATAATCTATTGGATGAAACAGTGCATTTGGCCGGAACAGCTCCGGTATGACAAAATATCGGGATTCATGCAGCGTAGCGTTTGATAAACAACTAAACGAAGAGAGTCTTTTCGACAGTTTAACGTAAAAATTGTCAAAAAGGCTCATTTTTTATGGAAATAAAGAATTTATAAATTTGTTACCGGTACATTTTTCTCTTTAACAGCAAAAAGCGGAGGAAAGTTTTTTCGGCAACAGTTTGAAAAATCGCCATTTTTCACCCTTTACAGCCCGAACCTTGACTTTTTTCTTTTTTTGTGCTATTCTATAGAAGAATAAAAGTTTCTTTATAAGAGAAAGGATGGATTTGATAATGAAAAAAATATTTTGTATATTGTGTACAGTCTGCATGCTTGGGATGAATGGCTTTGCCGCACCCTCCGATTGGGCGGCGGCAGAAGTGGAGGAAGCCACGGCAGCGGGATTTGTGCCGTCATATTTTGCGGAGGATTGGCAAAAGGAAATAAAGCGGGAGGAATTTGCAGAGCTTTCGGTACGTTTTCTGGCAACGAAGCTTGACTATGCGCTGAAGGATTTATATGCATATATTGAGAGCCAGCCCTATAAGGTCAATGCATATACCGACGATGCTGCCATTTTATGGAAAGTAAAAGAGGGGAGCTCCACGTTCACGGATACGAACAAGCGACTGATTCGTATGGCGGCAGATATAGGCATTATTGAGGGGATGGGAGATGGCAGCTTCGATTCGTACAGACCTTTGACGCGGCAGGAAGCAGCGGTCATGCTTCTGCGTACCTATGCGGCATATTCCAATTCCATTTCCTTTGCGGCAGATGCCGCGTATACCGACGGGGGAGAAATTGCACCATGGGCAAATCTCGGTGTACGGTTTGTAACGGGAGCGGACGTCATGCAAGGTGTGGGAGAAAACACCTTTGCGCCCCTCGCTTTCTATACCCGGGAGCAGGCGGTGCTGACCTTTTTGCGGCTGGGAAAACTTGAGGAGTGGCAGGGAAATCCCGGCCTGTACCGGAGCGGCTGGGTGGCCCCTTCTGATGCGCCGAAGCCGGAGCTGACAGTTTCCAAATCCCTGACAGAACACTATCTGACAGACCCTGCATATACAATCTGGGAAAATTGGGAGACGCCTTACGGGATATTGCTTTATGGCGTCTATACCCGTCCGGAAACCGGGGAAAAAGACTATGTTTTCGCCTATTTCATGAATGACTGGAATGCGTGCAATGTTCTGCAACCGTTCTGGAAAACCCTTGGTACGAGGAACACGGATTTAGAGAATATACACTTTAGTGACGATATGACGGAAATGACGTATGATGTGACTGTGCAGAATGAAAAAAGCAGCGGAACGTATTCATTTAAAACGGACCTGTTTTTAGGAGAGACGGTGCAGACCGGCTTTGTCGGAAAATAAAATTTTTCAGAACAGGAAAAGGATGTAAAACCGTATCATAGAATTTGAAAGATTGTAAATTGGAAGAAGCTTTATGAAATCTGTAACTTTGGTCGCACTCAATGCGAAATACTGTCATACGTCTCTTGCGATACGCTCTATCGGGGCTGTGTGCAGAGAAAAAGGGATCCCGGTGAGACTTTTAGAACGTTCGGTAAATGAGCCTTTCAGGGAAATTATGCGGGCAATTTTGTCCAGTGAAAGCGATATATATGCCTTTTCCTGCTATTTATGGAATATAGAACTGGTCAGAAAAGTATGCGTGGATTTAAAAGTAGTAAAGCCGGACTGCGAAATCCTTCTGGGAGGTCCCGAGGTTTCCTTTGACCCGGAGACCTATGACTTTGCAGACAGCGTGATATGTGGCGAGGGGGAAGCGGCGGTCTCTGATTATGCGGCAGGGAAGGTAAAAGGGAAAGTCGTGTACAGCGGGCATCCGGTAGCTTTAGAGGCACTTCCGTTTTGTTATACGGACGCGGATTTGTCCGCAAATAAACACAGACTACTGTATTATGAAAGCTCCCGGGGCTGTCCCTATGCATGTAGTTATTGCCTTTCCTCGGTGGAAAATGGGGTTCGGTTTAAAAGTGTGAAAAAAGTGTGCGCGGAGCTGAAACGATTTGACGATGCAAAGGTGGAGCTTGTAAAATTTGTGGACCGTACCTTTAATGCAGACCGGGAGCGCGCGCTTGCAATCTGGAAGTTTGCGGCAGAAAAATGTACGTATACAAAATTTCATTTTGAACTGGCCGGAGAGCTGCTGCGGGAGAAAGATTTGGCGTATTTAAAGACAGTGCCCAAAGGGCGGTTTCAGTTTGAGATCGGAATTCAGAGCACGTCACCTGCGACGCTGAAGGCTGTTGACCGCAGCGCAGATCTTCCGCTACTTTTTGACAGAATCAGGCGGCTGGCAGAAGCAGGAAATATCCATGTGCATACAGACCTGATTGCCGGTCTGCCTTACGAAACCTACGAAGTCTTTAAAAAATCTTTTGACGATGTGTATGCCCTCGGCTCAGATTGCATACAGGTGGGCTTTTTAAAATTACTGAAGGGATCCAAAATCCGGGCAGAGGCAGAAAAATTTCATTACAGGTATTCTGCGGCACCGCCTTATGAACTATATGAAAATGAATTTATAACCACGGATGAAATTTTTCGCCTGGAGCGGATTGCAGAAGCTGTAGACCGGTTTTGTAACAGTCACGCCTTTGAAAGAAGCATCGGGTATGCGGTTCCCCGTTTTGCGTCGCCGTTTGCCTTTTACGAAGCGTTTTCCAAAAGCTTTGATACGCTGGGTGCCGTTGCCCGGAAGGAACTGTACGCGCTTTTGCACCGGTTTTATACGGAGCAGCTTGGAGAAGATGCGGTATTTTCGGAATGTCTGAAATTCGACTGGGCGAAGCAGATGCGGGGGACGGCACCGCCGGAATATATGGGCAGGATGGAACCCTTGCAGGCAGAGCTTTTTGCGCTTCTTCAAAGCGAGGGGTTTAAAGAAAAATATTTGCCCGGCTTTGCGAATATGAAAAACAAGGAAATCATCAAGCATGTCTTTATCAGAAAGTTTGCCTTGCCGGAGCTGAAAGTCTATCTGTTTACAGCGGATGGAGAAACAGATATTACGGAAGAATATAAAAAAGCCGTGCTGGTGTGTAGCGTGGAGGGAAAAAGAGGTGAAGATGTATGAATGGTGAAAAATTATACCATTATACAAGTGTACGGGGATTTGAATCCATTATAAAAAACAAATGTATACGGATGACACGGTCGGATTTTATGAATGACCCGCATGACTGTCAGGTGTTTTTTGACATTGTTGAAAAGTATATCAACGAGAAAATGGGGACCATAAATTTATCCGAATATTTACATCATAAGGATAATCACCGCTATGTGGAAGAGGTGCTCAGAAGATATCCTCCGGTAGCGTACATGAAATATCTTTTTAAAACCATTCCGCTGTATGTGCTCTCCCTGACGGGGGAAGCGGATTCCCTGCCGATGTGGAATTATTACGGCGGCGACGGCATCCGGCTGGCATTTGACAGTGATGGACTAATCCATACGATGAGCAGTAGTTTATGCCGGGATGCATCTGATTTTCTTGTTAAAACGAGGGTGGAATATATTGATTCCGACACAAAGCTGGAAGATTTAACGTTAAATTCTTTTTCAGACTTTTATGTGTATTCCTACAATGGAAAGACAGAAAGAGCTGAACTTCGGACGCCGGTTGTGCAGCATAACGAAGGGGAAAATCTCCGTTACTTTATCGATTCATTTATTGTAAGCTATATCAAGACCATTGCATATATGGCGTACAGCGAAGATATAGAGGGAATTCCAAATTGTCGCAGAATGATGGAATGCCCGTCAAAGGATTTCTTTATCTGCGTTTTTGAAAACAACAAAGGCCAGAGCAGCGAAAAGACCAGGTTTAAAGCAGATATTGACTTGTACATGCTGATTTTAGCCGCCAGATATAAAACAAAAACCTTTGAAAATGAAAACGAGACGAGAATCGTATTTTTCAAACAGGATGAACTGGAAAAACCGGAGGAAAAAATTATCACATCGGAATACAAATTCGGATCGTTTCTGAAGCCTTTGATAGAGTGTCCGTTTCATACGGACGATGTCGCGGATATTCTGCTTGCACCATCCGCAAAGCAGCTGCCTGTGCATATGGAAACATATCAGAAGCTTATACGGGAGTTTTGTGGAAAAACAGACGACTTCATTGTGGATGTCTCCAAGCACGATGTGCGGTGGTAAAACGGTGCTAAGGCAGAGAAAAAAGGAAACGAAGGCATGGATAGAAGAATCAGTATAACCGCCTGTGCCCGGCTGGATGGAAAGACAGTCGCGCAAATTCTTAGAAACGAATTCCGGGCCTCGACGGCGATTGTGCGTCAGCTGAAAAAGGAGAAGGACGGTATTCTGGTGTCGGAAGAGCCGGCGTTTGTAACCCGAAGGGTACAAAAGGGAGAGGTTTTAAAAATAACTGTCCGGGACGGGCGGTCAGAAATAGAAGCCCGGGAAATTCCTCTGGAAATTCTCTATGAGGATGAAGACGTGATTGCAGTCAATAAACCCCGGAATATGCCTACGCACCCGTCGCAGAATCATCATGGCGATACCTTGGCTAACGGCCTCATGTATTATTTCCGGAGTCAGAACTTTACGTTCCGGGCTATTACCCGGTTGGATAAGGATACATCCGGCGTGGTGCTGGTGGCGAAAAATCCTTTGTCCGCTGCAATTTTAACAGAAGAAATGAAGCAGGGCAGAATACAAAAGGCGTATCTTGCGGTCACCTGCGGCATACCAAATCCCGGCATGGGACGGATAACAGCACCCATTCGCCGGCAGGAGGGAAGTGCTATCCTCCGCTGCATAGCACCCGATGGAAAAGAGGCTGTTACGGAATATGAAATATTGCGGGAAAACGAGAGGTTTGCCCTTGTCCGGCTGACCCCCGGGACAGGAAGAACACATCAGCTCCGCCTGCATATGCGACATATGGGTACGCCGATTTACGGCGATGATTTATATGGGGCCCCGCAGATTGGGGAGCGCACGCGCCTGCATTGCGAAACCCTGCGCTTTACACATCCGCTGACCCGGCAGATATGCACGGTGAGGGCTTCCGTTCCTGCAGACATGGCAGAATTGCCGGAATAATTTATTTGCGGTGTGCTTCTTTTTGGTCTTGACTTCAGGAGATAAGTGTGCTATACTGTATAAAAACAAATATTCACACAAAGTGTCGGGTATGCCGCCCTGCGGTATAGTCGGTGAAAAGGGAATCCGGTGAGAATCCGGGACGATACCAGTCGCTGTATGTATCCGAATGTGTCAACGCCCGTCGGCGAAAGCCGGTCATTGGGAAACTGAGAAGGCAGGACGTAAATACGCAAGTCAAAGTGCTTATAGGATACGAGTCAGAAGACCTGCTTTGATGGTATTCCGTCCGTGCAATTGCATAGGAATATCAGTTCTGGCTGCGCGTGCGCGGCCGATTGTGATAATCACAGGAAAACGCTGCTGTGGTAATTTTTTGTTGCAAAAATTACCGCAGTTTTTTTATTGTCTGCGGGAAGGGAGGGCAGGAAAATAAAACAATAGAAAAATTTACGTGCAGAAAGGAAATGAAGAATGAAGACAATGAAAATAAGAGGGCTGGCACTTTTGCTGGTAATTGCTGTGATTTGCGGCTGGTGTAATTGTGCTGCGTTTGCAGAGGAAACCGAGCTTACGGTGTACATAACCGTAAGCATGTATGGAGAAATTGTTCAAAGCAAGGACGGAGAATTGGCGGCAATGCTGCCTGTAAAGCTTTGCGGGCAGGCGGACTACACGCTGGATGATGTGTTTGCGGAAGCCCACGCCCTATATTATCCAGGTGGCGCGGAAGCAGGATATGCGGCCGGTAACGGGGAGTGGGGGTCGTATGTCACAAAGGCCTGGGGCGATGAAAGCGGTAAATTTGGTTACCAGATTAACGGCGGTACGGAAACAATATCCGGACTTTCCCACACGGTCAGAGATACAGACTGCATAGACCTGTGCATATATAAAAATACGTATCCCGATACGGAGGCGTATGCAAAGTTTGATGCGGCAGAAGCAGAAGTATATGCCGGAGAAGAAACAGAGTTTGTGCTTTACGCAGTGAGTGGGTACGATGATTCATGGAATATGCTCTTTTCGCCCTGTGCAGAAGCACGTATCACAGTGAATGGCGAAGAGACGGAAATCCTTACGGATGCGGAAGGAAAAGCGGCAGTTACCTTTGATACATGCGGCACATATGTCGTTTCGGCAATCAAAACAAAGGAATTGAACGAACAGACTGTTCCGGCAATTACAGCACCGGTGTGCATTGTTTCGGTCCGGACGTATGACCCGGTCACAGTTCTCCATACCATTGTCCAGGGCTGTGCTGAAAACGGGGTTCTGACGGATGGGAATATGCTATGGTTTACTTTGGACATGGCAGTATATGAAGAGCTTTATTCCGAAAGCCTCTGGACTGATGACGAAAGACAGGAATACCTTGATGCAGTGATTGCATTTGCCGACACGGCCAGGACACCGGGAGACCTGGCAAAAGCAATCCTTGCCATCCGTGCACTCGGGTACGACGCCCGGAAGGTACATACTGCAGAGCTGGAACAGATAGATGTTGTCAGCAGGCTTACAGCTTTGGTGGACGCGGAAGCTGAAGATGTGACCGGGGCCTACACACTTCCCTATGTTATTCTTGCGTTACGGCAGGGGGAAGGGTATGCAACAAGAGCACAGATGGAATATCTGTTGGATGCGGCGGTCTCCTCAAAGGAAAGCTGGCAAAACATGGAATATGGTCCGGATGCGGCGGCTCCCATGCTTTTGGCATTGGCACCGGAATATGAAAAGAATGCAGAAATTGCGGCAGTGATCGACGAAACCTGTGTGCTGATTGAAGAGGCACAGACAGAGGGCGGCTGGATGGATTCCTGGGGTGCAGCCGCTTCGACAGGGCTTGTTATTGCCGGATATTCCGCGCTTGGAATTGATGCGGAGACGGTGCAAAAGAATGGAAACAGCCTGATTGACGGGCTTATGACCATGTGTGCGCAAACACAGGATGGATTCCTGCCGACTGATAACAGCTTTTCCACGGAACAGGGTCTCAGAGGCCTGCTGGCCTGGCAACTGCTGAAGTCCGGAAAAGAAAAAGCGTTGTACGATTTTTCGGAAAATCCTATGGAAGAGGCACATGCCACATGGGCACAGAATTGTCCGGTAGAGTTTGTGGTAACACCGGAAGATGCAGTGGTTACCATAGTGGGCGAGACAGCAGTTTCCGGGAATAAATTTGACCTTTCCAAAGGGAGCTATACCTATAAAGTAACGAAATCCGGATACAGCCGGGAAAGCGGAAAGCTTATAATCAGCGATGAGGAAGCGGCAGAGCATATGCAGAAAACAGTAACGGTTTCTTTGAAGAAAAGAGAAGCCTCAGCCGGAAAAAACAACAATAGCGGCGGGGGCGGTATGGTATATGTGCAGCCGGAACCGGACGCAGCTAAAGAGAGTGAAGAAGAGCCGGAGGTGGCAGTTCCCGAGGACGAAAAAGAGGCAAAGACGGAGGAAAAAGAAGAGAAAACCCCCATTTTTTCTGATGTGACCGGGGATGACTGGTATTATGAAGCCGCAATGTATGTGTACCGAAAGGGACTCATGCAGGGTACCGGGGTGGGGTTTGAGCCGGACGGAACAATGACAAGAGCAATGCTGGTCAGCGTGATTTACCGGATGGAAAATACCGCAGAGGTACCTTCAGAACATATATTTGAAGATGTGAAACCGGAGGCGTGGTATACACAGGCTGTGGCCTGGGCTGCAGAAAAGGGCATCGTGCAGGGAATGAGTAAAACGGAGTTTGCTCCGGATTTGTATGTCAGCCGGGAACAGACGGCGACAATTCTGTACAGATATGCCGCATATAAAAAAGAAGACATGCCTGGAAATACGTCGCTTTCGGCTTACGCAGACGCAGAAACAGTTTCGGAATATGCTGTTTCCGCTTTGCAGTGGGCAGTGGAGAACGGTGTTATTAACGGAGAGGCAGATAACATGTTACATCCGAAAAAGTACGCCACCCGTGCACAAATGGCGGCCATGCTGATGCGTTACTGTGAAAACGTGCAGGAATAGTGCAGAAAGACTCGAACACAATATGCCATAAACTTGTTAAATTTATGTTTTTAAACCATATCGGGTTCATGTCTTACTGCACTAAAGCAGATAAATGAGCGGAGGAGAAAAATGCAATTTATAAAAAAATATAGAGTCTGGCTTGCTTTGCTTAGTGTATTGGGGATACTTACCGTGATGACATTTTGGTGTGCCTGCGCCACACCTCCTACCCCTCCCGTATCTACGGGAGGGGTAACGCCTGCGTCTTTGCCGGAAGTGGAAGAAGCAACGACAACAGCGATACCTGCGGCAGAAACGCCCGTATCCACACCCCCGGACAAGAGCCAGGAACAACAAAAGGCAGAGGAAGTGCCTGAAAAGACGCCGGAAACAGAGGGGAAATCCACGGAAAACACGGAGCAACCGGAAACGGAAGAGACAGTATTTAAAGATGCGGCAGAGGAATCCTCTCCGCAAACACCAATGTGCAAACTATCGGTCCGGTGTGATTCTGTTCTTGGTAATTTGTCGGAGCTAAAAGCGGGGAAAATAGATGTCATCCCCGCAGACGGAATAATATACATGGAAAGGACTGTACCGTTTTCGGAGGGTGAAAGTGCCTTTGATTTGTTAAAACGCGAAATGGAAAAAGCAAATATACCGCTGGACTATGAAAACAATGTCATTTTTAACAGTGTCTATATTAAAGGCATATCCAATTTGTACGAACGTGACTGCGGCGGTTTTTCGGGTTGGGTGTATACTGTGAACGGAATTTCTCCCAATAAAGGATGCTCAAAATATATCCTGAAGGCAGGGGATAAGGTGGAATTTGCTTATACCTGTGGTTGAAAATTTTCCTGATAACGGAAAAAGATTGCACAGCGGTGAGGTTTGTGGTATAATAATTTCAGCGAAGTTGAAAGCATTGACTAAACTTACCCCGGCGGATAAGCGAAGTTGTCTGTGATGGTGGAGTTTAATTTGTAAGTGAAGTTCAGCCTGGCGAAAGATAAAAATCAGTGCACAAAATATCGGAGGCTTTAAAGTGAGAAAAACAGTAAAGCGATTATCATCTATACATGTGATTATGGCGGCTTTTTTCCTTGTGATACTTGTGGGGAGTGTGCTTTTGAGTCTGCCGTGCAGCTCTGCGGATGGAAAGGCAGTACCATATCTGGATGCGCTTTTCACTGCCACTACGTCCACCTGTGTTACAGGGCTGGTAACTTTACCTACTGTGACAACCTGGAGCGTTTTCGGGCAGACAGTCATTCTTGTTCTGATTCAAATCGGGGGGCTGGGTGTTATAACCGTGGGTGCCGGACTAATGATACTTTTGCACAGAAGAATAGGATTATCCGGCAGAAATCTTATCAGCGAATCGTTTAATTTAAATACGCTTGGCGGAATCGTTAAGTTTGTTAAAAAGGTGATAACGCTTTCCCTGATAATTGAGCTGGCGGGTGCACTGGCGTATATGACGGTGTTTATCCCTGCGTTTGGTGCAAAGGGAGTCTGGATATCTGTTTTTACATCTGTTTCCGCTTTCTGCAATGCAGGAATAGACATTATTGCAGAAAATAGTTTGTGTAACTATGCGTTAAATCCCATTGTAAACATAACAACAATGCTGCTCATTATTTTGGGAGGAATAGGGTTTATCGTGCTGTTTGATTTAGAAAAAATATGCAGAAGCAAAAATCGTAGACATCTACGCTTTCTCAGTTTGCACAGTAAAATTGTGCTTTGTGTTACGATGGTGCTGCTATTTTCAGGGGCCCTGTTGTTTTTTCTGTTTGAGCATGATAATCCAAACACATTACAAGGTTATTCCGTGCCGCAAAAGAGTATGCTCGCATTTTTTCAGTCAGTGACTACAAGAACAGCGGGGTTTGCCACCATACCGCAGGAAAACCTCACGCAGGCATCTGCGTTCGTGTCCATTCTTCTGATGTTTATAGGCGGCTCGCCTACCGGAACGGCGGGTGGAATAAAGACCGTAGCCTTGTTTGTTTTGCTTATAAGTGCAGTATCTGTCATTAACAACAAAAGGACAGTGGACGTCTTTAACCGGCAAATTTCTGCAGAGATACTCAAGAAGGCAGTTGCGGTGTTTGTTACTTCGCTTTTCATAGTTTTGACTTCTACAGCATTGCTTTTGGCTTTTGAGGGCGGTGATTTTCTGGATATACTATATGAAACAGTGAGTGCCACTGCAACCGTGGGTCTTACGCGAAATTTTACAGGTTCATTAAGCTTCGTAGGAAAGGCAATCATTATTTTCACAATGTATCTTGGCAGAGTCGGCCCTATTTCACTGGCTTTTGCATTTAGCGTGAATAAAAAAAGTGAAAATATAATTACAAATCCTATTGAGGAAATAAATGTAGGATAAGGAGATTTGAATATGAGCATAAACAAAAGCTATGCAGTTTTTGGTCTTGGCAGATACGGAAGAGCCGTAGTGAAAGAATTGCTGGATAATGGTGCTGCTGTGATTGCAGTTGACAAAGACAGAAAAATCGTGGATGAGGTTGTTGGGGAAATTCCTATATGTAAATGCGCAGATATAACGGAGCCCGGTGTTATAAAACAGCTTGGAATACAAAACGTAGATGTAGTGGTTATATCTATGGCGGAGAACTTTGAAGGAAGCATCATGGCAACAATGCTTTGTAAGGAAGCAGGGGTTAAGAGAGTAGTTGTAAAATGTGCAAACGAGGCACAATGCAGTATTCTCCGAAAGATAGGAGCTGACGAAACGGTTTTGCCGGAGAGAGAGGCGGGAACGCGTCTTGCCAAAAATATTCTGAGTGCAGATTTCATTGATATTGCCGATATATCGGAAGATATTTCAATTCTGGAGCTGGATATAAAACCCGATTGGATTGGAAAAACGCTGAAAGAGCTTGACCTGAGAAGAAAATATAATATAAATGTGTTAGCTTTCAGAAAAGGTAGCAGGGTTGACGTTGCCATAAATCCTGATGCGAGTATAGAGGATGATATGAAAATGATAGTTATGGCAAACTGCAGTGAGATTAAGCGTATCAAGTAATTGAATTGTATAGTAAATACTTTGGGGACAGGAGATAAAACAATGAAAAGAACAGAAAAAACAACAACATTTTTAGTACTTTTACTGGTGGCGGTGTTGGCTTTAGCCGGCTGCGTGCGGCAGAATCCGGAGGGAGATAGCGGCACGGTAACGGATGGCGGCACAGTAGGCGAGGGGGCGCACACCTTTGCCTTTTCGGTGGTGGATGCCGAGGGAAACAAGACGGTGTTTGCGGTGCATACGGATGAGGAAACCGTTGGGGAAGCTCTTTTGAAAAACGGGTTGATTGCTGGGGACGCAGGGGCGTACGGTCTGTATGTCAAAACCGTAAACGGCATCACGCTGGACTTTGAAAAGGACGGAAAATACTGGGCGTTTTATGTAGAAGGGGCATACGCTGCAGCCGGGGTGGACGCCACGCCCGTAACGGATGGTGCCGACTATATGTTTAAGGCGGAGTAAAATGAAGCTTACAGTAAAAGAAATTGCCGTATTCAGCGCACTTGGGGCACTGATGTACGCATCAAAGATGCTGATGGAGCTGTTCCCCAACATACATTTGGTTGGAGTTTTCGTCGTCGCGGTTACGGTAGTATACCGGAAAAAAGCACTGTACCCGATTTATGTCTTTGTTTTTCTCACCGGCCTTTTTGCCGGTTTTGCAACCTGGTGGGTGCCATATCTCTATATCTGGACGGCTCTTTGGGGGATGACCATGCTTTTGCCGAAGAGAATTTCTCCGAAAATCCGGCCTCTTATTTATATGATGATTTGCGCGCTGCACGGTTTTTTGTACGGTACGCTCTACGCCCCGGCCCAGGCACTTTTGTTTGGTCTGAATTTGGATGGCATGCTTGCGTGGATTCTGGCGGGAATTCCCTGGGATATTGTACACGGAATCAGTAATTTTTGTTGTGGCGTGCTGATTTATCCGCTCACCCGTGTGCTGGCAAAAGGAGACAGTTACGGGCGGCAGCAGTAAGCAATAAAAGGAGAAAATGAAAATGAAAATCAAGGCCGTTCTGATGGATGTGGATAATACACTTTTAGATTTCGGTATCTGTGCCCGGGACTCTATGCGGGGTGTCTTTGCAGACTGGGGCGTTCCCTACAGAGAGGAAATGTTCCCGGTATTCTGGGAAATTAACGGAAAGCTGTGGGAAGAAATTGAGGAAGGTCATCTCACAAAGGAGGAACTGTATCAAATCCGTTGGAAGCTGATTTTTGAAAGACTCGGAATAGAAGGATATGACCCGGTGCGTTTTGACGACGGTTTTCGCAAATATATTGCAGAGAGTGCCGCGCCGGTAGAAGGGGCATATGAAATTTTAGAGTATCTTTCCCCCAAATATATTCTCTGCGTTGCCAGTAATGCGTCCCCTGCCCGCCAGATAAAACGGCTGACAAAGGCCAATATGCTGCAGTATTTCGAGCACCTTTTTACTTCCGAGGAAATCGGGCATCCGAAGCCGGAAAAGGCCTTTTTCGACGCATGTCTCAAAACTCTGGACGGGATAACGGCGGCAGAAACCGTTGTTATCGGCGATTCTCTCACGGCCGACATTGCCGGCGGCGCAGGATGCGGCATGAAAACCATATGGTATAACCATACCCATGAAGCAGTGCCGGAGAAGCTCCGGGCCGATTATATTGTAAATACACTGCTTGAGATTAAAGACATTTTGTAGGGGTTGTTTTTACGGCAGGAAAGAGCCACGGTCAATACTGGCAGAAAGAATATGGTTGAACCCGGGAAGAATGGAGACAAAGACTTGAAATTAGTTTTTTTAATCGGAAATACTGCCGTCGGAAAAATGACGGTGGGACAGGCACTTGCAAAAATAACGGAGTTATCTCTCTTTCACAACCATATGATGCTGGAGCCGGTGCTGGAGATATTTAAAACGCGCAATAGTGTGGCGGTGAATCGGCTTCGGGACGTGATTTTTGAAGAGTTTGCCAAATCTGACGGCTATGGCCTGATTTTTACGTATATGTGGGCATTTGATATGCAGTCGGACTGGGCGTATATCGAACACGTAAAAAGTATTTTTGCGCCATATGGTACAGAGGTATATTATGTGGAGCTTGTGGCACCGCAGCGTGTGCGGCTGGAGCGGAATAAAACGGAAAACAGGCTTGCCAGTAAACCCTCCAAGCGAAATCTGGCATTTTCGGAACAGCTTCTTCTGGGTGCCGACGAAAAGCATCGCTGTGAAAGCTACGACGGCGAAATTCCTTTTGAGAACTATATTAAAATTGATAATTCCCACCTTGCACCGGAAACGGTGGCTGAAAGGATAAAAGAAAGATTCGGATTATAGCATCCGGAAGGGGGGTAAAAATGCAGGTTGTATATCATGGAAGTCCCAGGGGAGGACTGAAAGTGCTGAAACCGCAGTTGTCGGAACACGGAAGACCGTACGTGTATTTTTCGGAAAATCCAAATGTGGCACTTCTGTATGCCGTAAAGCCTGTGCCAAAACCTTTTAGCTTCTATCCTTTCGGCTTTGATAAGACAGGGAATCCTGTATATACAGAGTATTTTCGGGATGCCTTTTCGATTTTGTATCGAGGGCGGAAGGGGTATCTGTATGAGTGCCGTCGGATAGAAAAACTGGAAAATCCTACACAGATCAGAGGTGTGACAGTCTGCACAGAAGCCGTACCGGTAAAAAGGGTAACAGAAATTCCTGATGTATATATTTTTTTAAAAGAGCAGGAAGCACTCGGGAATTTTTCGGTGAAGCCATTTTCCCGGATTGGAGAAAAAGAAATGGACTTTGCCCGGCGGGCTATCCGAAAAGAAATGGAAGCGTATGGGCTGAAGCAAAAGCCGGAGGACGCAATGAGCATTTTTATTCGTACCCGTTTTCCGGAGATATGGGCAGACTGAAAATATATGATTTGTACTTGTTTTGACGGAAAAGACTTTATAGAATACGGAAAAAAGAGGGGCGAGACACATTAAACTGATTATTGCAGAAAAGCCGAGCCTTGCACGCAACATCGCGGCAAGCATTGGCAGTATGAAACGGGCTGACGGGTTTCTTGTCGGCGATGAATATATTATAACCTGGGTGTTCGGCCACCTTTTTTCTTTGGCCGATATTGAAAAATACGAACCCTCGCCCGACGGTACCAATCGCTGGACGATGAAAAACATCCCCTGCTTTCCTGAAAAATTCATATTTGAGCTTCGGAAGGACCCGAAAAGCCGGACGGTGGATGCAGGTGTAAAAAAACAATTTGAAACCATTAAAGCACTGATTGCCCGTGATGATGTGGATATGATTATCAATGCCGGAGACGCAGACCGGGAGGGGGAAATCATTATCCGGATTTGCGTGGAGCAGGCGAAAGAGAAGGAAAAGCCTTTTATGCGGCTGTGGCTGCCGGACCAGACACCGGAAACAATACGTGCGGCTCTTTCGGAGATGAAGCCGGAAACGGAATATGAAAATCTGGCGAATGAAGGATATGCACGGACCTATATAGACTGGCTGTACGGCGTAAATCTCACTCGCTTTGCAACCTTAAAAAACGGAAGACTTCTCCGGGTGGGACGGGTCATTGTCCCGATTGTGAAGGCTATATACGACAGGGACATGGCAATCCGGAATTTCAAGCCCGAACCCTATTACGGTGTTGTAAGCCGGGCTGTGACCAACGGGGAGGAAATAGAGCTTACCAGCCGGGAACAGTTTGAGAAAAATGCACGCAGTAAGGCAGAGAAGCTGTGCGCGGTATACAATGCGGCAGAGGCCGTGGTGACGGAGAAAAAGAAGAAAAAGGATATCCTCAGGCCGGGCAAGCTGTATTCACTCACGAAGCTACAGAATTTCCTTGGGAAAAAATATAAGATGCCTATGGATGCGAGCCTGAAAATTGTGCAGGAGCTGTATGAAAAAGGGTATGTTACCTACCCCAGAACGAACTCGGAATATCTTGCCACAGCGGAAAAAGACAAGGTGAAGGCCATTCTGAAAGCGGTTTCTGAAATCGGATATCCGGTTAAATTCAAGGAGGGAAAAACGATTTTCGACGACTCGAAAATCGAATCCCACTCTGCACTCACGCCAACGTATAAAATACCGAAAAAAACGGATTTGTCCGAGGCGGAATTTACGGTATACTCTGCCATTATGCGTCGGTTTGTGGCGGTATTTTGCGCGGAGGACTGTGTAGCAGAAAAAACGGAAATCACAGTAAAAATAGGCGAGTACGAGGAATTCACCTTAAAGGGGACGGTGATTTTAGAGCCGGGATGGACAAAATATGACGATGCCTCCAAAAAGGATAAAATTCTGCCAAAGCTTGAAAAAGGCGACCGGGTAAATACAGATTTTAAGCCCGTGGAAAAAGAAACCCAGCCGCCCCGGCATTATACGATTGAAACACTGAATAATTATCTCAAAAATCCGTTTCGGGAGGACAAAAAGAAGGCGGCAGAAGAGGAAAACGACGAGGAAGAATATAAGGCGGTTTTCGAGGGGCTGGAGCTGGGGACGGAAGCGACCCGGACGGGAATTATAGAGAATGCGAAAAAAAGCCGGTATATCGAACTGAAAAAAGATGTGTACAGGATTTTGCCGGATGGTGAAAATCTCATTGAATCCCTCGGCCGAATGCAAATCAGCATGGATAAATATAAAACGGCAGAGGTTGGAAAGGCACTGAAAAGAGTGTTCCGGGGAGACTGTACGGTTGCGGACAGCATTGCGATTGCGGAAACGGAAATCCGGGAGGTCTTTGCAAAGCGGGAGGCACCGCCGCATCTGGATACGGATGACGGATTTTTTGGCGACGTAGCAGGGAAATGTCCACTGTGCGGGGAAACCGTGGTGCGTACAAGCTTCGGCTACGGATGCAGTGGCTATAAGGAAAAAGGATGCCGGTTTTCCGTCAGCAATGTGATATGCTCCCGGGTTGTTTCCATTGCCAATGTACGGCATATGTTGAAAACGGGGAAAACGCATAAAATCGAGGGTTTTGTTTCGCCGAAAAACGGCAAAGCATTTTCAGCGAGGCTGAAGCTGGAAAACGGAAGAGCCGTTTTTGATTTCAGCGAATAGAGAGGATGTTAGTATGAAAATACGGAGAGCCGTGCAAACGGATCAGAAAGAAATTTTGAAGCTTCTCGCGCAGGTGCTGGAAATTCATCACGCAGGACGGCCGGATATTTTTAAATCCGGTGCAGTTAAGTACCGGCCGGCCGAGCTGACAAAGCTATTGCAGGATGAGAACAGACCGATTTTTGTTGCCGAGGTGGACGGACAGGTGGCGGGCTACGCTTTCTGCGTCCTGCGGCAGTACAGGGACGATAACATTCTGACAGATATAAAAACGCTGTATATTGACGATCTGTGCGTGGATGAAACCATGCGCGGTCAGCGTATCGGCCAGGCACTGTATGATTTTGTGGTGGATTTTGCAAAGCGGGAGGGCTGCTATAACCTGACACTGCATGTGTGGGAATGCAATACCTCGGCAAGGAAATTTTACGAAGCCATGGGGATGCATGCCCAGAAAACAGAAATGGAAAAAATTCTTTAACGACAAACTTTTATAAAATATGCATATGCTATTTTTTCTAAATTATTAAAATTTTTAAACCAGATGTGTTATAATGTAAATAAAATTATAATGGAAGGTATATGGTATGACAAGAGATTTATTTGAAGCATATATGAAAAAAGAGCCTGAGATTGTTTTTCATGACCAAGCTATTGAGGATTTCACACTTGAGGCGTTATCTGGGTTTAAGGATGGTGATGCATTTGCACACAGCTTCGACGTGACTGTGAAGGGTAACAAGGAGTTTGAAGAGGTATTCATTCTCTCTACAACCGCAATGTACGAAAGCGAGAACGGTGCGTATCCGACAGCACAGGTGCGCGTGATTGACGATGCAGGCGATACATTATATTTCTCGCCGGTATATGAAATCGGTCATAGCAGAGAATTTTACAGAAGAGAGTGGAGAGTGCCACCAACACTGGACAGATACGACACAATCCGTTTGTCCTTTATCATCCCTGAGGGTGTCAAGCTTTTCCTTCGTACAATAAAAATCAAGCACAACTACGGCTATCGTGAAAAGGATATCGGCATCCGTTACCACGGTCACGGTGGAATAACTACGGTATTCGGCTGGCAAATGACGGCGGAGATGGGCTTTACAAGCTGTATCACCATTCCGAAATTTACAAAAGACGGCATCGGTGTTTGTGTACACGATGATAATGTAAGAAGAGAACTCAGACTTGCAGATGGTACAATGGCTGCAGAAGGCAGTAAGTATGACAGGAATGTTTGGGAATTTACCTACGACGAGCTCTGTGAACTGCATGCTTGGCGCAGAAGAAGCGATATCTTCACGGGAATGCGTGTGCCGACAATGGAGGAATTTTTTCGCATTTGTTCATCGACAGGTATGCAGCCAATCTTTTCGGTGCATCCGGCACTGACACGAGAGGAATGGCTTTATGTGCGCAAACTGCTGGTTAAATATCGTCTGCTTGAGCATTTTTGGGTGAAAACCGGTAACGTAGAAACGCAGAAACTTTGTCTTGAGGTATTCGACGATGAAATTGCAGGACGAATTCTTCTCTTTAACACAAGAGACGGCATGATAAACCCTGCAGATGTTGCTCGTGAAATCGGCCTTGACCAGAAGCGTCACAATGTCGTGGTGGAATATTTCTATCACACTGTTACGGAAGAAAAAATCAAGCAAGCGCTCGCCGGTGGATTTCCGGTTTCGGTTGCAGCGATGATGGGTGGCGTCAGCGGTCCGCGCATGCAGGAATTAATAGACCTTGGCGTTACCGAATTTACAGTTGACCGCCATTGCTCCATGGGCCTTAGCTGGTAATGTGAACTATTATTCAATAACACGATTATGATTTTAAATAGAATAATTATATAAAAAGGAAAAAAGAAAATGGCAAATATTTTTCATCCATGGGAAGGGTATACTAAACCTTTTAAAATATTCGGAAATCTTTACTTTGTGGGAACAGTTCCTGCATCTACTCATCTGATTGATACATGTGACGGTCTTATTGTTATTGATCCCGGTTATCCGCAAAGTCTGTATATTGTAATAAATAATATATGTGAACTTGGTTTTAAAATAAAAGACATTAAATACATAGTAGTAACACATGGTCATTATGACCACTTAGGTGCGGTTAAGGCATTAAAAGAACTTACAGGCGCAAAAACATTTTTGGGCAAAGAAGATGTAACCTATGCAAACGGTAAAGAGGATTTAACATGGGCAAAAGAACTCGGTGCAGAATATTATGAAGCTTTTGAGCCGGATGTTTTGATTTCTGATAACGATATAATAGAACTTGGAAATACAAAAATTCTTTGTAAAGATGCACCCGGTCATACTCCGGGAACAAAGGCTTTTTTCTTTGATGTTACTGACGGAAAAACAACATTAAGAGCCGCAATGCACGGCGGCGTAGGCATGAATTCGATGAAGAAACCCTTTCTTGATAAATACGAACTTTCTACAGATATAAGAGAAAGGTTTGTTCCTGCGATTAAATCTTTTATAAACGAAAAAGTTGATATATTACTTGGCAACCATGTCGGTAATAACGATACCATTGGAAAAAGTATCAGAATCACCGATAACTATAATCCGTTTATAGATTCTACTGCATGGAAAAAATTCCTTGAAGACAGAATAGCGAAATACCATGATATGATCAATAAAGAAGAGTAGAGCGGTGTATCGATTTTATGATGTGAAAATATCGAGCAATCGAAGGTTGCATATCGACAAAACTTCTGCATCTAAACATTACGTCTCGCAATTAAAGATTGTCGAATATTGTCGAAAGGAAATGGAATAGTATGATATTTCTTAAACGAGGGGCTATTTAGGGACGCACTTTCTTTGGTAGCATTCTTTAACGACAAAATTTTGTAAAATGTAGGTTTGTCAATGATGTGTTACAAAATTCCTCAAAAAATTTCTCCTGTTTCAAGAAAAGCGTGAATACATTCGTCAGGAGATTTCCAATTTAATGGACGGATAGGAAACTTGTTGTATGTATAGTTACGTACCTTTAATTGTTTTGCGAAATCTTCGAAGGAATAAAATGTATGTGTGGCGTAAAATTCCTCGTTATCTTTACGGTGTGAACGTTCTACTTTTCCGTTATGTCTGGG
>JAFSAU010000025.1 GCA_017442155.1 Clostridia bacterium | reverse complement strand
TTTGTGTAGTTTTGTGTGGTAACTTAACTATAACACATTTCAGAAAGTTTCCGTATATTTTTTTGAACATGCAATTTCTGTTATGAGCTTTGCTCGTAACAAAATTGCGTGTAGTGTAACACATCTATTGTAAACCTACAGCGCGTATCCTCGCCTTTTTACATTTCGTGTTGACAGATATACAAATGCAGTGTATAATAAAATTACAATATTTTTTAAGGGGGCGCAAGATGAGAAAAATTTTGGCAACCCTGCTGGCGGCGTTTCTTTGCTTTGGATTCGGCACGGCGGTGCAGGCAGATGGTGTGGACGGCCCTAAAAAGCCGGAGACACTGTATGCAGACGGTTTTTACTATGTGGTGACAGATGAAGCGGCGAAGGAAGCGCAGATTACCGGCTATAACAAAAATGTACTTACAGGGGAAGAACTGGTG
The DNA here is from genome assembly GCA_017442155.1 of Clostridia bacterium. Lineage (GTDB taxonomy): Bacteria > Bacillota > Clostridia > UMGS1883 > UMGS1540 > SIG447. The sequence continues at coordinate 49,869 of JAFSAU010000025.1, read as the reverse complement.
ATTCCGCAGGAAATCGGCGGCTATTGCGTGACGGGTTTCGGAAGGGGAGCCTTTGCGTACTCCCATTTTCATTTCTGTGACCTGTCAGCATTTCCACAGCTTTCCGAGAATCTGTTTTACGGGGCTGCGCTCCACACGGTGAAGCTTTCGACAGAAACCAAAGAAATTCCGGACAGTTGCTTTTCTGCCAGTAATTTACACACCATTACTTTGCCGGAAGGACTTTTGCACATTGCGGCGTTTGCATTTTCCGGCACAGGATTACGGGAACTCGTACTGCCTTCCACAATAGAGTCCTTTGGTATGCTCGCTTTTAAAGATTGCACGAAATTGGAGACTTTGATTTTTCAGGCACCGAAAGGAGAGAATGGTCTGCATCTTCTCGGTGAGGATGGAACATTGCCGATTTTTGAGGCGGGACGTCTGAAAAAGCTGATTTTGCCGGAAACCATTACGTATATTGCACCGGGAGAATTCAAAAGGGTGGTATATACGGCACACGGCACCCATGTCCTTTCGGCGGATACATCCAATCTGACGATTTATGCGCCTGCCGGTTCATATGCTCAAAGCTATGCCGCGGAAAACGATATTGCTTTTTCGGCGATGGACGCGCCATATGAAAAGGAAGAGGTGCAGGAAAAGCAGAAGGTGATACTTTACGCATCGATTCCGGATCACGGAAATCTGCGGTCGGCATTTGTAGACTTTACCGAGGACAGTACGCCGGATTTTACGCGGGAAGGTTCAATGATCCAAGGCAGAAGCGATGGAACGTATAATGTAACAGTGACGCTTGCGCCCGTGGGGGACAGAAAATTCACCTCGGAGGCGCAGGTTATGGAACAAGTTCTGATAAACGGAAGCGCACCCATTGCTGTTACACTTTTGGAGGACGGCGGTGCCGAAGTCACGGGGTTTTGCTATAATGGCAGCGGAAGACATGCTGATCAGCTTTACCGGCTCGGTCTTGCGAAAGGGATTGGCATGGACGAGAGTGGAAGACCCATGTTTGACCTTGCTGCCACAGCGACCCGGGCGGAAGCCGTAGCGATGCTGGTACGACTGCAAGGGAACGAGGCACGCGCACAAAGCTACGGAAAAACCCATCCCTTTACGGATGTGCCTGCATGGGCGGATGGCTACGTTTCGCTGGCATATGACCAAGGACTGACGAGGGGCGTTTCCGAAACGCTTTTTGATGCACAAAGTCCTGTCAGCCGAGAGATGTTTCTGACGTTCGTACTCCGCACATTAGGGTATCGCGATGACCTCGACTGGACGGAATTTACATGGAACGACCCCTATGCACTGGCAAAAAGCGCAGGGATATGGGAATATGCATATGATGATGAAAGCTTTCTGCGTGCTGAGATGTTCAATATTTCCTTTTCGGCACTTTTTGCCTACACGAGAAGTTATGGACAGCTTTATGAAAAACTGATTGCTTTTGACGTTTTTACGCCGGAAGAATGGAAAACGGCGATTTATGAAAGGGATACGGCAGATAGCGCGTATAAGTGCTTGCGGAGCCGGACTACGTCCGAGCTGTCCCGGTTTATTGGTGCGGATTTTCGTGACAGGTCACCCGGATGGTACACGGTGTTACAAGGCGTAAATATCGGCCGTCCGTCCGGTGGTGTGCTTTGCCTGATTTACAATGAAAATCTGCATGTGCCGGCGAGCGGCGAAAAGCGGATTTACCTGCCCCTGCCGCAAGCGGACCTGGAGGGGACATTGGCAGAGCCGGATACCTACGCTTTCAGTGAGGATAAGAAAACGTTCCGGTATTCCTGCAGCTTTGCAGAGCCGCTGGCAGACGGTGAAACCGTTCTCAGAGAGGCCGGCACCTATTCGTATACCACAGACCTTGCAAGCGGGGAGACAACCCTCGAAATTCTGCCCCTTGCCTGAAAAAACAAAAGAGAGGAATTCATAAATGAAAAAAGCAATATGTTTTATGATGGCACTTTGTACGCTTCTTCTGTTTGCGTGCACGAAGGATGCGCCCGAACATACGGGCGGGACAGCGGATACACCGGCTGCTTCTGCACCGGCGGTAAAGCCGCAGAAAATTACGCTGGCAACCCCAACGCCTGCGCCCCGAACTCTGCCCTGGACGGGAAGGAAAGAATTCATATTTTCCAGTGGTGCAGGGGCCTGGGCGACAACACTGCTATTGGGGGCGGACGGTACTTTTTCAGGTGAATACAGCGACTCCAATGCCGGGGAGAGCGGTGAGGGACATCTGGCGACGGTGTATCTCTCCTCTTTTTCGGGGAAATTCGCAGACTTTGAGAAAATTGATGATTACACCCTTACCATGCAGCTGACGGACCTGCAGCTTGAAAAAGCGGCCGGACAGGAATGGATTGAAAATGAAGTAAAATATGTAACGTCGGGTGCGGTCGGACTGGAGGGCGGAAGGACGTTCTTCCTGTATACGCCCACAGCACCCCTGGCAATGCTGCCGGAGGCTTTTGTAAACTGGTATCCCGGCGGAAGGTCGAATTTAGGGACAGCAGACGGAAAGCTGGGGTGCTTTGGCATTTACAACCAGGCGGAAGAGGAAGGTCTTTTCAGTATTTCAGCTTAATTTAAAAAAACACTTGCATTTATGGAAAAATAGGTGTATAATACTAAAAAAACACAGGGGAGCCGGTAGACCGGCTGAGAGGAAGTGAAAGAGCTTCGACCCTTTAACCTGATGCGGGTAATGCCGACGTAGGAAGTTATAGGTGCTTTGTACATGTAAAACGGATGCTCCATCGGGGAACGTCCGTTTTTTTGTATACCAGAGAAGGAGGAAACACAAATGTACAAAACACAAATGGAGGCAGCGAAGAAGGGAATTATCACGGAGGAAATGCGCACGGTGGCAGAAAAGGAATTCCGCACGCCGGGGGAAATCCGGGAGCTGGTGGAAAGGGGTCGGGTGGTCATCTGTGCCAATAAAAAGCACAGATGTATTGTGCCCTGTGGTGTCGGTTCAATGCTCCGGACGAAAATCAATGTAAATCTCGGCGTATCGCGCGACTGCAGGGACTATGACGTGGAAATGAAAAAGGTGATGACGGCGGTGGAGCTGGGTGCGGATGCAATTATGGATTTATCTTCCCACGGAAACACCCAGCCCTTCCGGCAGAAGCTGGTACAGGAGTGCCCGGTCATGCTGGGTACAGTACCGGTGTATGATAGTGTGATTCATTACAGGCGGGACCTGGCTACGCTGTCAGCCCGGGATTTTTTGGATGTGGTCCGTCTGCACGCCGAGGACGGTGTGGACTTTGTGACACTGCACTGCGGGATCACCCGGAATACCATCGACCAGATCCGTCGGCATAAACGAAAGATGAATATCGTCTCCCGCGGCGGCTCGCTGGTGTTTGCCTGGATGTGTATGACGGGAGAGGAAAACCCTTTTTACGAATATTTTGACGAAATTCTGGATATCTGTCGGGAGTATGATGTGACAATTTCCTTAGGGGATGCGTGCCGCCCCGGATGTCTTGCAGATGCAGGAGATGTGTGCCAGATAGAGGAGCTGGTGCGGCTTGGGGAACTGACAAAGCGGGCATGGGAACGGGATGTGCAGGTTATGATTGAAGGACCGGGACATATGCCGCTGGACCAGATTGCGGCCAATATGAAGCTGCAGCAGACCATTTGCATGGGCGCGCCCTTCTACGTGCTGGGGCCGCTTGTGACAGATATTGCCCCCGGCTATGACCATATTACCTCGGCAATCGGCGGAGCGGTGGCAGCGGCGGCGGGAGCGGCTTTCCTCTGCTATGTAACGCCGGCAGAGCATCTTGCACTGCCGGATATAGAGGATGTTCGCCAAGGCATTATGGCCTCAAAAATTGCAGCCCATGCGGCAGATATTGCAAAGCATATTCCTCACGCGCAGGATATGGATGATGCCATGGCAGAGGCGAGACGGACCTTAGACTGGGAGGCACAGTGGAAGTGCGCCATGGACCCGGAAACAGCAAAAAAAATCCGGTCGGAGCGGAAGCCGGAGGTGGAGGAAACCTGCTCCATGTGCGGGAAATTCTGTGCCGTGCGGAGTATGAACCGGGCACTCTCCGGAGAATATGTGGATATTCTGTAAGAAAAGCTTGCCTTTAGAACCGGGACGTGATATACTATATATAGTATACTTATAGGAGACGATACATATGAAAATTTTCGGCCTGCAAAAGCTGACGCTTTTGGATTATCCGGGGCATACCGCCTGTACAGTTTTTACGGGCGGCTGTAATTTCCGTTGTCCCTTTTGCCACAATGCGGGGCTGGTGACGACGGTCGGGGCAGAGCCTGCCATTGCCGAGACAGACTTTTTTGCATTGCTGGAAAAACGCCGGGGTGTTTTAGATGGTGTATGCATCACCGGCGGCGAGCCGCTAATCCAGCCCGATATTGCCGCTTTTATCGGAAAAATCCGGGGTCTCGGCTACCGTGTAAAGCTGGATACAAACGGAAGCTTTCCTGAAAAGCTGCAGGAGCTGACAGAGGCCGGACTTGTGGATTATGTGGCCATGGACGTGAAAAACTGTCTCGAAAAATACAGTCTGACAGCAGGGGTAGAGATTGACACCGGGCTGATAGAAAAAAGTATAGACCTACTCCTTTCGGATGTGGTGGACTACGAGTTTCGTACCACGGTGGTGCGGGAGCTGCATACGGAAGAGGATATTGAAAAAATTGCCGTCCGTATCCGGGGTGCGAAGCGGTTTTTTCTTCAGAATTTTGTTAATTCCGGAAATTTAATTGGCGAAGGACTTTCTGCCCATACCCCTGAAAATATGGAGAAAATGCGGCTTCGGGCCACACCTTATATACCAAATACTGTGCTTCGTGGAATATAAAAACACAATATATGCAAATTTTTCTTGACAAAGCACAATATATATGGTAGAATAGATGCAGACACAAGAAAAGGAGATGAAGGCATGTATAATGTTATTAAACGTGACGGCAAAAGTGTTGATTTTAAACTTTCCAAAATCAGTGCAGCCATCCAGCAGGCCTTTGACGCCTGCGAAAAGCAGTATAATTCTGACATCATTGACTTTTTAGCATTAAAGGTAACGGCGGAATTTGAGCCGAAAATCAAAAACAACAGTATTTCCGTAGAAAATATCCAGGACAGCGTGGAATCGGTCCTGATTAAGGCCGGCTACGATGAGGTGGCGAAGGCATACATTCTGTATCGCCGCCAGCGTGAAAAAATCAGAAACCTGAGTGAAACGCTTCTGGACTACAAGGAGATTGTGAACAACTATCTCAACATCAATGACTGGCGTGTGAAGGAAAATTCCACGGTAACCTACTCTGTGGGCGGCCTCATTCTCAGTAACTCCGGCGCAATTACAGCCAACTACTGGCTGAGCGAGGTGTACGATGATGAAATCGGCGACGCGCACAGAAATGCAGATATTCACATTCACGACCTTTCCATGCTGACAGGCTACTGTGCCGGCTGGTCCCTAAAGCAGCTGATTCAGGAAGGCCTGGGTGGTGTTTCCGGCAAGATTACTTCGGCACCGGCAAAGCATCTGGCTACACTCTGTAATCAGATGGTTAACTTCCTTGGGATTATGCAGAACGAGTGGGCCGGCGCACAGGCATTTTCTTCCTTTGATACGTATCTTGCTCCCTTCGTTAAGGTGGACAACCTTTCCTATGACCAGGTGAAGAAGTGCATTGAATCCTTCATTTACGGTGTAAATACCCCCAGCCGCTGGGGCACACAGGCACCGTTCTCCAACATTACCTTAGACTGGGTGGTGCCGGCAGACCTGGCAGAGCTGAACTGCATTATCGGCGGTAAGGAAGCGGACTTCAAGTACAAGGATTGCCAGGCAGAAATGGACCTTGTGAACAAGGCATTCATTGAAATCATGATTGACGGTGACGCGAATGGCCGTGGCTTCCAGTATCCGATTCCCACCTATTCGATTACCCGTGACTTTGATTGGTCCGATACGGAGAATAACCGTCTGCTGTTTGAAATGACTTCCAAATACGGCACACCCTATTTCTCCAACTATATCAACAGCGACATGGAACCCAGCGACGTGCGAAGCATGTGCTGCAGACTGCGTCTGGACCTGCGTGAGCTCCGGAAGAAATCCGGCGGTTTCTTCGGTAGCGGTGAAAGCACCGGTAGCGTGGGGGTTGTAACGATCAACATGCCCCGTATTGCCTACCAGGCACAGAATGAGCAGGACTTTTATGCCCGTCTCGATCGGATGATGGACATTGCCGCCCGTTCCCTGAAGGTGAAGCGTACAGTTATTACCAAGCTTCTGGAAGAAGGCCTGTACCCCTATACCAAGCGGTATCTCGGCACCTTTGATAACCACTTCTCCACCATCGGCCTTGTGGGTATGAACGAGGTGGGCCTCAATGCCAAATGGCTGGGTTCGGACCTCACCGACCCGAAGGTACAGCAGTTTACCAAGGACGTTCTGAATCATATGCGTGAACGGCTGTCCGACTATCAGGAACAGTACGGTGACCTTTACAATTTGGAGGCCACACCGGCTGAATCCACAGCATACCGTCTGGCAAAGCATGACAGGAAGAAATTCCCCAACATCCGCACCGCTTCTGACGGAACCGACGGTACACCCTACTACACCAACAGCTCGCACCTCCCGGTCGGTTACACCGATGATATTTTCACGGCACTTGACATCCAGGACGAACTGCAGACGCTGTATACCTCCGGTACGGTATTCCACGCTTTCCTTGGCGAGAAGCTTCCGGACTGGAAGGCCGCGGCTACGCTGGTAAAGAAAATTGCAGAAAATTACAGCCTGCCGTATTATACACTTTCGCCCACTTACTCCGTTTGTAAGAATCACGGTTATATTCAGGGTGAAAAGTTTACTTGTCCCGATTGCGGCGAAAAGACAGAGGTTTACAGCCGTATTACCGGTTACTACCGTCCGGTGCAGAACTGGAACGACGGTAAGAGTCAGGAATATAAGGACAGAAAGGTGTACGATGTTTCCGGCACGGCAGACCGCGTACTGACCAAAAAAGCAGTAGAAGCACTGGCAGAAAAGCCGGAGGACGGTGCCGTGGCAGACGGAATCTATCTGTTCACAACGGCCACCTGCCCTAACTGCAAGGTGGCGGCCATGAGCCTGGATAAGGCCGGCGTGACCTATACGAAGCTTCTGGCGGATGAGAATGCAGAAATGGCAACGGCTCTCGGCATAAAACAGGCACCGACCCTGGCCATTGTCCGTGGCGGCGCAGCGGAAAAGTACACAGGGGTTTCCGATATCAAGAAGTTCCTGAAGGAGTAATCATGTTTGATATTATTGTTATCGGCGGCGGCCCGGCAGGGCTGACGGCAGCGGTATACGCCCGGCGCGCAGGAAAAAGCGTGCTGGTGTTTGAAAAAGAAACCTTCGGCGGGCAGATTACATTCTCGCCGAAGGTGGAGAATATCCCCGGCTTTGCCAGCATCAGCGGTGCCGCTTTTGCGGAAAAGCTGACGGAACAGGCAATGAGCCAGGGCGCAGAAATTGAATGCTGTACGGCACTGGAGATTGTGGACGGAAATCCAAAGCAGGTTGTGACGGATGAAGGCACTTTTGAAGCACACGCCGTGATTGTGGCCACAGGAGCCAGACACCGCCTCCTCGGAATCCCGAATGAGGAGGACTATATCGGAGACGGTATTTCCTTCTGTGCTGTGTGCGACGGAGCGTTTTATAAAGGCAAAACGGTGGCTGTGGTAGGCGGCGGAAATTCAGCCCTGCAGGAAGCATTGCTCCTTTCCGAAACTTCTGAAAAAGTATATGTACTACAGAATCTGGCAAGTTTTACAGGTGAAAAAGCCCTATGCGACCAGTTGACAGAAAAGAAGAATGTGGAAATCCGGTTTGAAACGGTTGTGGAAAAAATTCTGGATAGCGGCAATGGTTTTGCCGGGGTGAAAATCCGTAACACAGCTTCGGGCGAAGAAACGGACATTATGGCAGATGGTATGTTTGTGGCCATAGGACTTGTGCCGCAGAACGAAGCCTTTGAAAATGTGATTCCTTTGAATGCATACGGATATGCAGATTTGGATGAAAGCTGTACTGGAGCGACGGCAGGCATCTTTGCGGCAGGGGATTGCCGTAGCAAGAAAATCCGTCAGGTGGCCACGGCTGCAGCAGACGGAGCCGTAGCGGCACTGGCGGCGTGTACATACATAGACAGTCTATAATATAATAAAAGATAAACAAAGGGTCTATTAAAAAGTTAAACTTTTTAATAGACCCTAAATTTTTTGGATACGATTATTTTTTCGTTATCTTTACAATGCATTGCGCCTTGCAAGTTCCCAATCGCTTCTTAGGATACCATAATCCGAAATATCCAGGAATTCACCGGCATTGGATTTAAAGTATGCACGTTTTGTGCCTTCGTAAGTAAGGCCGCACTTTTGTGCAACTCTGCCGGAAGCGGGGTTCTTGACGGCATGTGAGATTCCAATCCGGTTTACACTGACTTCGGCAAAGAGGTAGTCAATAACAGCTTGTGCGGCTTCGGACATAAGCCCGCGATTCCAGAACGCAGTACCCATGCAGTAGCCAAGCTCTGCGTGTTCGCTTTGTGTATCAAACCGAACCACACCGATACTGCCGATTGGCCGCTCTTCATATTCTATGGCCCAGTTGTAGGTATCCGGTTTTTCGTAATCAGAACACCAGAGACCGAGGACATATTTTGTGGCTTCCGGGGATGAGTGGGGTTGCCAGGTTAAAAAGCGGGTAACTTCTTCACTACTTGCCCAGTTTTTGTACATATCTGCAGCATCTTCAACTGTAAAATGCCGCAGGATAAGACGCTTTGTATATAGTGTTTTTGTGCCTTTGTGGGTAATCATTTCTTTTCTCCTTGGGGTAAATGTCATTCGGTGGTCTGCAGAAGCTCCAGGGCTTTTCTGAGCTGTAGATCCGTGCCATCCTCCGGATTTTCGACTGCGTGGTCCGGTGCAATGCCATTGCCGTCAATGATATAGCCGCCGGAGGTGTAGTAGTGGGCCACCGTCAGTTTCACGCCGCCGTTTTGCAGCTTATACAGACTTTGCACGCTGCCCTTTCCGTAGGTTTTTTGGCCCACAAGTACAGCGCGGCCATTATCTTTGAGTGCACCTGCCAGGACTTCCGAGGCCGAGGCACTGTTTTCATTTATCAGAAGCACAATCGGTAATTCCGTACAGGCTTCGTCACTTTCATACAGAGATTCCCGTTCTCCTTTCTTGTTTTCTGTATACACAACTGTACAGCGGGGAAGCAGTGCATCGGCAATTCCTGTGACAGTATCCAGATAACCGCCGGGATTATCCCGCACATCAATTACAAGGCCACGGACATTATTTCTTTCCGCTTTTTCAATGGCGGCGGCAGTTTCGCCGGCGGTGGGGGAGTCGAAAGAGCGGATGCGGATATACGCAACATCATTTATTTCCTTGTATTCCACGGTGTCCAGCTGGATTTTGGAACGGGAGACGGTGAGTGTCAGCGTTTCCTCGCCCCGGAGTACTGTCAACGTAATGGGGGCACTGTCCGCATCTTTTTCGCCGATCCGCATATAGGAAATGGCTTCGGCGTAGGTGTCTGCGGTAATTTCCAGGTCGTTGACCTTGAGAAGAATATCCCCGGACAGAAGACCGGCTGCAGACGCAGGCGTGTCGGGAAAGGGGGTAACTACCTCCATCCGGCCGTCCTTCATTTGCACTTCAATGCCGATGCCGGTATAATTTGCATCCATTTCTTCCATGAACATGGCGTACTCTTCTTCGTCAAAATACACGGAATAAGGGTCACCCAGTGCTTCCACCATGCCTCGCACGGCACCGGCCTCCAGGTCTGCCTCCGACATATCGCCGGCGTAGGAGGACGAAATGAGGAATTTTACCCGGTCAGCGTCCGGCATGGTAAAAAGATGCACGGCAAAGCAAAGGAGCATAGTAGAAACCGCACTGATAAGTGCGGTTATAATGATTGGTTTTTTAGACAAGGCTTTCATCCTTTCGGGTAAGCACTGATTTCATAAGAGTTTGTAGGGCGACGTTTACTGCACTACAATCGCTACATGAATCGGTGGTTACAAATTGAGCACTGTGGATATGGTTACTATATGCGCTTTTATCCGAAATATGCCATCGGGTCTGTATATTCGCCGTTTATCAACACTTCAAAGTGGAGATGCGGGCCGGTGGATACACCGGTAGACCCTACCAGGGCGATTTGTTCCCCGCGGGAGACGGACTGTCCGGCAGAGACAAGAAGGGCACTGCAATGACCGTATAAGGTCTGTACGCCGCCGCCGTGGTCAACAACCACATAATTTCCATAGCCACTGTTCCATCCTGCGCGGAGAACGGTACCGCTTTCGGCAGACACGATGGAGGCACCGGAACCGGCACCGATATCAATACCGGTGTGGGTTTTATACCGTTTCTGAACGGGATGGAAGCGGGTGCCAAAGGGGGAGGTAACGTATGTAGTAGAGGGGGTGGGCCAGCAGAATCTGCCGCCGCTGTCTGTTACCTGGTTTGTTTCAGCCGGAGCTTTTGCCGGGGTCTGCGTCTGGGTTAAGGCGCGGATTTCTGCGCGGAGGGCTTCCTCTGCGGCATCTGCGGCATCCAGCGTGGCCCGGTAGCTGTCTTCGTCGGATTCCAGCTCTGCAATAACGGTGGTCAACGCGGCCCGGTTTGCATCCAGCTCCGCTTTTTTAGCGGCCTGAATATCACGGCTTAGCTCCACAGCGGCATTGGTATCCTCAAGAGCGGTTTTCTTAGTTTCAATCTGTGCCTGGTTTTCGGCCATGCGGTCCAGTACACTCCGGTCATATTCCACGATACGGGAAACCGTTTCCACCCGCTTTAAAAGGTCAGAAAAATTCTCTGCACCAAACAGGATATTGAGAAAAGAAACGTCACTGCGCTCGTACATCACGCGCACCCGTTCTTTGAAAGAATCCTCGTAATCAGCCGCGGCCTCCACAGCTTCGGTAAGGTCTGCTTCCAAAAGAGAAATATTTTCTTCATTTTCGGCAATCTGCAGGGAAAGCGTGTAAAGCTCTGTCTCCAGGGCAGAAATATCTTCATCCAGTGATTTGCGTTTTGCTTCTGCGTTTGTAATTTCACCTTCCACTTCGGCAAGACCGGCTTCGGCCGCCGCACGGGAACGCTGGGCTTCCTTCAGCTTGTCCTCCAACTGTGTCACTGTATCTGCCCGGGCAGCCAGAAGGGGTGCGATAAGGGAGGCAAGCAGCGAAAACGTTAAAATCGCCGCAAAAAGAATAATCAGTTTTTTCTGTACGTTTCGCATAGAGAACCTCCTCAGACTTTTAAATGCCGCCGGACGGCAATGATGCTTCCCAGTGCGCCCATCAGTGCGCCGAACAGGAGCAGAATCAGTGCCAGCGAGCCGGAAATAGTGGAAAAAGGATGCAGGTCGAAGGGAAACCAGACGGAGTTTGCAATGGCACGGGTGCAGGCACCGTACAGAGCCATGCAGACAAGCTGTGAAATGAGACCGCCTACAAGACCTACAACAATACCTTCAATAATGAAGGGCCAGCGGATGAACCAATCGGTCGCACCCACATATTTCATAATATGAATTTCTCTTTCGCGTGCAAATACCGCCAGCTTGATGGTGTTGGAAATAATAAATACGGCAATCAGGGCCAGAACGGCCATGGCAACCATCAGGGCAATTTTAATAACGCTCGTTGTACGGAGCACATTGTCGGTAATATCCTGCTGGTGGCTGACCTCCTCTATGCCGGCTATCTGACGGAGTGCTGCAGCCGTATTTGAGGAGGCAGACAGGTCCGAAACCGAGACTGTATAGGAGGCGCGGAGAAAATCGTCATCCTCCCAGTTGTCAATGGAAATGCCGCCTTCGGCCAGCATGGCACGTGCACCCTCATAGGCCTGGGCCTTGGTTTCCAGTACCGCTTCCGACACATTATCCACCGCAAGCAGACGGCTCCCAATTGCCTCGGTTTCTGCTTCTGAGAGAGCAGGGTCCACATAGGCAACAATCCGGCATTCTGCCTGCACCTGGTCGGCAATATAGCTTAAATTCATGCTGAACAGGGTAAAAGTGCCAAGAAAGAGAAGACATCCCGTCACGGTGACAACACTTGCCAGCGTCATCAGAATATTATGAAAAATACTTTTAAATGCTTCGCCGCAGAAATAGCGGAATTCTCTAAACGCCAACGGTGTACACCCCTTCCTGCTCATCGCTGATCAGATGTCCCATATCCAGGGTAATGACCCGCTTATGCATTTCATTAACCACCTTTTCTGCATGGGTAGCCATAAGAATGGTCGTGCCACGGTTATTGATATCCTCTAAAATGGACATGATTTCCGCGGCCTTTTCCCGGTCCAGATTGCCCGTGGGCTCATCCGCGATGAGAATAGAGGGATTGTTGGCAAGGGCACGGGCCATGGAAACACGTTGCTGCTCGCCGCCGGAAAGCTGGTTCGGATAGGCCTTGGCTTTCCGGGAAAGGCCGACCATGTTCAGCACTTCCGGAATTCTCCGACGCATCTGTCGCGAGGAGGCTCCTACAATGCGCATGGCAAAGGCCACATTTTCGTAAACTGTGCGGGAGGGGAGAAGGCGGAAGTCCTGGAACACCACACCGATTTCCCGGCGCAGATAGGGGATTTCCCGGCGCGAAAGTGCGCCGATATTATGGCCGTTTACAATTACCTCGCCCCGTGTTGGTGTTTCTTCGCAGAGAAGCATCCGGATAATGGAGGATTTGCCGGCACCGCTGTGCCCCACCAGGAACACAAATTCACCTTTTTCCACGTGGAAACTCACGTCCTCCAGAGCCAGCGCATTATTATCTTCGTATATTTTTGTAACTTGATTAAAGTGTATCATAACTTTTCCTTATATAGCAAGACGGAATTACAGTCTCATGGGATTTGAATCCAGATACCGTTTCACCATCATGGCGATTTTAAAGACAATGGCATGGTCAAATATGCGTAAATCCAGCCCGGTCAGCTTCTGGACTTTGTCAAGACGGTACACCAGGGTGTTTCTATGTACGTACAGCTGACGGGAGGTTTCCGACACATTGAGGTCATTTTCAAAAAACTTCTGAATGGTAAACAGGGTTTCCGAATCGAGTACGTCAATGGATTCCTTTTTAAAGATCTCGGAAAGAAACAACTCGCACAGCGTGGTGGGGAGCTGATAGATAAGGCGGCCGATGCCCAGGTTTTCGTAGTTGACAATCGGGTGTTCTGTGTCGAAGACCTTGCCGACTTCAAGAGCTACGCGGGCATCCTTATAGGATTTTGCCAGATCCTTGATGGTGGGTGCAACGGAACCGATACCAATGGTAATCTGTGCATACGCTTCCGTATTCACGGTATCAAGAATGGTTTTTGCCAGCTGGTTCAGGTCTGCATCCGTAGTACCCGGCTGAATATCCTTCGCGAGAATGGTGTTCCGCTCGTCAAGGTTGAAGACAAAATCCCGGTTCTTTTCCGGGAACAGACCCTGTATCACCTCAGAAAGTGTATGAGCACTGGCACTGCCGTCTGCCATACGGATAAGCATGATAACGCGCGGCGTATCGTAGGGCAGATGCAGCTCTTTTGCGCTGATTAAAATATCACCGGGGAGTACGTTGTCAAGAATAATATTGCGGATGAGATTTGAACGGTCGTACCGGTCGTTATGCAGCTGATTCATGGAGCTGATGGCAATGGAAATCATTTCTGCATAGCGGGCCGCGGCATCGTCCTCTCCCTCTACGAAAATCAGGAATTCTGCGGATTTGCGGGAAGAAGCCCCAAAGAAGGTAAATCCCAGGAAACAAAAGGTTTCCTCCATGGTGTCTGCCAGGCGGGCAAGCTCCGGCTCATGCTGCAGCATTTTCATGTCTTCCGGGTAGGAAAAGATAAAATCGCCGTCCTCGTAAAGGCCAACCTTCCGTCCCACCGACACGCCCATCTGGTAAAGTACACTCTGATAAAATTTATGTGCCATCGTATTCTCCTTTTCTACAAAATATGTCTTTATTTATATTATACATTTTTTTCGCATTTTTGCAAGAAATATTTCCAAAATTAACACAAATGTAACATATTTTTTTCGCCAAACGAGAAAAAAGGTCTCTGCGGGCATAATTCCGGCCGGAATTTAATATACTATGAAGAAACAAAGGAAAGGAGCGAAAAAACTTGCGCGAAACAAAATGCGTTGCCATGATACTGGCCGGCGGACAGGGAAGCCGGCTTGGAGCCCTTACAAAACATATTGCCAAACCTGCGGTACCCTTCGGCGGCAAATACAGAATTATTGACTTTGTACTCAGTAACTGTACCCATTCCGGGATTCATACTGTGGGCGTGCTGACACAGTATCAGCCGCTGGATCTGAACACCTACATCGGGAGTGGACAGCCCTGGGACCTGGACCGGAGTCGCGGCGGGGTGTATATTCTGCCGCCCTATCAGAAAATGGGGGCCGGTGAATGGTACCGCGGCACTGCAAATGCAATTTACCAGAACATGGGATTTATAGAACGCTTTAATCCGCGGTATGTGCTGGTTTTATCCGGGGACCATATTTATAAAATGCACTACGGAAAAATGCTGGATATGCACAAAAGTACGGGGGCGGCCGCCACAATTGCCGTTATCCGCGTGCCGATAAACGAGGCTTCCCGCTTTGGAATTATGAGCACGGACGCGGCAGGGAGGATTACGGATTTTGCAGAAAAACCGCAAAAGCCTAAAAATGACCTGGCCTCCATGGGCGTATACGTTTTCGATTGGCAGATACTGAAAAAGTACCTGATTTTAGACGAGGGGAACCCGCAGTCGCAGAACGACTTCGGGAAGAATGTGATTCCCCAGATGCTGGCCGCGGGAGAAAAACTACAGGCCTATAATTTTGACGGCTACTGGAAGGATGTGGGGACGGCAAAAAGCCTGTGGGAGGCCAACATGGACCTGGTGCGGACACCGCCCCGGTTTGACCTGTATGACCCGGACTGGACCATTTTCAGCCGCACTACCGCCCAGCCGCCGCACTTTACTGCTGACAGTGCCCGGATTTCCGACAGCATTGTCACAGAAGGATGCCGGATTTATGGCCGGGTGCATGAAAGCGTACTGTTTCGCGGCGTCACCGTGTCCCGTGGGGCGCGGGTTTGCAGCAGTATTGTATTCCCGGGTGCTTCTATTGAGGCGGACGCAAATGTGGAAAATGCCATCATCGGAAGCGGCGCGCGGGTACGCAGGGGGGCGGATGTGCGGCCGGAACGGGAGGGCGAAATCTGCGTGGTAGGAGACGAGGCGGTGGTGGATGCCGGAATACGGAGCGGTACAAAGCGAGCGGCAATCGGAGGGATATAAATGCAAGATACAATGGGAATTATTTTAGCGGAATCAGAGGACGTAAATCTGCGGGAACTGACGGAAGTACGCAGTACAGCGGCACTTCCGATCGGGGGACGGTACAGACTGATAGATTTTATACTTTCCGGCCTCGTTAATTCCGGGATTATCAATGTAGGTGTGGCAACAAAGTATAAATATTTATCGTTGATGGACCACCTCGGTGCCGGCAGTCACTGGGACCTGCAGCGGGAGCATTATGGGCTCTTCATGCTGCCGCCCTACGCAAACTATGAAAAGTACGGAGGCATGGCGGGCGATTTGGACGTACTGATGGGCATTATGCCGTACCTTCGCCGCAGCCGTCAGAAGTATGTAGTACTGGCCGAGGCAAATACAGTATGCAATATAACATTTACGGAAGCAATGCGACGGCATAAGGAGACGGAGGCTGACATCACAGTGATTTACCGCGAGGAGCAGGAGGAGCCATCGCGGTTCCTGATGCTGGAAACGGAGGCAGACGGACGCATCTGTGATCTGGCATTCCGGCCGCAGTACTCGAAGAGCCGGAAGGCGGCTATGGATATGTACATTATGGAAAAGGAACTTTTAATCCGCATTATCGAAGGGGCAGCGGCGAGAGGCGAGCACAGCTTTGTCATGGATGCGCTGGTACGGCGGCAGGAAAATTTCCGGATGTACGGTTGGGAATTCAAAGGGTATGCAGGTCGGGTGGATTCGGTGGCCTCCTATTTTGCCTGCAACATGGATATTCTGCGTGAGGAGGTACAGACTGCCCTCTTTTGCGGAGAGGACCCGATTTTTACCAAGGTCAAAAATAGAGTGCCTACCCGTTATGGTGACAGTGCGGACCTGTCGGGGTGCCTGGTGGCAGACGGGTGCGTTTTGGAGGGGAGTGCGGAAAACTGTATTTTCTTCCGTGGCGTGAAGCTGGGGAAGCATTCGCATCTGCAGAACTGTATTGTGATGGAAAAAACGCATATTGATACCGGTTGTACGGCGGAAAATGTGATATTTGACAAGGAATGTCTGATGCGGGAGGGAAGGCGGTTGACGGGCCAGCCAAACTACCCGATTATTATTCGGAAGGGAGCGGTGATTTAATGAAAGAATGGATACTTCCGCTGGCGGCAGTGCTTTTCCTGACCGGATGTGGCGCAGAGGAAGCTGTGCCGGAGCCGACAGCGGCAGCCGCAGCCGCTGTGGAGGGCTGGGGCTACAGGCGTATGGAAAACGCACGGCCTGAATTCACTGCCGGACAAATGGAGGCTATGGCTACATATGATTGCATCTACATGGGAAAAGAGGACGAGGGTATCTATCTGACCTTTGACGAGGGGTACGAAAACGGCTATACCGGTGCAATCCTTGACACGCTGAAGGAAAAGGAAGTGAAAGCGGCATTTTTTATTACCGGACCATATTTAGAGCAGCATGAGGACCTGGTACGCCGAATGGTGGAGGAGGGCCACATTGTGGGAAATCATACCGTCAATCACCCGTCTCTTCCCACGGTAGCCAGCGACACGAAGCTCAGGGAAGAGCTGACCGGTCTTACACAAGCGTTTCAAGAAAAATTTGGCGCAGAAATGCGATATCTCCGCCCCCCAAAAGGGGAATATAATGACAGGACCCTCCGCATGACGAAGGAAATGGGATACACAAATGTGTTCTGGAGCTTTGCGTATCAGGATTGGGAGCAGAACGTTTTCCGCGGAAAAGAATATGCCTATGAAAAAGTGATGAACGGCCTGCATGGCGGAGCAGTACTTCTCCTTCATGCTGTGTCAAAAGATAACGCCGAAGCCCTCGGCGATATCATTGACGGCGCACGGGCGAAGGGGTATGTGTTCCGTTCTTTGGATGCATACGTGCGGGAAGAGTAATTTTACAAACGATAAAAAATAGAAAAAAGGGTTGACAACAGAATCGGATTTGTGCATAATAGAGTCAGAAAAAGGCAAGACCGAAGCGGTTATGCCCTAAATTTGGAATGTAAAATAGTCCCAAACTTTAGAACGGTGGGGGCTATTTTACTTTTACTGTAAAAACTATAAGGAATACAATGGTAAGAATAATAACTCTTTCTATGTATTTCATTGTAGCTGCCACCTCCGCAGCGTCACAAAGTCCGCTTTCAATTATTTTCCTGGTCGGAAAATATAAGGTCGCTTCCTTGCTCCGCTTTACCGCATTCTACCATATTACAACAAAATGTGCAAGTGATTTTTATATGTTCAAAACAGGAGAGAGAAAACAAGCCGGATGTCGGCACAGTGTATCTCGAGCATTGGAACGGCGACAGCAATATAAATTTTCCTTGACAAAAATCGGAAACCGTGGTATACTGTTTTTGCTAAACTAACTGAATATACAGAATCAAGCATTTCTTTTTTTTAAGGGTGTGTTATACCCTTTTATTGTTCTACCAATTTTGCACTGATAAAAATGCAAATTCCACCTGGTAGAATATACAGAAATGTTCTGATTCTATATAAGGTTAGTTTAGCAACAATCGGAGTTTGCGTTTTTTATGCGTCAGCTCCGGTTGGCGCATTTTTTATGCGCTAAATGTCGTCACGCTTTCATTACCAAAAGGGTCTGTAAAAAACGTTTTTTACAGACCCAATCTCTTTTAGGAATAGGAAAAAATGCTCCGGAACGGAAAGCTTCGCCGCAAAAAAACCTTGAAAAACCCCTTATTTTACGATTTCTCCATCTTTATAATACACCCTGTGCACCCGCGGCATAAAGTTGCACACAACCTCGTAGTTGAAGCTTTGGCACATACTGCCCAGCATTTCCGCGGTGATAACAGCCCCTTCATTTTCGCCGAGAATTACCGCATGGTCACCGACGGCGACATCGGGAATATCGGTGATGTCCACCATAATCTGGTCCATGCACACCTTGCCGACAACGGGAGCTTTTTTGCCGCCGATAAGCACATATCCCGTGCCGGTAAAACACCGGTTATATCCGTCGGCATACCCGATGGAAACGGTGGCAATCCTCCTTTCGGAGGGGGCCTCGTAAATGTGTCCGTAGCCGATTTTAAAGCCCTTCGGTACGGTTTTGATATGAACTACGTGGCTGACAACCTCCATGGCCGGCATCAGCTTTACTTTTTCCGTGTCCATTTCGTCGGAGGGATAGAGCCCATAGAGAGCAATGCCCAGGCGGCACATGTCGTATTGTTTTGTAAAATCCATGGTACCGGCACTGTTGCAGATATGCTTTATCGGAATCTGCACGTTCCGTTCTTCTAAAAGGGCAATAAATTTGTCAAACAGATTTGTCTGGCACAGTGCATCTGCCTTGTCCACACAGTCGGCACAGGCATAGTGGCTGAACAGACCTTCAATGAAAATGCCCGGCAGCCGGGAGATTTCCAGTACCGTATCGGCACTTTCTGCCGTGGGTGTAAATCCGATGCGGCCCATGCCCGTATCCACGGAGATATGGATTTTTGCTTTCGTTCCCTTGCGGATGGCCGCATCCGAGAGAAGGCGGGCTTCCTCCGGATTATAGAGCGTGGCAGTAACGTCGTTCTCTATGAGAACATCATACAAAAGCGGACTGGTATAGGAAAGCACTAAAATCGGCTTTTTTACGCCGCCCTCCCGCAGGACCAGGGCTTCATCCAGCCCGGCCACCGCAAAGTAATCGACGGCCTCTTCCACATGGCGGGCCACCTGCACACTGCCGTGCCCGTACCCGTCTGCTTTCACGACGGCCATACTGCGTACACCGGGCGCAAGGCACGCCTGCAAGGCACGGAGGTTATGGCTTATGGCATCCAGATTGATACTGGCAAAAGTCCGGTAATATAAAGGATATGTATGAGAAGAAAGCATCTTTTACACCCTTTCTTTAACAATTTCCGCAATCGGCTTTATTATAATTCCTTCAGCCTGCAGAGCCGTGCGGATTTTTTTGACAAAAAGGAGAGCCTTTTCACTGTCTCCATGGACGCAGACGGAATCGGCACAGATTTCGATTTCACGGCCGGAAATCGTTTTGACGGTACGGTTTTTAATCATACCGATAACGCGGCTGACCGCCTCGTCCTCGTCATGAATCATGGCACCGGGCTTTGTCCGGGCTACCAGGGTACCGTCGTCCTCATAGGCACGGTCAGCAAACACTTCGGCCGCATACGGAAGGCCGATTTCCTTTGCCGCGCGCAGCATTTCGCTGTTTGCGAGCCCCAAAAGTATCAATTCCGGATTATAGGCATAAATCCCTTCGCAAATGGCTTTTGACAGAGCAGCATCCTTTGCTGCCATGTTATAAAGGGCACCGTGAGGCTTTACATGCTGCAGTACAAGCCCTGCACTTTTGCAGAACGCGTCCAGTGCACCCACCTGATATACCACCAGATTTCTGGCATCCTCAGGAGAGAGACGCATGTTTCGTCGTCCGAAGCCCTGCAGGTCGGCAAAGCCGGGATGGGCACCGATGGCCGTGCCGCTTTCCTTACAGATTTTCGTGGTTTTGGCCATAATTGTGGGGTCGCCGGCATGAAAACCACAGGCAACGTTGGCCGAAGAAACAAGGGGCAGAATCTCCCCGTCCCGGCCGATGGTATATGCGCCGAAGCTTTCGCCAAGGTCGCTGTTTAAATCTACTGCGTACATCGTATCAGTCCTTTAAAAGAGAATTTTTCACATCGGTAATAAACATATGACCCGGTGCATGGGAGATGGCAAGGGGCGGCTTTGCGCTCATTACCACAGACTGCGGCGTTACGCCACAGCACCAGAATACGGGAATTTCACCTTTGTTTATCGTTACAGAATCACCGAAATCAGGCGTATGGATGTCCCGGATTCCGATTTCCGCGGGGTCTCCGACGTGGATGGGTGCGCCGTGAACGCGGGGCATGGATGCCGTAATACTGACGGCGCGGATTGCCTGGTCAGCCGGCATGGGACGCATACTGACGACCAGATTTCCGTGAAACATACCTGCCGGTTCGCATTCAATATTTGTCATGTACATGGGCACATTCCGTCCCTCTTCAATATGACGGACCGGGACACCTGCTGCCAGAAGCTCTCCTTCAAAGGAGAAGGAGCAGCCAATCAGAAAGTACACGAAATCGTCCCGCCAGAGGTGGGAAATATCCGTGCATTCCTCTGTCATCACACCATTTTCCCAGACGCGGTATTTCGGAATTTCAGTGGCAATGTCGCCGGCGTCCGCCATTCTTTTTACCAGGCGGCTGCCAACGTCGCCCACCTCCAGGATGGGGCAGGATTTGGGGTTTCTCTGCGTGAAAAGCAAAAAGTCGTAGGCCTCAGAACGGGGAAGGACGAGAAGATTGCCCTGGGCGTACCCGTCACACATCCCGGAGGTCTGGCCGGTGATTTTACCTTCCCGGATAAGCTGTCTTACTGCGGAAGGATGCATTTTTGCATAATTCATAATTTTATCCTCTCTGTTTTGCAAACACTGACATGTAAGCAAGTGCTTTCAGTTTTTGTTCCTGCTGTTTTTTCAGACGAACAGCTTCCTTTTCTGTAACGGCGGTAAAGCGAATCCGTGTTCCCGGCCGGGCCTGGGCCATTTTCGGCAAATCTGCGGAAATAACATTAGCAATTTTCGCATAGCCGCCGGTGGTCTGCCGGTCTGCCATCATAATGATGGGAGTGCCGGAAGCAGGAATCTGCACCGCACCCGTGGCAATGCCATCGGAAAGAATGTCCACACCGTTTTTATTTTCAATTGAATCTCCGTCAAGACGGACACCCATGCGGTCGGATTTCTCCGAGACCGTATAGGTGGTATTTAAAAAGGTTTCAATACCTTTATCTGTAAAATAATCCTCCTGGGGGCCGAGGATAACGCGGATACCAATACCGTCCGGGTAGACGTTTTCCGGCTCGGTTTTTCGGTTGCCCAGGTGTGCAAGGGAGAAGCTTTGACGCAGAGGGATTTCGTCACCGCTCTGCAGCTTCCGGCCGGAAAATCCGCCAAGACCGCATTTGAGGTTGGTGGACATACTGCCCATGGCATAGGGCAGGTCAAAGCCGCCGGCTACGGCCAGGTAGGAGCGCATACCGCTTCTGGCCATTTTCATGGAGAGAATATCTCCGGCGTGGACCTCTGCGGCGGTGTACATGGCGACCGGGGTTCCGTTTATGGCCGGCTCCATGTCCGCACCTGTCAGTGCAATGACTGCAGTGCACGAAAAAGAAACACTCATGCCGAGCATTGTCATTTCAATCACGCCATCTCCGGGAGCATTGCCCACCAGGATGTTAGCGATACGCATGGAATAGGTATCCATTGCACCGCCGGGGGAAAAGCCTGTGCTCATAAAACCGAAACGGCCCTCGTCTTGCACGGTGGAGAGGGGACCGGGAGAGAGAACGGTCATCTTCATACTGCAGATTCCTCCCTTACCTCAATTTCGCCTGCCGAATTGCGCCGCGCCTCGAATTCTGCCGCTGAGATGGGGCAAAACCGGATATAGTCACCGGCACGGTACAGAATGGGCATATTCCGTGTGGGGTCGTAGACCTTCACCGGTGTTTGCCCGATCAGCCGCCAGCCGCCGGGGGAGGCAAGGGGATAAATTCCAGTCTGCTTGCCGCCGATGCCAACGGCACCTTCGGGAATGGCGGTTCGGGGCGTGTCCAGCCGCGGGGCTTCGATGCGCGGATCCATCCCACCGAGATACGGAAAGCCGGGAAGAAAACCCAGCATATAAATCAGGTAATCGGTGGAAGAATGAATCTGAATCACTTCTTCCTTTGTAAGCCCCGTAAGACGGCAGACATCTGCCATGTCGGGAGCAAAGGCATCTTCGTAACAAACGGGAATAAGGAAGACCCGCCGCGGAGCGGCGGCATCTTCCCTGTAGGCACGGATAAGGCGTGATATCTTTTTTTCCAGTTTAATACGGCTTATACGGAGCGGGTCGAAATACACGGTTATACTGCAAAAGGCGGGTACCGTTTCCGAAACGCCCGGTATACGTTCCCTTTCTATCTGCGCGGCCAGAAAGTGTAGCTTCCGGTTGGCTTCCTCGCTCATTTCGCGGGAAAATACCACCGTTATCGCACTGTCGCCGCAGGGGAGAAATCTGATTTCTTCCATATGGACTCCTCTTTTATCAGCCAAAATAATGCAGTTCTTCTACCTTTTCAAACCAGGTTTTGCAGGTTTCCCGGAGAGCGAGTGCATTTTTTACCATTTCGCGCATCAGGGTAACAATGGGCAGATTGATTTTCAGGTCAAAACCGTCAATGGCAGGTACAAGCCAGCCGTACATATCAATCATACCGCTGTTGCTTGCGGTCATGATAGCATCCTTTTCGAGTTTTTCCGAATGCATAATATCCACATCCTCCAAAAGGAAGGCCATGGCCGCAATCATAGCATAACAGCCCCAGTCGGATACGGTGGCTGTAATCAGGTTATCGGCCGCCGTTTTTACGGCGAGCCCGGCATTACAGCCGCACCGGCACGCGCCGGCACCGGCATAGGGTATGTATTTGTTCAGCGTTTCTCGAATGGCCCCCATTCCGATTTCGTTCCCCAAATCGCCGATGGCAATATTTAGGATTCCCTTCTTCTGCAGTTTTTCAAAAAGAATGTCCTGCTTGGCTTCCAGGGGGGTTACATCCAGACCGACAGCATTGTGATAAACACCGATGTCGTTTGCGCCCGGGCATTCAATGCTGATGACGGCGGAGGGGGGCATTTCCGCAATCAGTTCATCGGCTTGCGCCGCCGCTTTATCCGCATCCTTGGTGTAGACAACAACACCCATCGAAACGGGAATCTCCTGCAAATCCTTCGCATTTTCAAAAAGATGCAGTCCCACAACGGGGGCCATGTTTTTAACGGCTTCGTAGTTTTCCTGCGGACAGATGAGAATGGGCTTGGCACCAAAGGCTTTCACAAGTGCACGGCAAAGGAGCATGGAGCTGATAATGCCGTCGGTTTCCGCCTTTTTGAAGGGGCGGAGCACAAAGCCTGTCATTACATATACAAAGTCCCCTTCCTTTACGGTATCAACCAGCTTCTGTGCCGCATTCATACAGGTGGGGCCGCCGGTATACTCCCGTGAGGCTTTATATAATATTTTGCAGACACCGTAGCCGCGGGGATCCAGATTTGCCAGGTCATCCAGACTCTGTCCCAGATTCAGTACGGTAATTTCCTGTTGTGTCATATGTATTTCTCCCTACTACAGATTCTTTTATTCTGTTTCCTCGTAAAATTCGCGCATAACTTCATCCTGCAGCTTTTTAAGAAGCTCGGGTGCCTTGCCGCCGACGGGCTTGCCGTCGATTTCCGAGGCACTGCGGCCAAAGGTGCTGGCAGAAGAAACAATAACCTCGTCAGCGTTCATCAGCTCATCCACTGTAAACGGCGTTTCATCCACGGCAATACCCAGCTTTTTGCAGGCCTTGATAAGGTGAGCACGGGCGATACCGGGCAGAATGAGATGGTCGGTGGGGGCGGTCATAAAGATACCGTCTTTTATAATATGTACGTTGCTGTGCGCACATTCCGTAACTCTGTCCCCTCTGTGCAGAACGGCTTCATCACAGCCGGCTTCTTTTGCCTTCTGGGAGGCGATAACCGATGGGATAAGATTCAAGGTTTTGATATTGCAGTGCAGGAAACGAGTGTCCTCCAGTGTAATCAGTTTAACTTTTTTGTAAATATCAATCACGTCTTTGTGGCGGATGGTGATCCAGAGATTGCTTTTTGCACCTTCCGGGAAAACATGGTCGCGCATGGCGGTCGCTCTTGTAACCTGCCAGTATACAAAATTTTCGCCGGTGTCCATTTTGGAAAGCATGTCGTTTAAAATGGCTTTCATTTCTTCCTTTGTCTGCTCGATTTCAATGCGGAGAAGGGCGGCACTGTTGTAGAGGCGGTCGATGTGCTCATCCAGTGCAAATATTTTGTAGTTGCGGCTGCTGGTGGCGTCATACACGCCGTCGCCGAAATAGCAGACACGGTCGTTCATCGGAACGGTCATATTTTCGATTTCGTCAAATTTTCCGTTGTAATACCCAAGATTTTTCATGTTCAAAACTCCTTTATTTTCTGCGGCCCCTGCCGGTTTTTTCCTCATTATAGCACCGGCAAAATAAAAAGTCAATCCTTTTCAAAAAGTCAGGAAAATTTTTGCAAAAACAATACAAAGTCAGTAAAAAATTCCTGAAAATAACATAATTGGCGAAAATATACCGGATTAGCAATTACCGGGGGAGAGCTTGCACGTCGCCTTTTTTGTTTTTCGTCCGGTAAAAAGAATATGCAAAACCGCTTTACAAAATGAAAAAAGACAAAAGGAAAAGCAGACGGTTTCCGCACTGCTTTGCAGAACCGTCTGCTCTATTTGTCGCGTTATTCTATTGTAACTGCAATTCGTTCCGCTCCACCGAGAGGCTTCATGCCGCCGGTGGCATTCCATACAAAGACCTTGGCGTACATGGCAGCACCTCTGAAGGGAAGGGTGGCGGTGTAAGAGGAGCTTCCGTCACAATTTATCTGTTTCATAGTTATCAATTCATTTTTGCCGGTGTACAATCCGATAAGAATAATCCCCTCCGGAAGTGGCTCTGTGCTTTCGATGGAAAGCGTGTAACCATCCGCCGTCTTTCGACAGACAGAGACGGTGACGGACGGCGTCCCAACGGGTGTATCCGCAAAGCTATCGCTGTCCGGCGCTGCACAAGTGGTGAAGGATTTGATTTCACCATGCTCTGTCATCTGGTAGCAGTAGGTGGTTTCTGCTTCCAAATCAAAGACCGTGGCAGAATATGTGCCGCCGCCCTCTTCCACTGCTGTGGTATACACGGCGTCCGGGGCATCGGCCCGCCAGTAGCGGATATATCTTGCTGTTCCCTCGTCTGTATCGGAAACCGAGCCGCTGAGGGTGGCAAAATAATCGCTCACATCTTCTGCGTTTCCGGTTGTCGCTGAAATATCGGTGCCGATGTCCGTTACGGTCATGGTAACCACGGAATCGGCTTCTAATATAAAGCTGTCACCCGCAATTTCTTTGCCGTTGACATACAGGGCATCTACTGTGTAGTCCGTGTTGGCGGCCGTGTTTATCCGGATTTCATCGCCGTCGCTTGCCGAAAGGCTGGTGCTACCAAGCGATTGGAGAGAAACTGCATCCGCATTTATAAGCGTAGCCGTGGCGTTGGCATCAGCGGTAACACTTATGGAGTACGCCGGAATTTCCTCGGCAAAGGTGGCAAATACATCGGATTTGCCATTGGTTTCAAAGGTGGTGCCGGCGATTTCAACGCCGTTTACATAGATTTTGTTCAGGACATAGCCGGCAGCGGGAGTGGCCGTTACCGTGACAATCTCACCGTCCACCGCCTGCGCTTTATCTACGGAAATAGTACCGTTTTCGATGCCCTCCGAAACCGTAATATCGTTGAGACAGTTATAGTATAATTCCGGCAGCTCGCCGTTTTTCAGCACCCATACGGCACTGCTGTCCGCGCTGACATTCGCTAAAGAGGTATACGGTGTAAGCCCGAGCACGTTCGTGTAAAAGGAAACATTCAGTGTTTTCTGTGACCGCGCTGTGCCACTGGTGACTATTGTGTTTGTAGAGGACTCCACGCTCATTTCGGAATTATAATAGGTGTTGTTTAATGATAAATTAGCTTCGTTATATCCGACGATATTGCCGGCGTATGATTTGTATCCGTTACCGGTCGTTGAAGCTGTTACAGAGTCTGCAACAGCAATTATGTTTTGTGCTTTAACAACCTCTGCTGCAGAAGGGGAACGTGAAGTTTCACCAATAATCCCTCCGACGGCTACATGCATTAACCCTGATCCAGATATTTCACCATTTATATTTATAAAATTACGTAAATACCCCTCTTCGTAAACTATATTTGTAAAAAATACATTTCCTACAAGCCCTCCTACTGCTACGATGGGAGAAGTAGCTGTGCCGTTGTCTCCGTTCGAAGATGCGACGATGGAATTCCCGTCAAACTTACAGTCATGAATCGAAGTTGCGCTTCCGGCTATTCCACCGACAGTTACAATCCAGCCACCTGTAACAGATATGCTGTTTTGAGAAGAATCATTGAAAGAAACATTGCATGCTTTTATTGAAGTCGCTTCGCCAGCCAAACCTCCAATTCGAGAAGTGCTTGGCAAGCTTAAGTTTTTGCAAAAATATGGAGCCTTTACGCTACATTGTTCAATTTTCTTTGCATAACCGCATAACCCACCAATAGTCCCAAAGAAAGATCCACTAAAAAGTCCGCCCTCGCTCGCATTGGCAATGCAGCTAATGACTTCACCGGTAGTATATCCTACTATCATACCTATATTAAATCTCCCATTTTGGCAATTGACATGACAATCAATAGCAGTACAATCTACTATGTTCCCTTCCGCATAACCAACAACAGCTCCTACACATCCATAACCAAAAGCAGGGGAATCGCTATTAAATATACTGGTGTAATTTACGCTGAAGTTAAAATATCGAGCAGATAGATTTTGCAGCAGAGAATCAGAGAAACTAGAATATCCAACGATACCACCAATGCATAAATGATCATCTGTAAGAGAAATATTTTCAATCGCCCCGGTTATGGTCATATTTTTAATCGCACTGTCTTTTGCATATCCGAAAAGACCGATATAGCCTTCGTTTGGCTGTGTGATATACAGGTCGGAAACGGTATAGCCATTGCCGTCAAAAGAGCCGTAGAAGTATTTTTCGCCGACACCGATTCCGATAGGCGTCCATTCGGAGTAAGCCAGGGTAATGTTATCGGTAAGCTGATAATATTCATAGGTCGGGGCAGTGGTCTGGTTATTCACCTTATGTGCAAGGTAGGCAAGGTCGGCCGCAGTCGAAATCTTGTAGGGATCGGTTTCTGTACCGGAGCCGGCCAGTGAAGAAGAAACATCGCCGCCCCAGGTGCTTTGTCCCCAGACGGGGTACAGCGTGGTATTGGCGGATAATTTGTAATCTACGCCCAGTCGATAGTCCGGCTCGGTCGCATTCTTATTTGCCGACCAACCCTTGAGATAGCAGTAATCCTGCACAAGAGTATTGGGCATACGGATTGTATCGCCGTATGTAATTGTTACGTCCTCCAGTTCTCCCTTGCCGCCGTTTGCATCAAAATGAATTGTGTAGGTTTCCGGCTCCCAGACGGCGTACAGCGTGATTTTTACATTTTTCGTATACGTATCACCGGGCTGATACCGAGCTTCAATCGCATTTTTGCTTGTAGCCCAGCCTTTGAAAATATAATGTGCACATGTGGGCTTGGAAAACGTAAGCGTCAGAGAAATATCCTCCACTTTTGTCTGCACCGCCGGGGCGCTCGTACCGCCGTTTGCGTCAAAGCTTACGGCATACGTATTCGCCATTTCAAAGGCAGGGCAGCTGCCGTACCGTTCCTCGCCGGTTTTGTCGTTTTTGGCATAGAGCGTGGCAGTATAAGCGCCACCGGGAAGCCCGGAAACGGAATAGCTTTCCGAGGACATGGAATACGTATTATACAGACTGCCACTTCGGTAAAGCTTTAGCGTATAGCTTGTGGCATTGCTGACGGCGTTGCGGTAAAAAACGGCAGTCCCTTTTGTTTTTTCAAAGGAACGGGTCAGATTGACGCCACCTACGGGATAACAGGCTGCACAGGCGGTCTGCAACATGTTTTTTCCGGTATAAGCCTTGTGTCCGCAGCTGCAGTGCTTATATTCTGCGTGCGGATGGGCGGAATCATTGGCGTAGCTATAGGCGTGGGCATGTGCGTTCGGGACAACTGCCGGTGCCGTAAGATTACAGCGTCCGCTCGATACATACCAGTAAGAGCAAAGGTTACCGATACGGTCATCCTGTGTATTGCCGGTGAGATAGGCACGGGTCAAGGGAATGCGTCCCTTTGCAATTCCGTCCGCCGGGTCAGAACAGTAAATGGTACCGGAAGCGGCATCATAATCGGTGGCTAAAATACCATGCGTTACCAAGCCTGTACCGTACATGTAAATCAAAATTCCTTCAGGATGGGCACGGAGTAAGGAAATTAGTTTATCCTTCTTTTGTGTCCGGTTCATATTACCAAAGGAGCCATTTTGTACCCGCATTCCGGCGTAGGTAAAATCCCAGCGGAGGGACAACCCGTCCAAAGTTGCGGTGGAGCGGACTGCATTCTTTACAATGGAGCTCCAGTAGGAATTTCCGTCTAGGTAGGCCTTTCTTCGTAATAGCATGGTTACAGAGGTTAATGTGCAAGATCCCCCTTCGCCGCTCTGTTTCAAAAAGACGCTGGCGTCCGGGACGGCATCTGCTGCCGCGGCCGGAAACGTAGGCAGGGCGGAGATTAGGCTACACAGTACAAGAAGTACACTTAACCATTTTTTCATTATCCATCTTTCCTTTCTGTATGAAAAAAAGTTTATCGTCCTGCATTATATATCAACTTTTGTTTACTGTCAATAGTTTTTACACATTTTTGTTTACTTTCAACAAAAGGTAAACAAAATTATATATAATAAAAAGAAAAAAGGATGAGAAGTTATGTCCTCTGTGGGAGAACGATTAGTGTATCTAATGGAAAGCGCAGATATGAAGCAAACAGAGCTTGCGGAAAAATGTGGAATTTCCAAGCAGAGTCTTTATAAATACATTCACTGTAAATGCGAACCCCGGGCAGAAATTATTGCGAAAATGGCGGTCGCTTTGCATACTTCTGCCGATTTTATCGTGGGGCTCACGAATGATGATACGCCCTTGCAACGGGTAGAAAGTATCGAAAATAGGCACAAAAAGGAATTTGAGCTGATAGAAAAATACCGCCGTCTGACAGCGGAAAATAAAATCCGGATTGAAGAAAGAATGGAAATGCTTTTGGGAGACGAATAGAAAAAGACAGATTCTCTTTCCTATAGAGTAGAGTAAGCATTATGCGCAGCATGGTGCTTTTTCCATGCCCAAATTCGACCGGAAAGGTGTTAATGCAACCACCGAGTGAAAGCGTAGTCAAAAAGGAAAAGCATAAAGCGGATATTTTTAACCATGTTGCACTTCTATATCTGCCCCCAGCCGCCGCAGTTTTTCGGGAAGGCTTGCATATCCGCGGAAAATGTGGTCGGCATTTTGCACCCGGGTTTCGCCTTCTGCGCATAGGCCTGCAAGTACCAGAGCCGCCCCGGCCCGAAGATCCGTTGCGGAGACCGCTGTTCCCATCAGTGGTCTTTTTCCTTTTACGACGGCGGCCCGTCCCTCGATTGTGATATCTGCGCCCATGCGTTTCAGCTCTTCCACATACATAAACCGGTTTTCAAATACCGTTTCTGTAATAATGCCCGTTCCGGCGGCACGCGTCATCAGTGCACACAGCTGCGATTGCATGTCCGTGGGAAAGCCCGGAAAGGGCAGTGTTTTGATATCCGTAGGGAAAAGCTCTTCACCGGCCTCCACCAGTGCGGCCGAGGCCGTTTCCTGAATCCGGACGCCCATTTCCCGCATTTTAGCTGTCAGCGGTTTTAAATGCTCCGGCACAATATTTTTCACCTGCACCCCGCCGCCTGTAATGGCTGCGGCAACCATAAAGGTTCCGGCTTCAATTCTGTCGGGAATGATAGTGTGCTCAGCACCGGAGAGGGAGGGGACACCGGTGATTTTTATGGTATCCGTTCCTGCACCCCGGACCTGTGCACCCATCCGGCCGAGAAAGGTGGCAAGGTCAGAAATTTCCGGCTCCACAGCCGCGTTTTCAATTACCGTCTGGCCATCGGCAAGGGAGGCGGCCATCATAATGTTTTCTGTTGCTCCCACGCTGGGAAAATCCAGATAAATTCCGGCACCGCGAAGCCTCGGACATTCTGCTTCCACATAGCCGTGACGGACGGATACCGCGGCACCGAGCGCAGCAAAGCCTTTGAGATGCAAATCGACCGGCCGACTGCCGATTTTACAACCGCCGGGCAGAGCAATGCGACACTTGCCGAAACGTGCCAGAAGTGGCCCGGCCACAAGGAAGGAGGCACGGAGGCGCGCGGTGTCCTCGAAGGACGCTTCCTGCGAGGTGATATGTCCGGCTGAAATTTCCACGCTACCCTCTGCGGGAAGAGAAATCCGACAGCCCAGCTTCCGAAGAATTTCCAGCATATTTTCCACATCGGAAAGGGGCGGAATATCGTGCAGAAGTGTATTCGATGTGCCTAAAAGGGATGCGGCAAGGATGGGAAGAGCCGCGTTTTTTGCGCCGCTGACACGGACAGTGCCCCGTAGCGGCCCGCGGGGACGGATAATAATTTCAGACATATGGAAATGCAAAGCCTTTCTGCCCACAAAACAGAAGGAATACCTTATTGTGGGCGGACAAGGTATTTGAAAAAACGGATACGGAGGATATACTTTTTATTAGATTGTGCAACACACAGGAAAGTATGCGAAATATTTTCGGAAATTCACCCAAATGTATTTACAAGTTTGTTTTTTTGCGGTATAATATAAAACATATATACATATGAGCAGTACGGAAGGACGGTAGAAATGATTATTACAGAAGTTTTGAGAGAAAACGCCGCAAAGTTCGGCGAGGATACGGCACTGGTTGAAATCAGCCCCGAGGTGCAGGAAAAGCAGACCTGGCGCGAGTTTGAACTGGTGGAGCCGACGGCCCGTGCGGTGGGGCGCAGAGAAATTACATGGAAAAAGTTTGATGCGGATGCCTGCCGCTTTGCAAATGTACTTACCGGCATGGGTGTGCGGAAGGGCAGTAAGGTGGCAATTCTTCTTATGAACTGTATTGAATGGCTTCCTATATATTTCGGGATATTGAAAACCGGAGCACTGGCTGTTCCTATGAATTTCCGCTATGCGGCCAATGAAATCGAGTACTGCTGCGGTCTTGCAGAGGTGGATGTTTTGATTTTCGGGCCGGAATTTACCGAACGAGTGGATGCAGTCCGGGAAAAAATGACAAATGTAAAAAGCTATATTTTTGTCGGAGGTGTATCCCCCGGATATGCAACGAATTACCGCGGTGCGCTTGCAGACTATGCGCCGGAATTTACCGATGCGGATTTAACGGAAGAGGATGATGCGGCAATCTATTTTTCCTCCGGTACAACCGGTTTCCCGAAGGCAATTTTGCACACACACCGCAGTTTGATGTCCTCCTGTATTACAGAAAACAAGCACCATGGGCAAACTAAGGACGATGTGTTTTTGTGCATACCGCCCCTTTACCATACGGGGGCCAAGATGCACTGGTTTGGCAGCTTCCTTGTGGGCGGAAAGGCAGTGCTTCTCCGCGGCGTAAAGCCCCGCTGGATTTTAAAGGCGGCTTCCGAGGAAAAGGCAACGATTGTATGGCTTTTAGTGCCGTGGGCTCAGGATATTCTGGATGCCATTGACCGGGGCGATGTACATATGGAAGAATATGATCTTTCACCCTGGCGGCTGATGCATATTGGTGCCCAGCCTGTACCGCCCAGCCTGATAAAACGCTGGAAGGAGCGGTTCCCGTCCCATGATTACGATACAAATTACGGACTCAGCGAGTCCATCGGTCCCGGCTGTGTTCATCTGGGTGTGGAAAACATCCATAAGGTAGGTGCTATCGGTATTGCAGGCTACGGCTGGGAAACAAAAATAATCGATGAAAACGGTAACACGGTTGCCCGTGGTGAGGTCGGCGAGCTTGCGGTAAAAGGGCCGGGCGTTATGAAATGCTATTATCGGGATGAGGTTGCGACGAAAGCAGTGCTCCATGATGGCTGGCTTTATACGGGTGACATGGCCATGGAAGATGAGGACGGTTTTATCTTCCTTGTGGACCGCAAGAAGGATGTTATCATTACCGGCGGCGAAAATTTGTACCCGGTGCAGATTGAGGATTTCCTGCGGGCAAGCCGTGAAATCAAGGATGTAGCCGTAATCGGGTTGCCGGATGACCGGCTCGGTGAAATTGCGGCGGCAATCATTGAGCTGCAACCCGGGAGCACCTGTACAGAGGATGATATTAACGCCTTCTGCGAGGGCTTGCCCCGGTATAAACGTCCGCGGAAAATTATCTTTGCGGATGTGCCGAGGAATCCTACAGGAAAGATTGAAAAGCCGAAGCTGCGACAGATGTACTGCGGCGAAAGTGTTGTAAAAAAGCAGATTGAAAAATAAGCAAAGGGAATAAAAAAGGCCTGCGACAAAATTGATTTGTCACAGGCCTCATTTTCTCTCAATTTTCTGTCATTTTTTTAATCAGATCCTGCATCAGCGCAGGTTTGTGGATAAGATAAATATATTGCATGGGATGGTGAGCCGGTTTTTGCGTGTACAGGTTATCGAAGGAGGGAAGCGGTGCAGTAACAGTTCTCGAAAGCATAAAGCGGTTATTTGTGTTAAGAAGCCATGCAACTGCGGTTACATCCCACAATGGTTTGGCCCAGTAATTTCCGGCCCCCCTTCTTTCCATTTCGTGCAGGGTGATATCGGTCAGATAGTCGGAAAGCGCATTTTTCCCTTTAAACCAACATTCCAGCTCCGGCATTGAAATTGTAAAGGCACTGACAACGCCCTGACAGGGAAGCTGTACCAGCGGAACGCCGCATCCGAAAACAATTCTTGCCGCCCCAATATCCTGGCGCATATTGAATTCATTGCTGTCATGATAATGCAGAGCGTGTCCGCCCAGCCAGACGACCACCGTATTTTCCCGGACGGCAGGATTTAAAAGAATGGCGGATGCTACATTTGTAATTGCACCGATGGCAACGACATACAAGGGATTTTCGGGAGAATATTGATTTGCCCGTTCGGCAAGATCCAGTGAAGCAGGTGATATGACGGGTGTTTTATCGCTCAATAAATATTGCATTGAGCCTTTATAAACAGCCGTATCCTTTCCTAAAAGCTTTAAAAGTCTTTGAATTTCCCCGTAGCTTTTTTCCATGCCTTCAGCCGGCGACGACACCTTTTCGTTGAAAAAAGGAGCGGCGTATATGGCTTTTGTACGGAGCTTGTCGCCGTTTCTCAGGAGATAGGCGATGGCATACTGATCATCAATTTCGTTAAATGCATCCGTATCCAGGATGACATCGACGGGGTGGGCCGGGACTTCCAGATTCCGTAGTAACTGTTCTTTGTTCATTTCGTTTCCTCCGATTTGATTTTTCTGTATTCCAAAGGTGATTTTCCGTAGATCCCCCTGAATTTTTCGCGGAAAAAGCTTTCGTTTTCATAACCGGTTGTGCGTATGATTTCGCCGATAGACATATCAGTGCCCGAAAGTAGCTTTGCGGCCAGTGCACACCGTTCCTTTTGCAGGAGAGAGGAAAAGGATTCCCCCATAATTTCCTTTGCATACGTACCTGCGTAGGAGGTGGAATAGCCGAGCCTTTCAGCCAGCTCCTCCAGGCAGGCGCCCTGTAGATTTTCTGCAAGATAATTCCGGATTTTACGACGTGCCCCGTTTTTCCGGGTTTCTGCATCGCAAAGAGGAAGGATAGAAAGTACTTCCGAGACTTCCTGCATAAGTGGTATGGAGGGGGCGGCACCCATCCGGGATACTGCCAGAGCCGCGGCGGCACTGGCGGTACAGATAGCCTCGGCAGGTGTTTTCCCGGCGGCAATTGCAGAAACAAAATACCCGGTAAACGTATCGCCGGCGGCAGTAGTGTCCACGGTGTTTACGGAAAAAGCGGGATGAGAGGTATCTGTTTCCCCGTCAGAATAAATACATCCTTCTTTTCCCAAGGTTAACACGATCCGGAGATCCGGATACAGAGCGCGTAAATACGCAAGGCATTCTCTCGGATTTTCTGTCCCCGTAAATCCTCTGGCTTCTGTTTCATTCAGAATAAGGCAGAAGATATGATGCAGGTTTATTTTCCGCAATGTCTCTGAAAAGGGCGAAGGATTAAAAACGGTCCGAAGGCCTCGTCTATATGCTTCCTCAATCATATAGGGGATGTTGTTGGTTTCGTTTTGCAGAAGGAGCATATCGCCTTTGGAAAAGAAATCCAAAACAGAGTTAATATAGTCTGTATCCAGCATACTGTTTGTACCCGGATAAACAAAAATACTGTTTTCGCCGGTTTTGTCCACCTGGATGATGGCGTGTCCGTTTTTAGTTTCCAGGGTCTTCAGGAAAGAGGTATCGACACCGCTTCCCTGAAGGATTTTGTGGAGCATTTCGCCGTCGTTCCCAATACAGCCGGCATGATAGACTGTAGCACCTGACCGTGCAAGCGCGATGGACTGATTCAGTCCCTTGCCGCCGGGAAATAAACGGAGGGCATCGGCCGACAGTGTTTCTCCGGCATTGACAATATGCGGTACACTGTACACAAAATCAATATTGCAGGAACCAAAGTTTAAAATTTTCATACAAGACCTCCTTTTTTATCAGTATAGCATAAAAAAACGAAAAAAGGAAGAACGGATTAAGAGGAAAAACAGACGGATTGCAATATGGGACATTCGTTGAAAGAATTTACGGGAAATGGTCCGAATCTGAAAGTTTTCGGTCCCGGACACTATTGCAGAAAAAGGTCCGGTGGTGATATAATGGTTTCATTAAAAACGAAACGAACGAAGGGAGTATATCGCGAGATTCATCTGAATCGTTCACTGATTTTATACTGTAAAAAAGCGGAAGGAATCTGGAATAATGAACATAAGAAAAATACGGGCGAACGGTTTATGCCTTGTTGTGGCATTGGTATGGGGGCTTGCTTTTGTAGCACAAAGCCTGGGGATGGAGCATTGCGGCCCGTTCCTTTTTACCGGTATCCGGAATCTCCTGGGCGGTACGGTGCTTTTGCCGCTGATTGTATTCCGTGACAGGAGACCGGGGCGGAAAAAACAAAAATGGCCGGTTCTGGGCGGTATATGCTGCGGTGTGGCTTTTTTTGTTGCATCCATTCTTTTGCAGACGGGTCTCATGGAGGCAAGTGTAGGAAAGGCAAGCTTTATTGCGGCATTATATGTAGTGTTGGTTCCTTTGTTTGGCTTGTTTTTCGGGCGAAAGACTTCTTTTATCACCTGGCTGAGTGTTGCGTTGGCCATTGGGGGACTATTCTTTCTATGTATGGACAGTGGCCGCTTTACGCTTGAAAAAGCAGATGGGATCGTTTTAATCAGTACAGTGTTCTGGGCGATTCATTTCATGGTAATTGACTATTTTGCCTCCGGTGCTGACTGTGTAAAAATGGCAAGTATTCAATTTTATGTAACGGGTATTTTATCACTTGGGGCGGCCGTTATGTTCGAATCGGTCAGTATAGACCAGATTACGGGGGCAGCCGGATCTCTCCTGTACCTGGCGTTTTTTTCCAGCGGCGTGGGATATACGTTGCAGATGGTGGCGCAAAAGGACACGGATCCTACGTCAGCGGCACTCATATGCAGTCTGGAATCTGTTTTTGGATTTCTGGGCGGCTGGCTTTTTATGGGAGAGAGTTTTACGGCGCGGGAAATCCTGGGATGCATAATTATGTTTGCCGGAATCATACTTTCTCAGTTGCCTGTACTATCGTCAGAAAAACAATAAAACAGAAAGCTTTTCAAAGCCGGAACGGTGCATTGAAAAGCTTTTTATTTTATTCCAGATTCCGGAAGCTGTGGGGTTTGGGGATCTGGTGCGATTTTTGATAAGCGGAAGGGGTTTGCCCCGTATGACGCCGGAATACATCGGAAAAATGAGAGGGAGAGCTGTAGGAAAGAAGTTCGGAAATTTCCCGGAAGGATAGTTCATTTTTACGAATCAGATTTTTGGCCTCTTTGATTTTGAGTTCCGAGAAATAGGCCATTATACTGCGGTCGGTTACTTGCTTGAACACCCGTTTTAAATGCGTGGGCGACATAAAGAACTCGTTAGCAAGATCATCTATATTCACGTTTTCGTGCAGATGCTCCGAAAGGTATTCCTTCATTCTGGATACCAGAATAGAATACCGGGTGTCAAGCCTGCTGTCAATATAATTGATTTCCTTCAAATTCCCTTGCAGGCGATTATACACAAGCCCCAGAAACATTTCCAGATACGATTTGAAAAAAGAAAGCATTTCCGGCGGAGTGGAATCCTTCGGAACAAAGCCGTGGCGAACCGGACCCTGGATTCTTTCGGTACATTGCAGTCCGAGATAGACAATTTTTGTAAGCAGATCCTTCTCCTCCTCCGTCAGAACAATACAGTGATTCCGGAACACCTCCATATAGGAGGAAGTGCAATCAAAACTGCAGACCAGACAGTCATTTCGTCCGTGTGCATTCCGGACCTGCCGAATGGCCCCGGGAGCCACAAAAACGGAATCTCCTTCGGACAGAGTGTACAGTGTGTCGTTCACTCTTAAATCCATTTTGTGTCTTACCTGATAGTAAATCTGCCAGCAATCCAGAGTATGTTCCCGTAAATTCGGCGCAGAACTATATTCTGCATAGTATACGGAAATCAGTGCAGTCACGTCAAAAATGGATGAAAGAGGTACTTTCAAACGTTTTTCCTTCATGTTTTTTCCTCCTTATGGTCTGAATCTGATATTTTTGGGTCTTTGAACGTATTGATTTACATCGAGCCTTATACTATAATAGTAACATAAGCTGCACGAAAAGTAAATAGTGCAGAAAAATTTTTAAAATTTCAAGGAGGAATTCCAATGGTAAAAACAAGAACAAAACTGTTGGCCATGACGGTGTGTCTGGGCCTTGTGCTGGGCGTATGCGGTATTCTTGCCGTATCGGCGGCAGATGCAAATCTTCTCTTAAACGGTAGCTTTGAGGGGGACTTGACCGGCTGGACACCTAACGGTGTATCTGACCTTTCAGCCGTGTTGAAAGCGGACGGTGGTGCTGACGGAAGCGGGTATCTGTGTTTTGATGCTGCAACGGCGAACGGCGTATACCGACCCGGAGTCCGGTACTATGTAGGTGAAGAACTGGAAGCAGGTGCGACTTACACCGTCACATTCAGCTATATTGCCACAAGCGGGTCAAATCCCGTATGGTTCAGAACCTATTTTGCAGGCGAGGCGTATAGTGACAATGACAGACGGGGCAGTGCCTCTTCAGAATGGAAAACGCTGACGGAGAACTTTACTGTACCGGAAACGTATGACAAAACAAGCACAAACAATTTCCTGCAGATTTACTGCAATGAAACGGTCGGAGAAGAGTTGACGTTCAAGCTGGACAGTGTTGCCGTAACTAAAAATGTCACTTCCGTGCCGATCGCCGGCTCCAATCTGATAAACAACGGGGATTTTGAAAATGAATCGGCGGGCTATGGCTGGTATACCGGTACTACCGATTTTGACTTTACGGAACAGATTTCGGATTATACAGACGATACGGCGAAAAAGAGACTTGACCAGAGTACGCATTTTGCATTTCCGGCAAGCGCGGCTTCGGCAACGAATATCTGCCAGTCGCTGAAGAACAGACTGAAGGCGGACACAACGTATATTCTGGCATTTGATTGTTATGTACCCGAAAATAAGGCTTTGGCAGTGGATATCATTTTGCTTGACGGAGATACCGCTACAACAGATACATATCCGCAGTTTGCTCTGGGGTATACCTCTTCTGCATGGAGGCACCGTGAATTTGCCTTCACGACGCCGGAAGCATTTGATACTACAAATTTTCCTTACATCCGTTTTAAGAAGAATGTATCAAGTGCTGTAGAAATACGTCTTGATAATGTGGAATTAAGAGAGATGGTCGGAGAAGCGTACATTTCCTTTGGAGTACAGGAGGCAATTACAAATATATCGGGTTATGTAATTAAAAACCTTGCCCTGACGAATTTGAATGTGGTAGGCGGAGACATTTATTCTGCAACCGGGGATGAGCTGCGTTCTGTCGTTTATACAAAAGTAAATATCCCGATATTCTATTTCGGAATATATGAAACAGTAAACGGAGAAAAAAAGCTGGCCCATTTTTATCCGTACTATTTTGACGGTTCACATGGAAGTGTAAAAGACTTGTCGGCAGAAGCAGATGCTTTTTATTTAAGACCGCAAAATGCAGCGACACGCGTTCCGGATGGAGATGCATTGGTTGCGGATGGTTGCATAAAGCCTGCTACGACGTATGAAGTCAAGGCATTTCTCTGGGATTCTGCGCTCGGCATGAAATCACTTGGAAAAACGGCAGCCTGCACCTTCACATCGAAAGCGTCTTGATCTTAATAATAAGGAAGGGAACAATATATGATTCAAAAATTAGTAGCGGCCTTTTGCATATGTACTCTGCTGCTCACCGGCATATCTGTGCCGGCAGCATCACAGCAGAACCTGGTGATAAACGGTGATTTCGAGGTCCTGAAACAGAACGGAACTCTGTATGGGTGGAGCTATAACGGCGATACACTGGGTATGAATATAAGTGATGCTACGGTACAGGACGGGCAGTATGCACTGCATTATAAATCTGCCTCTCCTGTATATGTAAATCAGACAATTTCCGGAATTGTAGACACCTGCACCTATACTCTGGGGGCCTGGGTGTATATGGTGAAGGGAACTTCCTCGTCAGCCCGTATCAAGCTGGAATTTCTGGATGCGAATAAAAAAGCTATCGGTGAGGAAACGTATATCTGCAACAACATTTCTACAGGAAAATGGGCGGAGAATTCCTTTAGTCTGATTCCGCCGCAGGGGGCGGCATATGCCAGAATTTTGCTTCGCTATCAGGGAAGCAGTGAAGAAGCAGAATTCCTTTGGGATAGCGTAACCCTTATGGGAGAAATGGCAGAGGGCACTGTGCGCGAACCGTTGCCGGAAAGCTATCCGCTTGTAAAAATTTATCCGGATGCACCGGAGGTGTCGTATACAGAGGAAAACTCCATTGAGCTTTTAAACAACGGTGATTTTGAAATGGTGGGCTCCAACAATAAGCCTGTGGGCTGGCAACTGAAGCAAACCGGCGGTACAATAGACTGTACAGCAGAGGCCGCGGTAGACGGAAGAATTGCTGTGGCGGCAAATGTGACGACAGACACCACCGGTACCTTCTTGTATCAGGGTGTCCCTAATTTACGCCCCTGCCACGAGTACAAATTCACCGGAAATATACGTGTTGTCGGAGGAACGGGTACGGCTTCTGTCCGCATTGTGTGGAGAGGAGAAACCGGAACCATTACAGAACGCGAGGTTCCCATTGAAATCAAAGCCGCGGATGTCTGGCAGCCCTTTGAATTTATGCTGACGGCACCGTATGAAACCAAGAGCGTACAGCTGTGGCTCCGGACAAAGACAACGAAACGCCTTTTGTGGGACGGCATCTCATTCCGTGGCGTAAAAAATACGGATGCCATTCCGGAAAACATGGAACTTCGTGATACTGTACCGGGAACAGCAGATTTATTTGTAAACGGCGGTATAGAAGAGATGGACGGAGAAGGTGCGGCCGGCTGGGAAATTTCAGGGACAACCTGGAACAAGGCGATTACCACTGAAACGGTATATAACGGAAGCCGCTCGCTGGTGCTTTCTTCGGATTCCTCTTCCACAAGTCCCTATGTACAGCAGATTGTAAATGTAACGCCGGGTTGTGTGTATCAGCTCAGTATGGCACTGAATATAAAAGAAAACTATGCGAGCTATGGTCTTATGCCGGAATTACATTACTACAGCAGCGAAGTCACTACCGACGAAAATAAGATTGCATTTGAAACAGCCCCCAGTTTTATGAAGGAGCTTACATACGGCGAATGGCGTGTCCGTGCGTGGAAGTTTGTACCGCCTGCAGGAACGACAACGATTAAAATATGGATTCGCTGGTTCCGGCAGGGTACCTGCTTCGTAGATGATATTTCCCTCCGTATGGTCAGCCGTGAGTACCTGGATACGAATGACTTCTTCTATTACAGTGACCTCACAGAAGGAATTGCTACCGCAAAAATAAGCGAGGCGGCGTATGGGACAATTGCAGGACATACCGTGGATTTTGCGCTGAAGGACGGAGAAACCGTTCTGCACGAAAAAAAGGGTGCAGATATTTCCGGCGGTGAAACCAAATACTATTTCCCTGTTTCAGCAATGGCAGAGAAGGAGAAAGAATATACGGTAGAGGCCGTTTTCTGTGACGGAAATGGTGTGGCTCTGAATACGCTTGCGACACCTGTCTATAAATACGACAGACCGGCGGTGCTGAATAAGGAAGGTGTATACATTGTAGACGGCGAACCGCTGAATCCTGTAATCGGCTATCATGTGCCGGAAGAAAAGCTGGCCCGTGTGGCAGAAATCGGTGTTAATGTGGTACAGACCTGGAATTCCCATGCAGAGGTCGGAACAATCGAAGGAAAGCTGGACGCGATTCATGCAAACGGAATGAAAGCACTTGTCAGCCTTTATCCGGATGGGACGGCCGCCGGTTCCGAAACGAACATCGAAAGAACAAAACGTGTGGTAAACGCCATAAAGGACCATCCGGCTGTGTTTGCCTATGCGATTATTGATGAGCCTTACGGCGGTACACAGCGCACTCTGCAGGTGGATGACGATATTTTCAACTCCTACAAGGAAATCCGTGCGATTGACCCTGTACACCCCGTATTCATTACAGACGCAAAGTTTATCTTTGAGCCGATTCAGAAACGGACGGACATTATGAATCTGGATATTTATCCCAAGGGGGATAACGGAGGAAAGATTCTGACGGAGTTTCCCCGTGCGGTAGAAGCAAGCTATAATAATGACAGCCTGATGATGATTACCCAGATGTCTACCTGGCAGGGATATTTCCCGACGCCGGACGTGCTTCGTAGCTGGATTTACCAAGGTTTCTTTGCAGGTGCAAAGTCTACCGGCTTTTACGCCTTTGACGTTACCGACCCTGGTTCCGGTCTTCCGGTAGAGGATGCGCCGGTCGGAGAAGCGGTACAGGCATGGAGCGAGAAGGAAGCAGACATAATGTTTGATTGCTTCGTGAATAAGAAATACCCTTTCTTCAGCGGATATACGGGTACGGACTGTGCCTGGCGGATTTTCCTTGTGGACGGGGAACTGTATGTTTTTGCTGTCAACTGCTATATAGACCAGGCAACAAAGGTGAGCATACCGCTTACAAGCGAAAACGGCCGCGTGAATGTCAACGGCTTTACGGGTATACTGTATGCAGGAGGAGAAGCGGCAGAAATTTCCGCCAAAGACACGCTGGAACTGGAGCTTACCCCGGGGCAGGCTGTATTTTATAAGCTGACACCGTCGGAAGCTATCACGGACGAAATGGTCCGGATGACATCCTTTACAGATATTGATTCGTACAGTTGGGCAAAAGAACAGATTGCAGCATTGGAAAGAGACGGTGTGGTAAACAGTAAGGGGAAGGGAATTTTTGCCCCCGGTGAAAACATTACCCGCGGAGATTTTGCCATGTTCCTGATTCGCGCACTGGATCTCCGTTCCTACACCGCGGTGGAAAACTTTACGGATGTCGGGGAGGATGCTTATTATGCCAAGGAAATTGGAATCGGTAAGGCACTCGGCCTGTTTAAAGGGATGGGTGATGGGACGTACGGACCGGAAACGCCGATTTCCCGACAGGACCTGATGGTCATCTGTGCCAGAGCAATGCGTCTTGTGTCAAAGCTTGATGCCGGAGGAGATACAGCTTCCCTCGCAGCCTTTACGGATGGAGGATCCATTGCAGAATATGCCGCGGCAGATGTAGCAGCAATGACGGCAGGAGGAATTATAGTAGGAAACGGCGATGGAACAGTAAATCCGCTTGGCAACACAACGAGAGCAGAGGCAGCAGTTATTATGCACCGCATCTGCAAATAAAATGAAAAAAACAGTAAAAAGACTTCTGGGACTCATAATAAGCATGATGCTTGTACCTGCGGCTTCCATCCTGCCGCAGGTATGTGCGTCGGAATTTCCGGGGGCAGAATTTATTACAAACGGCGGTTTTGAAACTGCCAATCCGACGAACAGCCTGGCACCGGCGGGATGGTCTTTTGCAAATGGAAGTGTAGGAACGCATTTTGTGCTGGATACAGACGATCCGAAAACCGGAGCAGGATGTTTGGAAATGAACGCAAATGGAAGTAAGTACGTATACATTTATCAAGGGATCCGGGGACTTGTCGGGAATAAAGAATATACGGTTCGTGTTGATTTTTGCTCTGAAAAAGCTGTCAGTGTTATGGTGAAGCTGGAGTATAAAACGATTAATGCGGAGGGTATTACGAAATATGTGGGCGAAAAGTATGAAACCTTCACGGTACAAAAGGGAAAGGTT
The DNA here is from genome assembly GCA_017442155.1 of Clostridia bacterium. GTDB lineage: Bacteria > Bacillota > Clostridia > UMGS1883 > UMGS1540 > SIG447. Next base: position 7,204 of record JAFSAU010000025.1, on the reverse strand, counting down.
TGGCAGACGAAAACCATGACAGTCACCGCCCCGGCCGAGGCATACACCGCCACAGTGATGATTCGTCTCCAGCAAAGTACCGGGACTGTCTATGTGGACAATGCGTCGGTGTTTGGCGAGCAACGTCCGGATTTTATTCCGGAGATTGATGCCGGTTCACTTCCGGTGTATGCGGAAAAGGAAGCGGCAAGCGGAACGGAGGAGCTTCTTGCAAACGGAAATATGGAAGAAATGAATGAAGAAGGCGAGCCGTACGGATGGTCGGCAACGGACAATGACTGGACAAAGAATGTACAGTATACAGCGGAGTACTCCCACGGTAACAATGGACACAGTATCCGGCTTTCCAATACGGGGGATTCCACGCCGTATGCGATTAAAATTGTACGGGATATAACGCCGCTTTCCGAGCATCAGGTCAGTGTATTTCTGAAGGTACATGCACTCAGCAGTGCCGGATTCGGCTTTAAGTTTGAATATCTGGACAGCGCGTATACTTGTCTGAAGGCAGAGCTTTCGGCCCGGTATCATGCGATTTCCGGTGAACACTGGGTAAAGTTTGTTTTGCCGTTCATGCCGCCGGCGGGCACAAGCTGTGTCAGAATCTATTTCCGGTTGTTTGGGACCGGTATTGTTTACATAGATGATGCCTCCTGTATCAGGACGGAGGACCCCTACAAAATCCAGGTATCTGCAGACCAGGTTTACTATTATTCCGACTGTGGGGAGGTTAAAGTGACGGCCCGGGTAAATACGGTCACATATCCGGAACTTGAAGGGAAGGATGTCTTTTTCCGGTTGCTGCTGGGAGACCGGGTTATGTCGGAAGCTACAGCAACGGTTTCCGGTGCAGTCGCACAATGGCACTTTGCGGTCTCTGCAATGGAAAAGGAAAAAGAAAAATATACGGTCACGGCAGAGCTTGCCGGGGAAGTCTCTTTTGCGGAAGTGTATCGGTATGACAGACCGCAGAGAATGGGAAAGGACGGAATATACCGTATAGAAGGGAATGTATTTCATCCGGTATTTGCGTACCATGTGGATCCGCAGTATTACGAGGTTGTCGGAGAAGCGGGAATAAATGTGGTCCAATGTGTGGCGGAAAAGGAAAAACTGGATGCGGTACACGCGGCCGGGCTGAAGGCCCTGGTGGTACTGTACCGGGACATGTATCCGGCGGGGCATCCCAGGAATGCGGCATTCACAAAAGCGTTTGTAGAAGAAAATAAGAACCACCCGGCGGTTTTTGCCTGGGCGGTGATGGATGAGCCGTTTTCCCATGACCCGGGTGCGGAGCCATATCTGAAAAATGCCTATAAAATCATCCGGGACGCGGATGACGTGCACCCCGTTTTTGTTATGGAAGTGGGGGATAAGAAAGATGTGGCGGCGAAATACACGGATATTTTTGGGATCGACCCGTACGTTTCAAAAAATGATCCGGCCCAATATGTGGCCGGAAAGGTGCGGGAGTCCGTTGCAGTTTCGCTTGGAAAGCCGGTATACACCTTATTGCAGGCATTTTTGTATAATGGATATTTTCCGTCCGGTGACGCGATGCGGAGTATGCTGTACCAGGCACTTCTGGGAGGCAGTGCCGCAGTTGGCTACTACTGCTTTGACACAGCAAAACCCCTTACGCCGCTGAATCAGACGGAGCTATGGCCGGCTCTCACCGCCTGGTACGAAAGTGAAGCTGAAATTTTATTTTCGCATTTGCGGGAAAATGCGGACATGAAAATTGCCGCCTGTGATGACGGTACAGCGCGTTGGCATATATTTATAGCTGATGGGAATTTATATGTAGCGGCAATGAATCTTTCTTCGGAAGAAAAAGAAATTACGGTACCGCTTCCGACGGGTTTTGTCCCGGACACGGTATCGGTTGTCGGGGGAGCCATGGAACAAAGCATTCTCTCTTGTTTTGACGGAGAGCTTCGGTTATCTTTACAGCCGACAGGAGCAGCACTGTACCGGATTTCGGACAGAGAGACTGCGGAGCTGTACTGTGTTTCGGACTGTGCGCCTGTAATAAAGGCAAAAGAGGGAAAAGTGAAATTTTTTTATGCCGGGGAGCCGGCAGATGTATATATTGGCGTTTATAATGCACAGGGGGAACTTTGCGATCTTGGAAGTATCAGAAACGCCGCGGAGGGAACAATGGTGACGATACCTCCGGACGGAGAATATGCAGTCAGGTCTTTTGTCTTTTATGCCGGGACAGTCCGGCCGCGTGTTCCGGAGCACAAATAGAGTTTATACACACAGATGGGAGAAAACAACATGAAGAAAACAATTGCAACATTTCTATGTACAATTTTTTTACTGATGCTTTCAACAGCAGTGACGGCTGTCGGTTTTTCCGATACCTCCGGTACAAATTGTGAACGTGCAGCAGAGGTGCTGTCTGCCCTTGGTATTGTTGAAGGGAAATCGGGAGGAATATATGATCCGGACGGAAATCTTACAAGAGCTGAAATGACAGCAATTGTACTGCGCGCCATGGATGTGGAATGCGGTACGGGAAATGCGATCTTTAAGGATGTACCCACATCGCACTGGGCGTCCGGGATAATAGCAGCGGCGTACCAGCTTGGCATCATAAACGGTACAAGTGAAACAACCTTTGAACCGGATAAAGGAGTTACATATGATCAGGCGGTGAAAATGATTGTATCCGCTCTCGGATATGCAGTGCAGGCAGAAACGATGGGCGGATATCCTTCCGGGTATCTTTCCAAAGCTACACAGCTGGATATTTTAAAGGGCGTGGGAACCGGTACACCAATGACAAGAGGCGATATGGCTGTCCTGGTTTATAACGCACTGGATGTGGAACTTTTTTTGAAGACCTCTTATGGTGCCGATACATATCATTATACGACGGAACGAACAAAAACCCTGCTTTCCCATTATCTGAAGGTAACGCATTACCGCGGTGAGGTAGAGGCGGTGCCCATGGCCCGTCCGGAGCATGTGACAGCCCGGCTTCTGGACGATGAGGTGGTCATCGGGGGAGAGGTTATGAAAGCAGGTGCATCCGATGCCTGTGATATGCTGGGAATCCGCAGTGATATTTATGTGCGGTATCAGGAGGATGATAAACCGGTTGTCCTGGCCGTCGTGCCTTGTCAGGGGACAAAAGTCGTGCAGCTTCGTTCCGCAGATATCAGTTCGTCAACGAGCACATCTGCCCTTGTGTATTCTGACGCGGACGGGAAAGAAGTGAAAGCGGATATTACCGGTGCAACGCTCATCTGGAACGGCAGAGAAGAAACGAAAACAGAAGCACGCCTGACACCGGAAAGCGGTACGGTACGCTTGATTTCGGGAAACGGAATCCATTTTGATATGGTTGTCGTGGAAAGCTTCACGAGCCATGTGGTGGAGAGCATCCATAAAGAGGAATCTATAGTGTATTTTAAGGATGCAGCTATGCCCATGAGCATAGATTTTACAGATGCAGAACTACGTACGGAAATGTCAGATTCCGGCGGGATGCCCATAACCATAACAGACCTGGCAGAGTGGGATGTACTGTCTGTTGCAGAGAGTGATTCGCGGCATACGACGAGAGTACGCCGGATGTATCGCAGCCGTGAAGCGGTAACCGGTACGGTTACAGAATGCGGTGACAGGGAAGTTGTTATTGGTGATACAGCATATCCCTTAGCGGAAACGATGGCTTTCGGTACGATTGAAGTGGGGCAGGATGCGGCATATTATCTTGATTTTACAGGTGCAGTAGTTTCTGTGAATACCGGTTATGCAGGAACAGGCAGAACATACGGCTGGCTGCGGAGTGCATCCCTTTCAAAGGGAGTGGATAAAAAGCTGTGCCTGAAGCTTTTCACTCAGGAGGGAGAGTGGAAGGTTTTTGAGCTGAAAGATAAAATTGACTTTAACGGTGTCTCTGTAGACAGTACAGGATTAATCGGGGACACGGCAACAGCACCGGAGAATCTCTGGGCAGCAAATGTGCGGCCCTCACTCTGGGCAAATGGCGCAGTGGTTCCGCAACTTCTGGCTTATGAAGTGAACGAAGAGGGATACATTACGGAAATTGAAACGGCATCAAACAAGTCTGACCCCAAACTGGATACAGATGAAAAGTACGGCGGAGAATTCAGTATGGATTGGTATTACAATGCAGACTTAGGAGAAGTGGCGGGGAATCCCACAGAATTTAACGGTCAGCCCGCCGGTAATACGGCCAAGGAGGTTTCAACCCGGGTGGAAAACGTGCGCGGAATCTTTTTTGGCCACATCCGGACAGGAAATAATACGAAGTTTTTTATTATTCCTTCCGATCTGACAAATGAGAAAGGATATTCCATTCGTTCGCTTTCCAGCTTCGGTCTGGATGAAAACCGCATGGCAGATTATGTTTCTTTTTATGATGTGGATGATTCCTATTTCTGCGGGGCCATGGTTATGCACGGTTATTTCGGGAATGCAGAAAGCGGACTTGGAGATACTTACCTTGACGGAAGCTATCCGGCAGCATTGGTTGTTGGGAAAACCACGGTTTTGGGTGACGATGGGGAGATTCTGCAAACACTGAAGCTATATACCTCGGCAGGGGCCAATATGACGGTGTATTATGACGATGCGTTCAGAGTACTGTACCGTGCTGCAAACGCCAATATCGAGCAAGACCCTGCCTGGTACACGGTGGATGCATATGACCAGCGCGTTCCCAGAACAACAGAAGCACTTTCTTCCCGGCCGAAAAAAATGTATATAGATCCGGAGGATATTCAGTTGGGAGATGTTATACAGTATGAAACTGGCAGTGATGGAAAACTGATCCGTGCAAGCATGAATTTCAGGGCAGAATACCCCGGAACGGTAGAGGTTGTGGACAGCGGAAATGCGAATCCCTCTGTGGAACTGCGGAACTATTACGGCGGAACTGTACGTATGAATGGTGTGGTTGCGAAGGCTATGCCGGAAGGGCATATTATTAAAGTCAATCTGGCAAATGCAATCGGTATGCCGAAGACGGATGAATCCGGTAACCCCGTGACGGCACTCCGTATGCTTCAGACAAGCGGAAAATTTGCGATTTGGGACAAGGATACCAAAACAATGCGGGTGGCTACGGTGAAGGATATAACAAACGGGGATGAGATTTTCTCTTACTGGAAGCCGGCCACACAGGTTTTTACCGTAATTTATCGTTAACAGGAAAAGAAAGGGCGCATACGGCAGAAGGCTGTGCGCCTTTTTCCCGTGTTAGCAAAGCGACATCTGGATTTATTTGCGAGTAGGAGGAAAAAGAATTGAACACTGTATTTAAAACCGGTACTCCGGAAGAAGTGGGGATTGCCTCGGAGGATATACAGGCTTTTATAGAAAGATTGGAAGAGGAAGGGTTGTATATGCACAGCGTCCTTGTTATCCGGAATGGCAAGCTGGTGACAGAAGGGTACTATAAACCGTATACAAGAGAGACAAAACACCGCTTGTATTCTGCCAGTAAAAGCTTTGTTTCGGGTGCTGTCGGATTGCTGATTGACGAGGGCCTGCTGCAACTGTCTGACAGAGTGCATACCTTTTTCCCGGAGATACCGGAAAAGGAACTGCACCCATACATTCGGGAGACAACGGTGGAGAATTTGCTTACTATGTCATCGCCGCACACGACTACATATTCGCTCTGTCCGGAGGATGCATATTTCGGGCGGTGGGCAGAATCTTTTTTCCGGACTCCGCCGCTTCGTCCCGCAGGTACGGTGTTCCGGTACGACACATCGGCGTCCTATATACTGGACGTGATTGTGGAGCGGATAACAGGCAAACCGTTTTTGGAATACATGAAGGAGAAGATGCTGCGAAAGCTGGGGTTTTCAGAGGATGCCTTTTGTATAGAATCACCGGAGGGATACGCCTGGGGCGGAAGCGGTGTTATTTGTACACCTCTGGATTTTGCAAAATATGCGTATGTTTTTCTTCGGAATGGAATGGTGAACGGTCAAAGAGTCCTTTCGGAAGGATATGTAAAAGCGGCTGTGTCGAAGCAGGTTTCCAATGATTCCTTCGGCTATGGCCGGCCGTTTACAAACAGCGGTTATGGCTACCAGATATGGTGTATGCCGGAAGACGGATGGGCATTTAACGGAATGGGATGCCAGTTAGCCTATGCAATTCCGGAAAAAGATCTGTTGTTCGTCTGCACGGCCTGTAATAATGGAAGGCCTGAAGCAGAGTACTTTATTTTTGATGCATTCCTGGACGGAATTGCAAAACGGTGTAAGGAAAAACCCTTGCAGGAAAACAGAACCGCGCATACTGCCCTTTTACGTATGCTTGAAAATTTAAAACTCCATGGTCCAAAAGGAGAGGCACACAGTAGCTGGGAAGAAAAAATACAGGGAGTTACATATGTGCTGGATGATAATCTCATGGGATGGAAATGGGTTCGGTTTGAGTATGATGGAGAAGAAGGAACGCTTCATTATGAAAACAGGAGGGGAAGGAAAAAAATCTGTTTCGGACTCGGCCGATACAAAGAATTCACTTTTCCGGAAACACAGTATTGCGGCAGAAGGGTCGGCACGCCGAAGGGCGAAGGATACCGTTGCCTCGGAACAGGCGTATGGGTGGAGGAAAACAGACTTTTGCTCCGTATAAATGCGATAGATGATTATCTGGGAAATCTTGGAATTACGTTTGGCTTTAAAGAAGCATACGTAGGAATTACGGCTGAAAAAGCGGCAGAAGGCTTTTGGGATGATTACAAGGGCTTTGCCGGTGGTATCAGGGAGACCTTGTAATGTAAAAACGGGACATATACCGATGGAATATGTCCCCTTTTGTATCACGGAATCCGTTTAAAGTCTGTTCCAATGTTCCCATCGTAGTGCGCCAACGGTAGATGTATTGGCGGTTGGTTTTACAGCGTATGGCAGCTTTTGTTACACCATATTTTAAAGAATGTTCAATTAATGCTTGCCTAAACCTCATATCTTGTGTTATAGTGTTCATATACGGAATCTCCTTTGTGTGTATTTTGGTTGTGGTGACTTAACTATAACACAAATTTAAGAGGTTCCGTATATTTTTTTGTATAACGAAAACCACGCGATAGTCGCGTGGTTCAATAAAGGTTTACCGGTGAAAAAAATCCTCCTAATGTGTTATAATGGGAAAGACCTGCCAGTCAAAACCAAAAACACATTAGGAGGATTTATCTATGAAG
>JAFSAU010000024.1 GCA_017442155.1 Clostridia bacterium | reverse complement strand
TTGTAAAATTTTTTACAAGCTATTTTTTGCCGATACAAGGCAAAAACGCAGTAAATGCTGACGCATTTACGAGTATTTTAACGAAGTAGTGGCAAAAAAGAGAAAGTAAAAAACGAGGTTCAGATACCTTCTGTCACCCTAGGGTGACAGAAGTCATTATTGACCTGATAAATAAGGAGTGAAGGTATGAAAATTTCTATTTTAGACATTGCTACACTGGGGGACGATTTGAATTTTGATGCAATTCACAGTCTTGGCACAGTGACGGTGTACGACCTTACCCGGCAGGAGGATGTCATTGAAAGAATCCGGGACGCGGAGGTGCTGATTCTCAACAAGGTCAAGCTGAACCGGGACAACCTGCCCTATGCGGAAAAATTAAAACTGATTTGCATTACGGCTACGGGGTTTGATAATGTGGATTTAGACTATTGCCGGGAGCATGGGATTGCCGTGTGCAACGTTGCAGGATATTCTACAGACAGCGTGGTGCAGCTTACAGTGGCGATGGCATTTTCTCTTGCAACGAACCTGAATACTTTTGACGGGTATGTAAAATCCGGCAGATATACAAAGAGTGGCGTATTTAACTGTGTCAAACCTGTTTTTCGTGAAATTTCTGCGCTGAATTGGGGCGTTGTGGGGCTGGGTAACATCGGAAGGAAAGTGGCAGACATAGCAAAAACTATGGGATGTCGTGTCCTGGCGTGTAAAAGAACCCCTGTCGCCGACTATCCGTGTGTAGATATAGATACGCTTTGCCGCGAAAGTGACATTATCAGTATTCACACACCGCTTAGTAATGAGACCTATCATTTAATTGACGAAAACCGCCTTGCTATGATGAAGCACGGAACGATTCTTATCAATGTGGCCCGGGGGGCTGTGGTGGATGAGACTGCTGTCTGCAAAGCTGTAATGGATAAAAAGTTAGGCGGTTTGGGCGTGGACGTGTATTCCACAGAGCCCATGCAGCCGGATAGTCCCTATCAGAAGCTTTTGAATTTTGAAAATGTTATCTTCACGCCGCATATGGCATGGGGTGCCATTGACGCCAGACAGCGGTGCATGGATGAGGTGGCAAAAAATATTGAGAGCTATCTTACAGGTGGAAAACGCTCCAGATTGGTGTAACCATAGGGCCCCAAACGTAACAATTTACTTTGTTAATTATAATGGTGTTTAAATCGTTTATTGATGATAGCGATGCACCTTTGGTATATTGTTCAAGACAATTCAAAAACAGTACGCAGTAACAGAGAGGAATTATAAGATGAAACAAGATTTTTCGCGGGGAATCCGGGACGGCCTGCCCATTTGCTTTGGCTATCTGTCCGTTTCCTTCGCCTTTGGCATTTTTGCTGTAGCGAGCGGTCTGGGAACGTTGGAGGCCTTACTTTTGTCAATGGCGAACGTGACCTCTGCGGGACAGTTCGCTGCCGTACCCATTATCGCGGCGGGCGGATCCCTATTGGAACTTGCACTGATTCAGCTCGTTATCAATGCGCGGTATGCGCTTATGTCACTGTCTCTGTCCCAGAAGCTGGGGAACGATGTACGTACGCGTGACCGTTTTCTGATTGCCTTTGTAAACACCGACGAAGTGTTCGCCGTGGCGTCCGGACAGAAGGATGCAGTGGGGAGGCAGTACATGTTTGGGCTGATTTTAACACCGTTTTTAGGCTGGAGTTTGGGTACGCTTCTCGGTGCCGCCGCGGGGGACATTCTCCCCACGATTCTGGTTTCTGCGCTGGGTGTGGCTATTTACGGGATGTTCGTAGCGATTGTATTGCCGGCCAGTAAAAAAAGCCGCCCCACGGCGGTGTGCGTACTTCTTGCGGTGGCACTGAGCTGTCTGTTTTATTATGTGCCAGCACTACAGAAAATTCCCAGCGGCTTTGCTATTATCATCTGTGCAGTGGCGGCCAGTGCCGTGATGGCGGCCGTCCGGCCCGTGGTAGAGATAAAGGAGGAAGAAAATGCCTGACTTTCGCTTTTTTATTTACCTCGCTGTTACGGCAGGTGTTACATACCTCATCCGTATGATTCCGCTGGTGCTGGTGCGTCGGAAAATCCGGAACCGGTTTTTGCTTTCCTTTCTCTACTATATTCCGTATGCGGTGCTCAGCGTGATGACCGTCCCGGCGATATTTTACGCCACGGAAAGCCTGTGGAGCGCGGCGACCGGCTTTCTGGCGGCCGCTGTGGCAGCATATTTTGAAAAAAGTCTTTTGTTTGTAGCGGCTTCTGCCTGCGGCGCAGTGTTTTTGGTGGAAATGCTTATACCTCTTCTCGGATAATCTGCCAGGCTTCCACCAGCTTGTTTAAGGAAAAAGCGGCGTTTGCCGGGGAGGTGGAAGGGAGACAAACCGCGCTATGGCCGATTTTTGGAGCGGTAAACCGCCGGAAATATTTTTCCGCTGTCCGGCCATTTAGATAAATCCGGGTAATAGGAGCGGCACAGAGGATGGGAGAAAGGTCATTTGGAATGGGATTTTTGATAGTGCTGTCGGCACTGCCCTCAATTTCACAGCTTGCCAGAACATCCCAGAGCGCAATGCGCCGGGAGAGAAGAAAGACTCTTTTTTCTTCCACAGTTTCCGGCACGGCACAGTCAAACACTGCGGCCAGTACACGCCAGAACCGGTTTTGCGGATGGCCGTAAAAGAACATTTGCTCCCGGGATTTGACGGAGGGGAAGCTGCCGAGAATCAGAATCCGCGAATGTGTATCATAGAGCGGGGGAAACGGATGTGTGATCATAATAAACCTCCATATACAGTATAATTATAGCATAAACTTACCAAAAAAGGAATATCTTTAAGCAAAGAAAAAAATAAAAAGGGAAAAACTTGACAGAGCCGCCCTGTTTGTGGTACACTCTTCTGTAGAACGTTGTCGAAATTTACTTATACAGTATATGGAAAAACAAAAGGAGCAGAAATGAAACAGTTTGTTGATATTTTCAATTTGATTATTTTTGCGGCATTTACGCTGATGTATGCCTATCAGGTATTGTATACGATTGTGGGCTTTATTTACCGGAAGCCTTTGCCAAATGATGAACCGCCCGGGGCATTTCACCGGTTTGCGGTTATTATTGCCGCCAGGAACGAAAGAACAGTTATCGGGCATCTGATTGCCAGCATTCAGAATCAGAATTATCCGAGGAATGCACTGGATGTCATTGTAATTGCGGATAACTGTACTGACGATACAGCAGAGATCTGCCGCAATATGGGAGCTATCGTATACGAACGGCAGGACACAGAGAAGATAGGCAAGGGGTACGCGCTGGACTATCTGTTTAAAACCATGATAGCTAACGGCACTTTTGAAGACTATGAGGGCTACTGTGTGCTGGACGCAGATAATCTTCTGGATGAAAACTTCATCGCGGAAATGAACAAGATGTTCGATAAGGGGTATCGGGCACTGACAAGCTACCGGAATTCCAAGAATTATGGTGACAACTGGATTTCGGCGGGCTACGCCCTCTGGTTTATGCGGGAGGCGCGGTATCTGAATAATCCCCGTATGCGCCTTGGCTCCAGCTGTGCTATTTCGGGTACGGGCTTTTTGGTGCACCGGGATCTGATTGCCAAGAATCAGGGCTGGAAATACCATCTTCTGACAGAGGATATTGAATTTACGATTGACAGTGTAATTGCCGGCGAGAAAATCGGGTACTGTGAACATGCCGTTCTGTACGATGAGCAGCCTACAACGATGCGACAGTCCTGGGATCAGCGTCTGCGGTGGGCGAAGGGCTTTTATCAGGTTATCAGCCATTATGGCATCCGGCTTTGGAAAAATATTTTTATGAGCCGGAAAAAGGCACTGCCCTGTTTTGATATGTTCATGACTGTGGCACCGGCATATCTGTTTACGCTTTTGTCCCTTCTTCTGAATCTCACGATTCTGATTATTTCTCTGTGCAATCCCGGTTTGTTTGCCGATTATGAGGGCATCCGGAAGGCGACCTGGGGCGCGGTCAGCGCATCGCTGGGAAGCTTTTATTGCATGTTCCTGCTGATGGGAACATTGACGCTGATTACAGAGTGGAAAAAAATCAAGTGTCCTAAGGGAAAACGAATTTTTTATCTGATTCTGTTCCCGGTGTATCTGTTTACATATGTGCCGATTTCTGTTGTGGCACTCTTTAAGAAAGTGATTTGGCGGCCTGTAAAACATACTGAGGCGAAAACGCTGGACGAGGTACGGTAAAAAAGGGGAGGATTGCCGCAAGGATAAATCCTCCTTTTTCTATGGAAAGTAAAGTGAATAGGAGAAAAAACATGATAAAAGACGGAATACAGTCGGTAGAAAACACATTGGATGCCTTTCTGATGATCGGTCAGTCCAACATGGCGGGCCGTGGCTTTTTGGACCAGGTACCGCCCATTATAAACCGGGATTGCCTGATGCTGCGCATGGGGCGGTGGCAGATTATGGGCGAGCCTATAAATCCTGACCGGGGACCGGCTGCAGAGTTTGCGCCCGGTGTCTGCCTTGCGGCAAGCTTTGCGGACGAATACCAGAAGGCAACGGGACGGAAAACGGGGCTGATTCCCTGTGCAGACGGAGGGACAACCATTGCCCAGTGGCAGCCGGGCGAGGTGCTTTTTGACCATGCAGTAATGCAAACAGGCCTTGCGGCAAGAAGTGCTGATATAAAGGGGATTTTGTGGCATCAGGGCGAGTCGGACTGCAAGAACAGCGACGGGTACAAAGATGGGTTTATACGGATGATGGGGGAAATGCGCCGAAAAATCGGCGATGTGCCAGTTTTGATTGGGGAGCTTTCCACCGATATTTCCAAAACGCCGCGCTGGGACATTACGCCGGCTCAGGTTGACCAAATGAACGGAATTTTCCATTCTATTGCGGCGGAGATTCCGGCATGTGCCGTTGTCTCTGCAGAGGGGCTGCACTTAAATCCCGATGGCATTCATTTTGATGCTCCATCCCTGCGGGAGTTCGGGAAACGGTATTTTGAGGTGTACAGAAATACGTTTGGAATATAAGCATGATAAAAAGCAAGGATTGAAAAATCGGGCAGGAGCTTGGCTCCTGCCCGATGGTTTCTTAGTAGGTATAATTATTACACCCCGCGGGTTTCGCCGCACTGGAGACACTGGGACAGACTGCTGTCTGTATGCCGTGTACCGCAGGCTGTGCAGAACCAAACGGTGGAAGCAGCCTGCGTGGCGTTTTCGGCTCCGGCAGGCGAGGGAGCGGCTTTGGAAAGCAGTGCAATCATTTGCGCATTCTGCTGTACCTGTTTCTGATTGCAGTCCACAAGCTCACCGTAGGAATAGAGCAGAAAGGAATTAAACCAGCCCAGAATTACACCACAGAAGGAGAGAATGAAGAAAGGCAATATTTCGTTCTCTTCGTTAGAAAGGATGGCACCGAGAACAACGCCTGCAATCACGATCAAAACAAAGATACACCAAGCGAGAACTTTAATTTTTTTACCAATATGAGAAAACATTATAAAACTCCTTTTCATACAAGAACGGACCTGTGAAAGCACAGATCCGTTTCTTATATTCGTTTATTTAATTAAAGTAAACTTTGTGATAACGCTTCCCAGTGTATTGGCAACGGTAGACATCATCTTGATGAAAATGTCGAGTGCTACGCCAACAACATCCTTACGTGTATCACCAATGGTGTCGCCTGTAACGGCGGCTTTGTGAGCCGCACTGCCTTTGCCGTGTCCTTCAAGAGCTCCGCTTTCAATATATTTTTTCGCATTATCGAATGCACCGCCGGAGTTACCCATAAAGAGAGCACGCGGGATGGCGCAGATGGTAGCACCTACGAGGATACCGCCAACAAATTCGATGCCGAAGAGGAAGCCGCCTATCAAAGGAATGAGAAGTGCTAAAAGCGAGGGGAGAAGCATCTTGCGCAGTGCTTCTTTGGCAGCTAATTCAACACAGCGGTTGTAATCGGGCTTTACGGTACCTTCAAGCACACCGGGGATAGAAAGCTGTCTGTCACCTTCCTTGGCCATGTACTGCGCGGAATCAATTGTGTTATCGGTAAGGAGTGCGGAGAAGTATTCAATCAGCGCGCCGCCAACAATACCGCCGGCAATAACAACGAAGGAAGCCATGTTCAGAACCGGTTCGCCAGTGTTCCCGGAAATAAAGCTCTGTACGAAAGCCACGATGAGGGAAACGGTTGCAAAAGCAGCGGAACCAATCGCAAAGCCTTTGCCGATTGCAGCCGTGGTATTACCAACGGAGTCAAGCTTATCGGTAATGGTACGAATGTCTGCAGGGAGGTGGCAGGATTCTGCCAGACCACCTGCATTATCGGCGATGGGGCCGAATGCATCAATAGAAACGGTAGCACCAACAAAGGCCAGCATACCGAGAGCGGAGAGTGCAATACCATACGTGCCGCACACCCAGCCGGAAACAAACAATGCGATACCGATAATCAGAATCGGGAACAGGCAGGAGCGGGAACCAACAGCGTCGCCCTTTGTTACGATAAAGGCTTCACCCTCCGGTGCCATTTCGGCAAGACGACGGGTGGGCTTAAAGTCTGCACTGGTGTAGTATTCCGTCAGAGAACCGATTGCAATACCGGAAATAACGCCGAGAACACTGCAGACCCAGGGGGCGATCCAGCCGATTTTCGCGCCGGGGATTACGATCTCGCCGGACCGGAAAATAAAGTATGCCGCACCAAGACCCAAAATTGAGGTAAGACCTGCAGAAATCCAGGTGGCGAGATTCAATTCTTTTGACGGATTATCGCTCATTTTACGAACAGCCGCAAAGGCCAGGCCCAGCACACAGCTGAGCATTCCGCAACCGGCAAGCACAACGGGGAAGAGCCATGCAGATTCAAAGAGTACCGCATTGTCTTTAAAGAGAGAAAGTGCCAGCACGATCGAAGCAGAAAGCGTAGCAACAAAGCTTTCAAGAAGGTCGGAGCAGTTACCGGCAATATCGTTTACATTATCACCGATGAAGTCTGCCACAACATTCGGAACGCGGCTGTCATCTTCGGGCATATCATTACGGACCTTTGCCAGAATGTCAGAAGAAATGTCAGCAGCCTTTGTGTAGTTACCGCCGGCAACACGATTGAACATAGCAACCAGTGAGCAGCCGAGGGAATAGGTGGTTATCCGCATAACAATGGGATTTGCACCGAGGGAGGTGATGAAGCCTGCGCCTTCAGTAGGACCATCAAAGCCCCATGCAAAAAGAACCACCAGAAGACCTAAAAGACCGAATGCCTGTACGCTCAGACCGCTGATGCTGCCGCCGCAAAGGGCAACTTTAACGGTTTCGCCAATGGAACGGCTTTCAAGTGCGCGGTTTGCGGTACGGACATTTGCGTAAGTAGCACTACGCATACCGAGAATACATACGAAGCTACTCATGCATGCACCCAGAATCAAGGTGATGCCGCTTGTTTTTTCAATAAAGAGAGAGAAGAGAGCCGCTACAATAAGAACAACGATAGCAATTGCGCGGAACTCTGTTTTGAGAAAGGTTGAAGCACCGTCACGGATAATGCCGGCCATTTCAACCATCTCGGCTGTACCTTCCTTCATCTTGCGGATGCGGATGAAGTTAAAAAGAACGTAGGCAAGCGCGAGAACAACTACGGCAAAAATAATGCCGATAATAGAACTGCTATTCATGTGTATTATCCTCCAACCTTATTTAATAGTAATTGCTTTGGAGGCAGAGCCGCGCTCCAAGAACAGTGTGAAGTCCTTGTGGCCCTTCATGATAGTTGCAGGAACCATATTGTTAGTATCCTGTGTGAGCGTGTTGTACACAGCGTTTGCCTTTACCGGATGGGGTACGCAGGAAACGATGCGTTCGCACTGCAGAATCTGGTAAACTGTCATAGACACAGCCTGCTTCGGTACATCGTCAATGGTCGGGAACCAGCCTTCGCCCATCTGCTGCTTCTTGCAAGCGTCATCCAGGTTTACAATTATGTATGCTTCTTTGGTTTCAAAATCTGCCGGGGGATCATTGAAAGCGATGTGCCCGTTTTCGCCGATACCGATAAGTCCCACATCGATGGGAGCGCGGCGGAGTTCAGCGGTAAGAGCCGGGATGCCTTCGGCAGTACCGTCAACAAAGTGAACACCCTTTAAGGGGGCTACCTTGTCAACAAAACGTTCCTGCAGGTATTTACGGAAGCTTGCACCATGGGTAATGGGCAGGTCTACGTATTCGTCCAGGTGGAACATTTCAACCTTGGACCAGTCTACGTTCTCGCGGGTGAGTGCATCGATAGTCTCAAACTGAGATGCACCGGTGGAGAGAACAATGCGTGCTTCGCCTTTTTCGGCGATGGCATTCCGGAGAATTTCAGCCGTGTATTTTGCGGCCTGTTCACCGAGATGTTTGGGGGTTTCGCAAATGCGGATTTCCATAGAAAAACAACTCCTTTAAATTAAATCAAATCTGAAGCCATTATATCAGCTTTCCAAGTTTTTGTCAATATAAAAAAAGACTTTTTTTTTAAAAGAAAAATTTTTTTAAAAAAGTGTTGACATTTTTTTTGATTTGTAGTATACTATTTAAGTCGCGTGGAGAGATGGCTGAGCTGGTCTAAGGCGCACGACTGGAAATCGTGTATGGGCTAATACCCCATCAAGGGTTCGAATCCCTTTCTCTCCGCCATAAAAAAAGCACCCCAAACGGGTGCTTTTTTTTATGGCGGAAGGAAAAGAAACACTGCGAAGTGGTCGCAGTATAAAAAACGTTGTTTGCAAACCGCAGGCCTTCGCGTCTCCACGTCCGAAATATGGTTGCAAACCGTGAAAAAATATGGTATACTATAAATATTAAGGTAAAGAAGGCGAAAAAATGGATTCTAAAAGTGATTTTTCAAAAGGCAGCCTATACAGGCATATTCTTTCGCTGGCCATACCGATGGTACTGGGGCAGCTTGTACAGCTTTTATACAATATTGTAGACCGGATTTATATCGGCCATTTGCCCGGCGCATCCTCACTTGCACTGACGGGACTGGGACTTACGTTTCCGGTAATAACGATTATTTCGGCGTTTACAAACCTGTTTGGCATGGGCGGAGCACCGCTTTTTTCCATTGCCCGCGGGGAAGGGAATGCAGAAAAGGCAGAGAACATTCTCGGGAACACCGCCGGGCTTTTGTTTGGCAGTGCTTTTATTCTTATGGCCGTGTGTTATATATTTATGAAGCCGCTTCTTTACCTGTTTGGTGCCAGTGACGTTACATATCCTTTCGCCGAGGCGTATCTGCAGGTTTACCTTGTGGGTACGCCGCTTGTAATGTTGGGTACGGGCCTGAACGGCTTTATCGGCGCGCAGGGCTTCGGCACGACAGGTATGCTTGCGGTGCTGGTGGGTGCCGTGACAAACATTTTGCTGGATCCGATTTTTATTTTTGCACTGGATATGGGTATCACGGGAGCAGCGGTGGCCACAGTTCTTTCGCAGCTTTTGTCAGCAGCATGGGTACTGCGATTTCTGACAGGGCGGCGCGCGCTTTTGAAAATTCGCCGTCGTTTTCTCCGGCCGGAGTGGGAGCATGTCCGGAAAATTCTCGGAATGGGCGCGGCTGGTTTTGTGATGTCCGCATCCAATGGACTGATGCAGGTGGCCTGCAATACAACCTTGCGGGCTTTTGGAGGGGATGTGTACGTGGGCGTTATGACAGTGGTAAACTCCGTCCGGGATGTGACGTTTCTGCCAGGCCTTGGGTTTGCGAACGCCACGCAGCCGGTCATTGGATATAATTTTGGCGCCGGGGTATATGAACGGGTGAAAAAGTGCATCCGTATTTTGTCGGTGGTCAGTGTTGTATACATGCTTTTGGTGTGGCTGATCATTTTCCTGTTTCCGGAAGCACTGATAGGCGTTTTCACGGATGACCCGGTTCTGATTGAAAAGGGAACGCCGGCACTGCATACCTTTTTCTTCGGTGCATTCCTCATGTCCCTGCAGATGGCAGGGCAGTCCGCCTTTGTGGGGCTGGGGCTTTCGCGGCAGGCTGTTTTTTTCTCCCTTTTGCGGAAGGTTTTCATTGTTGTACCGCTGACGCTTCTGCTGCCGTATGTGGGCTCTCTTGGTGCAGACGGTGTTTTTTGGGCAGAGCCAATCTCCAATCTGATTGGTGGGACGGCCTGCTATGCAACGATGCTTGTAACTGTGCGGAAAAAGCTTACTGAAAAGAAAATAATCGGTTGACGGAGTGGAAGAAACGTGGTATACTAAGGCATAAGAGGCAAGAGCGTTTCGGCCAGTGCTTTTCCGACAAGCTCCGCCGTACACAGTGCTTCTTCCAGGGTGTTTCCGTTTGAGCCGATTTCAATCAGCAGCGCACCGGGGGAGGCGTGGCCGTTAAAACGTTCCGTGCGAAGGTGCAGGGGCCGGGCAAGGCCGGGATACAGGTTGCACATCGTTTTCTGGAGTTTTAGGCCCAGAGAAAGATTTTTTTGCCAGCTGGAATGCGTCAGGCCTCCGGCATCCGTACCCACGACAACTAATGCCTGGGCCACGCTTTGACCGTCGATTTCTGCGGCAGTTTTCAGATACTCTCCGTCTGTGCCTGCAATGGCGTCCCGGTGCAGGTCGATGACCACATCGACGGTGGGACATGCGGTCAGATTTTTTTCGATGGTCTCCAGCGAACGGTTGTAACAGCCGCTGTAGGAAGGATAGTCGTGGCTGGTGGTGTCGTGTATGGCCGTAATTCCGTTTGCTTCCAGACTTTCTGCCAGCGCGGCACCCACCCGGCAGATGTTGTATGCCGGGTCCTCGGTACGGTAGGCATCGGAGGGGGTATAGGTATATCCGGCACTTTGGGTGTAAGCTTCAGAGGTATGCGTATGGACAATCAGGACTTTCGGCTGGCCGTCTGAAAGGGGAATGGGGGCATTTAAAAGTGCGTCGGTGTCCACGGCGTAGGAGGTGCTGTTTTTGATGAGCAGTGTATCCCCGTCTGTGGCCGGTTCAGGGGAAAATATTTTCACATCCGTTTTCGAAGCAGTGGGTGTGGGAAGTACCTCGGGGGCGAGATGCGGCGAGGTATCTGCCTCTGTGAGTGCCAGCGGAAGAGCGGAATAAAGTGATAAATCAAAGGATGCAGATGGTGCGGCACAAACGAACATAGCTTCATTAGGAAGGAATGCGGTGGAGGATGCAAGCAGGTGCACCGTACTGCCGCAAAGACCAAGCACGGAAAAAAAGGCTGCGCAGGAAAGCACAAATCGGAGTTTTTTGCATTTCATGGAAATCACCTCAGGATAATTGTATGGACATCCTGTCCCATTTATGATAGATTTTGAAAGGATGAGAACGTATGAAAATTAAAGGAAGAATTTTTGAAACAAATGAGACACTCCTGACAGCAGAGAACGGAAAAATCACCGGCTTCGGTGGTCCGGAGACGGGGGAGGTGCTGGATTTTGGTGAGAATCTGGTACTGCCCGGCTTTATAGATGTACATACCCACGGTGCTGTGGGCGTGGACACTATGGACGCAACGGACGAGGCCATGCAGAAGATGAAGAAGCATATGGCTGCGCATGGCGTTACGGCATTTTTGCCGACCACTGTAACAACACCTAAGGAGGACCTTTGCGCGGCAATCCGCGCGGCAGAACGAAATGCGAAGGGGGCGGGTGCTGAAATTTTGGGCGTGCATCTGGAGGGACCGTACTTTTCGCCCAAAGTGGCCGGTGCGCAGAATCCGGCGCATCTGGGTCTGCCGGATGTGAAAGAAATCGATGCGATTCTGGATGCTGTTCCCGGTTTTGTCCGCATTATGAGTCTTGCACCGGAGCTTCCGGGGGCGAAAGAGGCTGTGGCGCATTTGCGTAGCCGTGGTGTAGTAGCAGCGATGGGTCACACGGCGGCCGACTATGAAACGGCCATGGCAGCGATTGCCTGCGGCGTGACGGAGGCAACGCATCTTTTTAATTGCATGACACCGCTCGGCCATCGGGCTCCGGGGGTTGCCGGGGCGGCACTGGAAGCACCGGGTGTTTATGCAGAGCTTATCTGTGACGGTGTGCATGTAAGCCCGGCGGCGGCAAAAATTGCCATCCGTGCCAAGGGAAGCGATAAAGTAATTTTAATCAGCGACAGTATGCGGGCGGCGGGAATGCCGGACGGCGAATATGACTTAGGAGGCCAGCGGATGCGGGTGGTCGATGGCGTTGCCCGGACGGAAAAAGGAAATCTGGCCGGTAGTACCTCCAATGTACTGGAATGCTTCCGTAACGTGGTGAAATGGGGCATTTCTCTGCCGGACGCTGTGCATATGGCATCTACAAACCCGGCCGCATCCATCGGTGCAGAAGTAAAAGGAAAAATCCGTGCCGGGGCCGATGCTGATTTTGTTGTTCTCAGTCCGCAGCTGGACCTTGTGGCAACGATTGTCGGAGGAAACCTCTGTTATCGGGCATAACGATTAAACGGGGCAGTCTGAAAATTCAGACCGCCCCGTTCTTTAGGGTTGACTCTGTTTCAGAGTCAGGATTTTTTTACACTTCGTTCTGCGATATCAATCGCCCGGGAAACCATATTCCCACAGTCTCGGGAGCTTACCGCACCCCAGCCGGCCTGTTTTACGATGTCGTAAACCCCCAGCTCTTTGGCAATCTCCTGCTTCAGATTTTCACTCATTCTACCGCGTCCCTGCACAGATAAAACCCCCTCAAATCATGTTTTTTTCAGGTCCGAGAATAGTTTGCCCTATTGGCCGCAGAATATTTGCGGTGCTATATGGTAAGCATACCGCCTTCTGTTTCCACAAGCATTAAAACATCCTCTTCTGCACCGGTTTCGGTATTAATATAAACAAGATAGGTTTTATCTTCCATTTTACACTTAAATTCCCAGCAAAATGCCTCGTCCTGGCTGTCGCGGGGGATGACCGCGAGTCCCGTACTTTCCACCGAGAGGGAAGGGGAGAGACGTTTCCGTGCATCTTCTGCAGAGACAGCCGGGGATGAGAAGGCACGGTCGGTGTGGCAGGCAGCGTAACCGGCGGCCTCCATGCCGAGAATTTCTCCTGAATCCATAGATACACGCACCTTTACAAGGTCGGGATAGTACAGAATATCACCGGTACAGTAGGCGAAATTTATGGTGGCAATATTGTCCTTTATTTCAAAGTAGCTGTCCCGCATGGAGGAAAAACCAAAGGTTTCCAGAAAGCGGTTGGCCGCATTTTTAGCTTCCTCAATATCAATGTTTTGCACCTCTACGCTACGGTCATCCAACATTTGCAGAAGCATACCGCCTTTTTTGGAAATTTCCACACTGATGGTGCGGTCGCTTTTTTCTCCTTCCGGGTGTACGGTAAACACGTAGGCGGGAATTCTACCTTCCATAATACCGTCGAAGCTTACGTTTCCCATTCGTTCAGGCGAAAGGACCTCGGAAAGTCTTTCCCGTGCCTGTTTTTCGGAAATCTCCGGCGCACCCTGCAGAAAAAGGGGTTCTTTATTTCGTACATGGTCGGAGAAGGGACCGTCGTAGAGAAGAGAGGGATACTCCTGAAATTGGGATTCCAGCTGTTCCATACTGCCGGACAAGCCTTCTCCGCTTTGTGAAG
>JAFSAU010000023.1 GCA_017442155.1 Clostridia bacterium | reverse complement strand
TAATGAATCAGGTCATGTATCTGTATCAGCATCAAAGAACGGTGATAAAACAGAAATCATTGTTGCGGATAATGGCGTAGGAATATCAGAAGAACACATTGATAAGATATGGACTCGGTTCTATCGTGTCGATGATGTGCGAAATGATGAATACGGCAGCAACGGTTTAGGTCTTGCAATGGTAAAAAGTATAATTGAACTCCACGGCGGAGAGATTACTGTAAAGAGCACTCCCGGTCACGGAACAGAATTTAGGATTATGTTATAAGTGCGGAAATAGCTTATCATTTATGTTGATAGGCTATTTTTTATTATGTTGTGAAAAACTTAATTCCCCCCCTTTTATGACCATCAATGCTAATTGGAATGAAGTTAGTCCTTAAAGAAAATAAAATGCGATACGGCTCGGTTTAGGTGCGTTTGTGAACATTTTACATGCTATGTTCAATCACCTGATAATAAATACGCCGTTATCGGCACAAAAGCTTGATGAATTATTCTAATCATATTGATTTTATTCCTATAATGTGGTATAATATAAATATATGTTAGGAGTGATTGTATGAACTATTTGTCTGTATCTCAAATGGCGAAAAAATGGAATATGTCTGAGCGTGGTGTTAGAAAATACTGTGCAGAAAATAAAATACCCGGAGCATTCTTGACGGGTAAGACTTGGAACATACCCGAAAATGCAGAAAAACCAGAAAGAATAAATAAAAAAAGTGATGAGCCTCAAAATCTTCTTGAAAGATTAAGAGCAGAGAAAAAGTCTTCTCTTAAAGGTGGTATTTATCATAAAATTCAAATAGAACTTACCTATAATTCAAATCATATTGAGGGTAGCAAATTAACCCACGACCAGACGAAATATATTTTTGAAACTAATACTATTGGTGTAGAAAATGATGCTTTAAATGTTGATGATATTATCGAAACGGCAAATCATTTCAAATGCATTGACATGATAATTGATAATGCAACCTACAAGCTCACAGAAAAGTTTATAAAAGAATTGCATTTCACTTTAAAGTCCGGTACGAGTGATTCGCGAAAAGATTGGTTTAATGTTGGTGATTATAAAAAACTACCGAATGAAGTCGGCGGAAAAGAAACCGCAAGTCCCGAAACTGTGGCACAAAGAATTAAAGAACTTTTGAAATCTTATAATCAAAAGTACGAGCATACTTTGGAAGAAATTATTGACTTCCATTATCAATTTGAAGCATTACATCCGTTTCAGGATGGTAATGGTCGTGTGGGCAGACTTATTATGTTTAAGGAATGTCTGAAAAATAACATTGTTCCGTTTATTGTTGATGACAGTCTTAAAATGTTCTATTACAGAGGTCTTTCCGAATGGAATAATGAAAAAGGGTATCTAACTGACACCTGCCTATCAGCACAGGATAAGTTTAAAAAGTATTTGGATTATTTTAAAGTGCCATATAATGAATAAAAAAGAGAGGGTAAAAATATGGGAGGTCAAGAAGGTAGTAGAGGATATTTATATCAATCAGTCATTTCAATAATTGATGCTTGTGATAAATTAGAATGGGAATATATTTCTGTCGAAGAAACTACGCCAGAAGACAAAGTTGATATTGCTTTTTTTGATAGTAGTAAAAAAATATTGTCAGCTATACAAGTTAAATCATCTGTAAATCAATTTACAGTTGGTGATATGCAAAAATGGATAAAAGCAATGATAAAAGATATATCTTGCGATAATTATTGCCTATATCTTATTGGAAACTGTGGAGAAAAGGCAAATAAATTTATCAAATCTGTTTCTAAATACAATAATGGTAATGTTGATGAAGAAGTTAAAGAAAGCATATCTGATTTTATAACCACATTAGAAAATCACAAAATTCATATTGAAATTTTTTCGTATAATCAAGAACATTTACTGAAAATTGCAGAAAGTACACTTAATCGTTTTGTAGGATCTATGGGATACATTATTGATTCATCTACTTTAGAACAATTAACATATGCCTTGATTACTATGAGCATGTTGTGGGGAACATCCGGTCAAAGAATTTCAAAAAATGATTATGTTCAAAGAATTAAAAATTGGATAGAGTGTAGTGCTGCTGGAAGATTAAAAACAGAAAAAAATTATTCTAATATAGAAATTGCTTGTTATGATTTTTTGACCGGTCAAATATCAAGTAATTATCAATTAAAAAAAGTAACGGATAATTATGCTTTTTCAAATGAAACATTAGCTTTATTGAAGACGGGGCGCGAACTGATTCCTGAAATTAATGATATTAAATTACCATCATATAATCAAAATGACGATGATGTTGCTTCGGAAAATAAAGGTGATTTTTTAGAGATTGGAAAACTATCTGAATTGGTAAGCCAAGAAACATTCCCAGCAGAAATGAACAAGTCTAAAAAGGAAGAATTGCAGAAATCTGTAATGAAATATTGGAACATTGAATTGCCTTGTGATTTTTGTAATGTTGGGAATTTAAAGAGAAATAACTTTTTTAAAGATATGCATGAAAAAATGATTGGAACAGAAGATGAATGCAAGAAACATAACTTATTATCACAATTACACAGTACGATATTTCGATTGCAAGAAATTGAATATTTTAAGGATATTATTAAACAGATGTTTCTTCTTCCATTATGTATTACCAATACAAGTGAAATTGTAGATAAAGATATTACTATAACATTGGAAATGTCAAACTCTGAATTGCATTTATTTGATTTGAACAAAGATATAGATGATGATAATAAGGAGATGCTTGATGCATTGGCAACTTGGATATTAAATGATAAAAATAACATTTTAAGCAAAGTGCTTGCACCGCATCAAAATGATAAAATAAATATAATTGATGAAATCAAAATTCCATATTCAATGTTAGTTCATGAAAATTCGTATTTTTCTTCTCCTAAAGTTGGGTTTGAAGATATAGTTGAAGCCTACGCCCTATACCAAGCCAAAATTGATTCTGTTGGCAATGTAGTATACGAGATTCCGTATCTCAGACCAGGGGAAACCGTATGGTTATCACCATATATTATTGCGACAAAGAATGAACACAATATTGAGTTGTCATATAGCATTTTATCAGACAGTTCGGGTGGAAAGAAAACTGGAAATTTAATAATAAATGTTTGAGTTTATTAAATAACCTTTTTTGTTGCGATAAATATTAAAATGTGTTATAATATATTACAGAGCAAATAGTGTAATTAATCCTTCGTATTGCCGTATGAGGAATAACAATCAAACTAAATCGTGTATTTTGCAAAGTATGTGTTGAGTAGTAGGATATTAAAAGAAGTCTTAACTTCTCCGCCAACAACAAAGAGATACCATATGGTATCTCTTTGTTGTTGATAGAATAAAAAAGAGTCGAACTCGTAGAGTTCGTCGAAACAGCCGCCACGCTTTTCGTGGCGGACTGTGGAGTCTCGAGTACGGCGAAATTTTTCGGGCACTATCGGTACAAAATATTTATAAAGGTCAATTCAATACGCCAATATTTATCTCGTACAGAGACTATAACAAAAAACGATACAGGAAGTACACTGTATCGTTTTTCAATAAACTATGATTCCAGCTTATGCAGTAATCCCTTCAGAGGGGACATGGCGTGTAGAAATGTTCTGTTTCACGCAAAATTTTTACGGCTCAATCAGTCCGTCAGATTATCAAAATACCCTTGCACCAGCACAATGGGAGTACCTTTATCGCCGGAGCCGCTGGTCAAATCGCAAAGAGAACCGATTAAGTCCGTGAGACGGCGCGGCGTAGTCCCTTGTGATGCCATATTGCCGACCAAATTACTGCTTTTTTCACGGATTGCCCCTTCAATTGCTGCTTTCAGTTCAGCACCCTTCAAATCAGCAAAATCGTTATCTGCCAGATATTTCAGCTTCAGCTCGTTGGGAGTTCCTTCCAGCCCCTTGGTATATGCAGGCGATACTACCGGGTCGGCAAGCTCCCAGATTTTTCCTACCGGGTCTTTGAAAGCACCGTCACCGTAAACCATAACCTCGATGTTTTTTCCGGTGCGTTCCTTTAACTGCTTCTGCACATTCTCTACCATATCAAAACACTCGTGCGGGAACAGCTTGATTGTGTTTTCGGTGGACTTGTTGGAACCAAGCAGACCATATTTTTCATTATAGCCGCTGCCGTCCACACTTTGATTTAAAATTTCATCCAGACCAACCACACATTTTGCGCCTGCCGCTTTTAAAATACGTTTGGTACGGGCACGGCTGTGAATGTCACAATTCAGAACACAATCCGTGTATGAAAGAATAGCACGGGGGTCATTTGCCAGAATAATTTCCGCTTCGGCTCCACAGGAACGAATTAAATCACCATAGTACTGCACATAATCCACATTCGTAAAAGGATGGGGATTGCTACCAAACAGCTCTCTGTATTTTGCTTCCGTTAATACATCGGTGTAGGGATTGATACCTGCTTCGTCCAGCTGATCCAGAGATACTAAAGCATTTCCCACTTCATCACTGGGATAATTCAGCATCAGTACAACCTTTTTTGCGCCCATTGCAATTCCCTTTAAGCAGATGGCAAAACGGTTACGGCTTAAAATAGGGGAAATGACGCCAATCGTGTCTCCACCCAGCTTGTTCTGCACATCCTTTGCAATTGCATCAATTGATGCATAATTCCCCTGTGAACGGGCAACTACAGACTCGGTAACTGCCACAACATCGCGGTCACGAAGGGCAAAGCCTTCAGATTCTGCCGCTTCTATCACGCTCTGTACCACGATAGAGGCAATGTCGTCTCCTTCCCGGATAATGGGGCAACGCACACCCCGGGATACGGTACCGATTTTTCTTTCCATAAAAAAACCTCCCAATTCGTAAATTTATTTTCGTTTGCATATTGACATTTCTATTTATTCCTATTATAATACAAATAATGTCATTAGTAAAGCAGATAATTCTTACATTAGTAATAAGGAGAGCTTATAGATGAAAACAAAGCTGGATTATTATCGCGTATTTCATGAAACCGCAGTATACGGGTCTTTTTCCACCGCGGCAGAAAAGCTTTATATTTCCCAATCTGCCATTTCGCAGTGCATTCACCAATTAGAAGAGGATTTGGGCACAAAGTTGTTTCACAGATCCCGCCGGGGCGTCACTCTGACGCAAGAGGGACAAATGCTGCTTCCGAAGGTGGAAAGTGCGATTGCCGCAATTTCGCAGGGGGAAACACTCCTGGCACAGTTTAGGAATCTGCACGCAGGCTCTCTGAAGATTGCCGCCGGCGATACGATCACCGAGCATTATCTTTTACCCTTTCTGGAGGAATTTCATACCAGGTATCCTGCAATCCGCATTGAAATGGCTAATTCCTATTCTGCCAATCTCGTGGGGTATGTCAAGGAGGGAAAATCCGAGCTTGCTTTTGTCAATCTGCCCACAGAAGACGATGAACTGACCGTAACCCCGTGTATGGAAATTCACGATATCTTTGTGGCAGGTCCGGCATTTGCGGCAAAGTCCTCCTACACAAGAGAAGAAATT
The DNA here is from genome assembly GCA_017442155.1 of Clostridia bacterium. Classification (GTDB taxonomy): domain Bacteria; phylum Bacillota; class Clostridia; order UMGS1883; family UMGS1540; genus SIG447. The sequence goes on along the minus strand of JAFSAU010000023.1, from coordinate 21,140 downwards.
TCAGCAGAACCATTGATTTTGCTGGAACAAAACGCAACCTCCCGGCGATATGTAGAAGACGAATTCAAAAAAAACCGCATTTTGCTTTCTCCTATTATTGAGCTTGCGGTGCATGATTTGCTGATTCAATTCGCCTCCATTCATCTGGGCGTTTCCTGTGTAGTGAAAGAATTTGCAAAAGACAGTATCCGCAAAGGCATCATAAAACCGCTTAAACTGACAGAGCCACTTCCGGCCCGCTCCATTGGATATGCCTACTTAAAGCATAACCCGCTTTCTCTTGCGGCACAGGCTTTTTTAGATATTATAAAGGAAAAACAGGGTCTGAAACAAAAGTGACGTAACACCATGTGCCGGTTACATTTTATAATAAATAGGGAAGGTAAAAAAGCCCACAACGAAAAAATTCGCAAAAGATTTGCGAATTTTTTTCTAAAACATTTACTTATAGTATATGGCAAAACCCAAAAAACAGACTTTTCCTGCCCTTGGACGGGCGGCATTAAATGCAACAGCCCTTGGCATGCGGATATTTAAACAGTTGCGGTCTTGCCTTTATTTTGCGTTGTTTTGCAGCTGCTCCAGTTCTTTTTTAGCGCAGGACAGGAGATAGGGGTACGTTTTTTTCTGCACAATTTTTGTGTACACGCTTTTAGCGTCTTTTGTTCTTCCCGTTGCCGCCAAGGCGCGGGCTTCAAAAAGCTGAAGCTTTGTCATGGTGTGCCGGTCTTCAAAGCCGCGGCTGCGGGCGTTGGCTAAGGTTTCCAGTGCTTCCGCGTATTCCCCTTCCGCAAAATGAAGGAGACCGCGGGTCAGGCGCAGGTATGACAAGGGGAGCTTATCTCCTGCCTTCTCGAAAAAAGGCTTGCCCAGATTATAGGTTTCGTGCGCTTCTACACTGGCTCCTTTTTCTGCATAGAAAGCGGCGGCATTGCAGTAATACATCGCTTTGGACACTTTGTCTGCCGAGCTGATGGGCATATTTTTCATCACCTCAATGGCTTCGGTGTGTTTCCCGGCGGCGGCGTATCCCACGGCCAGATTCAGCGAAAGCGTGTTGCGAAGGGCGCGGTTTTTCGTTTTTTCCAGTGCGGACAGAGATTCCGCGATAAAGGTTTCCGGATCTGCCTCCTTGTACAGGATATCTAAAAGCCGCTCCACAAGCTTATTTCCTTTGGAGTTTCGTACGGCCATACCTACAAGAAGGGCGATGCCCACAGCGAAAAGTGCAAGAATTCCCAAGGTACGGGCCGTTCCCTGCAAATAGTATAATGCTAGCGCGATAGAGGCCGCTATTGCGAGTCCGATCGGGATGCCAAATGCGATGGTCATAATTTGCCGCAACCGGTCGTTCATCTTTCTGCCTCCTGCTTCAGCCAGACGAGCACAGCCTCCAGACTTTCGCCGGATTTAAAGCGGTCATAGATGGCCAGAATCCGTCCGGCATCCTCTAAAGTACTGATATCCCGGAGAATTTCAGCCGGTGTTTTTTCTTCGGCCAGGTCATCGTGCCGGAAGCACAGTGCCGCCGCGATGGCAGCTTCAATATACAGGGAATCCACACCCTGCTCACGGCACATTTTAAGGGCACCGACAAGGCGGTCACCGGGGGAAAGCTTGCGGCGCAGGTCGCCGCCCACGCGCTTTACCGTATCTCCAAGACCACGGTTTGCAAAACGGCGGATTAAATCCTGCACATGGGCAAAGAGGGGGGCCGCTTCATCTCCGTGCCGCTTGGCAAGGGCGATGGCCGAAGCTGTCATGGCGCGGATAACCATCAGCTCCACGGTGGGATTTTCAATGGCCTGCCATATGTATTCACAGCCCAGAAGGTCGCCAAGATACGCCGTCATAGCGTGACCCATGTTGTGGATATATAGCTTGCGTTCAATGTAAAATTCAAAGGGCGTATACCAGATTACGTTTTTAATAGGCGGGAAATCGCCCTTCACCGCCGCTTTGTCAAGCGGCAGCTTGTCATATGCTTCCACGCATACGCGCAGGGGATTTCCTTTCTGCATTTCCGGCGTCTGCACCGGGACCATCCGGCCGATAGAGGCTTCTACAAAGCCCACCAGGCTGTCCAGCTTTTCTACTTCGCCGGCGTCCAGATTCTGGGCAATCAGATCCCGGAGAACCCGGTCGGCACCAATGAGATTTTCACAAATAATAATGTTGAACGGTGTAAGATTCCCTTCGCTCCAACGCTTTTTCAGACCGCCTGCAATCGGTGCGGCAATAAATTTCAGAATGTTCACACCTACTGCCGTGGCCATGACGTCTGCCGCTGCGATGGCTGCTGCCACTGCCTCCGGGTCCTTACCATCCACACAGTCGATATTTTCCACCCAATCCTCCCGGGTTCCTTCCTCCAGCAGAATGTCCACGGGGTAGCGGTGTGCCTCGTTCATGGCACGGATGACCGCCTCGTTTACATCCACAAAGGATACCTTGTAGCCCGATTGGGAGAGCAGAAGGCCGATAAAGCCCCTGCCGATATTTCCTGCTCCATACATAACTGCCCGCATTTTTTTATTCCTCCTTAAACTTCTGTAATGACCGGCAAAATGACCGGCTTACGTTTTGTTTTATCAAAAATAAAGTCGCCCAGCATGTTGCGGATGCTGGTCTTGATACTGTTCCAGTCGCCATGGCCGCTTGTTCGCCCGACGATGACGGCATCGTTTACAATATCCTTCATTTCCTCCATTAAATCTTCACTTTCCCGCACATATACAAAACCGCGGGAAATAATGTCCGGCCCTGCCAGGATTTCTTTTTCCTTGGAGAGCGTGACAACGGCCACAATCAGACCTTCTTCGCCGAGGTGTTTGCGGTCGCGGAGAACAATATTCCCCACATCGCCGACACCGATGCCGTCTACCAGCACCTGTCCGGCTGTGACGTTCCCTGTAACGGCAGCACCGTCCTGGTTCAGCTCCAGTACCTCGCCAAGGCTCATGACAAACACATTTTCAGGCTTTACGCCCATCAGTTCACCGAGGCGTGCATGTCGGACCAGATGCCGGTGTTCACCGTGGACCGGAATAAAGTATTTCGGCTTTACCAGCCCCAGCATCAGCTTCAGCTCCTCCTGGCAGGCGTGACCGGAAACATGAACCTCTGCCAGGGATTCGTAGATGACCTCGGCCCCTTTCTTGAACAGCTCGTTAATAACGGTGGAAACCGCTTTCTCGTTGCCGGGAATGGGGTTTGCTGACAGAATCACCAGGTCTCCGTGGCCGATTTCCACGCTGCGGTGGTCGGAAAAAGCCATCCGGGTCAGCGCACTCATGGGCTCGCCCTGGCTGCCGGTGGTTACAATAACCAGCTGCTCAGGACGGAAACGTCCGATTTCTTCGATATCAATAATGGTGCCCTTGGGAACGTGGAGATACCCCAGCTCCATAGCCACTTCAATGATCGTCAGCATACTCCGTCCGGAGACGGCCACCTTCCGCTTGTTTCGTACTGCAGAGTTGATAATCTGCTGGATGCGGTGGACATTGGATGCGAAGGACGCCACAATAATCCGCTTGTCGGGGGATTTTTTAAAGATTTCGTCAAACCGTTCCCCCACGGTGCGTTCACTCATGGTATAGCCGCTTCGCTCCACGTTGGTGCTGTCGGAAAAGAGAGCCAGCACGCCTGCACGGCCCAGATCGCCGAGGCGGGTGAGATTTATCATTTCACCGTTTATAGGGGTGCAGTCAATTTTGAAATCCCCGGTGTGTACCAGCACGCCCACGGGCGTATGAATTGCCAATGCCAGTGCACCGGCAATAGAATGGTTGACGTTAATAAACTCCACCTTGAAGCTCTGTCCGATTTTCTTTACGGTGCCGGGCTTTACGGTGTTCAGATCCGCTTCGCTGGCCATGCCGTGCTCCCGCAGTTTATGCTCCAGAAGCCCCAGCGTCATGCGGCTGCCGTAAATCGGCGCATTGAAATTTTTGAGCGCGTAGGGTACAGCACCGATGTGGTCCTCGTGCCCGTGCGTCAAAACAAGCCCTACAACCTTCTTCCGGTTCCGGGCCAGATACGCAGTATCCGGGATGACAAGGTCAATGCCCAGCATACTTTCACTCGGGAAGGCCAAACCGCAGTCGATAACCAGGATTTCTTCGCCATACTCGATTACGGTCAAATTTTTTCCGATCTCATCGAGCCCTCCGAGCGGAATAATTTTAAGTTTTTCTTTTTTCGACACAATATACCTCCATATTTATTTTCCGAACAAGAATACTAAAATAGTATATCATTTTTTTCCACACAAGTCAAGCTTTTCCTTACAGAGATTTTATCCCGCAGATTTTCTTTCTATTCCTTTTTCCGGAAAAATCCCGATTTCTCTTTTCAAATGAAAAAAAATCTGGTATACTGGTAGAAAGGAAAGGCAGGGGAAGCGGAGTGAAAACAGTTGTAGTGGGAATGAGCGGTGGCGTGGACAGTACAGCCGCAGTGGTTTTGCTGAAAAAGGCAGGATACGAAGTACAGGGGCTGACGCTCTGGCTTCACGGCAGTGCCGAAGGCGCGCAGGAAGCGGCAAAAGCGGCAGAGGCTCTTGGTATTTCACATACTGTGCGGGATATGCGGTCTGAATTTGAAACAAAGGTGCAGGTGCCCTTCCGGGAGGCATATCTCAGGGGAGAAACGCCGAATCCGTGTGTGCGATGCAATACGGAAATTAAGTTTGCCGCCCTGGCCCGCTTTGCGGACGAGCATGGAATTTCCCACATTGCCACGGGGCACTATGCCTGTGTGCGGGAGGTGGATGGCACGTTTTTCTTCTCGAAAGCCGCGGACCCCAAAAAGGACCAGACCTATTTTCTGAGCCAGGTGTCCCCACAGCTTTTACCGCGCATTGTTCTGCCCCTCGGGTCTTTGTCGAAACCGGAGGTGCGCGCCATAGCGGCAGAGGCGGGCCGGGCCGTAGCAGAAAAAGCCGACAGCCAGGAAATCTGCTTTATTCCTGATAATGATTATATCTCCTATCTGGAAAAAAATGTGCCCGATGCAGTGCGGGAGGGTAAAATTATAGACGAAAACGGCTATATGGTGGGCCTGCACAGCGGCATCCACCGCTACACCGTAGGCCAGCGAAAGGGCCTCGGTGCCTTTGGGAAAAAGGTGTTTGTAACGGCAATCAATGCCGCAGAAAATACGGTGACCATCGGCGAAAACAGTGCGCTTTTCTCTAATGGCCTTGTGGCCGGAAATCTGAATATGTTCGGAAACATAGAGGGTGAAATAGAGGTGAAAATCCGCTCTGCCGCCCCGGCTGTGCCGGCGGTGTGCCGGGTGGAGGATGGACGGGCCCATATTACCTTCAAAGAACTCCAGCGTGCAGTCACACCGGGACAGACGGCGGCACTGTACCGTGAAAACCTTTTGGTCGGAGGCTGTGTAATTGAGGCTCCGGCCTTCCGGAATATAAAATAAGGATACGGGGAGGAAAAAAATGGCAGAAGAATATTCATTACTGGAAAAAACAATTCGCTATCTGTGCAAGGAGCGGAAAATCCACATCAGTCTTTACGACATTACCAACATTTCCGTACACATCAAGGATTTGGTGCTTCCCTCTGCCCATCGGAGCAAGCAATTTGATTTTTGCTTTCTTGCGAAAAGCACCCATCGGGGGCATATGCTTTGTAAAAAAGCACAGCGCCTTGCTGTGGCACGGGCAAAGGAAGAAAAGGATGCATATTTCGGGCAATGCCATTTGGGGCTTTCCACACTGCGCCTTCCTGTTTTTTGGTACGATACTATGGTGGCCGTTATTTTTGTAAGCAACATTTTCAGACCCGAGGATTTGGAAAAGGCAATTGAGGGAGCAAAAAGAGCGGAACGGTTGACCGGTGTTTCTGCCGACGCCCTTGTGGAAAAGATACAAAGTACCACGGAACAAACCGAAAGCTATGACGAATGGCTCACCGCCGCACAGATTGTCCGGCACGTGATTCTTTCGGTGCTGGAGGAGGTGCACTACAAGCCGGATACGGAGCGGAAAAACCGTCGGCTATGGAGCGCAAAGAAAAACGATGTCATCAACGCCATCCTTGAAGCCTGCAACCGAAATTATGCCGAGGAGCTTTCCATTGAAAAATTTGCCAAGGAGTATTATCTGAATCCAAACTATCTGGCACGGCTTTTCAAAAAGGAAGTGGGACAAACCTTTTCTGCATACCTCAATAATCTGCGAATTCATAAGGCGTGGCATATGCTTTTGGCCACCGATGATAAAATTGTAGATATAGCCTACGCCGTAGGCTATACCTCGGACGCGTATTTTATTCGTGTGTTCAAAAAAATCCGCGGTGTAACGCCGTTGCAGTTTCGTCAGCAAAGCAGGAAAAGTCAGTCAAAATAGACGAAAAAAGCAAGAAAAATTAGTCAAAGCAGACAAAATCCACCTTTCAAAAACGAAGGGTGGATTTTGTTCTATTTTTTTGGATGTTAAGTGCAACCAAAAACACCTTCCGGTATGCTATCATTAAATTGTAATATGTATCGTGTGCACATGCATTTCTTGGTGGCCAAAAGAAATGCCTGCATACAAATATAAAACCGGTTTTTTTGAAAGGAGAATTTTTTATGAAAACAAAAAGAATTCTGGCAATGCTCATGGCTATGTGCATGCTGGCCGCATGCTCCATGGTCGTATCTGCAGAGGAGGAAACTACCATAATCAACTATTTGAGCAGAGATGAGAAAATCAGTGGTGGTTTGCCTGCGCGAGAAGATTGTTTTGAACAAATCACAAATAAAGACGGCAATTCTACAGGTATGTCTAAAATCTCCAGTCCCCAAGATCTCGATGGCGACGGCCAATTTGATGTAGAATACTATTTCAGTCTTAACACTGGATTATGGGGAAAATCAGCAAGTGGTACAGTTTCGTATCAAACACATGCAAAAATCCCCGCACAGAAGTATCTTTTTAGTGTATGGTATAAAACCGATACAACCTTTGCACATGTAGAATTTGAGTATCCTGGTGACACGGGAAAAGTATTTATCACCCTCCCTCCTACCGGTGAAAATTGGAAGCAGTTCTTTGTTGTCTGGGATGCTGCGTATGGAACAACAACTGTGACAACTACAGGAACAGATGCAGAAGGTAACCCTACTGAAATAAAAACAACATATTTCAATAGTCCACAAGGGGAACGTACAGATGATGTTTTTAGCGGTGTTTACGTGCATTTGCTAAAGCCCCGAACTGCAAAAGCGCAAACAAAGGTATATGATGAAACAAATTATATGTATTTTTGCAATCCCGTTCTTACACCTTTGACCGAAGATATGGTGGGTATCTTTGAAACAGGGAAAGCTACGGATTACGAATATAGCTCTATATACTATTGTTATACAGATAAAGTGCTTAATGAAGTAACGGGCGAATACGAGGATAAAGTGCAGTACACCTGTACTTCCGTAAATGATGAAGAGTACGATCTAAAAATAGATAAAATGTTTAATGTTATCGGTACAAAAGTAGATTCCGTTTCTGCCAGCAGCGAAGCCACCTTCAAGTTTGCACCTGCTGCCCTTACAGTTGAAGAAGCAAAAGCACAGACGGGACAGGTAGTTTTAGCCACCTATGACGAAACGAACGGAAAGATGCTTACGGGTGTTGAAATTGTTAATTCCACCGATGGCATCGGCGGTGCCACCTGCACCATCCCCACAGCCTTCGCCGGAAAAACCGTAAAGGCTTATTTCTGGGGAAGCAACGGTTCTTTGAAGCCTCTTGCAGCACCTGTCACAGCTACTGTGGCAGCCATAGCATCCGAAGAGTAATCCTATAAATTCAAGGAGAGAGAAAAGTAACATGAAAAAACTTACAACTTTGTTTGTAGCACTCTTAATGATTATGACGCTTTTTGCCCCTTCTCTTTGCCTGACAGCCTCCGCGGCAAGTGCAGAGAATCACATGCGGGGCGTAAAGCCGAAGGTATATAATGAAGCCAAAACGGAAACAATGGTAGGACTTCCCGAAGGGGAGACGGCAATTGTTCTGAATAATACCGAAGCTGCAAACGCAGAAATGCGGTATCAGCTGAAAACGCTGCCGGTAAACGGACAGTACCTTGTAAGCTTCTGGTATAAGACCAACAGTGAAATTGCAAACTTCAGAATCTCTTACTGTGGCGACGGTAAATCCAAACCCCTCGGCTATAAGCAGCTTTCTGTAATGCTGCCCAATACGGAGGATACGTGGAAGCAGTTCGAGATGGTAATGAAGACCACAGATGTTGTCAGCGTGGACGGTACATATGTGATGGCAGATGCCGAGGGCAAAGCCATCCCGGGTACAGCCTACGCCGGTGTTTACATTCGTCCCATGCAGGCAGGCACGCTTTCCTCCGGGCAGTACATCTATTACACCGTTCCCACCGTTTGTCCCCTGACGGCAGACATTACAGGCAAATATGAAGATGTGGAGTATGAAGTGAAGGACTCCTATGGAAGCGGCGAAGCCCTTTATAACTTCCTCGGCATTCGCAGTGAAGCAGGTACTGCCAAAACGGAAGCATATGACATTAAGCTGGCACCCGTGGGGACTACCGACCTCTATGACCCCATTCCCCTTCCCGCTGAAAAGCTTCTTCCCACCTACAGCGAAAACCTCGTTAAAGACGGCGGCATGGAAAACGTGGACATGAAGAACAGCGAAGAAGAGCTTGGCTGGGTTCCCCAGCAGGGCACGAAAAACTGGGGCGAGGATAAAATTGCCTACATCGATACGAAGTACAAGCACAGCGGTAATTCTTCTGTCAGAATTCAGCAGGCAGACGGGCTTACCTCTCCCTTCGTAAATCAGATAATCGACGTAGATGCACAGACCACCTATCAGCTTCGTGCATGGACACGGCAGGTGGGTGCAAATATAAAGAAAAATCAGGTTTTGGTTAAGTTCGAGTTCTTTAAATACACTGAGGGCGAGAACAAGTACACAAGTGCAGGCTATCTGCGTATGGACCAGAGCTCCCTGTCCTTTGTAGGTGCGGAAGCGGGCTGGACACAGTTTGAACAGACGATTACCACCCCGCCCGAAACACAGTACATGACCATTTACCTGCGCATGGGCTTTGACGGCGTGGCCTGGTTTGACGATGTTGAGCTTTATAAGGTCAGCGAATCCACCATTGCAGAGCTGAAGACCGATCAGATTTTCTACTATCCGTCTGCAAAGAGCGGTGCGGCAAATCTTGTTTTAAACAGCACAACCTTCCCGGATTTTGATACAAAAACGGCAAGCGTTGATTTTTCCTTAAAGTATGGTGATACCGTTCTTTCCGAATCCAAGGGCGTTCCCTTCTGCGATTCTACCGCATCCTTCTTCTTTGACCCCGCATTGATTGAAGAAACGAAGCAGGGCGAGGAGGCAAAGGAGCATATTGTGGAATCGAAGCTCTACCAGAACGGTGAGCTGCTGCAAACCAAAACCACGAGGGTTTATAAGTATAAGCGACCCGACTGTATTGACGAAGAAGGCAACTACTATAATAACGACGGCACGCTCTTTATTCCCGTTGTCGGCTACCATGTGGGCGAAGAAACGGCGATGCCGAACGGGGAGTATAAGGATATTTTAGACGGCGGTATTAACGTTGTACAGCTCGGCTACACCTACGCACAGAAGTTCCTGACCGACCCGCAGCCGCTTATTGATATGCTTGATAAGCTGGACAGCTGGGGCATGAAAGCTGTTGTTTGTCTTTACGGCGGCATGGTTTGGGCGGCGCATCCGAACAATGCAGAAGCCACAAAGGCTGTAGTTTCCACCCTTTCCGGGCATAACGCCGTATTCGGCTGGGCAGTACAGGACGAACCTTCCTCCCAGATTCCCGACTACGAAAATGCAATGATTGACTGCTACACCCTTGTAAAGCAGTATGACACCACCCGCCCTGTATACATTATGGATACCTTAAAGGGCTATGAGCTTCGCAATTCGCTGTACTGCGACATCTATCTTGACAGTGCATATCCCAAATCCGGCGACGAGCCCGGTAACGTAACCATCAGCGAAAGCAAGATCATGGATTCCTCGCTCGGTACGAGACTTGCAAACAAGCCCTGGTACCACGTGGTACAGACTTTCCAGTATTCAACGAAGTATCCCTGGTTCCCGAATCTGCATGAACTTCGCAGTATGCTCTATGCTTCCCTTATGGTTAACGCACGCGGAACAGGCTACTATGAAGTCGGCGGCTCGCTCTTTACGGGCGAAGGCATTTACCAGATGCCTGAAATCTGGGAAAACGGTCTTGTGGAAATGGTAAACAGCGGCGAGCATGATTTGATGTTCGACCTTCTGGTGTACGGTGACCACCCTGTATTCTCCAGAGAAATCAGCCGCGAAAAGCAGTATCATCTGGCACTGAAGGACGGCGACATCTATGCCGTTATCTTAAATGGCGCTGCAGACGGCGTTTCCAAGGAAGCCACGGTTTCCGTTCCTGCCGAGAGCTTTAACGGCAAGGCAACTCTCGCTACCGGCACAGCAAAGGCACTCTTTGGGTGTAGCGATGCAGACGTTACTCTTTCTGCGGATGCCCTCTCCGTGAAGCTTCCCGCTTCCGGCGTTGCAGTAATTAAAATCAGCGGCACAGGCGTAACTGCAGAAACCCTCGCAGCTAACAAATTTACCGACCTTGCAGACTACGCCTGGGCTTCTGAACAGGCTGAGCTTCTTGCCCGCAGCGGCGTGGTTTCTCCGCTTATCAACTGGTATGAGAACAACGAATTCCGTCCCGGTCAGGCAATCACCCGCGGCGAATTTGCGTACGCCTTAATAAACACCCTGAACATTCACTACATCGACAAGGAACGCGAATACACGCCGCAGTTCAGTGATGTAAACAAAGATGCTTTCTATGCACAAGCTGTCCAAGTCGGCAGACGTGTGGGCATTTTCAAGGGCGACGGCACCGGTAACTTCAGCCCCGAGTCTCCCATCACCCGTCAGGAGCTGATGACGATGGTAGCCCGCGGTATGCTGATTCGTTACGGTCTTGACACAGCGAAGTCTGCCGACCTCTCTGTATATTCAGACAGTGCAAGTATAGCAGACTGGGCAAACAATTCTATATCCATTTCCGTAGGCAACGGTCTCATTCTGGGGAATGCCGACGGTACACTCAATCCCCTCGGCAACACCACACGCGCGGAAGCCGCGGTTATCATGGCAAGAATTCTGGATGTATTCCCGAAAGCCAATTAATTTCTTTCAAAAATAGAAGAAATATGCAAAATCCACCTTTTGTTCACGGAAGGTGGATTTTGTTCTATTTTATACTCCCTTCGGTGCAACCCGTTGCCTCTTCTTTTATGGTATAATAAAAGAAAACTTCAAAGGAGTTCTGAACATGAAAGCATTGCAAAAGCTTCTTGCACTTGTTTTTCTGATAACATTTTGTGTTCCTTCTTTAAGCCTTCCGGTAAAAGCGGAAACCACCATGGATTTCATGCAGGATGCAATGGAAGTTAAATTTGATTCAACCACAGAAATATCTGCGCTCGGCGGTCGGTATGAAGCCATGGAAGCTCTTCCGGACGGCGGCACTAAAGCAATTGTTTTCGACAGCACCTCCTCGGGGCGCGAAATGCGCTATCAGATGCAGTATCTTCCCGCAAACGGACAGTATCATATGAGCTTCTGGTATAAAACAGTCGCAGCCGATACAAGCAGTATCGCATATCTGGATATTTCTTATTGCGGTTCGGGAAAAAACAAATCCATGGGCTATAAAAAACTGACGGTAAAGCTCCCGCAAACCGCCGGCGCATGGAAGCAATTTGATTTGGTTTTTGAGAATACGGACATCACAACCGGCAGCGAAGGCACGTTGTATATGACGAAGGCAGACGGTACCCTTCTTTTGGATGGCTCCAATAATATGGTGCCGTACAGTGGTATTTACATCAGCCTCTTCAGTTCGCGTGCACTTACCGAGAATGAGGATGTTTATTATACTATTCCCACGCTCCGGCTTATGTCTGATGATATAACGGGCAAATACAACACTGTACAATATTTTGAAGACGAGGCTGCTTTTAAAAAAAGCGACTGCACAGATGTACACTATACAGTTGCTGATTCGTACGGAAGCCGCGAAGCTCTCTATACCGTTTTGGGTATTCGGGGTGACAGCGGCACACAAAAAACCGTAGCACGAAATGTTAAACTCTCCTCCGTGCTCGACTCCGTTTCCCTTTCCTCCGATAAGCTTTTATCTCCCGTTTCCGGTACCGGAAACCTCTTGAAATACAGTGACATGGAGAATATTCCTACGGATTTGGGGATTACGGACGAAATGACGTGGGTACCGCAGGGCGGCACGAAGGAATGGGGGGAGTTTGCATGGATTGATACGAGCGTGAAGCATGGCGGCAACACCTCTGTCAGGGTACAGGCAGACAGCACAAAAACCTCTCCCTTTATTAAACAGGTGGTACAAGTCGATGCACTGACCAAATACCAGATGCGGGTATGGACGCGCCATATCGGACAGACCCCGGGCAGTAAAGAAATCGGTGCAAAATTTGAATTTTACGGCACGGATGGCTATCTCCGCATGAGCGAAACCTCCTCCACCTTTGCCGGTAATGCATATGTCTGGACGCAGTTCGAGCAAACCTTCACAACACCCCCGGGTGCCACCTCCGTCACCATTCAGCTGCGCGTAGGCGGAAGCGGCGAGGTCTGGTTTGACGATGTGGAGTTTTATAAAGTGGAAGAAACACCCGCAGGACAATTGAAAACTGACCAGGTGTTTTACTATCCTTCTGCTAAAACCGGCTCCGCTACGCTTTCGGTAAACCGTACGGACTTTGCGGAGTTTGATACCGCAGCCGCATATGTGGATTATGCCTTAAAGTACGGCAGTACCACGCTTGCGGAATCGAAAAACGTTGCTTTTTGTGAGGACACGGCATCCTTTGTGTTTGATGCGGGCAAGATTCTGGAAACAAAAGTGGGCGAAATGCCGAAGGAGCACATTGTAGAAGCGAAAATTTACAGCGGCGGCGAACTGTTTCAGATACTGGAAACCGCTGTGTATAAATACAAACGTCCCGACTGTATTGATGAAAACGGGAACTATTATACGGTAGACAAGGAAACGAAGGAAAGAAAAATTTTCATTCCCGTCATCGGCTACCATGTAGGCGAAGAAAGTGCTTTGCCGGACAGCACGTATCAATCCCTTCTCGACGGCGGCATTAACGTGGTACAGATTTCCTATGGCTACGCGGAGAAATTCAGGACAAATCCCGACCTTCTCACGGACGTGCTTGATAAGCTTGACAGCTACGGAATGAAGGGTATTGTCTGCCTCTACGGCAATATGGTCTGGGCATCGCATCCGAGAAATATAGAGAACACAAAGGCGGTTGTTTCTGCCCTCTCCGGACATAATGCCGTATTCGGCTGGGCGGTGCAGGATGAGCCGGCTTCCCAGATTCCCGATTACGAAAATAACATGATTGACTGCTATAAGCTTGTAAAGCAGTACGACACCTCCCGCCCCGTATACATCTGCGACACCTTAATGGGATACGAGCTTCGAAACTCCCTTTATTGCGATGTGTATCTGGACAGCACATACCCCGCTACCGGTGACCAGCCCGGCAACGAAACTTTCGGCGAGGCACTTTTGATGGACACCTCTGCAGGTGCAAGACTTGCAAATAAGCCCTTCTATCATCTTGTAAAGAGTTATCAGACTGCTGAGAACGCATATTTTCCCGACATTACAGACATTCGCAGTATGCTGTATTCCTCGCTCCTTTCGGGCGCACGCGGCATAGGCTACTACACAGTTGCAAACTCCAAATACATCGACTCCAAAGCAGACAACAGAAAAGCCATTTTTGAGCTTCCCGAGATTTGGGATAACGGTCTTGTGGCAATGGTGGATGGCGGCGAACATACTTTGATGTTCGACCTGCTTGCCTACGGAGACTATCCCGAGTTTTCCGCTGAAATCACAGACGAAAAGCAGTATAAAGTTGTTTTGAAAGACGACGATATTTACGCCGTGATTTTAAACGGTGCTGCAAACGGCACAAGTACTGCCACCACCGTTTCCATACCGGCAAAAAGCTATAACGGAAAGGCAACCCTTTACGGCGGCACAGCCGAGGCACTCTACGGTTGCAGCGACACGGATGTTACGCTCACTGCCGACTCACTTTCTGTAGACCTTCCGGCAAACGGCGTTGCGGTGATTAAAATCAGCGGTACAGGCATAACCGCCGAAAGCCTCGCAGAAAATAAGTTTACCGACCTTACAAGCTATGTGCAGGCTTCCGAACAGATTGAAGCACTTGGGCGTATGGGTCGCCCCAATCGTATTATCAACTATGATGGAGCGAATTTCATGCCGGATAAGGCAATTACCCGCGGCGATCTTGCCTATTTCCTGATAAACACCTTACAGCTTCGCTTTATCAGCAAGGAAACAGAGTATACCACGCAATTTGCCGATGTAAATGCGGACAGCTACTATGCAGAAGCCGTTCAGATTGGTAGGCGTCTTGGCATCTTCCGGGGTGACGACGATGGAAACTTTAATCCCGAAACCCCCATCACCCGGCAGGAAATGATGACCGTGGTTGCCCGCGGTATGCTTATTCGGTATAAGCTGGATACCGGAAAAACTGTAGACCTTGATACATTTTCGGATGCTGCATCTGTTGCGGATTGGGCGAGGAGTGCCACAGCAGTCCTACTTGGAAACGGCATTGTGAAGGGGCAGGCAGACAATAAATTAAACCCCGGCGGGTATGCTACCCGTGCGGAAGTAGCTGTCATGATGGCAAGAATTATTGGAATTTCCTCTAATGATTTTGATATCAAAGATACCGAAGCCTACAAAAAGGACTTATATATTCTTTCCGAGGAAGAGCTTGCCGTCTGTGAAGAAATTCTTTCAAGCACCGATAACATTCAGGCGGATACCATCTGGTCCCAAAAACTGGAAAAGAATGGAACGACATACGTCCTTGTACAAAACCTGAAAGATGAAAGTGCGGAAATAAAAGTGCAGGGTTGTGCCGGACAGGGGATAGAAATTCTTTGCGGCGGGCATCCCGATGTTGCCAGCTTCTCTCGCTCAAATTCCTATTTTAAAATGACCCTTGCCGCAAACACCACCGCTCTGGTTAAGGTTCTTCCTGCAATTACGCAGGGATTTTATAACGATAACAATGTAAAATACGGGTATCTTTGCAGCGGCAGTACGGTATATGCCAAAAAGTTCGAAGCCTATCCTGTTTATGTAGCACTGTATTCCCAAACCGGAAATGAACCCAGGGAGCTTCTTGACATATTTACGTTCTCGGCCTCTAATACGTCCGAAGCTCTGCATATTCCGGAAGGGGAAGGCGTTGCGTACAGCATAAAGGCATTCTCCCAAAAGTGGGTGAATACTTTAAAGCCTTCAGGTACGGCATACTGCCTGCAATCAAAATAATATTTATTTTTCGGGACGATTTTTGTCGTCCCGAAAAGTGTTGCCATAGACAAAAGAAAGGACATTTTATGAAGCTTTATATTCTTGGTACGTGCTCGGGAACCGAGCCACAGCCGGACAGAAAACACACTTCGTTTGTGGTAGAAGCCGGAGGCGGACTTTACTGGTTTGATGCAGGTGAGGGCTGCTCCTACACCGCACACACCATGGGACTTGACCTTTTAAACGTACGCAGTATTTTTATATCGCATACCCATATGGACCATGTTGGAGGGCTTGGAAATCTTCTGTGGAATATACGAAAGCTTTCAAAGGTGCGAAAGGATCTTCCGAAAGAAAAGAAAATCCGGCTTTTTATTCCTTGCCTTGCCACATGGGAAGGCTTTAAACAAGTGCTGGAGAACACGGAAGGCGGCTTTGCCTGTGATTTCGAAGTGGAAGCCGAACCCATAAAAGGCGGCACTGTATTTCAAAATGAGGATATAAAGGTTACGGCTTTTCCCAATCAGCACATTAAAACCGAAGCCGATTCTCCGCCGCGTTCCTTCTCCTATGTAATTGAGAGCGAGGGGAAAACGGTGGTATTCTCCGGCGATGTGCGCTCCATTGAAGAGCTGAACGAAATTGTTTCGGCCGGATGCGATGCGTTGCTTCTGGAAACCGGTCATCACAAGGTGGAGGATTGTTGTTTATGGGCGAAAAATAAGCCGATTCACAAGCTCCTTTTCGTTCACCATGGAAGAGAAATACTTGCAGACAGCGAAGCTTGCCTTGCTGTGGCACAAGGCATTTTAGGGCAGAAAACAGACATCTGCCACGACAGACAGGAAATCCAACTGTAAGGAAGGAAAAACTATGAATATGAAATTTGCGGTTTTGTGCGATTTGCATTTGCCGTTTCTGCAAAACACGGCCCAGTATGCGGCACTGGACTGGGCAATCGGAGAAATACAGCGACAAGCACCCATGGCAGTCGCAGTAGTGGGCGATATTACGGCATACGGTGAGATTGCCTCCATGGAACATTTTGTTAAAAAAATGAAAAGCTTGCCGCACCCAAAGCTTATCCTGTCCGGAAACAGCGATATCCGGCAGGAAAAAACCCGCGAGGCTATACTGGCCCACACAAAAAGCGATAGCCTGCAAATAGGAGATACCACCCTTGTGGGCCTTTGCGTACATGACCGCATTGTTACACATGAGGATAGGAAGCTGCTTTCCTCCCTTACGGGCAAGATTATTCTTTTTTTGCATTATGACATGCACTCTCTTGAAGAGGATAGCCTGGAATTCCTGGAGACATGGGCGGAGACACGGGATGTACATATTATTCACGGACATCGACATGCGGATTCCGAAACAGAATGCCGGGGAACAAAGATTACAGGGCTTCGGTGCCTTGACCCCGATAAAACGAAGGGGCAGCCGCCGTGTATCTATTTCTTCACCGTCGAAGAGGACGGAACACTTACAAAAGAAGAAGTTTGCTTCACATTCCCAAGCGATAATCTGAAGGATCTGAAAGCCCTTATCGGTTTTTCTTGTTTTCGTCCGAAAACCGATATTCCGTATGCGGCAGAGCATGGCATAAAAGTAATTGAAGTACGTAAATTTGGCGGACAATACGGAAGCTTTTCCGAAATTTCAGCACTTTGTGAGGACTTTCGGGAAAAAGGCGGTCAGTATATATCACTTCACCTGCCCACAATCGGCTGGCAAAACGGTGAAGTTACGGGAAAAACGGATTTTTTGGAAGCGATCGAATTTGCAAAGCTTCTGCGCGCAGATGGACTTACGCTCCATGCCCCGCGGGTCAGAAAAGACGAAATGCTGCCTGACAGTATACCCTGGAAAGCCGTTCTTCGCACGATATCGGAAGGTCTCAAGGCCCTTCCGGAAGGTGTGACACTCGGCATTGAAAACGTGCATCTGAACCCCGGAGAAAAGGATGACGGTACCCGCTTTTTCGGCTGTGCACCGGAGGAATGTCTGGCCTTTATGCAGGCGGTGCGAGAATGCTGCGGCAAGAAAAATATCGGCATCACGCTGGACACAGGACACGTCCGCTCCAACGGCAGCATAGGACACCAATATACTTCGGGGGTCTGGTATGAGATGGTGGGGAGGGAAACGGTTGCCTACCATGTGCACCAGAGAAAGTTTCTGGATGGAAAACGCCGGAATCACACGGCGATTTCCAATTGGTACGGGGGAGAAATTTCCTATGCCTCCTTTTTCTGGGCATGGCAAGCAGGAAAACTAAATCATAAGCCCATGTTTCTGGAAATGAAAAATTTGGAAAACTGTATCGAAAGCTATGCCGTACTTGAAAAAATCCGTGAGGTGTCCGGCATAGATGTATAAATGGTGCCTCCAAAGGTTTTGGCGGTTTTAAAAGTTAAGCTTAAAAAAGCTTGACTTTTTTTCTTTTATACGTTATTATATATAAAGTATACATATTATGAAGGAGGAATAGTATGACAGCATCTGCATACGGTGCCAGTATATGGCGTTTTTCCAGGATTTTAAACGATTGCCTTTCTAAAACCCTGCGCCCCATCGCTCGGCGGTACGGCATTACGCAGGCACAGGCACAACTGATTTTCAGTGTCCATTATGACAAAGAAGCCACCGTCGGCACCATTGCCCAGCGGCTGGGGCTTGCCCGTACCAATGCTTCCGCCATGTGCAAAAAGCTGGCGGGCATGGGCTTTCTCCGGCGGAAGCGGCGGGAGGATGACGAACGGATTGTGTCCCTCACCCTTACGGAAAACGGACGAAGTGCTGCTCGTGCCATTGAAAGGCGTATTGAAAAAATATATCGTAAAAAGTTTGTTGACATGCAGAAAATCGAAAAGCTGACGCTTACCTTTGAGGAAATTTCAAATCTGCTTAAAGAGGAGAATGAATAATGGAAAAGAAAAAGAAAAAGCGGGGAGACCGGCGGGACGGGGTGCGCGTCCGGAATCTGGATGCGATGCACGTTTTCACGCCCTATCTGCTCCCCAACCGCACCGATAATGAAGCCTTTGTAAATGAAACAGTGGATGCGACGGCACTAAGTGCCTTTATCGCGGAGAAAAACGCGTCGAACCCCGACTATAAATATACAATTTTTCACGCTGTGACTGCGGCAATTGCCAAAACGGTGTATCAGCGTCCGAAGCTCAACCGCTTTATTCAGGGACGGCGGCTGTATGAACGGAACGAGCTGCTTCTGGCCTTTGTGGCCAAGCGGATTTTTTCTGATGATGGCGACGAAGCACTGCTGCTTGTAAATTGTGACGGTGATACCACCATTGATTCACTGCACGATACCATCTGCTCCCGTGTGTCAAAAAGCCGTAAAGAGGGCAGTGTGGACGATACCACGAAGATTATGAACGTACTGGCAAAGCTTCCGCGGTTTTTGCTCCGGTTTATTGTGTGGGTGCTGAATGTTCTGGAATACCATGACCTTCTGCCGGATTTTTTGCGGTATGCCGACCCGTATCATTCCACAGTTTTTATTTCAAATCTGGGCAGCATCAAGCTGAATGCCGCTTACCATCATCTGACCAATTGGGGGACCAATTCATTGTTTCTGGTTGTGGGTGAAAAGCATATGGAAACCGTGGCCGGGCCGGACGGTACCCCAAGGGTGACCGAGGTGCTGCCTCTGGGTATTACGCTGGACGAACGCATTGCGGACGGATACTATTATGCAAAATCCGTAAAGCTTTTAAAATATCTGCTGGAGCATCCGCAACTTCTGGACCAGCCCTGCAGTGTGCCGGTGGAAATGGAAGAGAAGAGGACGGCAGAATTTGCCGCGCATAAATAAGACATTCCAAGGTCCGGAAAAGAGGAACTTTACACTGTCCGGAAGGAAGAAAGGAAGAATAGAATGAACGAAAGAAGTTGCCCCTGGGAACGCTTTTACGGCCCGGTGCCGGCGAAGCTGGAATATCCCGATTATACAATGTTCAAGGCGATAGAAACCACGGGTCTGCGCTACCCGGAGTACACGGCCTACGACTTTTTCGGCAAGGCCACCACATACCGGGAGATGCTGGAGGGGATTCACACGGTGGCGAAATCCTTCCGCGCTCTTGGCATAAAGCCGGGGGACAAGGTAACGCTTTGTCTGCCCAATACACCCCAGGCGGTGCTCTGCTTTTACGCGCTGAATCTTATCGGTGCAGTTTCCAATATGATTCACCCCCTTTCCAGTGAGGGAGAAATTGCATTTTATCTGAAGGATTCCCAGAGTGTGGCCGCGGTTACCTTAGACCAGTTCTATGGAAAATTTGAAAATGTACGCCGCAAGATACCGTTGGATAAGCTGATTATCACCTCTGTGGGGGATGCCATGAGCGTTGTGATGAAAATGGGCTACGCGCTGACAAAGGGACGGAAAATTCCGGCTGTCCCGGCCGATGCTGATGTTGTCCGCTGGAAGGATTTTCTGGCACTCGGACAAAGCTTTGTGGGTAAATATGCCTGCAAAAAACAGGCGGCCGATGCGGCGGTTGTTCTCTACAGCGGCGGCACGACGGGTACAACGAAGGGAATTTTGCTGTCTAATATGAACTTTAACGCCCTGGCTCTGCAGACGGCGGCTATGAGCGTAACCTGCAAGCCCGGTCAATCCATGCTGTCGGTTATGCCCATGTTCCACGGCTTTGGTCTTGGCGTTTGCATTCACACCATGCTGGTGGCAGGATGCCGCTGTATCCTGGTGCCCCAGTTCAACGCCCAGAGCTATGCCCAGCTTCTGAAGAAAAAGCGGCCGAATTATATTGCCGGTGTACCCACGCTGTACGAGGCTATTCTCCGCAATCCCGATATGGAGGGTGTGGACCTTTCATGCCTTCTTGGCGTATTTTCCGGTGGCGATTCGCTTTCAACTGAACTGAAAAAGAAATTTGACACGTTTTTACGGGACCACGGTGCAACTGTACAGATTCGTGAGGGGTACGGCACTACGGAGTGCGTAACGGCCAGCTGTCTGACCCCGTATGATACATACCGGGAGGGCAGTATCGGCATCCCCTTCCCGGATACATACTATAAAATTGTAAAGCCCGGCACCTGTGACGAAGCACCGTGCGGCGAAGAAGGCGAAATTGTGCTGAGTGGCCCCACACTGATGATGGAATATGTAAACCAGCCGGAGGAGACGGCAGATACACTTCGCGTTCATGCGGACGGACATACCTGGCTGCATACCGGCGACCTGGGACTGATGGACCCGGATGGCTTTGTATATTACCGCCAGAGAATCAAAAGGATGATCATTACCTCCGGCTACAATGTGTACCCCTCCCAGCTGGAGAATATTATCGACGCCCATCCCGACGTGCATATGAGCTGTGTCATCGGCTTGCCGGATCCTTATAAAATGCAAAAAATTAAGGCTTTCGTGGTGCTGAAGCCCGGAAAAGAGGCTACGGAGGAGCTTCGGGAGTCGCTGATGGAGCACTGCCGGAAGAACATTGCGAAATACGCCATGCCCTACGATATCGAAATCCGGGAGGATTTGCCGAAAACTCTGGTAGGGAAGGTGGCGTATCGCCAGCTGGAGGAGGAAGAACTGGCGGCCGCAAACGAATAACCCAAAGAACGAGAAAACCACTATCAGAAGGTGCACCTTCTGATAGTGGTTTT
>JAFSAU010000022.1 GCA_017442155.1 Clostridia bacterium | reverse complement strand
TACTACCGGCAGGACTGGCTGATGTATGACACGGATTATTCCTGGCGTCTGGAACCGGAGATTGCAGGTGCTTCCTGCTGCGTGGCAGACATCGGCTCCCACTGGATGGATATGATTCAGCATGTAACAGGGCACCGTATCACAAAGGTTTTTGCAGACCTTGTAACAGTTCTCCCCAAACGAAAAAAGCCCCGGCGACAGACAGAAACCTTCCGCGATGCCGCAGGGGACTATGACGAAGTGGAAGTCAAAAATGAAGAATATGCCGCCGTACTCTTTAAAACGGACAAAGGTGCAACGGGCGTTTTCCATGTAACGGAGATGGCGGCCGGACACGGATGTGATTTTGGGTTTGAAATTAATGCTGCCAAACTTTCCTACGGATGGAATCAGGAGCAAAATGACAGACTCTGGATCGGCCGGCGCGGCGGTGACAACAGCACCATTATCCGTAACCCGAACAGTATTTCCCCTTCCGTCCGTCCCTACACAAATCTTGCCATGGGACACCCTGAAGGCTGGAATGATGCCTTCAAGGGAAATATGTATGCTTTTTATAAGTATATTCTGGACGGGCAGAAGGGCGAAAAACTGTTTTCCACACTGGAAGACGCCGCATATATCGTACGGCTTACAGAAGCCATTATCGAAAGCAGTAACACCCAAAAATGGGTAGAAATTAAGGAGGAAATGTAAATGTTTAAGTATTCAGTAGGACCTTGGAATGTACACGAGGGAGCGGATGCATACGGTCCCGCCACCCGCGACTCTTTCTCTTTTGAAGAGAAAATTAAAAAATTCAAGGATATCGGCTTTGATGCCATTCAGTTTCACGATGACGATGCCGTACCGAATCTCAACAACATGAGCGAAGATGCCATCATCAGGGAAGCAAAGGAGCTGAAAAGCTTCCTCGACGGCTACGGTCTTAAATCCGAGTTTGTTGCCCCCCGTCTTTGGATGGACCCCCATACGGTGGACGGCGGCTTTACTTCTAATTCCAAAGAGGACAGAGAATTCGCCATCTGGCGTGCAAAACGTTCTATTGATATCGCACGTGCACTGGATTGTAACTACATTGTTTTATGGCTGGCAAGAGAAGGCACCATTGTTCCCGAAAGCAAGAGCCCTTCGGAAACAGTAAAGAGGCTCGTGGATGCTCTCGATATTATGCTTGATTATGACAAAGAAATCAAGGTTATGATTGAAACGAAGCCGAATGAGCCTATCGACAGAAGTGTTTGCCCTACCCTGGGGCACGCCCTTGCTGTTTCTGCCGCAACAAAAGACCCGTCCCGCGTAGGTGCTCTGCTCGAAACCGCGCACGCTGTGCTTGCAGGTCTTGACCCCGCAGGCGAAATGGGCTTTGCACTCGCCATGGGTAAGCTTTGGGGCGTTCATCTCAATGACCAGAACGGCATGAAGTTTGACGAAGACAAAAGCTTCGGCGTGGAAAACCTTAGGAGCGCATTCAATCAGGTAAAGGTTCTGAAGGAGCATAACTTCTGCGCCGGCGGCGAATATATCGGTCTTGACGTAAAAGCCATCCGTACCCAGAAGAGGGATGTCAGCTTTACACATCTGGAAAACAGCCTGAAAATTACAAAAATGCTGGAAGAAAAGCTGAACCGCTATGACTACGCATTTGAAAAGAAATGCAGGGAAGAACGGAATTACGAAGCCCTCGAAATGTACGTTATGGAGCTTTTGATGGGCACGAAATAATCTACAAAACAACCTGGTACAACAGCAAAAACAGGAGGCACTTTTCTTATGCGCCTCCTGTTTTTGTGCATATTACCTCCACGAATTCCACAAAGCCTGAATACGCTTGTCAGAGACCTGAAACGTCTGAACGACCGGCAGCTGAATGCCATTACCGTCTTAGTAAAGTATCTGGTGCAAAGCAATTGCAAATGAGTATTTATTGCGCGGTTTCTATATGGCTATTCACATAAAAAGTGCGGGACATCCCCGCACTTTTTTCTCCCTGTTCTCTATCCTGTCAGTCGCAAAAAGTCCTCAACTTACAATTCAAAAAATTCTTACCCCATCGCGGCGAACTCCTTTTGCAGCCTTGCAATAATCCTTTTTTCCAACCGGGAGATGTAAGACTGACTGATTCCCAGCATATCCGCCACCTCCTTCTGGGTCTTCTCGCTGTAGCCTCCGAGGCCGAACCTAAGATGCATGATGGTGCGTTCCCGTTCAGAAAGTCGGGACAGTGCCTTTTTCAGCATTTCCCGCTCTGCCTCGTCCTCCAGATGCTTATGCACCAAATCCGTATCTGTGCCCAGAATATCAGACAAAAGAAGTTCATTCCCATCCCAATCCACATTCAGCGGCTCGTCAATAGAAACCTCCGTCCGACGGGCGGTGTGCTTCCGGAGGTGCATCAGAATTTCGTTTTCAATACACCGGGATGCATATGTTGCCAGCTTAATATTTTTTTCCGGCTGAAACGTATTTATTGCCTTGATAAGGCCAATCGTACCGATAGAAATCAGGTCCTCCACCCCTACGGACGTATTGTCAAATTTCCGGGCAATATAAACCACCAGCCGCAAATTATGTTCAATCAGGGCCTGCCGCGCTGCCTCTCCGTCGGTTTCCAGCCGGTGAATCAAGGCCGTCTCTTCTTCCTGCGTCAGAGCCTTGGGCAGCACCTCTGCCCCGCCGATATAGTGAATTTCTCTTCCGCAAATACGCAAAATCAATGCGCGCAGCATTTCCTGCCATTTCATGTTCTACCCTTCCTTTTCTGATTTTCAGACAACAATATTTCTACCGTACCGCCAGTTCCGGCGGCAGAAGCGCACTATAGCTGCGGTCATGGGCCAGCGGTCTTGTGTAAATACCGATAATAACCTCTCCCGCATCCCTTATCTGTTCGTTTTCTATCAGCTTCGTTTTGTCAGGCCGAAAGCCTATCAGCATCCCGTGTTCTTTCCCCAGCGAGGAAAAGGGAATCACCCGAATCCGTCCCCGTATTTTTTCATCGACAATCTCATCAATCTGTACTTCGCCCTCCCGGAATACATCCGCCAGCTCCGGCGGCAGTACCGGCAGTAGCCGCTCATACTCCGCAATGATGACCGGCGCACCGGAAAACGGCTCGCACAATGCATTGCCGGTATCAAGGAGCGCATCCAGCCACACCTCCCGTCTATCCCAGAAAACCCCCACCTTCCTATACATTGTTTCCCTTGACAGGCGATTTTGCAGGATAGACCAGACCACCCGGATGATGAAGTAGCATATCATCACCGAAAGAAATAGTGTTTTCCAGGGTAGATTCATATACAGAATTCCATTTTTCACCACTGCCCCCAGCTTCGCCCCCGCACCCGTAAAATAGAACAGAGCCATAACACCGCCGCCGAGACAAAACGTAACCAGATAGAAAATTCCCACAGTTTTTATGTATAGCCGCACACCGTGGATATTAAACGTCAACGCCACCACCAAAAGGGAGAACAAAAATTTTGCAAGGGCCGAATATCCGAAGGAGAGCTTAGGAAAGAACATCAGGACAGCATACACCGCCCCTGCCACGGCTCCTAAAACCAACCGCCAAAACGATGGGCGAAGTCGGGCCATTTTCGCCGTCAGATACACTACCGGAAAATTGATGGCAAAATTTATTAGAAACAGAATATCGGCATACACAGTCAAAAAAAACACCTCTTTTCCCGTTGTCCTTATCAGTATACAGAAAAAGAGGTGCAAAATGTGTCGTTATAAAGTTAAGTTTTCTGACTTTGTTTGTCGATATCAGGTGGACAAAATTTTTGTTAGCGTCAGGTCAGATTCGCTGATGCCTTTCTTCATGTTCAGTGCTTCCTCAATAGGAATATCTGTAATCCGGCCGTTCTGCAGTGCCACAATCCGGCTGTCACAGCCTTTCAAAAGAATTTCCACAGCATGGGCACCCATGCGGCTGGCTTCAATTCTGTCACGAGCCGTGGGGCTTCCGCCGCGCTGGATGTATCCCAGTACGCTGATACGGGCCTCAATACCGGTTTTCTCATGAATGGCAGCTTTTATCTCCTCCGCCTTACCCACGCCCTCGGCAAGAATAATAATATAATGCTTCTTGCCCCGATTCCGGCAGGCGAAAATGGGCTTTATAATATCCTCGTCAATGGAAAAATCCTTTTCCGGCACGACGACAGCTTCCGCACCGTTGGCAATGGAAAGACTCAGGGCAATATGGCCCGCGCCACGCCCCATAACTTCAACAATACTGCACCGCTGGTGGCTGGAAATTGTATCGCGAATCTTATCGATGGCGTCCATCGCCGTGTTCATAGCCGTATCGTAGCCAATCGTGTATTCTGTACAGTTAATGTCGTTATCAATCGTTCCCGGAATGCCCACTGCTGTCATGCCCATGCGGCTCATATCTCTGGCCCCGCGGAAGGAGCCATCACCACCGATAACTACCACGGCATCAATCCCGAACACCTTGGCCACCTCAATACCGCGTGCAATACCCTCCTCTTCCATAAAAGCCTTGCATCGCGCCGACTGCAAAAACGTGCCTCCGCGCTGAAGCGTGTCAGACACATCACGGGCTGTCAGTTCTTTGATTTCGCCATCAATAAGCCCCTGAAAACCCCGCTGAATCCCCATGACCCGAAGGCCGTTGGCGCATCCGGTCCGCACTACCGCGCGGATAGCGGCATTCATGCCCGGCGCATCCCCGCCACTTGTCAGTACACCAATTGTTTGAATCATATTGCATCTTCCTTTCTTGAAGTATAAACAGCAATTGCTGTTTTCCCATATTTTCTTTCCTTAATGTATGTCAGACCATCCGGCACTGCCAGCACCGTCTCTGCCCTTTTTTCCACCACTAAGACCCCATCTGCCGAAAGAAGCCCCCGTTCCGCTATCAATTCCATAACAGGACCGTATAAGCCGCCATCATAGGGAGGATCCAGAAAAATCAAATCAAACGTCCCTCTTTCTGCACGAAGAAATTCAAGGGCATCTGCCTGCCGCACCGCTGCTTTGTCGGAAAGGCGCGTACCTTCCAGATTTTTGCGGAGAACTTCTAAGGCCGCCCGGCTTTTTTCAACAAATGTGCAGTGCACAGCCCCGCGGGATAAGGCCTCAATGCCAAGTGCGCCGCTGCCGGCAAAAGCATCCAGTACCGCCGCATCCCGCACATAAGACATAATAATATTAAAAACAGATTCTTTAACCCGGTCGGTTGTCGGCCTTGTGTCAAGCCCCTCCAGGCTCAAAAGCTTCTTTCCCCGGGCTGTACCGGAAATCACTCGCATTCTGTCCCCCCGTTACAGTTCCATCGCGTACACATTCCGCAGGTAGTGTCCCTGTCGGGTGATAACGCCCCTATGTTCCAACCCCAATTTTTTCAAAGAAGAATTGCTGGCAATATTGTCGGGATGGGCTGTGGCAACCAGATATGCAAATCCCTTTTCTTTCGCCTCTTTTATAATTTCCCGATTGACAGCAGCCATCAGGCTCTGTCCCCGGTACGCAGGCAACACCATGCTGGCACACAGCTCGGCCCCCTTTTTCCCTTCAGGCATTTTTGCGGCCTCTGCCACCTCGGCAAATTCTCTCCAGTCGGTGTCCAGCATAGACACGGCCGCCAGTACTCCATCTATCAGACAACCGTACACCGTCAACGTGCTGTCCGGTGCAAAGATATTCTCTACAATTTCCTCCGGAAAGGGGATAAACCAATCTTTATTCTCAAGCAAATCCAGTACTGTATGGTTTAATTTTTTGTATTCCTCATGGTGTTCCTTTCTCAATTGCCGGATTTCTTTCATAAGTATCATTCCCCTCTGCTCTGCATATTTTTTATCCTATAATAAATATACCACAAATTACCGGATTCGTCAAGACGGCTGTGAAAATTGTATTAATATATTTTTCGCAACTGTACGTTATAAATTGCAATGAATTTGTCACCCTGCGTACAACACCGTCTACCTCATCTGCTGAAATTATGAAAATTCCGCTGGGCAAAAATGTTGGATTTTTTTCCGATGCAGGAAATGACTTTTATAAAGTAAGCTACAACGGTTACATCGGGTACGCACTTGCAGCCTATTTGCAATAAAAATCAAAGCAGACTAAAAGGGGGTGTAAAAAAACTCCAGAACGCAAAAAGGCAAGAAACCAATAAATATGAATAAGGTATTTAATAAGGTATTCGTAAAAAACGTCGAAAAATTTCATTGTATTCAATTTTTCTATGTTTTAAGGCCTTTTTGCTACGAACAAACTTCGCCGCTCGACGACGTCGCAACGTTCGCTTTAGAGCGGGTTTGCGATTGCAAACCCGCCCCTTTCGCTCGGTTGCTCCTTTTCCCCTTAAAGTCTTGC
>JAFSAU010000021.1 GCA_017442155.1 Clostridia bacterium | reverse complement strand
TTTGTGTAGTTTTGTGTGGTAACTTAACTATAACACATTTCAGAAAGTTTCCGTATATTTTTTTGAACATGCAATTTCTGTTATGAGCTTTGCTCGTAACAAAATTGCGTGTAGTGTAACACATCTATTGTAAACCTACAGGCAAGGACTTTTTTGAAAATATAGCGTTGACAAAAACGACGTGATGTGGTATACTTTGTCTGTGAGTAAGTTGGGCAGTCGCGGCAAGGCGCGAGCCTTGGTGAGGAAAGTCCGAGCACCACAGGGCAAGGGTGCCAGATAACGTCTGGTGGAGGCGACTCTAAGGATAGTGTAACAGAAAACAACCGCCGGATTTCCGGTAAGGATGGAAAGGCGAGGTAAGAGCTCACCGGCGGTATGGAGACATACCGGCCGTATAAACCCCACCCGGTGCAACACCAACAGGAGAGAGAAGCCGGCCCGGCACTTCTCCGACCGGTGGCTAAAGCCGTGCAGCGATGTGCGGCGTAGATAGATGGCTGTCCCAGACAGAACTCGGCTTACAGACTTGCTCACACCAAAAAGGAGCTGTCTCACTAAAATGAGGCAACTCCTTTTTGGTATATGTACACTGCAGCTTCTTACTGCAGCATTCCTTTTTATTGTAATGCGGTGACTTTGCCGACAGGGCTTAGCCTATTCCACTGAAAAAGCTTTACACATTCCCTGCCGGTCAGCGCAATCGGTTCACCGGGATATGCAAGCTGTAAAAGTTCTCCGCACGCCATGTCATACACAGCGGCAACGACGCCCGTTCCGTACAGTGTATAGACGCCCGGCTGTACCTCTGCCGCCATAATGTTGTCTGCATAAAGGCCCTGCGTTCTTTCATCGGATACCCGTAGCCACGCCCACGAGCCGCTTTCCAGCTCTGCCGTAATTACTCCGTCGGAAAAGGACACACCAGCCGGTGTGATGCCGTACAGAATCTGTAAAAATGTGCCTTCTGCTCTGACGGCCAGCGTTTGCGTCCCTTCCCCTGCGTTCTGTAGCCAGATGTACTCCCCATCCTTTTTAAACCATTTTGTTTCCGAAAATTCACCTATATCCTCTGCGTCCAGCATGGCATCCACCACAGCGGCGGCACGTTCCGGAGTTAACTGCATCAGCAGTTTGTCCCTTCAGGGCTCCGTTTTCCAGTCTGAAATCCGGTCCATTATAACTGCGGCTTCCGCACGGGTCGCATTTCCGCGTGGATTGATCGTACCGTCTGCATTCCCTCGAACGATACCAAGGTGCACCATAGCTGCAATATCTGCGGCCGCGTACTCTGCAATCAGTGCGCTGTCCGGGAAACCACTGATATCCGCTCCCTCTAAAGGCTCCTTCTGTATACGCATACCCCGCGCACAGATTGCCATCAGATCCTGCCTGGAAATTTCCGCAAACGGGTCAAATCTGTTATCGCCGATACCGTTGAGAATTCCGAGTGCCTTGCCTGTGGCAATCGCTTCTGCAAAATGATATTCCGGCTTTACATCCGCAAAATTTTCTGCCGTTTCCGCCGTAAGGCCCAGCGTGTTTATCAGAAACATCGCAAAATCGCCGCGTGTTATCCGGATGCCCGGTGCATAGGAAACCGGTGTCACACCTGTGATGATTCCTTTGTTTTCCAGTTCTCTCACTGAATCCGCCGCCCACGTATGGGTTTCCAGATCCCGGAACTTTGTTGCATTCAGCTCTGAAAAATCCACCGGCTCCGGCGTGGTTATTTCATATACAACAACCGCACTCTGCGGCAATGTTACGGCCAGACTTCCATTTCCTGTCACGGTACCGCTGCCGCCATAAATCGCCTCCGCAGTAAAGTCTCCCACTGTAATAGTACCGCTGTCATTTTTAAGCGGAATGGTGACGGTGGTCTCGCTTTCATGCCGGTTTAAAACAAGCAGACGAAGCTTGCCATCCTTCACATACGCGCTGTACCAGGCGTCCTCACCCCTGCCGTCCGCAAATACCGGATACGCTCCCTTGAGGAAGTAGTTATAGGATTCCTCCATTTCTGCTTTGGAAAAGTTGCAGAGTCCTTCCCAGAGCGGCGTATCATACAGCGGTGTCTCCGGGTCCTGTATACTGTCGCTGAAGCTGAAAAAGCCTATCGCCTGTGCCCCCGCAAAAAGTGCCTGATACCAGAGGTTTCTTTCTTCGGTAATTGTAGGCAGGGGCCGTTCTTTTTCGTTTGGCTCCGCTGTCAGTGTGTACGCTTTATTCAGACACCATACCGGCTTTTCAAAGCGTGTTGCTGCCACTGCCATACGCGTATCTTCCGCCACCGTCTGCGCCAGATTTTCTTTTATGGACGGATATGGGTCAAATGCCAGGATATCTGTATATTTTGCAATCATTTCAAACTGACTCGTTGAATTCTGAAGCATATACACCGGATGCTTCATGTCCAGCTTGCGGATTAGCGTATAGGAGTCATAAAGCAAGTCTGTCCGGTCCGGGAAATAGGAGAAAACCTCGTCCATAACCATCCACGCAAGCAAGGCCGGATGGTCCTTCAGTGCCGTGATAACCTCCGTAGTATTTTCCACATTATCCGGGTGACCCGCGGGCTTCATGTTGGGATAAAGACTTATCAGAACCTTTATGCCATATTTATCCGCCTCATCCAGATACTCTTTCAGTGCCGCGGCATTTGCTCCATAGCTTCGCACCGTATTGATGCCAACCTCGCCCACACGGCTTAAATCCTTGGCCTTGACATGGTAGGCAAAAACCGGATAGAAGGGTTCACCGTTTTCCAGAACAATCGTGCCGTCCTTCTGTAAAAGCTGCGGTCGCGGATACCGCAAAACGGTTTGCTCCACACTGCCAAGCGTTTCCCCTTCTGCATTCACGCACGCCGCAGAAAGAGTGTGTGCTTTTGGTTCCTCGCCCTCGGCACTTTCCGACAAAAGAGCAACATCAAAGCAAAAGCGTGCACAGCCCTCTGCATCCAGCGTCACAACCTCCTCGCAGAGCACACCTTCTGCGCCCGAAAGTGAAAAGGCAATCGCCGAAGTTGCAGGGAATTTTTCGAGATTTGCCCGGGCAGAAGCCGTTCCTCTTTCCATATCGCTGTAATAAAACACCTGGTCCGTTGAAAGGTACGCCGCATAAACGGGTGCTTCCTCTATCATATAGAGAGACGCATCGTCAAAGTAGCATACACCGCCGGTATACAGCCGGATATAATAGGACAGGTATTCACACCCGGACGGCACAGTGAAGTGCATGGTGTATCTCTGCCACCCATCCGTTTTTACTTGTACCGGTGCCTCTTTCACCCATACACCGTTTATATATTCCGCGCTTCCGTCTCCGGCCGTTTTATACCATTCTATCTTGAAGCCCGGCTTTACCGTTCCCGTGCTTTCAATTTTATACCAGAAGCTTGCCTGGTAGGTCGCGCCCGGTGTCACATCATCCACCCGCTGTACAATATACGGATTTCCCGACGCCCAGGTCATCTTCATGCTTTTTTTGCCGCTTCTCGCTTCCTCCTCCGATGCCGTAATCAGCGTGGTGTCGGAGGATTTCCAATTCTGAAATGAGGCTCCCTCCGTATCTTCCATGCTTTCATTCGTAAGCAGTTCCGTGGCAAAGGCAGGCATATCCACATAGATATCCTCCTCTGCCGCCGCAAGCTTTACGCTCTCTTCCACCACAGCCGCATCCCCGGGACCGATGAGAGAAATATCATCCCAAAGAATCTCGCCGCCGGTGGAGGTGTTGCGAAGCATCACAGAAAGACGGGTGGCCGCTTCCGGATACACAAAGGTATGGGTAATCTCCGTCCATGTTTCTGCATCCGATTTGGAAAATTTGAGCCAGAAGCTGTCGGCGGCGGCATCTGTAAATTCAAATTTTACCGCGGTACGCTGCTCTTCGTTTTCCAAAATCCGCAGCTTTGCTGAAAACGTGTACTGCTTGCCCGGAATCAGTGTTTTTACCGGTTGGGAAACATAAACCGCTGTCCCCACGGGGGCAATTTTCAATGCATTTCCGTTTCCGGCAGGCGTATCCGTCGTTTCAATGGCAAGACCATTCCCTACGGCCCCGTTTTTAGAGCTCCAACCGACCGGAATCAGGTCTTTTCCCAGCACTTCAAAATCACCGTTTTTAATATGCTCTAAATCTGCTTTTCCCTCTGCAAGGCAAATGTTTTGCACTGCCAGAAGGAGCAGGCTCAGGCAGATTGCGAAAATCTTTTTTCTCATATTGCCGCTCCTTTTTACTGCGCTGCTTTTTCCAGCACTGCTTTTCCGCATAACGGCTGCAAATTCAGTATATCCTCCATCGTAATAACGGACAGCATGTACCGGCTATCAGTTGCCAGTGCCGGAATTACCACCTCGGCTGTTGCCGCCGGGTAGTAATTCACCGTTGTTTGCAAGGCGTTTGTAAATGACAGCGTGGTTTTCTGGCTGCTTATTTCAGAAAAGGTAAGAATCTGCTCCAGTTGCGGCGTACTTCCCACATATTTGTACAGACAGGCAAGTGCTTTCGCCGTACCCGCGCCTTTCGCAAAATGTATACCCACCTTCACTGTTTCGTTGCCGGAAAGAGCTGTTTTAACAGTGCTTCCGTCCGCGGTATACAGCGTGGTTTCGGAAGACAATTCTTCAACCCGGATATTATCATAGCCAACAGGGATAACGGAACCGTTGACATCCTTCACGCCGGTAGAGCCAAGATACAGATAGCACTGTGTATACTGCATATCGGAATAGGTGTTTCTATAGGAAGGAATTTCGAAAATCACTTCCCGGTATTCCCAATCTGTAGATGCGGTTGCCTGCAGAGGGCGGATTTCTTCTGCTGCTTTCTGATAGTCCTCCGTATTTATTCCCGTTATATGTTCGTACCCTTTTATTGCCTGCTTACACTGCAGTGTAGTTGTATACTTGCAGTTCAGCCACAAATATTTTCCTTTTTCCACCAAGCCGTTTTGTCTGTAGTCATGCCCGACAATTATCAGCGGATATACTTCTGCCGCATCTGCCTTGAAGTTAAAGGACAGCTTGTACAGCTTCCCCTCCTCCATACCGCTGAAAATCTGATGGCCGGCATTTTTAGAGGATGAAACCTTGAGATATGAGGAATTATCCACACCGCCGGTTTCGCTTAGGGTATACCCGTTTGCTTCTGTCATGGACGTCCAATTTTCCAGTGTAGCAAAGTCTTCCGTCAGTATCGGTGCTTTTTCTCCAGCAAACGCCACCATCGGGCAGACAAGTACCACCGCGAGTAAAATTCCCAGGATTTTTTCATACTTTTTCATTGTCATTACCTCCATTTTTTTATTTATATTTCAAAGGCCTTCCAGCCTGCCTTTGTATATGCACCGCCGGACGGCATCACCCGCCGGACAAAGTTCATCGCCTTTACCCGTATCGCACCCAGCTCTTCAATAGAGTACTGCCGCACGGCATCCTCCCACATGGCAGTGCCGGCGTACGGAATGATAATAATATCCTCGCTGAGATTGTCCCATGTGGTCTGCATCATGCCATACAGCCCCGCAGTTTTCGCCGCGTTCACCGTAAGGCCCACATTATCGTAGTGATTCCACGGGCAGGCAATCACATCAAAGCCCTGCTCCCGGAAAAAGGCGTTCGTTTCAATTGCCCCTTCTGTTATATAATACTGCCAGTCCGCAAAAATAAACCGTTTATCCAGCCGGGACAAGATTTTATACTCCGCAAAGCCGGTGGCACTGTACCTCCCACCCTTTGGCGGATTTGCCTGCCAGCGGGAATGCTCCAGGAACATATCCCCCCAGATAATGGGACGTCGTCCCAGACTGCAAATCTCGTCGCAAAGACCGTTCATATAGGAAAGCAGAAGTTCATTCCGTGCGACATCGGATAGTTCTTCCTCGTAGGTAAATGCTTCGTCGAAGCCCAGGTGAAAATACTCCCCTTCTCCAAACAACGACAGAAGTTCCTCCCGTATACCGCGGAAAATCCCGGTCACCTCCGGACTACGGATATTCCATGTCCAGCCGTCCGACCCAAACAAAAGTGCTTTTTCCGGAGCCTGGTCCAGTACCACATGCTTTCCGTAGCGTGCTCTTGCCTGCGAGGCATGTCCCAAATGGTTAAACATGGGGATAAAGGTCAGTCCCAGTGCACGTGCTTCGTCGATGATGGGACGAATATCAGAAAAAGAAAAAGTGCCTTCCCAGCCCAGCTCCGGCAAAGCCGAAAACCGGTAAGTCCCCCAGAATTCCAGAATGACATGGGAGTATTTCATAAATGCACAAAGACGTAGAATCTTTTGCAGCATGGAAAGCTCCATGCCGGGCATCAGACATAAATGAATCGCCCTAAAGCCCAGCCGCGGCTTATCCTCAACACGGCATCCCCTAAGCGCAAAGCGCACATCTCCGTCTGCAAGGCTGTGCAAAAGAATCCTCTGCAAAAGGGACATAAACCCCTGCAAAAGACCCTGTCTGTCCCGGCCGGAAATACTGCCGCCCTCTTTTCCCACCGTAAGGGTATACGAAAATGCCGGGCCGGGGGACATGGGTCTGCCTTTACCGAAAAGCATACTGTGTTTCTCCACGTCCGGCGATTCCACAAACCGGAGGCAACCCTTCCCATAGGTGTAATTTTTCCAGAGCATTTCCAGTGCCCTGTGCTCTGTGCCCGGATGTACACGCATTTCAAGCACTTCACCGAAAGGGAATTCCTCTTCAATGGGTGTATACCGATACGGATACGGATAAATATGCACTCCCATCTTCCTCTCTGTTTTGTCACATGTATTGTCATTTGCACCACACTCCTGCGACTTGCGGTACAAATTCAGTATAGCACAGCAAAACAGCACGCACAATATCTTATTGTGTTAAAAAGCGAAACGATTCTGCTATCCATCTTTTTTTCATCTGATTTAACCTTGACAAAGCTCTCTCCCGGCTATATAATGGTATAAAAGGTTTCCGTGCATTTTTAATGAAAAGCTGACGGAAGGGAGTCGTGCTTTATGGAGAGCATAAACAACATATCAAGGCTATCCTTTTTGAATACGTTTCTGTGTAAATATCGTCCGGGGAAGGTTATGGATTACTCTTCCCTTGCGCGTCCCTTTCATATTATCGGCTATATGCAAAAGGGAGAAGCCACCATTTCGGGTGCTACCGGAACGATTCATCTTCGTCCGGGAGACTGTTTTTTCATTCCTCTGGGTGAAACCTATATCTCCCGGTGGTCTGAGGCTGAAGAGTCCTCTATCCTTTGTGTTTTCTTTTATTTTGAATATGAAAACAACCCCTTAGAAGGAAAAAAGTATCCCATGCAAAAAATTGAAAATGATGCGCCTTCAAAAATCAGAATACTTCTTGACCGGCTGGATGAAGCCATTAAAGACACTGCCGTTTTTCCGGCTATGCAGTTTTTTTACGAGCTTGTCGCCTTTGTATTCGCAAGGCTTTCCTATGTAGAAACGCCTAAGCTTTCCTCCCCTGTGCACAATGCCCTTCATTATTTGCACATTCATTTTGCCGAGCCCGTATCTATCCGGCATCTTGCAGACATATGCTTTCTTTCCGAATCCAGATTTATGCACGTTTTTAAATCTGTCACCGGCATGAGTGCTATAGCCTATAAAAACAAGCTGGCTATCCGCCATGCCTCCCGTCTTCTGCTGTCGCCCGAAAAAAGCATTGAAGAAATCAGCGAAGAATGCGGGTATTCCTCCTCTGTTTATTTCCGGCGCGTTTTCAGAGAAACCACAGGCTTTTCGCCCCGGGAATACAGAAAGAAAAATGCAATATAAAAAGAGAGGTTAGAAAATGTCCGGAATACAAAAATGAAAGAAAACTGATAAATACTAAAAGAAGGAAGTACAAAATCATTTTTGCACTTCCTTCTTTAACGCACTTATTTTGATGCGTTTTTCTTTTAGAACATTTCGTTAATTTCTGCCACCGTTTTATTGACAAGCATTCTGCCGCCCTCAGGCGTTGTCAGACAGCTAAGAACCCCTACGCCGTAGCTGCCGCCGCCTTCTGCCGCAGGTGTGGAAAGATATCCTTCCGAACCTTCCTTTTGTGCAAGCTGAATCAGGAATGTCTGGGCCGCGAAGCTTCTGCCCTTCATCTGCAGGCCGTAATTTAAATACAGCTCAAAGGGATTCGTTGCGAAAGCAATGTCGCCGAGGCGGACAATGTTCAGCCTTGCCGTCATATATGCCGCCTTCATCTGGCGTTCGTATCTTCTCATAACGGCTGTATACCGCGTAATCTTATAGCGGTCATCGAGTACATCTGTTTCCGCCACATACTTTGCAAGACCTTCCTTTGCCTTCAGGTATTCTGCCTCGCTCACACATCCTAAGGGCAGTTCTACCGTAACGGCTTTATGAATCAGGATTTCTTTATCGGACATACGGGATGCCGCTTCCTCCATTTCGTCCTCAATCACATGGAAAAGCCGCTTGCCGATGGCATGAATGCCCGGCTCATCATACATATAGGCATCACCGCGGCGCGGCATTTTACGCGGATCTTCCAACTTCACGGCATCCGCGCGTTTATGACGCACAAGGTCACGGGGAGACTGACAGCCTGCGGCACCGCAAAGCCCGACCACTGTAAAATCTTCACCATACTTTTCATGCGCACGGTCACGCACCTTGCCCCAGAAGTCTGCAGAAAGCTTGTAGGTTGCTTCCATAACCTGAGCCGGGCAAGCCACGTTCACCAAAACGCCCATGGGCTTCTTCTCGCCGTCAAAAACATACAGGATTTCTACGCCCGAATCCTCTGCCGATTCCGGATAGAGGAAATCCACTTTATCGGAATGTCCGTACATGCGGGCCGTACCGTCCCCGTAAACGAGACGGCGGCTGTGTCCGACGACGGCGCGGCCAAAGGCAGGGCTTATATACCCGTCCGTTCTCTTCTGCCATGCTTCATCTATCGCCGCCGCTACAATGGGGGCAATATAGGTGCAGTTTTTGTCGTTATCCCACACATCGTCGGGCAGTGCCGGCTCTTCAATTTTCCGTCCCTCCGGCAGGTAGGCTTCAATTTTTTCAAAGCCTTTTTGTGTAACACCCGGTGCGCTGTGGGTGTGCGTTACACAGAGAATAATTTTCTCCCGGTCTATATCTGCACTTTTAAGATTTTCCTTAACGAGATTTCCGAAATGTCCGTCATAGCCTACCAGATCCATAGCGCAGATGATGAGCTGTTCTCCATCCTCTTCCATGGCAAACGTATTTACGTAAACTTCTGATTCAATTTTCTCTGCAATACGGACTCTCTGCAGACCTGCAAGCGTCACCCGGCACGGCGGTGTAATATTTTTCTGGCTGAATCCAACTTTCATGTCAAGCTCTCCTTTTACTGCTCCTGTACAAGATAGTAAACAGAAGCATTCTTGTTTGCACCTAAACTAAAGCGCAGAACGCCGTCCTCATAGGTTGTGGGCATTTCGCCGCGATAGAAGCCTTCTTCGTCCACGCTCCATACGCGCATATTACGCTTTTCGGTGCGGATTTCAATGTCTGCTTCAATAACCTCTGCCATAACGGGTGCCGTTCCTGCTTTCAGGAAAACGGTGCCGTCCTCGGAGAAGGTATCGCCGGTGTTTTCCACCTTACCCACGGCCGTAATCAGCAGATTCGGGCTTTCGGTAATCGGGTCATCCGTAAGCGAGCTTACCGCAACTGTGCCGAAATGGTTCTTAACGTCAATGCTCAGCCCTGAAAGTTCCGTCTTGCCCATCCGACCCGAAAAGCCGTACACTGCCTTTGTACGGGGAGAATCAATGTAGCCCGTTCCGGTTTCCGCATTCCGGTAAATTTCGCCGGTATCGGACAGTACCTCGTCTCCGCAGGGCGTAGCGTCCCCGGACGAGGGAACGTTATACGCATACCGTACACGGTGCTTTTCACAAAGCTTACCCTGTACCCTGTCATAGGCATTGCGGCTGTCCGTGTGCATCATAGTTTCTTCATCCATACCGAATACCACGGTTTCCTTGCCCTCGGAAACGTCGCCGCGTCGGAGAATCAAGGCCGCATGATAGAAAAGTCCCCATTTCGCCGGGTCGTTATAAATATCAAAGGAGCCGCGATAATCGGAATTACCGTACACCTTCAGGCGATAAATTTTACTTGTGATGGCCGGGTCCTCGCTGGTACCGTACCGGTATGTATGAATGGTGAAGCCATTCCATCCCTGCAGTGCGCCGTGAGCAGCCACCATAAGCGTGGAGTCAGCGCGATAGCGATTCGGCCACTGGCAGTCCCATTCAGAGCAGACCAGCGGCTTGCCCTGAATACTGTTATAGGCATTGAATACCGAAAGCGTTTCGTCTGCTTTAATGTGCGGACGCCACTGGAAGGGCTGCCCTTCCACAATGCCGCCCCACCACCAGTAGGCGTGGCTGTCAATAAAGTCCATTTCCCGGTTGCAGTACGGAATCAGCTTCCCCTTGGGCCAGTTGGTGCCCGTAATCATGAACTTACCGCCCCGGGCTCGGATATGGTCATACATTTCCCTGTAATACTCCATGAGTATATCACAGCAAAATTCATTTGTCACGGGATTTTTATGCTCAAAATCGTAATCCGTGATGGTTTTCCCCTTTTCCTTGGCCCACGCCTCATATTTTTCAATAAGACGGGAGCGGTACGGTTCATCATTGAATTTCTGCATCTGCACGTCCGTGAAAAGGTCACATTCGTTTGTGATTTCCGCCATAACGATTGCCGGCTCGTCTGCATAGGCAAGACCCGTATACGGATTTTTATGGGCCAGGAACTGGGTAATAAATTCCTTCTGCAATTCTATCATGCGCCGGTCAAAATTGGAGTAGGGCTTGCCGGATTCACGAAGGGCAAGGGCATTTTCCACCCCGTCGCCGGTTTTAAACCGGCGATAGGTCATGAAATCCATGTAGATATAAATGCCCTCTTCTTTAAGGCAATGCACAAGGTAGTCGAGTCTGTCCATGCTGGTGGGATCGAGGTTTCTTGTATCTTTCAGAAGCTTACCTTTGGCATACTGGAAAATATTCGGGCAAGACCATTCCGCATCGAGCTGATGCAGACGGACCATGTTCACGCCCGTCTGCGCAAGGCGGCGCGCCACCTTCTCTGCGTGGTTGTGTTCGGGGAAGTTTGCACCGGAATTGAAGTTTGTGCCCCAAAACTTTACTTCCGTGCCGTCCTCAAACACAAGTTTTTCGCCGTCTGCCCGCAGGAAGCCGTGCTTTCCTGCGGGTTTCTCATCCTCCCAGAGAAAGGAGATGTCGATGGGCATTTTATCCCAAAGAAGTACAAAAGGTATTTTTTTCGGTTCTATATCCATGGTGTTACCTCTCTTTTATCTGTCTAAAATGCGCTGACAAATCACAGCTGTTTCTGCTCTTGTCGTATTTCCCAGGGGATTCAGTGTACCGTCTGCATTCCCCTTGATAAGTCCCGACGCAATCATTGCGGAAACGTGCTCCGCCGCCCAGTCGGAAACGAGACCGCTGTCGGAGAAGGCTGACATATCCGCCGCGCCGCCAAGGGCAAGACCGCGGGAAATAATCGTCATCAGTTCCTGACGGGTTATGGGGGCTTCGGGGTTATACTTATTGTCACCAATACCGTTTAAGATTCCCGCAGCGCGGCCCACCGCCAGCTCTTTTGCATATTCCGCCGCAGGGTCAACGTCCACAAACTGCTCGCCCGGCTCATTTGTAAGCCCTAAGGTCCGAACAAGGAACATAGCAAAGTCGCCGCGTGTGATGGCTTTGCCCGGTGCATAGGAAATCTCGTTATAAATATTCGCAATGCCCCGTGCTTCCATCTCGAGTATTTGTGCTCTTGCCCAGGGGTACATGTAAATATCATTAATCTTGGATTCGTGGAGACCGCTTCCGTCTGCGCCCGAACCCGTAATCTGATAGCGAACGCACTGGGAGGGCTCTAAACTAACGGTCATCTTGCCGTCACCGACCGCAGGAATGGCTGTCGCGCCAATCGCGGAAACCGTGCCGGAAGAAACCTTCACCTTACCGTCAAAGCTTGTAAGCGGAATGTCTTGTGTTACGGCTTCCTTCGTAAGGTTTAAGGCAACTACATAAACCTCGCCGTCCTTAATGAAGCTGTGATGCCAGATTTTATCATTTCTTTCTTCGTTCAGAACGGGGTATTTACCAAGAACAAAATGCTCGCCCGCAAGTTCCGATTCATTTTCTGCAAACGCAACCATGCCCGGCCAGAGATCGGATTTATCGAGTCTCTTGCTCGTTTCGCCTTCCTTCGGTCTTGCGTCGTCCCAGGCATAACCGCCGACGCCCGAAACACCGGCCAAGAATGCCTGATACATCTGGTGACGGTAGTCATTTTCGTCCGGCCAATACCCATTCCAGTCAAAGGTCTGATGCAAGGTCATAACGGAGCGGCGATATTCAACGCCGGGCGAATTGAGTGCTCTGGTCGCCTGATCAGCTACACGTATTTCCTTAGTATCCGCACGCTTACCAATATAGGGGTCCAGGCAGAAGGCATCAGCATAGCTTGCACTGCGCTCTACATTGGCAGAAGGCTCTTCAACAATGTATACGGGATGCTTCTTATCAATATCACGAATTGTCTTATAAGAAATGCGGAGTAATTCATACGGATCACTCATGTTGTAGTTCGGTTCGTCCATAACCGCCCATGCAAAGATTGCCGGATGGTCCTTGTATTTCGTGACGGTTTCAATCGTTCTGGCAATATTTTCAGGGTGTCCTGCCGGCTTCATATTCCAGTACAGAACCGCTAAGAGCTGTACGCCGTGCTTCTGGCATTCCTCAAGTAGCCCGTCTGAAGCATACCCCTGGATAACGTTGATCCCTGCTTCCGCCGCAGGAGCCACATTCTCTGCACTCATAACATGATACATCATCATCGGCACAAAGGGCTCGCCGTTTTCATCGAGGTATACGCCGTCGCGGCGAATATTCTCGGGGCGCGGATATACGTGACAAATCTGTTGGTACGTCCTAAAGAGCGACCCGTCCTCCTTATACACTTCCACGTCTACATAGTATTCCTTACCGATTTCCGTCATAGGAGCAGTGGAGAAGGTGTAGCTTGTGCATCCGTCCACAACGGGTACTTCTCCCGCCTGGAATACGGCCACTCCGTCGCCGAAGCTGAATTTTGCTGTGCCGTTGAGCGGCGTGTAGAACTCTGTCTGCTCTGTTCTTGCCGTAAATTCCTTTTCCTCGCCTTCATACACAACTGTCTTGTTCAGTACAAGCCGGATGGGCTGCGGTTCGTCAATCTTTACAAGGGAGATGTTATCAAACCAGCAGGTACCTGTACCGTAAAGACGGGCATACAGTCTTAAAACAGGCTGTCCTTCAGGCACCGTGAAGGTATCCATCTGCTGTACCCAGCCGCCGTTTGTCACACCGAAGCGCATACCTACCGTCTGCTTACCGCCGGTTTCTGCAGAAGGAGAGCCTGTGTAAAACTCATACTTCCAAGCCATACTGCCGGTAATGGAATCGGCATTCACCCACATGCTGACGGCATATTTCGCACCGGGTTCGAGGTCAAACAGCGTAAAGCGTGCCCAGGGGTAGCCGGATTCACTTGTGGTAATTTTCAGGCTTGTGTTGCCTTC
The DNA here is from genome assembly GCA_017442155.1 of Clostridia bacterium. Lineage (GTDB taxonomy): Bacteria > Bacillota > Clostridia > UMGS1883 > UMGS1540 > SIG447. The sequence continues at coordinate 8,548 of JAFSAU010000021.1, read as the reverse complement.
CCATACACGCTCCGTATCGAGCATAACATACTTATTATTTTCCCATTCTCCACCATAAACATCAATGCCGTCCGTAGATTCAAAGCCACCGTTTTCAAGAAGCTCTACGCCGTCTATCGCAGTCGGAAGACCCTCATAGGGCTTCGGATCGGGGACCACCAATTCCCCTTGCGGACCCGTAAACGATACGTCATCGAAGTACACACTGCCTTCGCCAAGCAAGCGAAGCATGATGGTAGCCCGGCTTGTACCCTCAGGTGCTACTGCTTCAATTTCAATCTTCTGCCATTTATCCGAAGCGGTAAAATATTTGTTCGGACCGCCAAGTGCCTTAAAAATACCAATCGCATCATAGCCGCCCCATTCGATTTTCATGGCAGGCGAAGCATTTTTATCTGCTTTCATCCATGCCGTGAGCTTGTAGGTTTCACCCGGCACAATGCGTTGCACACTCTGATTCATGCTCATGCGCTCGTCATGATACATCCAGCCCGCATTGTTGCCGCCGTGGGGATTTTCCTTATAGACCTGGAAGTTCTCTCCGTATTCGCCCCCGGAAACGCTCCAGCTCTCAATCTCACCGTTTTCCTTCAGAGTTTCCATATCCGGGTTTTTCAGAAGATTTCCTTCCACGCCTTCCCAGGCCTTTGCCGGCTGTGCCTTACCCTGTTCGGGCATGGGCGGCATCGGGGGAGGCGGATCGGAGCATTTCGGTGCGCCGATTTGTCCCGTCACGCTCACCTTATCCCACATAACCTCGCCTGCCTCAAGCTTGCGAAGCATAATCTGTGCACGCTGGGCACCCGCCGGTGCCTTGAAGGTTGTAACGCATTCTGCCCAGTTTTTTTCGTTGATGGGCATACCGGTTTTGTAGTGACTGGTAGCACTTTTCACGTACTCCACTTCGTCCTTTTTGTTATAGAACTGCCACTGCACGGTGAAGGATGCACGGGCGTTTGTATCTCCCTTCACATAGGCCGAAAGGGTGTATTCATTGCCTGTAATCAAACCGTCCAGATAAAAGCTTGCGGTCTGAGCACCCTCTGCCGTCATCAGAAGGGCGTTTTTCCCGTCCTTTGCGCGCTCCGTTATAAGTTCCCAGTTTTTGTCGCCGATTTCAAGGTCCACCGGTTTTCCGTCTTCGCCGATTTCTTCAAAGCTGCCGTTGTCCAGGAGCTCGCCGCTTCTCACAACTTCAATTTTTTCTTCTGCCATGGCAGAAAAGGAAAATACCATGGTGCAAAGCAGTAAAAGACTTAAAATCTTTTTCTTCATACTTTATTCCTTTCTTGCTGTCATTTTTTCTCGTTGCCTTTTTGTAGGGGTTGCCAAAAAATGTACGTCCCCAAATGGCCCCAAGCCTTCCCCTCCGAGGGGAAGGGGGACCGCCGTGACGGTGGATGAGGTGGCATTTCCAAAAAACGTAAAACGGTTTCTCCATCATGCACGCCGCCGCATGGCGGCTACACTTCATCAGTCTCACTTCACTCGACAGCTTCCTCTCCAAGGGGAAGCCTTTTATTCTGCCGGTGTCTCTTCAACAGCCGGAGTTGCTGCTTTCAATACGGTTTTTCCACCTACAGGACGAAGTCCGCTAATTCCATCCAGTACAAAAGCTTGCAGATAGGAATCCGTTGTATTGGTTAATTCATTTAATGTGATAGCATTCTTTTTCACTGCTTCTGCTGCATAATAGTATTCGGTTACAGTCTCTCCGTCTTCACCCTTTTTCGTTGTAGCCGTATATTCGAGCGGAGTGCTCCAAATATTCAGAAGCTTAGCATTTCCGTTTTCTTCTGCGTACTGCCCAATTACAAGTGTAATGTTTTCTTTTTCTGTTTTCGGCAAATGTGTTACAGATACAACCACTTTTTCCTGCATGTTCTCCAGCGGTACTCTGAGTAAACTGGTCGGATATGCCATCACTGATGTTTCACCTACCATCCCTGCTTTCTGTCCGTTAACCGTAAGACTTCTTGTTCCTATCATATTTGTATAATTAGAAGTTCCGCCCACCGCACTGCTGAAAGATACTGCTGTGGAGCCATTGACTTTTTCTAATTTCATGTCGTCATAGAATGTCTGATAAGCTGTAGCACTCTTTCCTAATGTAATAGTAAATCTCAAATATCTGTCTGCCGCATCTTCACTTAAAAAATATACTTCATAGTAATTCCATATAACATTCGTATATTTTTCAGTTTCTACTTCTTCAACCGTTTCGACTACTTTTGTACTTTTTCCGCATCCTGCAGTATTATTGTATATGGGATAAGAATCCCAAAAAGCTCCGTTATTATTACCGCTTTGAAAAGCAGTAACCTTATTTTCGGCTGCACTATCAGAGAATGCAATGTTCACGTATGCAGCCGTAAGCTGTGCAGTTGCAAACCGGAACGAGAGTTTATAAAACGTATTCCGTTCCAAAGGAATCAAATGCGGCGTACTGGGGGCATAGCTAATAGCAGTTGCACTACTTGTATTCAACCGCAAAAACCGGTTGCCGCTGAAAGCTGTTAGACCAGCTACTTCATTGTCTGACAAAATGGTTCCGTCACCTCTGCTGTCAGTTTTGTATAAAAGTCCGCCAGTTGTGCTAGGTCCTCCCAAAACCGATGTTTCCGTCTGAACTTTCGGATATGTTTCCGAACCCACAAGGCCAATATTTTCATTTTCAAAATCCCATGCCCAAACCAGTGTTGTATTATTTCCTACCGGGGCCTCTCCCGTCGCCAGCACACCCATAGATGCGCACAGCATTGTCATTGCCATTACCATTGCCAATAGTTTTTTCATACCTAAAACCTCCAAAAATTTTTTATTTATACAGCCGGTGGACAAAGGAAGCTTTGTCCGTCCGTCCATATGAACCGTTTTCTACAAGCCGCCGCATCTTCCACGGTCAGTCTTGTTTCCTCCGAAAGAGGCGTAAATTCCACCTTCGTAAGCTCCGGTGGTGTGCCGCTGGTATAGGTTGCGATAAGGAGCTTATCCCCGTCCCCAATAACGAGCTGCACCCCTTTTCCGTCCGTCTGTGCCCGTACCACGCCGCACGTTTCTGTGCCGCGGGGAAGCGAGAACAGAAAGTCCTTTTCCGCCGCAACGGCTTTCAGTCCTTCCCACGTAGCCGTTTGCGAAAGATTTAATTCTCCGTCCGCCCCGCCGTATTTGTAGTACCCGAAGCCCTTCGCTCCGGCCAGCCGTGCCTGATACACCATGTGGCGCACATGCGCCGCAGTGGGCTGATAATCCACGCCTTTTTTTTCGTTCGTATACCGATAGGTCTGCATAACGGCGTAAACCGGTTTTTTATCCTCTGTTGCCTTTACCGCTTTCTGTGTGGCATTAAATAACTTGTGGTAATTATCCACATCCTCATACAAATACGAATCAATCCCTAAAATGTCAGCATAATTTGCCGCCTTTTTATAGCGGGATGCGCCGTCCTGCATGACGAATACCGGGTGATTCGGGTCTTCCTCGTGAATAATGCGGTAGGAATTAGCAAGCCAGGTGTCCACCAGCCCTTCGTCATACTTCACCATTGCATCCCCTAAACCCCTGTCCACCAGATTGTAATAGGGTTCATCCATGATAATCCAGCCGAACACCGCTTCTTCATTTTTGTATTTCCGTGCTGTGTACCTTGTGATTGCCGCATTATTCGGGTGTCCTGCCGGCAGCATACCGCTGTACAAAACCCCTAAAATCTGTATCCCTGCCTCCTTTGCCGCCGCTATGGTAGTGCCATTGACATAGCCCTGTACCACATTTACGCCGCCCTCCGGCATTTTGCTGTATTGTGCGGCGGGCACATTATACATCAGGATGGGATTTACCACTTCGCCTACTTTTCCGTCTGCCGAAATTTTCCGGTAAGTTCCGTCCTGCGAGAGTGCCTTCGGTCTGTTCACACGATAAATCTGCCTCGTCCCCTCGGCTACCGTCGCGCTTCCTTTTAACACTGTGGCGCGAAGCGTATACATTTTCTCTGCCGCAAGTGCGGTCAGTGAAAATGAAAATGCTTTGCCATAGGTCTCCGTTTTTTCCCAAAGCTTGTTTTCTCCATCCATAAGCGCGTAACGGACCGTATTGGCATCCAGTCCCGAAGCCACGCTTGCTGTAGCCGTTGTTTCTTCGGTGTAATAGAACACCTGGTCTGTAGTAAGTTCCGCCGTGCCGCCATCGGTAAACGGCACCGCTTCCTTCGGTGTTTCGCCGTATGTACCCGTAAAGCTTATGTCATCCCAATACACATCCCCCGACGTCTTACTCACCTTACGCACCATTATCAGTGCACATGTGGCGAAATCCGGTGCAGTCACTTCGTATTTCACCGGCTTCCATGAAGCGGACGCCGGAACGCTTTTAAAAAAATCGCCAACGTTTCCGTACGAGTCCACACCGCATTGGGTCTGCCACTCAATTTTCAGGCCCGCACCGCCGCTTTCCGCTTTATACCGCCCGGAGAGCGTATATGTATTCCCTGCCACAATGTTCTCTACACGCTGGGAAACATACACGGCCTCTTCTCCCGAAAGGTGCAGTGTGCCATCCTCGACCGTTGCCTCCTCCGGCTCACTCCATCCGGCCAGCCCACCGGAAAAATCCCCGTTATCCAAACCTTCCGCTCCTGCCGCCATGCAGGGGAAAACGGAGACCAGCAGAAGGGCAAAACAAAACACTGCTATCTTTTTCGCCAAAGGCATCACCTCCAATTCCTCCATTCTATACTTTATTATAAATATTCCCCCGAAAAATTCAATGCCTTGTGTTAATTTCTATTTATTACCTGTTTTTCACAAATTTAATTTTACGCCTTGTTTTTATGAAATTTTTAATGTTCTTTCCAAAAAATTGTATTGACTTTTGTTAATTTGCATGATAGAATAAAACAAAAAAAAGGGGGCTTTTTATGTACAGACAGATTGACCTGAATGCCCGATTGTCGGCCGACCCGAATGCCCGGGCAAAAATTTTATACAACACCTACCCCGGCGGCTATCGTCTGCACCGGCATCCGTTTTTTGAGTTTTCACTTGCAACGGGCGGCGAAGCCCTTCATATTGTAAACGGCGTACCGAGCCGCTTTAAAGCAGGCGACATTTCTCTCCTCTCGCCCACCGCGCTTCACCAGTTTCTTCCCATAGACGGTGCCGAGCCGCTGACAATGTATACCATTTCGTTCTCGCCGGAGCCAATCCGGGCAGAATTCTGGGCCCACGTCCCGGCACAGAATATGCCCTACTCTGTCCATCTGGATGCGGAAACCTTTTCAGCCATCCGTCGGGCTTTTCAGAAGCTGCATATGCGTGCCTCCGCAGAAAAGCTGCCCTTCGACCTGTATACCCAGACGGCGATTGAGTGGATTATTCTCAACATGATGGAATTTTCTCCCGAAGCTCTCTCGCCTGACTATATGAAAATCCGCCCTGCCCTCATTTTTATCCAGAACAATTTTGCCGGGCAGATTTCCTTAGCCGACGCGGCGGCCTCTGCCTTTTTCTCCCGCGAATATTTCAGCAGTCTGTTCCGGCGGACTATGGGCTTTTCCTTCCAGCAATACCTTCTGGACCTCCGGCTGGAGTATTCTGCCAATCTGCTGGCACTCACCTCCCTCACAGTGACAGAGATTTCTGAGCAGTCCGGCTTTCTCTCCCTTTCCTATTTCATCCGCGCCTTTCACCGCCGGTTTCAGATGTCTCCTTCCGCTTTCCGGGAAACAAAACGGCAGGAAGGCATTATGCCGCTTCCTCTCATATAAGAGGAATTGCCCCTTGTGGCAAAAAGTAAAGAGGTATATTTGCGTCAAAAAATGTCCGGAGGGCAAAAAGACGAAAAAACCACTATGAGAAGGTGCACCTTCTCATAGTGGTTTTTTGCTGCCTTTAAATGCTTAAAATGCAAGATTTCTTTATATGACATCCTCTGATTCCAAATTAAAAAAGTCTTGCAATCTGTAATTTTTTTGCGGATTTTGATTATTTTTTGATTTCATTGAGCTTTCGGTTAATCTCCAAAAGGTCTTCCCGGTGCAGATGAATATGCAGTGTACCAAGGAGGCTCGTCAATCGGAGGAAGGTAAACTCGCCGATGAACGAAAGCATTTCCGTCCCGGCCAGATTGATTCCGCTTTCCTCGTTGCCGGAAACGGTGTCCAGCAGAATCTTGAGGGCCGCAGGATTCCGGGCAATGTCGCTGATTTTATCCTTCAGCGAAAAGTGTCCCTCCCGCTCCGTAATATCAAACCAGTTCAGCACGGCGTTTTTGTCTTTCAGCCGGTAGTCCTCGTTGAAAACATCCGCTTTCCGGATAAAGCTTTCGTCCCGAAGGTTTCCTGCCACAGCCGTAAGCCAGGTTTCCCCTTTGTTCGGAACATTGAAATAGAAAAAATGGGTTTCGCTGCATTTCTGCTCCAGCGGTTCCCCGTTTACCAAAAGCTCCACCGCAGGCTGATTGGAATACACCGTTATCCGTGTCACATCCTCTACCCGGTCCACATATCGTTTACCGCAAATATGCACGAACGGTTCATCGGAAAGCCAGGCCTTGTATGCATAAAAAGCGTCCTTTTTATAGCCGCGGTCAAAAGTGACAAGGCCCTTGTGATTCCGGCCGTCCTCTCCGCCCTCGCACCGGGCATCCGCGCCGAAGTCAAACATATTCCATACATGGGTCGCCCAGAGGTATTTACGGCTGAAAAGCTGTTTAATCAGTTCCTCGTGGTAAAAGGCCTGGTATTCTTCTGTGTAATCGCCCTGCTGCGGGTCGGAGGTGTGCCAGTTCAGTGCTTCACAGCCATATTCACTGCAACCGATGGGAATACGCGGGTGCTTTTCGTGAAAAGCGTCAAACCACGGGCCGTTCATATCGGTGTTGCCGCCGTACCAGCCGAAATAGTGGTTATAGGAAATAAGGTCCGGGATTTTCAGATATTCTGCATCGGGATCACACATACTGATGCAGGCAATGGCCGTCGGGCGCGTTTTATCCATTTCGTGCGCCAAATCATTCAGAATGCGGTGATTTTCGATTAAATCGGGGTCATCTGCACCCTGCATGGTAATCTCATTGGAAAGCCCCCAGACGACAATGGAGGGGTGGTTATAGTTTTGTGCAATCAGCTCCGTCAGCTGTGTGACCGTATTTTCCCGGCCGCCCGGCATATGTCGGGAAATGTATGGGATTTCGGCCCATACCACCATACCCTTTTTGTCGCAGAGGTCATAAAAGTACTGGTCGTGCTGGTAGTGGGCCAGCCGGATGGTGTTGGCACCCATCTCGCAGATAAGGTCCATGTCCTCCCGGTGATGCTCCGGCAAAAGGGCGTTGCCGATTCCCAGACGGTCCTGGTGGCGTGAAACGCCGCGCAAGGAGTATTCCTCACCGTTTAAGATAAAGCCGCGCGCCAGGTCCACGGAAAAAGTACGGCAGCCAAACCGGGCCGAAACACGGTCAATCATGGCTCCGTCGGCGAGTAGCTCTGCCTGTGCAGTATATAAATAAGGGTCCCGGCGGCCCTGCCACAGGTGCACTGCCGGAATTTTCAGTATGGCAGCCGCGCCCGGCCCTTCGGCTTCCGTTACCGGAGCCCCATCCATATCGAAAACGGTAAATCGCACCGTCTGACCTGGAGCGGGGTTGGTGATAAAAGAGCGGATTTCCACCTCCGCACTGTCCCCGCACACCGTGGGCGTTACCATAATGCCCGGACTGCCGAAGTAGTCTAAATCAAAATGGGAGTGGCTGACGCAAATGAGATTAATGTCCCGGTACAGACCGCCGTAAAACGTAAAATCGGCCATCTGCGGGTACACCCGGTCATTCGGCGCGTTGTCCACGGAAATGGCCAGCAGGGTTTCGTCTCCGAATGCCTCCGTAATATCGACACGCCAGGTGGAATAGCCGCCGTCGTGGTGGGCCAGCTTTTGACCATCCATGAATAAATCGGCAGAGGAGTTGGCACCGCAGATTTCAATGTAATACCGCTCCGCTTCCGGAAAATCAGATTTTTTCAGTTTTTTTGCATACCAGCAGGTCCCCCGGTGATAGTCCGCGCCGCCGTCCTGCCCGTCTGTCGCGTTCCAGGTGTGAGGGAGCTGCACCGCCTCCCAGTCCGCCGGCAAGGCAGACGGTGCGCACGCCGCTTCCTTCGAGAAATACCACGTTTCATTGATGTTGAAAATGTTTCGCATACTATACCTCCTGCAACCGTTTTTCATAGTATGCAACAGAATAAATAATTTATTCTGCCGACCGCCTCTCGGCGGTGCCCGGCATTTCGGGCGTACTCCCGACTCCGCAGTCCGGTAGCCCCCGGCTCCACGAGCTTCCAGCTTTTGTCACACATGCCTTTTATATGGCGCGGAAGGAGATACGGTGCGTTCCCCCGCTCTGCCGACCGCCTCCCGGCGGTGCCCGGCATTTCGGGCGTACTCCCGACTCCGCAGTCCGACAGCCTCCGGCTTCCGGCTGCTCCGACGAACTGCCGCCCTCCGGGACGGCAGTTCGCATCTCGGATTACGGCGCGCCATGCAAAAAGGACACC
>JAFSAU010000020.1 GCA_017442155.1 Clostridia bacterium | reverse complement strand
TTGTGAAGAGGGTGTACCAAAGTGGACGGCACCACTATATAACTTTTGCTGCGTGTCATAAAGACCCTGTTCCAGTGTTGTGGCATATTTTGAGAGATCCAGCATGGTTTGGCGTTGCTGTTCCGAAATTACAGGGGCATCCATGTAACTGAGGGCGAGCATATAGGTGAAGTCACCCACCTGGGCCAAAAATTTAGCGGTGTTCTCCAGATTGGTGTCGGAGAGAGGCAACTGACCGAGACAGGTGCTGGCAGAGGCGGCTTTTGCATAAATATCGTTGGCAAGGCGCACCACGCTTTTTTCGTCCGTTACAGCGGCGCATTTGGAAAGTGAGGTTTCGATGCCGGAGACATATTCTGTCAAATCGTCAAAGGCGCGGGTGTATTGGGCGTCAAGCCGTGTTTTATAGTCGGCACTGACCTTGGCCTGATAGGCAAAAACGGACACCATAATCACAATCAGCCCCACGATGACGGAGTACATTTTCCGGTCCGTCAGCCGGTTTTTGAAATCATGAAATTTTTCGCGGAAATTCATAGTATCATCCATTCCTTTTTTAGGTGTATTTTTTGCGGAATAACAAAAAATATGTATTTGAAAATGCAAAATGAGATTGACTTTATTTGATACTCTTTCAGAAAGTGAATTTTCGCGTAGCCTCTTACTCGATTGATGTGTTCTTTTATATATAGTTACGGTCAAAGGTAATCACGGTAAAGTAGGACGGATTTTGCTGTCGGAGCCGGGCATCCAGTTCTTCCTTGATAACACCGTCCGCAAGCTTTAAGGCGTGGGGCACGGTAAGGTCAAAAATCAGGTTGGTGTGGGTATCGCCGCAGACAATACGGAAATCATGGATGGAAAGTCCGGGGTCAATATGCCGCACCTGCGTTTCCACCATATCCCGCAGTTTATTTGTCAGCGCATCGTCAGTGGCAATGGGGTCAAGATGAATCGTAATCAGAACGCCCAGCTCTTCTGTAACCCGCCGTTCGGCAAGGTCGATGGCATCATGAATTTTCAGGATATCACAATCTGCCCGCACCTCGGCGTGGGCAGAGGCGATGAAGCGGCCGGGACCATAATTATGTACAATCATATCGTGTATACCGGTAACACCCGGACAGTCTAAAATCCGCTTTTCAATTTCTCCCACCATTTCACGGGGCGGTGCCTGACCGAGCAGGGGACCGGTGGTATTCCGCAAAATGGAGATGCCGGAGAAAATAACGAATACTGAAACTGCAAGACCGATATATCCGTCGGCAGGAAGCTTGCAGGCAGTGGACAAGACAGCGGAAATAACAGTGGACAGCGTAACAAGCACATCGTTTAAACTGTCCCGCCCGGCGGCTTGCAGAGCAGGGGAGGCTGTCTTTTTTCCGATGTGACGGGTATAAAGACCAAGGCCCAGTTTTACAGGCATGGAAAGACAGAGCAGGGAGAAAGTAAGGACGGAAAACTGTACCGGTGCGGGATGCAGGATTTTACCTGCCGCATCAAGAACCAGCTCCAGGCCAAGAAACAAAACAATAAACGAGACCACAAGCCCGGAAATATATTCAATTCTCCCATGACCGAAGGGGTGCTGCTCATCCGATGGCTTCCCCGCCATTTTGAATCCGACCAGCGTGACAGCACTGGAGCCCATATCGGACAGGTTGTTGAAGGAATCGGCCACGACGGCTACACTGCCGGAAACAGTCCCGATAAAAAATTTCACTAAAAACAAAAGAAAGTTTGCGGCAAGTCCCACAAGGCTTCCCTGTATGACGTGTTTTTCTCTGGTGCCGTTTTTCAGCATGTCGTTTTCCTCCCCGCTGTTTTTATACTATTATAGCAAAAATGCGTGTTTTTTTCAACCCCTTGGCTCAAAAAATGGGAATTTTTGGAGAAATGGGAAATTTCGGCAGATTGCCTATTGACTTTCCTTGGTTTGTGTGTTATACTGAATGGAATAAAATTACACATAAAGGAGTGTCTCCATGAAAAGCACCGTTTCGATTCGCGAAGGGATTACCTTTGATGACGTTCTTCTCGTTCCGCAGGCATCCGATGTTCTGCCGGCCGAGGTAGATATCAGTACCCGACTGACTAATAAAATACGGCTGAATATTCCGCTTATCAGTGCCGCTATGGACACGGTAACGGAGTCCCGGCTTGCCATTGCCATGGCAAGGGAGGGCGGTATCGGCATTATTCACAAAAATATGTCTATTGAGGCCCAGGCGGCTGAGGTGGACCGGGTGAAACGCTCAGAGCACGGCGTTATCGTGGACCCCTTCTATCTTTCTCCTTCTCATACACTGGCTGATGCAGACCAGCTGATGGGCAAGTATAAAATTTCCGGCGTGCCGATTACAGAGGGCACGCGTCTTGTGGGTATTCTGACAAACCGCGACCTGCGCTTTGAGGTGGATTTTTCCAAGAAAATCAGCGAAGCAATGACTAAGGAGAATCTCATTACAGCACCGGAGGGGACAACGCTGGACGAAGCACAGGAAATTCTCCGTCGACATAAAATTGAAAAGCTACCCATTGTAGATAAGGACTTTAATCTGAAGGGTCTTATCACAATTAAGGATATTGAAAAGGCAGTGCAGTACCCCAATTCTGCCCGCGACGAAAGCGGACGGCTTTTAGTAGGTGCTGCCATTGGTGCTACGGCGGATGTTTTAGAACGCTGTGCGGCACTTATGGACTCCAAGGTGGACGTGGTGACGCTGGATTCGGCCCACGGTCATTCCAAGAATATTATCGAAGCCGTTGCAAAGGTTAAGAAGGCCTATCCGGAACTGCAGCTTATTGCGGGAAACATTGCCACGGGCGAAGCGGCCCGCGCCCTGATTGACGCAGGTGCGGACGCAGTGAAGGTGGGTATAGGCCCTGGCTCTATTTGTACGACCCGCGTGGTTGCCGGTATCGGTGTGCCGCAGGTTACGGCGATTTGCGATGTGGCTGAAGTTGCCTCGCAGTATAACATTCCCGTTATTGCTGACGGCGGTATTAAATTCTCCGGTGATCTGCCTAAGGCCATTGCCGCCGGTGCGGATTCCATTATGATAGGCAGTCTGTTTGCAGGCTGTGAGGAAAGTCCGGGCGAAGAAGAAATTTATCAGGGCCGTCGCTTTAAGGTGTACCGCGGCATGGGCTCCATCGGTGCCATGAACGAGGGTAGCCGTGACCGGTATTTCCAGACGAATAACAAAAAGCTGGTACCTGAAGGTGTGGAAGGCCGCGTTCCGTATAAGGGTGCGCTGTCCGATACGGTATATCAGCTGCTTGGCGGGCTTCGGGCCGGCATGGGCTACTGTGGTGCACCGAATATCCGTACACTTCGTGATAAGAGCGAGTTTGTCCGGATTACGGGTGCCGCACTTCATGAGAGCCATCCCCATGATGTTTTCATTACAAAGGAAGCACCGAACTATTCTACCAGTCAATAAGGAAGCCTTGCATACAGAAAAAATCTGCCGGAAGGCAGATTTTTTCTTACGGAACACAAAACCAAAAGGAAGAATACTATATGAATTACCAAGTTTTTGACATGCATGTGCATGTTTTCCCTGATGTCATCGCAAAGAAAGCGGCAACGAGCACGGGGGAATATTACGGCGTACCCATGTATGCAGACGGTACATGGGTTGCGTTTCAGGACAGCTTGTCCCGGGAGCCGCGCATCCGGAAATCCCTTATTCACTCCACGGCAACAAAGGCGGCACAGGTAGAGCATGTAAATGACTTTGTTGCAAGCCTCATAAGCGATACACGGCTGGGCTTCGGATCGATGCATGCAGAATATCCGAATATTGAAAAAGAAATTGACAGAATGCTATCTATAGGGCTTCGCGGCATTAAGCTTCACCCGGATTTTCAGGGATTTGCTGCGGATTCCGAAGAAGCCTTTCGCATTTATGCGTATGCAGAAGGAAAACTGCCGGTCCTTTTCCATGTCGGAGACCCGAAGAGTGACCTTTCCAGCCCGAAAAGAATACGCCGCATTCACGATGCCTTTCCCCGTCTTACGATTATTGCCGCGCATCTGGGCGGCTATGGCGTCTGGGAGGAATCGGAAAAATATCTGGTGGGGCAGGACGTATACTTTGATACCTCCAGTTGTCTGGAATGGATGGAGAGGGAGCAGGCGGTGCGTATGATTCGGAAGCACGGTACAGACAGATGCTTGTTTGGTACGGATTTTCCGATGCATAACCCGACGGCTTGTATCGAAAACGTATTGGCATTGGGACTATCTATCAAGGACAATCAAAAAATTTTTTGGGAGAACGCGCACAAGCTGTTGCGCCTGTAAAAGAGATGTGGAAATTATTTGTTGCTTTTTTTAAAATCGGACTCTTTACCTTTGGCGGCGGCTATGCCATGCTGCCGATGATTCAGCGAGAGATACGGGAGAAGAACAACTGGTGCACAGAAGAAGAAATCCTGGACTATTATGCGATCGGCCAGTGTACACCAGGGGTAATTGCGGTAAACTGCGCCACATTTGTCGGATATAAAATAAAAGGCGTTGTAGGCTCTCTGGTGTCTACTTGTGCCGTGATACTGCCCTCGCTTTTTATTATTACAATTATTGCCGCAGGGATACAGTCGTTTGCGGAATACGCCGTTGTCCAACATGCACTGGCAGGCATTCGTGTGGCAGTGGCGGTGCTGGTCTTAAAAACGGTGCTGCAGCTGATTAAGAAAAGTGTGCGCTCTGCGTTCGCGGCCATTGTATGCCTTGCGGCACTTTGTCTTTCCCTGGTGTGTAAGATTTCCTCCGTCTATATTGTGGTCGGTTCCATTGTGCTTGGAATTGTTTACGGTACGGTTTTGAAAAAGGAGGAAAGAAAATGATATATTTACAGCTGTTTCTTTCTTTTTTAAAAACGGGACTTTTCGCTATTGGCGGCGGACTTGCCACACTTCCCTTTCTCTATGAAATTTCTGAAACGTACGGCTGGTTTTCCAAAGGCGACCTTGCCAACATGCTGGCTATTTCAGAATCCACACCGGGCCCCATCGGTGTCAATATGGCAACGTACGCAGGCTTTTCCACAGCAGGGTTTCCGGGCGCACTTGTAGCGACCGTTTCCCTTGTTTTACCGGCATTTCTCATTACACTTTTTATTGCAAAGGCAATGGAGAAATACAGGAACAACCGCTTTGTAGATGCCGCTTTTCTGGGACTTCGGCCGGCAGTTGTCGCATTGATTTTTGCAGCGTTTTTAGAGGTATTAAAGGTTTCCGTTCTGCATGTGGAAGCATTTCTTGCAGAAGAAAAAATCGGAGCACTTTTCAATATTCCTGCACTTCTTCTTATGGCGGTACTTTTTGCCCTTCAGCATTTCTGCAAAAAAATTCATCCCATTTTGTTAGTTGTAATTGGAGCGGCGGCAGGAATCATTTTTGGATTGTAAGCACAGGAATCGTGGAAGAGAAACACCCCCGAAAGTTAGTATGTTTCAAGCTAACTTCCGGGGGTGTTTTTACAGCTTTAAAAGCCGCTCGGCATTCTTATAAAAGATTGCCTCATATGCAGCATCTGTCAGTTTTTCATACAGAACACCGTGGACATACATTGCAGGGTTACAGATCGGATAATCTGTTCCAAACAAAATTCTGTCTTTTCCCACCTTGTTTATAAGATGCCGGAGCATTCCGTATCGGAAAAGTCCGGTGCCGGATAGATCCAGATACACATTTTCGTGCGTTCTCATTCTTTCAATGTGCATTTCCACGCGCTCCTGTTCACCGGGATGGGCATACACAATGGGCATGTGCGGAATCGCTTCGCAAAGTGCGGTCATATCATCTTCCGTTGTGGAATGACAGGATACTATCATTCCTTTTTCTTTACCGTATGTCAGAATTTCTATATACGCAGGATCACTGTATGCTTTAAAATCCATGCGTCTCGGATTGCTTTCGCCGATTAAATAGGTTCCAGCCGCCCGGGCTTTATCGATTTCGGCGCAGGATTCTGCAATATAATTCGGATTTATCAATATGCCCGGCACATATTTCCCCGGGTGCTCCCGGGCAAGCAGCAGAGCATGGGCATTTGAAACCTGCATGTTTTCAAGGCTCGTTTTCCCCGTTACATGCAGAACGGCACCGCAGATAATATCAATTCCTGCCCGACGCGTATCTTCCCATACTACCGCATCAGTGCTGTCACTCGTTTCCTTATATCGTTTTATATTATCCTCTTCCAAAATAAATGGATGTGTATGAAAGTCGATGATTTTCATTTCCCGTTCCTTCCTTGTTGCCGTATTCATTCTATTTTTGCACTGTATACAGCAAAATCCGCACTTGGAAATCCAGAAGTCAACAGCAGGAGTTTTAATTCCGTGGCACCCGGTATTTCCGGTAGACGAATATTTTCCGAAAATTGTAACGTACCATCCCCGTCTGCTACTATTGTGCAGTCTAAAAGTTCCTTTTTCTTATTATTTGCACCGTATATGGCCATAACAAAAGATTTTTTCACACCCGGCATTCCCTCTGCCGTCACTTCTGCACGGACACTTGCACCGGCACGGACAGCTGATACGAGGCGACCGTTTTGAGTTAAACTCATATCCGCTTCCCTAAGACGAAAAACATCTGCATTGCTTCCTGTCAGTGAGAGGATCCAGGAAGTTCCCGTGATGTCCGTTACACTTTCACCGTCTCCTAAAGAAACCTCACGAATCTTCTCCGGAGAAATCTGCACCGTAGTTTGGCTTTGTGATGCACTGCTTTTAGAAAGTATGAGAGCAAAGGTCTCTCCATCCTTTTTTCGGAGCTGTACGCTCCATGCCGTTCCATTCTCCGCCTCGCTCTCATACTGCTCAATCAAAGTGCTTTCCCGAAAAAATCCGTAGCTTTTTCCCATCTCGCTTTTCGAAAATTCTGTCATGCCGTCCCAAAGCTCGGTTTCATTAATTGTGGTTTTCTTATCTCCGGTTTCCCCTAAAGGGTCATCGAAAGCATAGTAGCCTACAGCTTTTGCCCCCGCCGCAAGCGCTTGGTACCACATGTGCCGTATTTCTTTCCATGTAGGAAAATAATCGTGTATGCCATCATTATCCGTATCCCCATAGCAAAATGCCTGCAAAATCGCATATACCGGCTTTTGTTCTCTCGCCGCTTCTACCGCAATCTTGGTACGGGCCGCTACATGTGTTCCGCTTTCTGCCGGACTCTTCGGATACGGATCAATTGCCATGATATCCGTATATTTGGCAAGCTGCACCACGTCCGCATCGTCCACAATATATACCGGATGTACGTCGTCAATATCCCGTATGATTTTATAGGAATTTTCCAAATCCGCATACATGGTAGGCGTCATATGGGAAAAGGGCTCGTCTTTTACGGCATAGGCAAAGGTGGCCGGATGATGCTTTGCAATTTCCACAACCTCTTTTGTATTGTCCGCATTCGTGGTAAATTCGCCCCTGGAATTTTTCAGAAGTTCTGTTGTATTTCCCGCAGGCACATTGCTTCGATACAAGCATATAAGTGCCATCAGATTATATTCCATGCAAATATCCAGTGCCGCTTCAATTCTCCCGGGGTCGGCATAATAGGAGGAAAGCTGTACCACATTTACGCCTGCAAGCTGTGCCTGCAAATACATATTGTCCGCTTTTGGTGTATCCGCCTTTGGCTGCGATACATGGTACGCCAGCGTAGGTTGAAAAATTTCACCCTCCAAAACATATGCTTCGCCGTTTTTCACCGGGTTTCCCGTCGTATCATACTGTATGCGTCTGTAATTCCCGTTTTCATCTAAGGAGAGCGGTCTGTTATAGACATAAATTGCCTTTTCCTCCGACCAGAGCGGGGCAGAAGCGTTTAAAGCGTTCGATGCATAGATGTGCGCCTTTAAGGCGTATGTCTTTTTCACCTGCGTAAGACCTTCCAACGGATACGGCAAATTTGCGGTCCCGTCCGCCATAAATGCCTTTCGCTCGCTTTCGTGCCATGCGCCGGTGGCGTCCTGCCAGGAGATACTTGCCTTAAAATCTTCCGGTGCATAGTAGGGGTTCAGCGTCACCGCAGCCTCCCCCATAGCATCCGGCTGTATTTCTTCCTTATAATAGAAAATTTTGTCTGTGGAAGCCTCTCCATGCTTCGGCTCGCCTGTCCGGATAAGCGCGGCATCATCCACATATCCGCCGCCGGGCGCATATACATATATGACCGCTCGCAAGATTTCACATTCCAGCGGCGTTTCCGTGCTCGCCGAAAGCTGCAGCCATGCTTCGTTTTCGGAAATTTCGGGCTTCACCCTTACGGTCGGACCGGCTGACGTGTTGTTTGCATTTCTATATTCAAACGCAATTTCCACATTGCCGGCATTTGTTTTGTCTGCCATACCGTAAAACCAAAAGGAAAATGAATACGCAGTGCCGGACAATACGGTGGCCGGTTGATACACATAGACGGATTTTCCCTTGTCGGGCAGCATTTTGAGTGCTTTTTCCTTGGTATGTTGTATTTCTGTACTTTCGGAAAGCGCAGTTCCCCATGCTTCGCTTGACCCGCTCCAGCCGGTGCATTTGCCGCCGGTCCATATTTCAAAGTCTGCATTGGTAGTATATAAATTTTTCGTTTCTGCCGCCATGGCGCCCGGAAAACTTCCGAGCGCCATGAGGATTGCAATTAAAATAGCAAATTTTTTCATTTTCTTATCTCACCGCAATTCTCTGCATAATCACTGCCGCTTCTGCACGGGTAGTGTTACCGAGTGGATTCAGTGTACCATCGGCATTCCCCTTTATAATGCCTTCTTCAATCATTTCCGCGACCGCACTCTTTGCATAGTCTGCAACTAACGCTTGATCAGAGAAGACAGAAAGGTCGGCGGTACCGGATCCCATTTTCATAGCTTCATGCAGACCACGTGCGCAAATCACCATGAGATCCTGACGGGTGATGGGAGCTTCGGGATTAAAGCTGTTATCTCCCATGCCGCGAAGAATGTTATAGAATTTTCCGGTTTTTACTTCCGTATAATACGGGGCATCCTCCAAAACATCCGTAAACATGGAATCCACCTCATCTATCGGCACCAAACCGAGATCCAGTGCACGGATAAGGAAGCTTGCAAATTCGCCACGGGTGATGGGAGCAGCAGGGTCATAGGCTCTGTCCCCTCTGGCGTTGGCTACATCCTCACGATACATTGTTTCAATTGCCTCTGCCGCCCACTCGTATCCGGCAAGGTCTGCAAAGCTTTCTGCTTCCAGTGCCGCAGGGTCAATGTTTGCGCCACGGATTTTCAAGAGTCCCACCTCGGAGAAGGGTATGGAGACCGTGAGCGTATCGTTTTCTATCTTCGGTTTTGCACCTTCCCCTATGGCATACAGTTCTTCTACTTCGCCCGAAGCAGTAACCAGACCGTTTCGGCTTTTGAGCGAAACCTTGACATCCAAGTCTTTATCCTGCGTGAGATTCAGTACCATAATATACAGGTCGCCATCTTTTACCACGCTCTTATAGCCATACTGTGCATTCTCAAATCGATTATAAACCGGACAAGTACTGCTTTGGCCGAAAAGCTCGTAGGAAAGCGCTTGTTCTTCTTTTGCAAATTCGGTCAGGTATGCTTTCCACGCTTCGTTGTTTATAATACCGGTTGCACCGTTATATTCATACCAGCCTGTAACGTGTGCCTCTTCAAAAAGGGTCTGATACCATTGGCTTCTGAGGTCTGCATTATCCGGTGTAAACCCAACATAGGTAAATGTCTGCTGTACCATGATGACGGGTTTGCCGTACCGTTCTGTGAAACGGCGTGCACGTGCCGTATGCTGTGCAGGTCTCGGTGCCGCTGTTCCTATTTTTGCAGGATACGCATCGTTTACAAAAATATCACAGAGCTTTGCACCCGCTTCAAACTCTTCAGGGCTTGCATCCAGCATGTAGACGGGATGCACGTCATCAATCTCGCGAATCGCCTTGTAGGATTCCTTCAGGTAATATTCGGGATTGGGAATCTGTGCAAAGGGTTCATCCATGGTGGCATATGCGTAAATTGCTGGATGGTCAATAAAGTCTGCCACGAGTGCCTTTGTGTTTTCAATATTATCCGGATGTGCTGCCGGCTTCATACCTGCATAAAGACAAACCACACCCTTCATCCCTCGTGCCGCAAGGTCATCCAATGTTTTTTTCAGCCCCTCCTTGCCGCCCGTTTTGTAGGTTCCTGCAAAGCCATATCCAACCTGCATCAGATTGATACCCAGAGGCAGCACCTCATCCAGCATCGTTTCCTTCACGTGATATCCAATGGTACCCTGCCACGGCTTGCCGTTCTCAAGCCACTCGCCTTTTTCGTTCAGCTTTGCCGGACGGTCATAGCAGTAAATATCCATTTCTGCCGTATCAACTACGTTCCCTTCGGCATCTTTTAAGGTTGCTCTTACATAATAGGCGGTTTTCTTTTGGGGAAGCAGGGAAATGGGATACTCAAAATATGCAGCATCGTCAGTAAACTTTGTCCCTGTCTGTTCCTTCAAAACCGTGGTCTTGTCGGGTGCAAGGAGGGTAAAGTCAACACTTCCTGTCCGATTTTCTTCAGCAAACTTCGTGACCAGGCTTGCCTCGGCGTACCCTGTTTCAATATCCGGATAATAGAAATACTGGTCAGTATTCACCATAATGGGATTTACGCCGCTTACCTGGCGAAGCTCTACATTGTCAAACCATACTGTACCCACGGTAGCATACAGACGGCAATATATGACAACCGCCGCCGTCTTGTCAATTGTGGTGAAGGTCATTTCCGCCTGTTGCCACTGCTTCTCACTCGTCGGGGTAATATCAAAGGATGTTCTGGACTGCCGCAGATATGTAGCGTCACTCGTATCCATGGAGGTATAATACTCTACTTTAAAACGAGTGTTTCTCGCATTGGTTGCAAGACCCAGTTGGCGCACCCAGGCGGAAAGCTGATAGGTTGTATTCGGCTCTACCGAAATGGTCTGGGCTACCCACGGGTTTCCACCGGTTGCAGTTTCAATCTTTACGCTGTTTTCGCCTTCATATTTTACTTCTTTATCTACCGAAACAAAGGCGTTATCTTCCCATTTGTTTTTATAGGGCTTCCAGCCTTCTACACTGCCGGAGTTACCTTGGGATTCAAGCCCGGGGTTTGTGATTAAATTTGCGGTATCGCCGTAGGCAGGTAAAATATTGTCGTTCGCAATAGGTGGCTCATCCGCGATTTTGGGGCCGATTAAAGAAAAGCTGTCCCAATGATATTCGCCACCGTAAATGCGGAAAATAACACTTACATTGTTTACCTTTTTCCCGGCATCTGCCGTAAATTTAATTGTTTTTTCCGTCCATCTGCCTTTACTTACATCCTGAAATGTGCCGCCCTGGTCACCCTGATATGTTTTGTTTCCTTCTTCATCAATATGATAAAACTCAAATTTTACGTTTGCGCCCTTGAGATCTTGTATCATTTTCACCTGATAGGAAAGGGTATATTCCTTTCCGGGAATTACCGCAAATGACTGACTGACCAAAATCTGCCCTTCATCGGAAGCAAGCTTTAGTGCCTTTTCGCCCTCTGCCGCCCCGTCTATGGCTGCAATGACCGGATTTGTGGCCTTGGAGGATGTGACCTTCCAGTTTTTCAGTGCCGATTCATTTGCCCACGCTTCAAAACCACCGTTAAGTATATATTCCATTGTTTCTTCTGCTGCCGGGCAGGTAAGCCCGAGGGAAAGAAGCATCAAAATCGTTAAAAATATGCTCGTAAGCTTTTTCATGCCGTACACTCCTTCGCTTTATTATTTTGTTGCTTTTACTGCCTTTTCAAGGGCATTCAGTCCAGAAATGCCATTCCAAACAAAGGCGCGGATTTCTGTGCCTTCACTGAGCCCGCTTACGTCCAGTGTTGCCGTAGGATACTGCACCGTTGTGGCCGCAGCGTCCACCGTGCTGAAGCTTACGTCTGTCAGCTGCAGTACATTGTTGCTGTCCCTATTGTATGCAGCAAGCAGTACGCTCTTTGTGGAAATCTTGTTAGCAGAAACACTGTTTATACTGCCGTCAGCGTAAACAGCTGTGACTTCGGTCGCACCGTCCAGCGTGTCCACTGCATCTCCCAGCACGTTGCTATACGTATCGGAAAGACTATACTTATTATTGTCATCCTCTTTAATAAGTGTAGTCGTATCGTTGTAGAAACCGAGTTTCCCTTCCGCAAGCGGCACCAGGGATACGGCGTCAAAGCAGACATACTCACCTGCACTGAGCTTTTGGGTGCTGGTGATAGTGCCAAGCTGGATTTGAAAATTATAGAGTTCCATCGGAGTCCTTTCAATCACAACTTCGAGTCGTCTCCACTCGCCGTTTGTGTTTGCCAGCTTCAAGTGCGGCATAAAATGTTCGACTTTGCTAGTAGTATTGTCTCTTTGAATTATTCTGATCTGTCCCTTATCCGTACTGGTTTTATACCAAACGGAAAACAGATACCGTTTATTGAAGGTTGTATCGTCTAAAATAGTATGAATACGATTCAGGTAAATGTATCCCTTACTAGTTCCTTCGCCCATATACAGATATGAATTTCCGTCAGGACAGTTGCCATCTGTTTTATAGCCTACCGTGTTGTTTGTGTCATCTGTTTTCGTTTTCCCATCAATCGTATTTGTTTTTACCCATGTATAGCTGGTATCCCAGCCGATTTTAGACGTGTCCTCCATGCTGGCTTCGGGCAGAAGGTTGGCATCCTTCTCGAACTTCACCTTCTGCAAGGAAAGTGCCGACGTGCCTGCGACAAGCTTTAAAGCCGTACCCTTCTTCAGGTAGGTGATTCCGGAAACGGAAAAATCCTGCCACCGGGTCGTCAGATTCTTGCTGGCCATATCTTCCTCGCTCACAACGCTGTCAAGCTGCACCGCTATTTTCACTGCCTCATCCGCACCGACTTTTATCTGACCGGTTACCATAATCTTGTCATCCTTCTCCGCTATGCTGTTGCTAAGACCATGGTAGCCTGTTTCACCGGCCGGAATTGTCATCACGCCGTCAGCCACCTCTTCAACCTTCACACCATCGTAGCAAACAACATTTGCCTTCTCTGCAAATTGATAATCCGCTAACAGACGAAGGGTAACCTTAACGCCGTCTTCTTCCGGGACAAAGCCATACGAGCATTTTTCCCATTTGTCTCCGGTTCCGGGGAGCCGCAGCGTATACGTTCCGTTACTGGTGTTATCCTCTTTCCGCTCATACATGGTAAGCTGGGCGAGTCCGTCCACGCCCGATTTGTAGTAGAAGGACAGCACATTCAGCTTACCGGGCGTGATGTCAAAGTAGTTCTTCTGTGCCGCCGCCGTAGTCTTGTTGCCGAAATCTGCTGTCAGCTCCAGGTAGTTGCCGCCTTCAGGTGAATCACCCTCCGGTTTCGCCTGACCGTTTGTAAACGTCCAATCTGCGTACGCATCTGTTGCCGCTGCTGGCATGATACATAGCATTGCTATCACCAAACTCATGCAAAGCACCATGCTCCAAACTCTTCTTGTTGTTTTCATTGTAAATCACCTCTCTAAATTTTTGTGTTTGCTACACGCATTTATCATACTACACATCCCACCGAAAGTCAACGCTGGCGTTTTCATGTTTTCTTCTCCGATTTCAGGTATGAAAGCTTTTAAATTTCGGGGTTTTTTAATTATTTTTCTCTGCTTTTAGATTTTTTTCTTTAATTTTAGACTTGACAAAACATCCCACTTTCTGCTATACTGAATTAAAGGGTAAAATACCATGAATATCGAGAGGATAAACGCATGAAAAATCTGGATGTAAATCCCAAAAACATTACCATTCATCCTTCCATGCCCAAGCTACAGGATTGTACGCGCCGTTGGGGTGGAAAATTTCTTTTTCATAATGCACACCGACTTTTCTTTGTGCTCGAAGGCTCCTTTGCGTATACGGTGGGAGAACATTGTTATATTGTAAAAAAACACCAGATGGCACTTTCTCCTGCAAACATCCCTTTCGCCTGCTGGACACTGCCGAACACAGAGCTTCGCCTGATTTCCTTTGAGTTTTATGCCGAAACCGATGGTGAAGACTTATTTTCCTATTACGGATTTGACGAAGCACATCATGTGGTTTCCCTTCCGGATAAGGCGGAAGAAATTATGCGTATCTACGAAAATATGATGTTTCCCGAAGAAACTTTGGATAATCTGCCGCACCGTGCCCTTTGGTGTGCTGAGCTTACACGGGTTTGTTCTATTTACATGCAGGCACGTATATCCTATGCGAAAGCAAAGCAGGAGTTTTTAGATATAATCCGCTATATGCAGGCGCATCTTACAGAGGATATTCCCCTTGAGACGCTTGCCGCCTCCGTCCATTTAAACCCTACCTATTTTTCCACAAAATTCAAGGAACAGATGGGGCTTTCGCCCATGAAATATCTGGCGCATCTGCGGGCAACGGAGGCCGCAAAGCTCCTTCGGAAAACGGATATGTCTGTCGGAGCTATCGGGAAAAAGTTTGGCTTTTCCACTATATACCATTTCCGGGCTTTTTTTGAAAAGCAAATTGGTATTTGTCCCGAAGAATACCGGGAGATGTTTGCCTGAGAGCTGACGGCGAGCCATTTTCAAAAACGGACCATGCCTTTATTAGCTGAAAAACGCCAGGCAGTATGTATGCCGGGCGTTTTTCGGAAAGTCTTCATGCGCTGAAATCAAAGGATATAACGGGGATTTTCTCCTCGTTTCCCCAGCTTGTTTCGGGCACTAAAATCAGCTTGTCAAAGACTTGATTTATCTGTATATGATAGGAACGTTTGCGGTTATTTGTACAATGCAGAATTTCTGTACGCACGCCGTCCAGCTCGCCCAATAGCCTGAATGCACGGCACAGGGTTTTTGGCATGTGCATCTGCGGACTGTGCAGCAGCTGACTGGCCCGTGTGGAGTGGGTACGTTCGCACACACCACCGGGAAGGGTTTCGCGGCCGAGGTCACTGCAAAATACAACGTGCGCCGCGGATACGCTTCTTTTTTCAAAGCAGTATGTTATTTCTTCGCCGGGTGATGCTACATACCCACAGCTTTTTTGATCGGTATTATAAATTCTGTGGGCTCTGTCCTGCCCGTTTCGGAGGCTGTCTGCACCGGTAGTGAGCACCGCGGTTTTGCATATGCCGGAAATCTCCCGCGTTCGGGAGGGCAGGAAGCAATCCTCCTGCAGCAGTAGTTCCTGCAGATGCCGGATGTGTTTCAGATACACATCGTGGGGAGAAACAGTATTTTTTGCAGCAATGGCCGCGGCTTTCCCAACAGCTTCGCCCAAAAGTGCGCAGGTTGCCATGACGCGTATACTGCTCATAGCCATATGCGTCATGCTTATGTTCCGTCCTGCAAAGAACAGGTTATCCACATTTTTGGAATACAGAGCGCGGTACGGAAGAGAATAAGGACCAGGCGTTGGGATATGGGTGTTTGGGGTCCCTTTGTGGAAAAATCCACCGGGAAAGTGGTCATCCAGCGGCCAGCCGCCGTAGGCAATTTCGTCTTCAAAAACCTTGCCGTCGCTGATATCCCGCTGTGTAACCATATATTCTCCGCACATTCTGCGGGATTCTCTTTTTCCGGGCAGAAAGCCGAGAAAATCCAAATCCCATGTTTCACTGCGGAACCGGCCGGAATTTTTGATGTAATCCCATGTACCGGTGGCAAGGCAAAGCAGTTCATCCCGGAGAATTTCTGTATCGTCAATCGTATTTTTGTCTCCGCCAAGCTCCAGATACCAGAAGTTTTCATTTTCTTTATATATATCCGGATTTCTGCTTTCAAAATCCGTTTCACAAAGCGGCGTGCGCCATGCGGGAGCTGTGTATTGTACGGGATGCACTGTTTCGCGCCCCTGCAGAAGGCAGCTCATGCCCATTGTCATGGTGTCTGCTTTCTCTACGGTGGTATCTTCGCCAAAATCCGAAGCGGATTCACGGCCTATGCGAAATTCTGCGCCGCAAAGCGGGGCCAGAATACTGTCGCCGGAGCTGTCGCAGAAAAGCGGGGCTTCAATTTCATAAAAACATTGGGTGGTCATCTGGTATCCGGTAACAGTTTTGATTTTCGTATTGCGGCCGTGGGCGAAATCGCCTTTTTCTACGGCCGCATCCATGCAGGTGCAGTTTAATAGCAGGGTGATGTTTGCCTCGCGGCGTACAAAATCATACAGCACCGTATCCCAGATGGCATAGCTTTTCGTGGGGTTGCGGTAAAGGTTTTCCAACGCAATTTCCTCTAAAATCCCCGTTTCGCGGTTATCCTGTCCCTGGGCACCGCAAATCCACATCCGGATTTCCGAGGAAGCGTTTCCGCCAAGTACCGGACGTTCGTGCATAAGAACAACCCGAAGTCCTTCTCTGGCCGCGGAAATAGCAGCGGTAAGACCCGCCATGCCGCCGCCTACAACACAAAAATCACATACAATATGTTTTTTCTTCAACATAAAACTCTCTCCATCTTGACAAATTTAAAAAGAACAAGTATACTATATCATAGTTCTTACGGTATTTCTATGATTTTAATGCATAAAAATATAAAGAAAATGCATAAGAGGTGCGAAGTGGAAAAACTGATTTCTGATATAACTGCCTATCTTGACTATATCCGCCGGGACTGTGGTCTGTATATTTCCATACACTTTTCGGCAGATGTTTTGCATCACCTTCCGTCTGCCGCACTGTCGCAGTTGCTGGCGTATAATTCTCATATAAATCCGTATTGTATTGCCGTGAAGAAAAATGCACATTCCCGGTGTATTGCCTATCAGAAAAAACTGATAGAGGAATGCAGAGGGGAAGGGTTTCAGAGTATGTGTCATGCCGGCGTTTGCGAATATATACATCCGATATCTGCGGAAGGAAAGAACATCGGCTTTGTGGCCGTAAGCGGATACCGGAGTCTGCCGGTGGCGGGTATAGATTCTGCGCTCTGGGAAAGCGCACTGCAGGGAACGGAAATTCCGGTGCGGCTATGCAGTGCAATTCTTCCACCGCTGGCACGGATGCTCAGGGAACTGTTTAACCGGTATGCGAAGGAGCCGGAAAATGAATATAATATGCTCAGGCAGTTTCTGCATGAATATCATACAGGCATTACGCTTTCCGACCTGTGTCGCCAGTTCGGCAGAAGTAAATCGTATATCAGCCATATGTTCAGGCGGGAAAGCGGTATGACGCTTCGGGCCTACTGTAACAATCTGAAACTGGAGGATGCAAGAAAGCTTCTTTTGGAGACAGACCTTCCCGTGACGGAGATTGCTCTGGATACCGGCTTTAATGATGTCAGTTATTTTATCGCACTTTTTCGGAGGAAATTCGGGATGTCGCCGCTTCGGTACAGAAAAAAAGAAGTATAGAAAGTAAAAAAGAGGGGAAAAAATGTGCACACCACACAAGGCAGGGGAGACGCATACTAAAGCCTTTAAATTGTATCAATATAGTTCATATAATATATAAACAGTAGAAGAAATTCGTCATTTAACCCTTGTGTTTTGGTCAGACTTAGCCTATCGGCAGTGTCGAAACAGTCGCTTCCAAAAGAGACCGCGGCAAAGTGAATTTTATTTTACTACATCCTGCCATTATGCTTTATTACCACAATGATGAAAACGAGTCTTACTGCACTAAGCACTGCAATTTAAAAAAGTTGTAAACAAAAACAAACATCCCCGGAAAATGGGGATGTTTGTTTAAATGGCTATATACGTTTAAACTTGTTTATTTGCGCTTCTTCATTTTACTGTTGAGTACAACCCACAGCGGTGTTGCAAGGAAGACGGACGAGTACGTACCAACCAGCACACCGATGATAATGGGCAGAGAGAACTCACGGATGGAGTCGATACCCAAAATATACAGCACCAAAATGGTTGCAAGAGTGGTAATCGAAGCGTTGATGGTTCTTGTAAGCACCTGGTTCAGTGCCGTGTTGGAAATCTCGGCAAAGGGTGCACGCCGGTTCAGCTTTCTGTTTTCACGGATTTTATCGAAGATAATAATCGTGTTGTTGATAGAGTAACCGACGATGGTAAGAACGGCCGCCACAAAGGTGGAGTTAATCTGCATTCTGGTTACAGAGTAAACAGATAAGAGCACAAGAACGTTAGCCAAAAGGCCGATTACAGCCGAAAGACCGGAGCGGAGGTCAAACCGGATGGTGATGTAAATCAGCATACAGACCACAGCAATCAGGAGTGCCTTGAGAGCGTCCGTCAGAAGCTGCTTACTGGCAGATGCGGAAACATTGTTCGCTTCCAGCAGTGCCGAGTCATCCAGACTGTACTTTTCTTTAATGGCACTGACAACGGCATCACGCTTTTCGGTATCAATTTCCTCAGTTTTAATGAAAACTTCAGTTTCACCGGATTTCTGTACCTGGGGCTGGACACCGGCGGCTTCTTTCACAATAGAGGAAATGTCATCGCTGTTGAATTCCGCACTGATGTTCATACGGATTTCCGTACCGCCTGTAAAGTCGAGGCCGAAGTTCAGGCCTCCAAAGGCGATATAGGAAATAAGGCCTATCAGAATCACAGCGGCGGTAATAATGAAATGGACATTTTTAGCTTTCAGAAAATTCATTATTCCTGCACCTCCTTTTTAATCTTAACGCCAAAGGCACCGGGCTTTTTGAGGCCGAGATTCAGGAAAATCTTAAGAAGCATACGTGTTACGAATACAGCGGTAATCATGCTGACCACGATGCCGATAGCCAGCGTCCAGGCAAAGCCTTTAATTGTGCCTGTGCCGAACATACCGAGCACGATAGCAGCAATAATTGTGGTTACGTTGGAGTCAATAATCGCGCTGAGAGCCCGATGGAAACCGGAATCTACAGCCGCACGGGCCGACTTGCCGGCACGCAGCTCATCCTTGATTCTTTCAAAGATAACGATGTTCGCATCCACGGCCATACCTACGCCGAGAACGATACCGGCAATACCGGGCAGTGTCAGCGTTCCCGATACGCCCAGGAACTCAAAGTAGCCGGAAATGGTCAGAACAACCAGAGCGATGTAACCGGTCAGGGCAATGTCTGCGATGAGGCCTGCCATGCGGTAGAAGAACAGCATGAACAGCATAACCAGAAGAATACCGATGCCTGCAGCAAGAAGACTGGTTTCCAGTGCTGTGTCACCTAAGGTAGGACCAATGCTGCGGAGCTCCGCTTCCTTCAGTGCGAAGGGCAGCTGACCGCTCTGGATCTGGTTGGCGAGAGCTGAGGCGGTAGCTTCAGTAAAGTCGCCGCTGATAATGCAGTTGCTTGTTGTAATCTGTTCGCTTACAGTCGGATTGGAAATGGCTTCCTCATCCAGGTAAATGGCAATGTAGTTACTGCCGGTGCCTTTTGTAGCAATTGTAGCGGTTGCCTCAGAGAACTTCCGGGTACCTTCGCTGGTGAACTCCAGTTCAACATAGTGCTGCATGGGGCCGTTTTCCGTAGTTTGTCCATATTTGTAGGTAGCACGTTTTACATCCGTGCCGCCTTCCATAATGATGTTGCCATCCGGGTCGCGGAAGGTCAGCTTTGCGGTGGCACCCAGCATCTGTACCGCTTCTTCCGGGTCGGAAATGTTGGGGATTTCAATGGAAATCGTCTTGTCGCCGCGCTGCACTACCGTAGCATCGTAGTAGCCCTGGGCATCCAGACGGGTACGAATAACAGCCATAGCCGCATTCATATCCTCCTGGGACGGAGCACCGCCGACGGGGACAGTTTCAGTAGCTTCTTCAGTGACGGCTGTTTCCTCAGGCACTGCTGTCTCTGTGGTTTCCGCAGATTCTGTTTCAGCAGGTGCGGTGGTTTCGGTCGCATCCGTGCTGTTTTCTGCAGGGTCAGCAATTTCTGCTTCGTCCGTGGCCGTCTCATCGGTCACTTCCTCTGCTGTTTCGGTTTCTGCCGGCTCGGCCACTTCTTCAGAGGCGGAAGTACCGGACATATCCGCTTCAAACGAAATAATGGATCCGCCCACCAGGTCGAGGCCGCGCTTTATGCCGTGCTCCTCGTCCAGTGCCTTCGGGAAATAGTAGCTTTCCCCGTTGAACGGATTCACAATTGTTACGCCGCATACAGCAGTGAAAACCAGGGCCGAAATTACAACCAGCGTTACAATCAGCCCTATAATGCTTTTTGCTTTCATTTGGGTAAACTCCTCCTTGCGTAAATATAGAACATTATATACTATTTTCCATAATGCAGTCAATACTTTTTGGAAAATATCGGATTATTTTCGGGGCTTGTCCCCGCGGTGAACAGACAAGTGCTGTATCTGCGCCCTGGGGTGCAGATACAGCCGGTATGCCATTTTCACAAAATAATCCTGTATCCGTTTATTTCTTTTTTCTTCGAGTGTTCACGCCCACTGTACCGCCTACGGCACCGGCCAGAAGTGCAATGAGCACCAGACGCCAGAAGCCACCCGCAGGCGTCATGCTTCCAAAGGCGAGAGCCGCGGTGAAATAGGCCGTTACTGCGTACAGAAGCCCTGCACAGCCGCCCCACAGAAAGCCGCGGCTGTTTTTTTGCCGTGCTGTGAGAAACCCGGCCAGAAAAATGCTGACGGCAGTGGCCAGCAGGATGCAGGTGTTTGCCGCCTGTTCCGTTACCGGTCCGAAGGCAATGCACATTGCCAGAAGACACAGTGCCAGAAAGGTCACGGACAGAGAAATGAAAAGCGGTTTTAAAACGGAAAGAAAAAAACCGGGTGCCGTCTCCGGGACGGCGGTGTGTCTTGCCATAACTTCAGCCCCTTTTTTATATGCTACCACATATCTATGCGGGGCCGGATGAAATTATTCCTTAACGGTAAGACAGCTTGCGATGGAGTTGCGGGAAAGGGTGAGCGTGGACTTAGCCTCGCCACTGCCGGTTTCCAGCACAACCGTGTCATCCTTCATCTTCAGAATTTTGCCGTGGATGCCGCCGACGGTGACAATCTTGTCGCCAACCGCCAGGTTATCCAGCATAGCCTTCATGGCCTTCTGCTGCTTCTTCTGCGGACGGATGAGCATGAAGTAAAAAACTGCCACAAGAAGGACAATGTAGACAATCATGCCGATGTTGTTCATGGGAATACCTCCTTTATATAAATCAATATATCTATTATACTGTTTTTTTCTCCGTTTGGCAAGGGATTTTCAAAAAATTTACAAATTTCATAAGAATTGCATCATCCACCGGGTCGCGGTAATACCGTTTCCGTACACCGTAGGGCGTAAAGCCAAGAGCTTCATAGAAGGCCTTGGCACCGGTGTTTTCCGCGCGCACCTCAAGAAAAACGGTGGCCGGTCCGACTTCCCGCAGGGCGTATTCCATAAGGCTACGGCCGATGCCCTGGCGTCGCCGGGCCTTTTCCGTGGCAATTGTGAGAATTTCCGCTTCGTCCAGACAGAGCTGCAGAATCAGAACCCCGGAAAGCATTGCATCATCCTCCCGCACCCAGAGCACCGAAGTGGGGGAAGAAAGGGCCGCACGCACTGCGTCCTCTGTCCAGGGGTGAGGCATATTCCGGTGAAGAAGTGCGGCAATACGGGGCGCATCCCCGGTTGTGGCGGCACGAATCATAAGTCTGCCTCCTCAATCCGGGCGGCCAGTGCCGCGGCACAGCGGCGGTAGGTATCCATATCGCCGCCGAAGGGGTCATCAATGTCGCCGGGCGTTCCTGCGTATTCACAGAGTGTAAAGGTTTTTTCGGCGGCTTCCGGAAAAACCGCTGTGAGAATGGAACGGTGTCCGCTCGTCATCGTCAGAATCAAATCGGCTTGTTTTATATCCTCTGCCGTGAGCGGACGGGCACGGTGAGCAGAAATATCCAGCCCGTGCTCCTGCATGACGGCAACTGCATTTTCTGCAGCGGGAGAAGGGAAAGACACGGATAAACCGGCAGAGCTGACCGTATGCAGCTTTGTTTTTTTGCGGAGCAGGGCTTCTGCCATAGGACTGCGGCAGGTGTTGCCCGTACAGACAAAAATAATATGCATTTTTATCATCCTTGTATTATATAATTTTGCCGCCGGCAGATTTGAAAAGCCGGTTTCGCACAGCATCTCCCATGCCACCTGCGGCGGGAGGGATTGCAAAAATTACGTCTGCACCCTGGCGGTCAAATTCCCGCAGAGCAAAAAAAAGCTGTGCCGCGTATTCAGCTGCCGTATTGCCGGCAGAAATGGCAACGGGGAGGGCAGGTGGATTGCAATCGTAATATAAAACTCCGGGGCGCGTATAGGCTTTTGCCGCTTCGGCAATCCGTGCGGCGGCGTCCGGCCCTTCCGCAATGAAAACCGGAGCATCCGGCGCATAATGGGTGTACTTCATGCCGGGACTCTTCGGTGCGCCAACGCCGGTGCCGTAGATAACTTCTCCGATTTCTCCGTAGATTTCTTCTTTCGTAACTGCACCGGGCCGCAGAATAGCCGGGGGCGATACTGTTAAATCCAGCACCGTGGATTCTACGCCCCAAAGGCAGTCACCGCCGTCAATGATACAGTCTGCCCGTCCATCCATGTCAGCCAGAACATGGGCTGCGCGGGTAGGACTGGGCTTGCCGGAAAGGTTAGCGCTGGGTGCGGCAACAGGAAGCCCGCAAAGGCGCAGAAGCGCATTGGCAATGGGGTGGGAGGGCATACGGACTGCCACAGTATCAAGCCCTGCGGTTACCGCAGCAGGAACTTTGTCGGTTTTCGGCAGAATCAGTGTCAGCGGTCCGCCCCAGAAACGGGAAATCAACGTTTCGGCAAGCGGCGTGACAATGCAGATATCCGAAAGCTGGCCGGGGTCCGCTACATGGACAATCAGGGGATTATCCTGGGGACGCCCCTTGGCCCGGAAAATTTTTGCGACAGCCTCTGCATCCCATGCATTTGCACCGAGACCGTACACCGTTTCGGTGGGAAATGCACAAATGCCGCCGTTTTGTAAAACGGCGGCGGCAGGCAGAAGCTGTTCTTCTTTGAAATCCAGTGGATTTGCCTTTATGTGCATAGAATTTACCTCGCTTTGGAAGCTATTTCTTCCTTTACATGAGCAGTGAAGGCCTCCAGCTTCATTTTACCCTTATCTCCATCCTTGCGGGAACGGACAGCAACCTCACCGGCATTCTGCTCCTCTTCGCCGACAATCAGCATATAGGGCAGCTTTTCCAGCTGGGCCGAGCGAATCTTATACCCAATCTTTTCGTCACGGCTGTCCACCTCTGTGCGGACACCTGCGGCGCGGAGGGCACCGCACACTTCGTTTGCATAGTCGAGATACTTTTCGCTGATGGGAAGCACGCGCACCTGCTGGGGACTCATCCATGTGGGAAGTGCGCCGGCATATTTTTCAAGAAGAAGAGCTATCGTGCGCTCGTAACAGCCGATAGACGTTCTGTGAATAATGTAGGGACGCTTCTTTTCTCCATCGGCGGCGGTGTATTCCATACCGAACTTTTCAGCCAGCATCTGGTCAACCTGAATCGTAATCAGTGTATCTTCCTTGCCGTGTACGTTTTTAATCTGGATATCCAGCTTCGGACCGTAGAAAGCGGCTTCGCCGATACCGATTGCATATTCGATGCCCAGGTTATCGAGGATTCGCTTCATTATGCCCTGCGCTTCATCCCACTGCTCGTCCGTACCGATATATTTGTCGCGGTCATTCGGATCCCACTGGGAGAAACGGTAGCTTACATCTTCGTAAAGACCGATGGTTTTAAGCATGTAGTTGGCAAGCTCAAGACAGTGCTTGAATTCGCCCTCCAGCTGTTCGGGAGTACACATCAGATGTCCTTCGGAAATGGTGAACTGCCGGACACGGATGAGGCCGTGCATTTCGCCGGAAGCTTCATTACGGAACAGAGTGGAGGTTTCACCGAGCCGCATGGGCAGATCACGGTAAGAACGGCCGCGGTTGAGATACGCCTGATACTGGAAGGGGCAGGTCATGGGACGGAGGGCAAACACCTCGTCATCACTGTCTGGGTCTCCCAGTACAAACATGCCGTCACGGTAGTGGTCCCAGTGGCCGGAAATTTTATACAGGTCGCTTTTAGCCATCAGCGGGGTTTTGGTGCGTTGCCAGCCCCAGGCTTCCTCCGTATCCTCCACAAAGCGTTGCAACGTCTGCATAAGCATTGCGCCCTTGGGGAGCATGATGGGCAGACCTTGTCCGATAACTTCGGAAGTTGTAAAGTATTCCAAATCACGGCCAATCTTATTATGGTCGCGCTTTTTCGCTTCTTCAAGAGCCTCTAAATAGGCAGTGAGGTCGGCATTCTTCGGGAAGGCCGTGCCGTAAATACGCTGAAGCATTTTATTCTTCTCGTTGCCGCGCCAGTAGGCACCTGTTACGCTGAGAAGCTTGAATGCTTTGAGCTTACCTGTGGAAGAAAGGTGCGGCCCGGCACAAAGGTCTGTAAATTCGCCCTGCTCGTAGAAGGAAAGCTCGGCATCCTCCGGCAGATCCTCAATAAGCTCCACCTTGTAAGGCTCGTCCTTTTCAGTCATAAGCTTGATAGCTTCTGCGCGCGGCAGAACGAAACGCCGTACCGGCAAATCTTCCTTAATAATTTTTTTCATTTCTGCTGAAATGGCATCCAGGTCCTCCATGGAGAGGTTGGTGTCCATATCAATGTCATAATAAAACCCGTTTTCAATGGCGGGCCCGATGGCAAGCTTTGCCGTCGGATAGAGCCGTTTCACAGCCTGCGCCAGCACATGGGAAGCCGTGTGACGGTACACGTTTTTACCGTCTTCGCTGTCGAAGGTGAGAATTTCCACCGTTGCATCCTCACAGATGGGGGCATCCAGCGCACAGACAGTGCCGTTTACTTTTACAGCCAGTGCGGCCCGGCCAAGACCTTCGCTGATGCTTCTGGCAATTTCTCCTCCCGTGACGCCGCTTTCAAAGGAGCAAACATCATCGCGTAAAGTAATTTTCAACATAGTATCACCGATTCTTTCAAAAATATATAAAATTATTATACGCTTTTTACGTCTGCTTGTCAATGAAAAATCCGTAAAAATCTAATTTTTCCATTCCTGAGAGAAAATTTTAAAAGTTTTTCTTGACATATAATTCCGTGTGCTGTATAATAATTATGTTTACGGCTGAAGAGAAAATGCTTCTTTACATTTTGAAACGGGATGCCGAAAGGCTGTGTACTTAGCATAAAGCCGTAAAGAGTTCCCGGAATTTTGTGAAACTCGGAGGGAGGGATTTAGTTGTCGGAAATCAGAATTAAAGATAATGAATCTTTAGATAGCGCACTGCGCAGATTCAAACGCCAATGTGCCAAATCCGGTGTTTTGTCTGAGATTAGAAAGAGAGAACATTACGAGAAGCCGAGCGTAAAGCGTAAGAAAAAGTCGGAAGCAGCACGAAAGCGTAAATTTAAGTAACAGAAAAAGCGACCCTTTCAGAGGGTCGTTTTTTTGTAGAAAAACTGTTTTGCCGGTATATCCCGTTGCAATGGAGTGCGATGCAGTCAGAATTAATTTTGCGAGAAAAGGGGAGTGGAAAGATATCTGTCGCCGGTATCCGGAAACAGCACAATAATGTTTTTTTCTTTATTTTCCGGGCGTTTTGCAAGCTGAATTGCGGCCCAGGCCGCTGCGCCTGACGAGATACCTACAAGCACACCCTCACTTCTGCCGATGCATCTGGCCACTTCAAAGGCATCCGCATCGGAAACGGGAATCATTTCATCATAAATGGAAGTGTTCAGCACCGCCGGAACAAAACCGGCGCCGATTCCCTGAATTTGATGTGCACCTGCAGTGCCTCCCGATAGTACCGGGGAGGAGGCTGGCTCCACACCAACAATTTGAATACAGGGATTCATGGATTTCAGGTATTCGCCCACACCGGTGATGGTACCGCCCGTACCTACTCCAGCAACGAAGATATCCACCTTTCCGTCGGTATCCTCCCAGATTTCGGGACCGGTTGTCTCCAGATGCGCGCGGGCGTTGGCCGGATTTGTAAACTGTGAAGGAATAAAGCCATGCGGAATTTCTTTTGCAAGTGCTTCGGCTTTTTCGATTGCCCCCGTCATCCCTTTTGCACCCTCGGTGAGAACAAGCCTGGCACCGAAAGCTTCCATAAGCTGCCGGCGTTCAACAGACATGGTTTCCGGCATTACTATGATAATGCTATAGCCCCTCGCCGCGGCAACAGCCGCAAGTCCAATCCCTGTGTTTCCGGAAGTGGGCTCAATAATTACAGAATCCGGTGTAAGGATTCCAGCGGCCTCAGCCTCATCCAGCATGGCCTTGGCAACTCTGTCCTTGACAGAGCCGGCGGGGTTTAAGTATTCAAGCTTTGCGATAAGATTTGCTGTAAGGGAATACTTCTTTTCAAGATGCGTGAGGGCAAGAAGCGGCGTGTTTCCAATAAGCTTGTCAGCAGAAGTATAAATCTTAGTCATGGCAGTTCCTCCGTCAGAGTTTATTTTGCTAAAAAAAGCACTTCTCACGAAGTGCTTTTTTGGTGCGCCATCAGGGACTCGAACCCGGGACCCACTGATTAAGAGTCAGTTGCTCTACCAGCTGAGCTAATGGCGCGTATCTTGACGACTTGAATATGATACCACAATTCGGAAGGTTTGTCAATACTTTTTTTAAAAAAAGTCAAAAAAATTTCAAAGTTACAGAAAAATGGAAAAGGAGAAGCGAAAAAACGAGCTTTTCACATCTCTCTTTTACTTTTTGTATATATGCTTTATTCCCAGTAGGGAAGGGGAATGCCATCGCCGTTTTGCAGTGCATTCCGATAGCAGCGGGCAGTAACAGCAATGTCTAAAATACCGGCACCGACAGCATTAAAATATATAATTTCTTCATCGTTTTCCCGTCCTCGTTTGCTGCCGGCGAGAACTTCACCCAGCTCTGCATGAATATCATTATCCTGAACGAGGCCCTCTTTCCACATGAGTGCCACGGTGCTGATCATGCGGTGCTTAACGCTTTCCCAGAAGTCCACCACTACTTTATCGGTTCTTTTTACGCAGTCATAGTCCACCTCGAAATCGGCCATGTTCATAACAAGACAGCCTTTTTTCAGCCAATTCCCTTGTATAAAGGGTTCGGCGGCCAGGGTCACACAGTCAACAATGTCACTGTTCCGAACAGCTTCCTCAATATTTTGTGTAGGAATGGCCTGTACAGTTTTGTACTTCTCCATGACGTACGAGGCAAACCGGCGTGCATTTTCCGGCACAATGTCATAGATAAAAACAGAATGTATGGAAGGGCGGGCAATCAGGGCGGCTTCCAGCTGTGTGGGAGCCTGGGCACCGGCACCACATAGGGTCATTACTCCGGCATTGGACGGAGCCAGGAGCTTTATGGCTACGCCGCCGGATGCACCGGTGCGCATGGTGCTTACTGCCGTGCCGTCGGCAATACAGACCGGTAGCTTTGTATCCGGGTCATTGAGTATAACCGTAACACTTGCGCGCGGAAGCCCCTTTTTGTAATTTTGCGGGCCGCTTCCTATCCATTTGATACCGGCGATATCATACTCGCCGCCGATATAGCCGGGCATGGCGTTGATTCGCCCCAACGTGTTTTCATCCTCCACTGTTTTTCCCCAGCGCATAACGCATTTGCCCGGGGCAATTATATCACCGTTTTGGTACAGGACATATACCCGTTCTACGTCATGCATTACAGCCTGCATGTCCCGGACACCCAACGCGTCCATAGCTTTGTTGTTCAGAAACAGAACTTCTGCTTTGCTCATTTTTTCTCCTCCGTTCGTTTTTATATGGTATAGTATACAATAGTTTTACCACATTGTAAACAATAGGATAAAATGGGGTTGTACAAACTTTGTAAATGTGGTATACTGATTTCATCAAAGATGAAATCAATGAATTGCCTGCGGCATGAATTGAAATCTGCGATTTCATGAATTGAGCCTTACGGCTCATGAATTGCACTTCATGCATTGTAAAGGCAATTCAATTCATGGAGCGATAGCAACAATTCATGGCTTTAGCCAATTCATGACAACGACAGTTGTCAATTCATTAAAAACAGATAGCATTTAAATCGTTCGCTGATTTAAAAAAATAGAATTGCGATATTCGGAAAGAAGGAGAAAACATGGAGCTTTTACAACTAAAGTATTTTTATGAAAGTGCAAAGCAGGGAAGCTTTGCAAAAACGGCAGAAAGGTATGGCGTACCCGCCACATCGGTGTCTGCCTCTGTTAAAAGGCTGGAGAAGGAGCTGGGATGCAGGCTGTTTGACCGGGAGTATAACCGGATACTTCTGAATGCAGACGGAAAACGGCTGCAGCAGTCTTTGGGAATTGCTTTTGAGGCACTGGACAGTGCGGTGGAGGCTCTGACGACGATGCGTGGGGAGAGTCGGGAAATCAAGCTGCTGGTCCGGGCAATACGGAGCGATATGACAGACTATATTATTGAATACAAAGGAAAGCATCCGCAAATTACGTTTAAGACGGTATATGATTTCGGTGAAACGGAGTATGAAAAATATGACATTATAATTGATGAGAAAACAGACAAGTATGAAGGATATGAGACCTTTGAACTGTATACGATGCGTATTCGTATGAAAGCGGCGGCAGACAGCCCCTTGTGCAGAAAAAAACATTCCTTGCGGCAGCTTTCGGGGCAATCCTTTATTTCCTGGGGTGAACAGAGCAATATGCATACACTTTTATGCAGGGCCTGCAGTCAGGCGGGCTTTATACCTAATATTGTTGTACAGAGCAATGACACAGCGTGTTACGAAAAACTGATTGCTTCCGGAATTGGCATTGGACCGGGGCGGGAGAATTTTAAGGAGGATGCGGCAAAGGGACTGGCATATCTGGACATTGCGGATTTTGACGAAAGATATACGGTGTACGCCTACTATAAGCAGCAGGCGTACACCGGCAGTGTGAAGCATTTTATTGATTTTCTGCATAAGCGATGTCGATAAGGAAGAATAGTCTTGAAATAGACAAATTCAGTATCAAATTGCGTTAAAAACACTTGAAATCCGATTTTAAAACCGAATCTAACTTACCGACATTCAGCTGGCAGTATAAAGAGATATACCTCATGCAGGGCTATTTTCCCAGACAGAATTTTTCAAATATCCGGCTGATGACCTCGTCGGAAACGGACAAACCTATTATTTCGCCGAGTGCCGCCGCCGCGTTTTCCAGGTCTACGGCAGTAAGGTCCGGCGGGAAACCGTTTTCGATGGTGGATAGGGCCAGTGTTGTGGCCTCTCTGGCTTTCACGGCGGCATCCCGTTGGCGGGTGTTCGTCAGGCGTACCGCGTCGGCCCGGCGGAGCGAATCGCCCTCCAGCATCGAGTCCAGAAGTGCTGAAATGGCGGCTTCCAGGTCAGCTATTCCTGCTCCTGAGGCGGCAGAAAGATGCACACAGGGAGAAGAAAAATCGCCGGAAAATTGCGCGATATCGTTTTTATTCAGTACCACGATATGGGGCTTTTCTTTTACAAAATTCAAAATTTCCAGGTCCGCCTTTTCCACCCGGCTGCTGTCCAGCACCACCAGACAGAAATCTGCATTTTGCACGTAAGCACGGGCCATTTCGATGCCCATTTTTTCTGCTTCTCCCTCGCCCTCGCGAAGGCCAGCCGTATCGCCGAATTTAACAGCAATGCCGCCCATGGAAACAACCTCCTCCACAATGTCGCGTGTGGTGCCGGCGGCGGCAGTTACAATGGCACGGTACGAGCCGACAATGGCGTTTAGTAGCGAAGACTTACCTGTATTGGGACGTCCCACAATGGCACAGCGCACGCCCTCGCGGAGCATCTGACCGCCTTTAGCTGAGGCAATCAGTCTGTCCAGTTCGGCAATAATTTCTTTCAGCTCTGCCGCAAACCCGTCTAACGACAAGTAGTCAATATCCTCCTCGGGGTAGTCGGCGGCGACGGACAGACGAGCCGTAAGGTCAATGATTTTGTCGCGTATGGCACATATTTTTTTAGAAAGACGCCCTTCCAGCTGGTTGACAGCCGCGGTAGCGGCCAGGTCGGCTTCGGCATGGATCAAGTCTCCCACAGCTTCGGCCCGGGCTAAATCCAGCTTGCCGTTCAGAAAGGCGCGCCGGGTAAATTCACCGGGCAGTGCCAGCCGTGCGCCGGCATCCAACACAGCCTGCAAAACCGTTTCCGTCAGATGGGCACCGCCATGGACGTGCAGTTCACAAACATCTTCGCCGGTGAAAGAGTGAGGAGAGGGCATAGTAACGCACATGCCCATATCCAGTACCGTATCGCCGGCACAGACCTTGCCGTACTGTAAAAGGCGGGGACGGGCTTTGCTGGGTTTTGTTTTTGCCGAAAAAACCCGGTCAGCCACCGGCAGTGCGTCCGGTCCGCTGATACGAATAACAGCCACACCGCCCGTACCGCGTGGCGTGGCGATGGCGGCAATTGTATCATCAATTTTCATATGCATACCTCCAGAAATTAGCCCCGGGCGGGGCGACGATAGTATAGGTTCGGATAATTCCTGTCACCCTAGTGCAGTAAGACTTGAACCCGATATGGTTTAAAAACATAAATTTATCATAATACTGCATTACACTTTCCCTGATTACACATGGGAAAGGAACGGATGCGAATAAAAAGAAGGAAAATCGCCAAGACGAGATTCCTTCTTAATAAAATCATGCACAAAAGTCCGGCGGCTTTTTTTATTTTCCGCCTTTATATACAATAACAACCTTTCGGTTCGGTTCCTCACCGGTTGAATATGTGGTAACCATGGGGTCGTTTTGCAGTTCCGAGTGAATAACCCGGCGTTCGTAGGGACTCATAGCCTCCAGCGTTACGTTTCTTCTGTAACGTACAGCGTTACCGGCAAGCTTCTTTGCCAGACGCTTCAGCGTTTCCTCCCGGCGTTTTTTGTAATTCTCCGTATCCAGGACAATACGGTAATAGTCCTCCGTGCGGCGATTTACGGCAAGGCTTGTCAGATACTGAAGTGCAGAAAGCGTTTCCCCTCTGCGACCGATTAAAATACCCATGTCATCGCCGGTGATGTCGATTTCCACCGTATTATCATCGCCCGACTGAATCGAAAGGTCAGCCTCCAGCTCCATGGATGCCAGAATTTGCTTCAGGAAATTTTCCGCGATTTCAATGGGAGAATCCCCATCAGCCGTGTCGGCTGGGGCGGCTGATAGCACAGCTTCCTTTCCCTCGTCCGCATCTGCGGATTCCTCGTTTACAGTAACACGGACACTGGCGTCCCTGCCGGCAAGACCCAAAAATCCCTTTTTGCCTTCCTCCAGCACCTCAACCGTAACCATGTCCTCGGTCACATTCAGTTCTGCCAGTGCGGCGGCAACGGCTTCGTCAACGCTTTTTGCGTTTTTGATTACGCTTTTCATGATAGGATAATCCTCCCTCGTCTTTTACATCAATTTTCAGTGTTTTATTCAGAATTATCTGCTGCAGTGTCTGCGTGATACTGCTGATAAACCAGTACAGTGAAGCGGCAGTTGGCATGGTAAATGCGAACACAAGTGTCATAAGCGGCATGAAGGTAGTCATGCTTTTGGTCATTTGCTGTGTCTGGTCTGCAGCGGCACTGTTTGCTGTGTTATTTCCGGTTATCTTCTGCGAGATAATGCCGGAAGCATATGTGCCGGCCGTAGCCAGAAGCGGCAGCACCCAGGTGAGCAGGTCTTTTACAGTGGGTGAAAAGCTGAAAGTGGGTCTGAGCCCTAAGTCCCACCAAAGAAATGCAAAATTCATGCCGTGCGCCTTGGCTGCGTTAATCTGTGATGTAATATCCTTGGCCACATCGGGTACACCCATAATGTAGGTGGCCGGACGGTACACAATGTTAATCATAACCAGCAACAGAAAAAGCTGGAAAATCATGGGAAGACAGCCGCCGAAGGGGCTGACGTTGTTTTTTTTGTAAAGTTCCATGGTTTCGCGGCTGAGTTTGTCTTTGTCATGCGCGTATTTCCGTTGCAGCTCTGACAGCTGGGGCTGAATTTTCTGCATGGACATCATGGAACGCTGCTGTTTCACACTAAGAGGAAGCAGAATCACCTTCATTAAAATAGTAAAAAGAATCAGCGCAACACCATAGTTCTCAACACCATTGTAGATGAACTTGATGATAGAGCCGAATAACTCATAGAGCCAGTTCATTATTTTCTTCCTTTCAAAAAAATCCCGCCTACTTTACGGGATCATACCCGCCGGGATTCCAGGGATGGCAACGCAGAATACGTTTCAGAGCCATAAATCCACCGCGGCCGGCACCATATTTCCGGATTGCCTCTTCGGCATAGGCAGAACAAGACGGATAGAAACGGCAAACGGGCTTTTTCCGGGGCGAAATATATTTTCTGTACCCACGGATACAGAAAAGCAAGAATGTTTTCACCGAAGCAACCCACACTTTCCGAAAAGGGAATAGAGAGCGGCCCTGCAGGCGTGAAAATCTGCCTCTGCCATGCGTGCCCGGGCCACAACAACAACGTCAAATCCGTCCCGCACCTCTGCTTCCATCAGGCGGTAATTCTCTTTAATCAGACGCCGTACGCGGTTTCGCGTGACGGCGTTACCGACTTTTTTACTGACGGTAATACCGAGACGGTTCTGGCCGTACCTGTTTTTTTTGAAGTATACGACCAAAAGGCCGGACGCCTTAGAACCGCCTTTGTAATACAAACTCCGAAATTCATGATTTTGTCGTATGGATACCGTCTTTTTCATAGGATTTCCGTTGCTTTGCTTATGCGCAAAGAACCTTTCTCCCTCTGCGTCTTCTTCTGGCGAGAACCTTGCGGCCGTTTGCCGTGCTCATTCTCTTTCTGAAGCCGTGCTCCTTCTTTCTGTACCGTTTGGAAGGCTGATATGTCTGAAGCATGCAGTACACCTCCTTTTGCTTTCTTTGCTGATTCACTCCATTTTCATGCCATAAGGCACAAATGCTATCTTATTATATCGGAACACAGAGCATTTGTCAAGCTTTTTTGGAAATATTTTAAATTCGGGTACAAAAATCCGGCTTGCAAATTGACTTTCCGGCCTTTTGGCGGTACACTACTGTTAGCTTGGAAAGAGGAGGTGAACGAAAGAAAAGTAGAATTTCCGGACAGCTTTTCTGTCAAGTTCTCCGGGATGCAGCATTTTTGCCGTAGGCTTTGGAAAAATAAGACGGAAAAGGTTGACAAGCAACGAAAAAAAATGTATAATTAATAGCTGAGGTGAATATATGCAGGATTTCTTTCTTGATTTGTTTTCCGGAATGCATGTGCCGAAGGAACTTATCGTAATGCTGATGTCCCTGATACCGATTGTGGAGCTGCGCGGGGCCATCCCCGTGGGAGCTGCGCTCGGGCTGGATACGGTGACAACGTTTATATGTGCCGTTGTCGGTAACTGTCTCCCGGTGCCGCTGATTATTTTTCTGGCACGGCCGATTGTCAGTTTTTTAAAAAAGACGCGTGTGCTTGGCTGGTTTGCCAGATGGATGGAACGGAAAACGGAGAAAAACAGGGATAAAATTATGAAACGGAGTGCACTG
Organism: Clostridia bacterium; assembly: GCA_017442155.1. Classification (GTDB taxonomy): domain Bacteria; phylum Bacillota; class Clostridia; order UMGS1883; family UMGS1540; genus SIG447. The sequence goes on along the minus strand of JAFSAU010000020.1, from coordinate 31,410 downwards.
GGTCTGTTTCTGTTTGTGGCGGTGCCGCTGCCGGGAACGGGTGCGTGGACGGGAGCGTTATGTGCTGCACTTTTGGATTTGCGGTATCGCTTTGCACTGCCCAGCATCGTTGGAGGTGTCATCGGCGCAGGGTGTGTTATGACACTTGGGACAGAACTGGTGAAATGGATTGTTCAAATTTTTTAACGGATAAAGGAAGTGGTTTGCAATGAGACATTATTTTACATCGGAATCGGTGACAGAGGGACATCCGGACAAGCTGTGCGATAAAATTTCCGACAGCGTGCTGGATGCGATTTTAGAGAAGGATCCGTCAGCGCGGGTGGCCTGTGAGGTGACGGCCACAACAGGGCTGGTGATGGTGATGGGCGAAATTACCACAAAATGCTATGTGGATATTGCTGACATTGCCAGAAAAACGATACGTGAAATCGGTTATGACAAAACAGATTACGGCTTTGACTGCGAAACCTGTGCAGTGCTCAACTGTATCCGGGAGCAGTCTCCGGACATTGCTATGGGTGTGGACCGCTCCTTTGAGGCGAAGGAAGAGGGCGGCGAAGGCCATGGTGCAGGGGATCAGGGACTGATGTTCGGGTATGCCTGTAACGAGACAGAGGAAATGATGCCCCTGCCCATTTCTCTGGCACACAGTCTTGCCCGGCGGCTGACGGCGGTACGGAAGGAAGGCACGCTTGCCTACCTGCGTCCTGACGGCAAGAGCCAGGTCACTGTGGAATACGAGGATGAAAAGCCTGTGCGGGTGGAAGCGGTGGTTATTTCTTCCCAGCATGACCCGGATGTGGATATTGATACAATCCGTGCAGATATTGAGCGCGAGGTCATACGGCCGGTCATTCCCGAAGCACTCATGGATAAAAACACGAAAATATTTGTAAATCCCACCGGCCGGTTTGTTATCGGAGGTCCCCATGGGGACACAGGTCTGACGGGCCGGAAAATTATCGTGGATACCTATGGCGGCTATGCCCGCCACGGCGGCGGTGCCCTTTCCGGCAAGGATGCCACAAAGGTGGACAGAACGGCGGCCTATATGATGCGTTACATTGCTAAAAACATTGTGGCGGCCGGTCTTGCAGAAAAATGTGAGCTGCAGGCGGCTTATGCCATCGGTGTGGCCCGGCCGGTTTCTCTCCGGGTGGATACCTTTGGAACAGGCTGTGTTTCGGATGAAAAGCTGGCAAATGCAGTAGAGAAGCTTTTTGACCTGCGGCCTGACGGCATGATTGCCAAATTGGATCTGCTCCGGCCTATTTATGCTGAGACGGCGGCTTACGGCCATTTCGGAAATGATACATATCCGTGGGAGCAGACGGACATGGCAGAAAAAATCCGGGAAGAAGTTCTCGGCTAAAAGACACATTAGGAATGACACCAGCATACTATAAAACCAGGAGGCGAGTAGTATGCTGGTGCAGTATATAGTCCCGCTTCTCATCACGGTTTGTCTGGCGGCGGCGGCGTTCATTCTACTCCGTGCCATAGGCGTGCCGGCAGGCGGCAATGTGGAGATTATCATTGCCGGCGATGAAGGAGCGGAAAATATTGAGAATACGGTGGCGATGGCCAAGCGGCTGTCACAGCGATATTTCAGCGGTGCCCGTGTGTACATACGGGGCGGCGATACTACATATGTAAATGCGCTTTGTGCACGGTACGGCGTAGAGAGAAAACAGTAAAGAGAGGGATTTTATGGCGGAACTTCTCGTCATAGAAGGAATTGTACAGGAGATTATTTTCCAGAATATCGCAAACGGATATACCGTTTGCGATATTGACGTGGAAGGGGTTTTTATCACTGTAGTCGGCATTATGCCCGGCATTGCTCCCGGCGAAGGTGTACGTCTGACGGGACGGTGGACAACCCATGCCGAATATGGCGAGCAGTTTAAAGCAGAGCTTTGTGAAAAAATCCTGCCCACCGGCGAACTGCAGATTCTGCAATACCTCTCTTCCGGAATTATCAAGGGTATCGGACCGGCTACGGCGCAGAAGATAGTGGAAAAATTCGGTACAGAGTCACTGGAGGTCATTCGGGATGCACCGGACAGACTGTCACAGATTAAGGGTATCAGCCGGAAAAAGGCAGAGGAAATGCAGATTTCTATGCTGGAAAAGCAGGCGGTGCAGAGCGTGGTGATGTACCTGCAGCCCTATGGAGTGACGCCGAATTTTGCTGTACGGGTGTTCCGGAAATTCGGTCCCTCCTCGGTACAGATGATTGAACAAAATCCGTATGTGCTCTGTGAAGTAGATGGAATCGGTTTTAAAACGGCTGACAAAATTGCCATGCAGATGGGTATGGATCCGACAAGCGTGGAGCGGCTGAAGAGCGGTGTAAAATATGTGTTGACGGAATATGCCGCAAATGGGCATACGTTTTTACCGGAGGAAATCCTCGTCCGATACAGTGCGGAAATTCTGACCGCAGACCCGGTCCCGGTGCAGAACGCTGTTACAGGAATGCTGCTGGAAGGCGCACTTATTCAGGAGGCGGGACAAGAGGGGCGAAATATTTATTTGCCTGCATTTTTTCACGCAGAAATGGGTGTTGCCCGGAGGCTTTATACGATTATGAACACGAAGCAGACAAGCCTTGGTGTTTCCACGGAAGCAGCTGTAAACGTTGCCCAGCACCGGACGGGTATTACCCTTTCGGAGCGGCAGAAGGAGGCCTGCTATATGGTGATGCAAAACGGTGCGTCCGTTATCACCGGCGGCCCGGGTACCGGAAAAACAACGGTTATCAATGCGATTATAGAAATTATGACGGCGGCAGATGCGGCAGTGACGCTGTGCGCCCCTACGGGACGGGCGGCCAAGCGGATGGCAGAGACCTGCGGCATGGAGGCAAAAACCATTCACCGGCTTCTGGAGCTGAATTTTTCCGGGGATGGGGACAGGCAGGTGTTCGGACGGAATGAAGAATGTCCCCTGGATGAGGATGTTGTCATTGTGGACGAAATGAGCATGGTAGATGTGCTTCTGATGTATGCCCTTCTCAAGGCAATGAAGCCGGGGGCACGTCTGATTATGGTGGGAGATGCGGACCAGCTGACCAGTGTAGGTGCAGGCGATGTATTGCGGGATATTATGCAAAGCGGTGCCGTGCCGGTCTGCCGGCTTACAGATATTTACCGCCAGGCGGCAGAAAGTATGATTGTGGTCGGGGCACATAAAATCAATGCCGGTGAGGTACCGGAAGTAAATCGCAAGGATAAAGATTTCTTCCTGATGCACCGGGAGGATGCGGAAGGAATTGTAAATACGATATGCGATGTGTGTGCCGCCCGCTTGCCAAAAGCCTACGGGTTTTCACCTATGACGCAGATTCAGGTCATTTGTCCGTCCCGCAAGTCACCGCTGGGGGTAAACGCTTTAAATAAAGCACTGCAGGCACGGCTGAATCCACCCCGGTCCGATAAGCCGGAGAAAACGGTGGGAGAGATGGTGCTTCGGGAAGGCGATAAGGTAATGCAGGTTCGGAATAATTATGATATTATGTGGCGGAATCCGGACAGCGATGGGGAAGGCAGCGGCGTTTTTAACGGTGACGTGGGCATCATTCATACCATAAGCCCGAAGGGGCGGTTCCTGGAAGTGCTGTACGATGAGGAACGGCTTGTCCGTTATGATTTTAACCAGCTGGAGGATTTGGAGATGGCCTATGCTGTCACCGTACATAAGAGCCAGGGCAGTGAGTTTGATGCTGTGATTATTCCCATGTTTCCCTGTGCGCCGCAGCTGATGTGCCGGAATCTTTTATACACCGCCGTCACCCGCGCGAAAAAGCTGGTGGTGCTGGTGGGGAGAGAGGGTGTAATGCACACCATGATTGAGAACAACCGTGAGCAGCAGCGGTATTCGGGACTTGCCGGGAAAATCCGGGGGATGATGGGATGATGCGTACACTTCTGCGGTTACTGTTCCCCCCAAAGTGCGTGTTTTGCGGTCGGGTGACAGAAAATGAAAATTTCGCCGTCTGCGAGGATTGTCTTCCGCATATTCCCCTCAACAGGCGTGCCTGCAGGAATTGCGGCACGCCGCTGGACACGGTGTACGGCGATTGGATGTGCACGACCTGCCGAAAGAGAAAACGGGCGTTTACAAGGGCATATGTGCCTTTTGTTTATAAAGATATTGCACGAGAAGCGATACTTCGATTTAAGTTCGGCGGCAGACGCGGCTCAGCCGGGACGCTTGCAGCTTATATCCTTTTGAAAATGCGGGAGATGAGGGCACCGCGGCCGGACATGATTACATTCGTGCCGCTTCATTTTACCCGGCTGGGGGTGCGGGGCTACAACCAGGCAGCCCTTCTGGCCCGGGCGTTGGGGAAAATGCTGGGCGTTCCGGTGCAGTCCACGCTGCGAAAGATGCGTAACACGCCGCCGCAGTCGAAAATGAGCGGCCGGAACCGCTGGGCTGTACAGCATGATGTATTTGCTTTGAAACGGGATGTAGACGTTGCCGGGAAAGACGTGCTTCTGGTGGACGATGTGATAACTACAGGTGCCACCATGCATACCTGTGCCCGGCATCTGAAGAAGGCGGGAGCAAAAACAGTGGAAATTGCAGCAGCGGCGGCAACGTCGTTTGTACATAAATGAAGGAGAGGGAAAAATGATTCCTATGCTGGTTATTGCAGGACCCACGGCATCGGGGAAAACGGCACTTGCCATTGAGCTTGCGAAAAAAATCGGCGGCGAGGTGGTTTCGGCCGATTCGATGCAGGTCTATACGGGAATGAATATCGGGACGGCAAAGCCGGATGAAGCCGAGATGGCAGGCGTGCCGCACCATCTTCTGGATGTGGTTTCACCGGATACTGATTTTTCACTGGCCCGGTTTGCAGAACTTGCACATACGGCGATTGCGGATATTTATGCCCGAGGAAAAGTGCCGATACTGGCCGGCGGCACAGGGCTGTATATTGATACGGTGATGGAAAACCGTCCTCTCTCCGAAAATTCCTTTGATCCGGCTTTGCGGACACGCTTGCAAAGCGAATGGGAAGAAAAGGGGGCTGAAGCGATGTATGCCGAGCTTATGCGTTTGGATCCGGCGGCGGCCGGGAAGCTGCATCCCAACGAAAAGCGGCGGATTTTGCGGGCACTGGAGATTTATTTTGCTACGGGAGAGACGAAAACGGCCCATCTGGAAAAAAAATCGGAAAAAATTTACGATTATTTTGTATTTGCTCTTGAACTCCCGCGAGAAATTTTGTATAATAGAATAAATAGGCGTGTGGATGCGATGCTGGAGGCCGGACTTCTGGACGAGGTACGGGCGGTTTATGCTCCTCTGCGGGGGAAACAGCGCACGGCACTGCAGGGGGTCGGATATAAGGAACTGATATGGTATCTGGAAGGCAGGGCCACATTTGAGGAGGCCGTGGAGCTTTTAAAACGCAACACCCGCCGGCTTGCCAAACGGCAGATGACCTGGTTTCGTGCAAATCCGTCCATCATCTGGCTGGACGGACAGAAGCCGTCCGCAGCTCTTTGCGAAGAATGCATAGCGCGGTTTCGGGCAGGGAAAGGAGAAGCACGGTGAAGAAAAAATTTATGATGCCGGTCGCGGTGGCCGTCGCTGTGTTTATCTTGTGGAATCTCATTTCACTTATCGGAAGAAGTTCTGTGTCGGAAATGGTGCAATATGGAGCAATGGAGAAAGCGTTCAGTGCCACAATGTACCTATTTAAGGATGAAAATGTGATTGACAGCGGTCAAAACGGTATTTTGCAGACCACTGTATCGGACGGAGAACGAGTGCATAAGGGTGCTCGGGTCGGGGCACTGCTCTCGGCGGATACCGATGAGAGTGCACTCAACGAGTTTCTGCAGATTGAAGACAGAATCGAACGCCTTAGTGCTCTGGATGGGAAAACGGCAGAAACATTCCGTACAGATGATGAAATCACCAGTCTTTCGCTGCAGATTACCGAAGCGGCCCGCAAGGGGGATATGACTCGTGTGGGAACGCTGAAGGATGCACTTTTGGTGGCAAAGGATGAGCGAAGCGCGGCAGAGGGTCGGCGAGACGAGCTTACGGAGCTTTTGGAGGGCAGACAGGCGGCACTGAAGGAAAAAATCGGCAGCAGCATTAAAGAGATTTTCAGTCCGGAAGCCGGAAGCTTTCTGTTGGGGACGGATGGCCTTGAAAAGGAAATGACAACAAAAGAGGCAGAAAAACTGACTGTGGCAAGCCTTGCGGAACTTGCAGACAGAATTGGAAATAACAGTGGCGGATGTAAAATCCTTTATAATACTACGTGGCGTGGAGCCTGTACGATAGAAGCGGTTCAGGCGGCAGAACTGCAAGAGGGACAAACTGTTACGCTTCGCTTTCGTGAGTGCGGCGGCGAAAGCCGGAAGGCAGAGGTGCTGGCTGTTTCCGATGAACAAGACGGCAAATGTGTTGTCGTGTTTTCCACGGATAAGGCACCGGAAGGTCTGATGCGATACCGCAAAGTGACGGTGGATGTTATTTTGGCCCGGTACGAAGGCCTGCGGGTGCCAAAGGAAGCAATCGTGGAAGAGGGTGGCCAGCAGGGCGTATATGTACAGACGGTAACGGAGCAGGTTTTCAAAAAAGCGGAGGTCGCTTATACAGGCGAAACGTACGCGATTGTAAGGGAAGGGCAGAACACGGAGCTGAAGCTGTACGACACCGTAGTATATTAAGGAGGAAATGCACTTGCATATAAAAGAAAACATAGAAAATGTGCAAAGGCAAATTGCGGATGCGGCAGAACGTGCCGGACGAAGAAAGGAAGATATTATTCTTCTGGGAGCCACGAAAACGGTGGAGCCCGACCGGATTCAGACGGCTGTGGACGCCGGTCTCCGGTACATCGGTGAAAACCGGGTGCAGGAGCTGACGGAAAAATATGACCGTGTACAAGGTGCCACGTGGCATTTTATAGGACATTTACAGACCAATAAGGTCAAATATATTATAGATAAGGCGGCCCTGATTCATGCGGTTGATACCACGCGGCTTCTGGAGGAAGTCCGGCGGCAGGCTGTGAAACGCAACATTTGTGCCCATGTGCTTCTGGAGGTCAATGCTTCCGGGGAGGAAAGTAAATTCGGCATGGACTTTGATGCAGTGCTTCCCATAATAGAGGAAAATGAGAAGCAGGAAAACGTGGAAATTGACGGGCTTATGACAATCGGGCCGAATACGCATGAGGAGGCGGCTGTACGGCAGTCCTTTGTGAAAATGCGAGAGACGTTTGAAGGGCTAAGGTCCCAATCCTTCAAACATTGCAGAATGCAGTATCTTTCTATGGGCATGAGCGGCGATTATGTGGCCGCCATTGAAGAAGGTGCAAATATTGTCAGAATCGGCAGCGCAATATTTGGATATAGAAAAAATGGAGGTATTCAGTAAAATGGCAAAAATTTTCGGTAAACTCGGCGAGATGATTTTCGGTAGCGAAGAAGACGAATTCGAAGAGTTCGAGGTGGAAGAGGAAGAAACCCCGAAGGCGGAATTAAAGCCGCTCAACGTAACCCGCACAAAGCCTGCTTCATCGGCAGGGGGAGGCCGCGTGGTCAGCATGACGGCAACCACACAGCTTGAGGTGGCGGTGCTGCAACCGGCAACGTATGAAGATGCCAGCGAAATCGCAGACCGGCTGAAAGCAAAAAAGGCGGTCGTGGTGAATCTGGAAGACCTGACGAAGGAGGACGCCATAAAGGTGCTGGACTTTATCAGCGGTGTGGTGTATGCGTTGGAAGGCAATATCCAGAAGGTTTCCGGCGGTATTTTCCTGATTGCACCGTATAATGTCAGCATTGCGGGAGATGTTCGTGATGAACTGAAAAACAAGGGATTTTTCCCCTGGACACTGTAAAAAGCAAAAAAGACAAATGATAAAAAGGATGTGAAGCTGTATGTTTACACCGCTTGAACTGGAAAAAATAGAATTTTCCGGTGCCTTTATGGGCGGCTACAAGAAAGAGGATGTAGAAGAAGTTTTTAATGAACTGACTGCGGACTACGAAACGCTTTATAAAGAAAACATTGCCAATAAGGATAAGCTGCAGATGTTGCAGGGGCTCGTTGACAAGTATAAAGCGATGGAGGATTCTCTTCAGAATGCTCTGCTTCTTGCCCAGACCAGCAGTGACGCGGCAATTCGTGCCGCACAGGATAAGGCGGCGAATATTATTAAGGAAGCGGAGGAAAAGGCGGCCTACATTGTGCGGGAAGCGGAAGACAGTATAAAAGCCGTTGCCCAGCAGGAGCAGGATTTAAAGCGGAACATCAGCGTGTTTGCAGCGCGAAACATTTCCCAGCTTCGCACGCAGATTGAGATTATAAACGGTATGGTACAGGATGCGAATGAAGCACCGGCTTCATATGTTCCAACGCCTCCCGTAAGTGCTCCGGTGGCGGAGACAGCAATCCCTGCACCCTCACCCATGTCGGACACACAGGTGGCGGCACCTATAGTACCGCCCGCAATGGAAACAGAGAACTAAACCGGAAAGGATTGAAAACCATGGATTACGGCAAAACACTGAATTTGCCCGAAACTGAGTTCCCGATGCGAGGCAATCTGCCTACACGGGAGCCGGAAACACTGAAAAAGTGGGAAGAAAATGATTTATATGGCGGCCTGATGGAGAAAAATGCCGAAAAGCCGCTGTTTATTCTGCATGACGGTCCGCCGTACGCAAACGGAGACATGCATATGGGTCATGCACTCAACAAAACACTGAAGGATATTATTGTCCGCTATAAGAATATGAGCGGCTACTGTGCCCCTTATATTCATGGCTGGGACACCCATGGTCTGCCGATTGAGCGTCAGGCCATTAAGAAGCTGGGGATAAACCGCAGTGAGGTTTCTATTTCGCAGTTCAGAGAAGAGTGCAAAAAATTTGCTCTTGGATATGTGGAAAATCAGAAGAACCAGATTAAGCGTCTCGGCTCAATAGGTAATTATGAGGACTCCTACCTGACGCTGGCACCGGAATTTGAAGCGAAGCAGATTGAAATTTTCGGTGAAATGGCGAAAAAGGGCTATATATATAAGGGCCTCAAACCCATCTACTGGTGTCCGGATTGCGAAACGGCACTGGCCGAGGCCGAAATTGAATACGAAGAGGATAAGACAAACTCTATCTATGTAAAATTCCGCGTTGCCGACGATAAAGGTCTCTTTGCCGATGTCAAGGAGCCTGTATATTTTGTAATCTGGACAACAACCACCTGGACACTGCCCGGAAACGTTGCTATTGCTGTAAATCCGGACTTTACCTATAACCTGGTCCGGGCCGGCGGCGAGGTGTATGTGATTGCCGAGGACCTGACGGAAAGCGTTATGGCTGTCGGCGGCATCACGGAATATGAGAAAATTGCAGAATTTCGAGGAAGTGACCTGGAGTACATCCAGTGTGCCCATCCGTTTATGGATCGGAATTCCCTCGTTATCGTGGGTGACCATGTAACGCTGGATGCAGGTACCGGCTGTGTGCACACAGCTCCCGGCCATGGTGCCGAGGACTATGTGGCCTGCCGTCCTTATAAGGATATTCCCATTCTGGTACCCGTGGACAGCAAGGGGTATCTCAATGACCTGGCCGGTGAATTTGCAGGTCTCCACTATTCCAAGGCCAACCCGGCTATTGAAGAAAAACTGCGGGAGAAAAAGGCCCTGTATGCGATTCAGGAAATTATTCACCAGTATCCTCATTGCTGGCGTTGTCATGAACCGATTGTATTCCGTGCGACGGAGCAGTGGTTTGCCTCGGTGGACAGCATTAAGGACGCGGCGGCAGAGGCTATCCGCAACGTGCGCTGGATTCCGAAGTGGGGCGAGGAACGTATCACCAGCATGGTGATGGACAGAACAGACTGGTGTATTTCCCGCCAGCGGACCTGGGGCGTTCCGATTCCGATTTTCTACTGCAAGGATTGTGGTGAGGCTCTGATTACTGACGAATCTATCCGTGCCGTGGCGGCACTCTTTAAGGAAAAGGGCAGTGGTGCCTGGTATGAAGTGGATGCTTCCGAAATTCTGCCGGCTGGCACAGCCTGTAAGTGCGGATGTACGGAATTTACAAAAGAAAAGGATATCATGGACGTCTGGTTTGATTCCGGCTCAAGTCACGCCGGTGTTCTGGATGTGAAGAAAGGTCTGCGCTTCCCGGCAGACATGTATCTGGAGGGAAATGACCAGTACAGAGGCTGGTTCCAGTCCTCCCTTCTGACTTCCATTGCCGCCCGTGGCGTAGCACCGTACAAGACGGTTATTACGCATGGTATGATTGTGGATTCTGACGGCCAGAAGATGTCCAAGTCAAAGGGCAACGGCGTAAGTCCGTTGGATATTATCAGGGACTTCGGTGCGGATATTCTGCGTCTCTGGGTGGTCTCCGCTGATTTTAAGACCGATATGCGTATATCCAAGGAAATCTTAAAGCAGATGTCGGAGGTCTACAGAAAAATCCGTAATACTGCCCGCTATATTCTCGGCAATATTCATGATTTTGACCCGGAACGTGACAGCATACCGGTAGAGAAAATGAACGAGCTGGATGCCTGGGCGATGATGCGCCTTTCCCAGATGACGGAAAAGGTACTGGCGGCATATGAAAGCTATGACTTCCACCTGATTTATCACGCTATTCACAATTTCTGCGTGGTGGATATGAGTAACTTCTATCTGGATATTATTAAGGACCGCCTGTATGTGGAAAAGGCGGCCAGCACGGAGCGACGTGCGGCCCAGACTGTGATGTATACCGTGCTGGATGCCATTGTACGCCTTCTGGCCCCGGTTCTGGTTTACACTTCTGAAGAAATCTGGCAGTATATGCCCCATAAAGCCGGAGACGACCGCCGCAGTGTATTGTATAATGATATGCCCAAGACGGGGCTTTACGAAAATGCGGCACTCGGAGAGAATTGGGACCGCTTTATAAAGCTTCGCGCTGACGTGTCTAAAGCACTGGAAAATGCCCGGGCTGAGAAGAAAATCGGTAATTCCGTGGGTGCAGGTGTAGTGCTCTATGTATCTCCGGAAATGAAAGCATTCCTGGAAACCTTCGGGGATACCCTTCCCACGCTGTTCATCGTTTCTTCCGTGAAAATTGTGGAAGGCGAAGCCGTGGAAGGAAGCTACCGGGGCGAAACGGAAGGTCTGGCAGTGGAAATCACACTGCCGGAGGGAGAAAAATGCGAACGCTGCTGGCTGTACAGCACATCTGTGGGAAAAGATGCGGCGCATCCCACCCTTTGCAGCCGCTGCGCTGAAATTATTAAAGAGTAGGAGTAAATAAAATGCTTTGGCTTCCCGCTATAATGGGAGTCGTCACGTTTGCGGCGGACAGACTGACGAAATACCTCGTTTCCGCAAATATGGGTATCAGGCAAAGCATACCGGTGATACAGGATATTTTCCACATTACCTATCAGACAAATAACGGAGCGGCATTCAGCATTCTCAGCGGAAGAGTGGAGTTTCTGATTGCCGCAACCGTGCTGATTATCGGCTTGCTTCTGGCTTATATTCTGAAAAAGAAGCCGCAGAGTAAGCTGTTCGGGGTGGCAGTATCACTGATTATTTCCGGTGCACTGGGAAATCTGGTGGACAGAATAACTCGTGGCTTCGTTGTGGATTTCCTGGATGCCCGTTTTATAAACTTTCCGATTTTCAATGTGGCAGATATCTGCGTTGTGGTCGGAGCGGCGTTGTTTTGCATATATGTATTTAAAAGTACGGATTTTGAGTGATGGAATATAAGGCAGGAGAAAGAATTGACAAGGCGGTGGCGGCAGTGCATACGGAGCTAAGCCGCGCCTATATCCAGCAACTGATAGAGGAAGGACATGTAACCGTGTCCGGCAGACGGGTGCGCCCCGGCTATAAGCTGAAAACGGGGGACGAGGTGGCGGTTTCTGTACCTGCGCCCACGGCACCTAAGGCCATAGCCCAGGATATCCCGCTGAACGTTGTGTACGAGGACGGAAGCGTGCTTGTCATCAATAAGCCGGCGGGCATGGTGGTGCATCCGGCGGCGGGGAATTATGAGGATACCCTTGTCAACGCTTTGCTGCATCACTGCGGAGACTCTCTTTCGGCCATCGGAGGAGTACTTCGGCCCGGCATTGTCCACCGCATTGATAAGGATACCACAGGTCTTCTGATTGTGGCAAAAGGGGATCGGGCACATCAGCATTTGTCAGAACAGTTGAAAACGAGAACGCTTTCCAGAAAGTACTATGCGCTGGTGCACGGCAATGTGAAGGAAGATGCAGGAACCATAAACGTTCCTTTAGGCCGTGACCCTAAAGACCGCAAAAAAATGGCGGTTGTAAAAACAGGCGGCCGGGAAGCAGTGACGCATTTCGAGGTGATAGAACGTTTCGGACAGTATACGCTTGTCAGGTGCAAACTGCAGACCGGTAGAACACACCAGATTCGGGTGCATATGCGCCATATCGGGCATCCGATTGTGGGCGATAAAACGTATGGAATAAAAAAGGAAGCCTTTCAGCTGGACGGGCAGCTTCTGCACGCCGGAGAAATCGGCTTTATCCATCCGGAAACGGAACGGGAAATGACTTTTTCTGTACCCTTGCCTGAAGCTTTTGAACATATTTTACAAATTTTAAGAAACAGATAAACAACAGGCGGATGGGAGATACATCCGCCTTGCCTTTTAAAACCCATAAAAGAAATGCGTTCGGAAATGGAGGAGTCTATGACAACCATATACATTGTACGTCACGGAGAGGCGCGGGGGAATGTGGAACGGAATTTTCACGGCTGGTTTGATTCGGACCTGACGGAAAACGGCCGGGCGCAGATTGCGCGTCTGCCTGCCTGGTTTCGGGATATCCACATCGATGCTGCCTATTCCAGTGATTTGAAACGTACGAAAGAGACGGCGGAGGCAGTGACACGAGAGAGGGGCATACCGGTAGAGACCCGTGCAGACCTTCGGGAAATCCACGGTGGAGCGTGGGAGGATGTACCGTGGGATGACCTGCCCGTTCGTTTTCCCGAAAGCTATGGGAACTGGCTGGAGAGGCCGCATCTTTTAGAGATGCCCGGCGGCGAACGCATGACGGATTTTCAGGACAGAATTTATGGAGCGATTTTGGACATAGCGAGAACGCATTCCGGGCAAAAGGTTCTGGTTGCATCACATGGCACGGCTATCAAAGTGCTGCTTTGCCGGGTGCGGGGAATCCCGCTTTCTGAAATGCCTGGGGAGAAGTGGTGCGATAATGCTTCCGTTACTGTACTGGAAGTGGAAAACGGAAAAATAACGGTGACAGTGGACGGTGACAACAGCCATTTGGCGGATATCAGTACCCTGGCCAAACAGAAGTGGTGGCGGGGTGGAAAGGACGGAGAGTAAATGAAACGCGAAATTCTTCTGACAAACCGGGTATATCTCAGCCCGTGCAAAAATTATACAAAAGAATATGTGCCGGAAGTGCTCCGGCCTATGCTGGATGCTATTCTGCGGGATAATGGTCTCCCGGAGGAATGGGCGGGCAAAAATGTGGTGATAAAGCCGAATCTTCTGGCGAAGCGCACGCCTGCGGCAGGTGTGACAGCCCATCCTCTTTTAGTAGAAGAGGCGGCGGCCTATTTTAAAGAGAAAGGCGCGGACGTAACGATTGCCGATAGCCCCGGAGGCCTGTATCATCCAAAGCTTCTGGAGCGTTTGTATGAGACCACCGGGATGAAAACGGCGGCCCAGAATAGCGGTGCCGTGCTGAATCTGGATACATCCAGCGTGCCACTGGGCGATTTTACGGTGATAAAACCTCTGGCGGAAGCAGATTTAATTGTGAGCATCGGAAGACTAAAAACACACATGCTGTGCGATATGACGGCGGCGGTAAAAAACTTGTTCGGCTCCATACCAGGGGCGAAAAAAGCGGAGTATCATGCCAAATTTCCGGATAAGCGGGACTTTTGTACAATGCTTGTGGACCTTTGCCGGCAAAACGCCCCGCAGGTTAATATCATCGATGCAGTGGTGGCTATGGAGGGCAACGGACCGGCCAGCGGAACACTCCGCAAAGTCGGTGCTCTCTGCGGCAGTGCAAATCCATATGCGTTAGATCTTCTTTGTTCCTCCATGATGGGATATGCACCGGAGGAGGTACTTACAGTGGATATCAGCAGGGAAAAAGGCTTTTGTCCGGCGAGCCTGGACAAACTGGAGGTAGTGGGCGAAGACCCTGCAAAATTTACCCATCGCTTTAAACGGCCGAAGGCCAGCCGCAATGCCGGACTTCTGAAGCTTCTGCCCCGGACGGTGGCTTCCCGTCTGAAACGGGAGAAAAAGCCGGTGATTTTGGAGAAAAAATGTATTGGCTGTGGGGAGTGCGTGCGTTCCTGTCCGGCAGAGACGATGGAGCTGATAAACAAAAAAGCACATATTCACCGGGAGGGCTGTATCAAGTGCTACTGCTGTCAGGAACTTTGTCCGGAAAAGGCGGTTGTAGTCCGATGAAAACATGCCGAAACCGGGTATACTGAAGAGGGGGAGGATTGCATGAAAACAAAACAACTTATAAAAATCGGTATTTTTGCAGTGCTTTTGTACTTGTTTATGTATTACTGGAGTACGGTGTCCGGATTTTTGCGCTCTCTTTTAGGGGCGGCAGTACCGCTGCTGATAGGCTGTGTGATTGCTTATCTTGTGAATATTCTTATGGGGTTCTATGAGCGGCATTATTTTCCGAAAAAACAAAAAGGTATACTGGCAAAAACCCGGCGGCCCGTCTGTATTTTGGGCGCGTTTTTGACCTTGCTTGCTATTATTGTCCTCATCATCAGCCTGGTAGTGCCGCAGCTTATTTCCTGCGTAGAAACATTGGTTTCGGCGATACCGGGGTTGATTGAAAAAGGGGTGGCATGGGCGGCAAGTCTGCACCTTTTTTCCGAGGAAAATCTTGCGCTTTTGCAGGAGTTTGACTGGCAGTCCCGGATTGGCGAAATTGCGCGTGTTCTTACAAGTGGCGTAGGCGATGTGATGGGAATTGTGGTAAAGATAATTTCTGCCATCGTTTCCGGCACAGTGACTGTTTTTCTGGCTGTTATTTTTTCTATATATCTTCTGTGCGGTAAAGATAAAATCCGGATGCAGATAAAACGCGCCGGACGCCGGTATATCCGGCCCGGCTGGTACAGAAAAATCGCATATGTGGTGCGGGTGGTGGACGATTCCTTCCACCGCTACATCGTGGGGCAGTGTACAGAAGCAGTGATTCTCGGTCTGCTTTGTACCGGATTTATGCTTCTGCTTAAATTGCCATATGCCACCATGATTGGCGCGCTGATTGCGTTTACGGCACTCATTCCTGTGGCGGGCGCGTACATTGGTGCTATTCTCGGTGCGCTGATGATTCTGGCGGTGTCGCCATTACAGGCGTTGTTTTTTCTCGTTCTGATTGTGGTGCTCCAGCAGATGGAAGGAAATCTGATTTATCCCCGTGTGGTGGGCGCATCCATTGGTCTGCCCGGCATCTGGGTGCTGGCGGCTGTGACGATTGGCGGAGGGATCTTCGGGGTGTTCGGTATGCTTTTAGGCGTTCCGCTGGCCGCGGCAACATACCGCCTTATCCGGGAAGATGTAAATGGTACAACGGAGTTACACAAGGCATAACTTGCCCGGTCGGCGTTTTTTGATGCCCCTAAAATACAGATTGTAAAATGAAAGCCCCGGAAGTTGATGTGCTTCCGGGGCTATGTTTATACTGTTTTATGCGTTGTTTTTTGTGTAGTTCAGCAGCCCGCCTGCCAGCAGGATATCTTTCTGGCGAAGGGAAAGGGACAGTGTGGTTTTAAATTCAGTACCGCGGGTCACGTTTTTCACAATGATTTCCTCTCCGGCAGCAAGCTGGCCCGGTGCGTTTTCAATAGCAAGCATATCATCGAGTGCTACATTGTCATAATCCGCTTCATTGGCAAAGGTCAGCGGCAGAATGCCGGAATTGATGAGATTTGCCATATGGATACGAGCGAAGCTTTTGGCAATGACTGCGCGGACGCCCAGGTACAGGGGTACGAGAGCAGCGTGCTCACGGCTGGAGCCCTGACCATAGTTGGAACCACCGACAATTACGCCGCCGCCGTTTGCCTTGGCGCGGGCGGGGAAGTCAGGATCGCAGGGGGTGAGGCAATAGGAGGAAAGGTGCGGAATGTTGGAACGGTAGGGCAGAAGAGAGGCGTTGGACGGCATAATGTGGTCCGTGGTAATGTTATCCTCTACCTGAATCAGGACCTTGCCTTCCACCGTATCCGACATCG
The DNA here is from genome assembly GCA_017442155.1 of Clostridia bacterium. Lineage (GTDB taxonomy): Bacteria > Bacillota > Clostridia > UMGS1883 > UMGS1540 > SIG447. Next base: position 15,092 of record JAFSAU010000020.1, on the reverse strand, counting down.
GCTTGTTTATGGGGAATTCCTTAATGTTCGGGCCGCGGACAACTTCCGGCTCCTGACCTTCGGGAGCGGGGGGAACCACCATGTTGTCGTTATTGTAGAACACCTCGGGCAGTTCAATTTCCAGTCTGTCGCCAAGGATTGACGGATCCGTCAGCGTGCCGGTGATAGCGGAAAGTGCCGCTGTTTCGGGGCTGACAATGTAGACCTGGGCACTCTTGGTGCCGCTACGGCCTTCAAAGTTCCGGTTATTGGTACGGAGGGAAACAGCACCAGTTTTTGGTGCTTGTCCCATACCGATACAAGGACCGCAGGCACATTCCAGGATTCTGGCACCGGCATCAATCATGTCTGCCAGAGCACCGTTTTCGGCCAGCATGTGCAGTACCTGCTTGGAGCCGGGACCGATAACGAGGCTGACATTCGGGTGCACGCTCTTCCCTTTTAAAATCGCGGCGGTTTTCATCATATCCGTATATGAGGAATTGGTGCAGCTGCCGATGAATACCTGGTCCACTGCTAAGCCGCCCAGTTCGCTGACACGGCGCACATTATCCGGGCTATGCGGCATAGCGGTCAGAGAGGTCAGAGAAGAAAGGTCAACGGTGATTTCCTCGTCATACACTGCATCGCTGTCTGCACAAAGGGGAGTGAAATCGGCTTCGCGCCCCTGGGCACGGAGGAAAGCACGGGTTACTTCGTCACTGGGGAAAACCGAGGTGGTAGCACCCAACTCTGCACCCATGTTGGTGATGGTAGCACGTTCCGGAACAGAAAGTGTGGCCACGCCTTCACCGGCGTATTCAATGATTTTCCCGACACCGCCTTTTACGCTCAGAATCCGGAGCACCTCTAAAATAACATCCTTTGCGGAAACCCAGCCGGAAAGCTTACCGGTGAGATTTACACGGACGATTTTCGGCATAGAGAGGAAGTAGGCACCGCCGCCCATGGCTACGGCAACATCCAGCCCGCCGGCACCAATGGCCAGCATACCGATGCCGCCTCCGGTGGGAGTGTGACTGTCGGAGCCGAGCAGCGTCATACCCGGAACACCGAAGCGTTCCAGATGGACCTGGTGGCAGATGCCGTTGCCGGGGCGGGAAAAATAGATGCCGTGGCGGGAGGTGACCGTCTGAATATACTTATGGTCATCGGCATTTTCAAAGCCGGCCTGAATTGTATTATGGTCAATGTAGGCCACGGATTTTTTCGTTTTTACCTTGGGGATACCCATGGCTTCAAACTGCAGATAGGCCATGGTACCGGTGGAGTCCTGCGTCAGCGTCTGGTCGATGCGGATGGAAATTTCGCTGCCGGCCTTCATTTCGCCGGATACAAGATGCTCCTTGATAATTTTTTGTGCAAGTGTAAGTCCCATTCTATGTACCTCCTAAAATTTAAAAGGGGATGGAAATGGGCATCCCCTATAGCTTGTTTTCTTTGGACCATTCCCGCATTCCCTCTACGTTTTCTTCACTGGGACGGGCCGTGTTGGTATCTTTATCCCGCCAGGCCTCCTCTGCGAGAGCATACGTTTTGTACGGTGCTGGTTTTTTGGTTTTTTCTTGCTTTTCTGTCAAACAGACACATCCCCTTTCTCTGATAGGATATGCGCCTGACAGGGAAATATACTTATAAAAACTGCCCCCGGTAAAGGGGCAGAATTTTATCTGTTACCGCCGCGCCTTGAAGCCGACCGCCGTGGCTCGTTACCGTGCTTCATAGACTGCATTCGTTCATCACTCTGCTGTTTGAAGTGGAGAAGCTTGTCCTCAAAGCTGTCACCAATGTTGTCCCGTTTTCTGGACCAGTCGTAGTCTATCGGCCGTGTCACCTTCGGCTGGGAAGATTGTTCTTGTAAAATGGCCTTTTTTATGGAAAGTGCAATCTTGCCGCCTTTATCCAGCGACATCACCTTAACCCGTACCTTCTGCCCTTCTTCCAGAAAATCATGGATGTTTTCCACGAAACTGGTGGCAACCTCCGAAATATGTACGAGCCCCGTCTGACCTTTGCCGATGTTTACGAAAGCACCGAACTTTGTGATGCCTTCCACCCGGCCTTCAATAATTTTTCCAACCTCAAGCGACATACTGTCATTTTCTCCCTTCGGGCAATAAAATATACACGTTTGTACACGTGATAAACATCGGTTTTCGGTGAAAGACCCGGGAGAACTGCCGCACTTACTGCCCGGTTACATCCACAAAAACAATTTCGTCGGGAAGAACGAGACCCAGCTTTTCACGTGCAACCTTCTCGATATAGGCGTCGGACTGGGAAATTGTTTCCATTTCCTCCACCTCGGCAAACTGGCTTTCTGCCACAGCAATTTTTTCTTCCAGTTGCGTGATTTCTGCATCAGAAGCATGTAGTGCAGACTGCTGGCCAATCAGGGCAAAACCAAAATACATGATAAGACCTATCATGGCTAAAGAACGAATATTCAGTTTTGGCAGTTTTTTACTCTGATTTTTTCTCTTGTTCATTTACTACAACCCCACTTATGACATATTATAACGCAAATCGACAAATTTGTAAAGAGATTTCAATACATTTTTCGGATTTTTTTTATTTTTTTTACGCCAGAGAGAAAATTTACCCAAAAAGAGCGGAATTTTCGGCGGATAAACCGGCTTGCGGTGCGAAAAATGCGCTGCAAAAAAAAGAAAACGGGGCGGAGAATCCGATACAGAATATAAAGCGGAAACACAAGTATCCGTATGATGCACCGGAGAACACGGCCCAGAAGGCGGGCAAGAGCCATAAAAAACCGCACCGTCCAGTCCTGCAGCAGAAGATGGTATAGGAGGGCACCGAGCAGAATTCCAAAAAAAATATACCACCGTGGCTCGCCGTAATTGGTACGGTACAGGAACAGAAATGCCGCTGCGGCTGAAAAAAGCCAGAACAAAATGTCCTGTACCCCAACCCATACCGCACGGCTTTGCACAAGCCGGCGAAAAGCGCGGAACAGGTCAAAAAAAACACCGGCCAGGACTCCGCCCAGAAACGAGAGCAGAAATATGTGGAACTGGTTTGTGACGGAAACAGCCATCGTTTATTTAAACAGTCGGGCCAGAATTCCCATACCGCGGCCTTTGCCGGTATCGCCGTCTGAATAAATGAGGGAATCCACCTGGCCTTCAATGGAAACCTCTCCGCTTTCTACGCTCAGCTTGTTAATGTGCAGACTCTCTCCTTTGACAGTGAGAGAGCCGCTGTCGGTATAGAGTACAATGGTTTCCTCGTCAAAGCTGTCCACATCCTCTATGCCTGAAAGTGTTAACTTTTTGCGGTTTTCCAGAATTACGTTGTGAATAACTTCCTTTGGGGGAGCGGCCTTTGTAAAGCGTTTTTCATCTAACATCTAAAAATCTTCCTTTCAGGATAATTTGTATAGTATATGAGAAAGAAAAGCCGGATAGAACAAATTTTGATGAAAAAACTTTACAAACCGGAAGAAATGTGGTAGTGCAGTAAGACTCGAACACAATATGCCTTAAACTTGCTAAATTTCAATCCTTTAGATTTGTCGGTTTTGCAGGGCGTCAGCCCTGCTGCAACCTCCGCATCAAAAGAATTACAAATTTTTCTGCGTTTAAGGTCGAAGAGTTTAAAAACTATAAATTCTTATATAAGACAAAGAAAATTCAAGAATAATACTGACGTATATTTGCAGGATTTTCTGCAGTATTATGATGAATTTATGTATTTAAACCATATCGGGTTCAAGTCTTACTGCACTAAGATTAAATTGCAACACAAAATCTGAATATGGCGGTGAATAATAACTGCAATTAGTGTGCATATTTGCCTTAGGCAAAATTGCACGCTCGTTTCCGCATACTTTTTGTAGTTTTTACTGCCAGGAGTGTAGGATTTTGTGTTGCAGCAATCGGAGCTGTGCGTTTTGCAGGTGTGCAGCCCCGATGGCTGCACACTTTTTTGTAATAAAAAAGGAAAAATGCGGCCGTACAATCAAAGTTCGGAAAGGAGAAGAGCATGCGGAATTTACTTGAAAACATCGGAGGAAAAACGAAAACACTGGCGGTTGCAGTTCTTATTTTAGGGAGTATAGTCATAATTACGGGGCTTACAGTCATACTGATACGGGGTAGTGCTGCAGGATATGCAGGTGTTTTGGCAGGAGGCATTGTTTTGTTGCTCGGTTTCCTGCCGATGTATGCAGTGGGCGAAATTGCAGAGCGGGTACAACGACAAAGCTGGCAGAATGAAAGGATACTTTCGTCTTTGAAAAAAATAACCCGTGCGGAACAAGCAACCGTCTGTAACACAGCAGAGGATGCGGCGCAGCAAAAAAATGAAAGCGAGTGGCACTGCACGAGTTGCGGGAAGATCAATTCCCCCGCCGCGACCTACTGTCGGCATTGCGGGAAAGACGGATGAGTAACGAAAAATGAGCGGGATTCTTTCTGGAATTTCGTTCTGATTTTCGCGTTTTTTCGAGGTTTTTATTTTTTATAATAAAAAAATTATTTTTTTTCTTGACAAATATGTTTTTTTGTAGTATACTAATATCTGCACGTTGGCGTGCATGGATACGGCGGTGTAGCTCAGTTGGCTAGAGCAAACGGTTCATACCCGTTAGGTCGGTGGTTCAAGCCCACTCGCCGCTACCATATACGGCCCCTTGGTCAAGCGGTTAAGACATCGCCCTTTCACGGCGGTAACACGAGTTCGATTCTCGTAGGGGTCACCAGAAAAAAGCACTTGCAATTGCAAGTGCTTTTTTCAATGAATTGCCTTACGGCACGAATTGAAATCTCACGATTTCATGAATTGAGCCTGACGGCTCATGAATTGCACTTCGTGCATGAAATGGCAATTCATGTTGCTTGCAACAATTCATGGCGAAGCCAATTCATAACAACAAAATTGTTAATTCATTAAAATGAAATTTACATCTATATTGTTCTAACGAAACAAATCCCTGCGGGCGCGGGAATTCAGCCCATCCGCGAAAACTCCCGCATTTTCTCTATAATAGCATCGCCGACTTCTTCTGTTGTTGCCGTTCCGCTAAGATCCGGAGTCAGTGTCTTTTTTTCCGTGAGAACACTTTCAATACACTGCAGTAACCGCTCGCCCCAGGTCGGATGGCCAAAGAAGTCCAGCATCTGGCTGGCAGACCAGACGGTTGCCAGCGGATTGGCTTTTCCTTGCCCTGCAATATCGGGCGCGGAGCCGTGTATAGGCTCGAACATGGACGGGAATTTCCGTTCCGGATTCAGGTTGGCACCGGCCGCAAGGCCCATACCGCCGGCAATTGCCGCGCCAAGGTCAGTGAGGATATCACCGAACAGGTTGGAAGTAACAACGATTTCAAAACGACCGGGGTCTTTTACCATAAACATACTGGCCGCGTCCACGAGGTAGGAATGGGTTTCCACCTCCGGGAATTCCCGGCCTACTTCTTCAAATATCTGGTCCCAGAAAACCATGGAATAATTTAAGGCATTCGCTTTGCTGATACTTGTAAGGGACTTTTTCTGCTCTTTAGCCAGCTCGTAGGCGTAGCGGATAACGCGTTCACAACCCACCCTTGAAAATACTCCGTTCTGAATCACAACCTCGTTGGGCTTCCCTTTATATAGCCAGCTGCCGCTGCCGGCATATTCGCCTTCCGTATTTTCCCGGACAAAAACCATATCAATTTCTTCTGCCGGAACATCTTTGAGCGGTGTGGGTGCACCGCGGAGCAGCTTGACAGGACGAAGATTGATATACTGGTCGAAGCTTTTGCGGATGACAAGAAGCAAATCCCACAGCGAAATATGGTCCGGGACGCCTGGAGCCCCCACTGCGCCCAGGAATATGGCGTCAAATTCCCGGAGCCGGTCGATGCCGTCCTCAGCCATCATCCGGCCGGTTTCTTTATAATATTCGCATCCCCAGGGGAAATGGGTGAATTCAAAGGCAAACCCGCCGTCAAGACGCGCCGCTTCGTTTAAAATCTTAATTCCCTCCTGAATCACCTCAGGACCGATGCCATCGCCGGCAATGACTGCAATTTTGTGTGTATTCATTATAATACCTCCTTATACTATATAAGTATAACACAGTAAAAAGTATTTGTAAAATACATAATTACTTGACAACTATAGGAAAAAACTATAAAATATAAGGGAGGTGAGTATGATGAATCTGATGCATTTAAAATACTTTCAGGCCGTGGCTATGTGCCAGACCGTTTCTGCCGCCGCAGAGTATCTGCATATTTCCCAGCCGTCCTTATCCGGTGCGGTACGCAGTCTGGAAAACGAATTTGGAGTCTTACTATTCCGCCGGCACCATCGGGGCATGGAGCTGACAAGCGAAGGAGAGGTGCTTTTTAAGCTGTGCGGTGACCTGCTCCGCCGGGCAGAACATCTGGAGGAAAGGATGCGCGACCTGGGGCGGGAACGGAAAACGCTTCGTCTCGGCGTGCCTCCGATGATTGGCTCCCTCCTCTTGCCGGAAATCTATAACGGGTTTCTGTCAGCCCATCCGGACATACGGCTGGAAATTACGGAAGGAGGGCGGCAGGAGATAACGGGCCTTCTTTCAGAAGGGTATCTGGACATGGGATTTCTGCCGCATACAATGCCACTGTCCTACGAACTTGCCGTATTGCCCGTAGATTGTCTTGAAATTGTGTGCTGTGCGGCAAAAAACAGCCTGCTGGCGCAGGGTGGTACTGTGAATCCGTCTGCTCTCCGGAATACGCCCCTGGTTTTGTTCGAGGACAGTTTTTTTCAGACAGGAGAAATCAAAAAATGGTTTGCCGCCGGAGGGGTAGAGCCGGATATTCTGCTGCAGACGGCACAGCTTTCCACGATGATACGCGTTATTTCGGAAGGGATTGCGAACGGTTTTATGTTCCGCCGGCTTATTGAAGACAATCCGGAGCTTGTGGCAGTTCCCACGGAAAAACCGATCAGCATTAACGTCAGTCTCGTATGGAAACGGGATGCGTATTTCTTTGGTTGTATGCGGAGCTTTCGCGATTTTGTACAGGGCATGAAAAAATAATCAGAAAAGTATTGACATTTTCTGAAATTGGTGTTATAATAATTGAAAAATAAATATGCAAAGGCTAAGACGAAGAATGCCGGGCAGATGAAGCTTGAGAGAGTCAGCGGTTGGTGAAAGCTGATAGCGGAGGTTGTCCAATGGCTCTCCCTTCCGAGCCGGAGGCGTGAAACTATAGTAATTCCTCCCGTGTATGCTACGTTAGTGCAAAAGGGCTTGCTGGAGCCTGAAGAGGTATTGGTTTTTATCAATGCAATTTGAGTGGTACCGCGAGCGTAAGAGTATTACGCCCGTCTCAAAGGTTTATTTGAGACGGGCGTTTTTTGTTTCCATCCGTCCGCTCTCAAAAGAAAAACGAGGAGGCGAACCCTATGATGAATAACAAAAAATACGGCATCGGTTACTATCCGGCACCGGGAACCCACAGAAAGTGGGCAGAAAAAGACCATATTGAAAAGCCCCCCGTATGGTGCAGTGTGGATATGCGTGACGGCAACCAGGCACTGGTGATTCCGATGAGCCTGGAAGAAAAACTGAAGTTTTACCGGATGCTTCTGGAGGTGGGCTTTCGCGAAATTGAAGTGGGATTCCCTGCGGCTTCTGAAACGGAGTTTGAATTTTTGCGGGCACTGATAGACGGCGGCATGATTCCGCAGGATGTGTCGGTGCAGGTGCTGACGCAGTGCCGTGAGCACATTATCCGCAAAACCTTTGAGGCCTGCAAAGGTGCACCGAATGCGATTATTCATTTCTATAATTCGGTCAGCGTGGCCCAGCGGGAGCAGGTGTTCCGCAAATCCAGGGAAGAAATTAAGGAGATTGCCATGGAGGGAGCCAGGCTCGTAAAAAAGCTGGCATCGGAATATGAGGGGAATTTCCGCTTTGAATATTCCCCGGAAAGCTTCACGGGTACGGAGCCGGAATATGCATTGGAGGTCTGCAATGCGGTACTGGATATTCTGGAGCCGTCGGAAGAAAATAATGTGATTATCAATCTTCCGGTAACGGTGGAAATGAGTCTGCCCCATGTGTACGCCAGCCAGGTGGAGTATATGAGCGAAAATCTGAAATACAGAGAGCACGTTACCCTCTCGGTGCATCCCCACAATGACCGTGGCACGGGCGTGGCGGACACGGAGCTGGCACTTCTGGCAGGTGCTGACAGAGTGGAGGGGACGCTGTTCGGTAATGGGGAGCGGACGGGGAATGTGGATATTGTAACGCTGGCCATGAATATGTATGCCCACGGTGTGGACCCGGGACTTGATTTTTCTGATATGCCCCGTCTTGTACAGATATATGAAAAATGCACGAGAATGCATGTGTATGAAAGAAGTCCCTATGCCGGTGCTCTTGTTTTTGCCGCATTTTCCGGCAGTCATCAGGATGCGATTGCCAAGGGAATGAAATACAGAGAAGAAAAGAATCTGTCGCAGTGGTCTGTGCCGTACATTCCCATTGATCCCAGGGATATCAGTCGCACCTATGATGCAGACGTTATCCGTGTCAACTCCCAGAGTGGCAAAGGCGGTATTGCTTACCTCCTGGAGCAGACCTATGGCTTTGTTCTGCCGCCGAAAATGCGGGAGGATTTCAGTTATCGCTGCAAAGCGGTTTCCGACCGGGAGCATAAGGAACTGAAGGCTGAGGGCGTACTGGATATTTTTAAGGAAGCTTATTTTGTCCATAATTCCGAAATTACGGTGGCAGATATGAGTTTCCGCCGAAAGGCGGGTACGGTGGAAACAGAAATCGTATTTGCAAAGAACGGAAAAGAGAAGAAAGTGGTTTCTTCTGGTAATGGTTCCCTGGATGCTATCAGCAATGCGCTGAAAGCCTTTACGGGAAAGCATTTTAAGCTGAAGGAGTATACAGAGCACAGCATAAACGGACAAAGCTCCGAAAGTATGGCGGCGGCGTATATCGGCATTATGGATGAGGGCGGAACGCTATACTGGGGCTGCGGGACCCATACGGATATTATCCATGCCAGTGCGGATGCTCTTTTAGCGGCTTATAATATGATGGTAAAGGAGAGGTAGAAGATGGGAATGACAATGACCCAAAAAATTCTGGCGGCGCACGCCGGGCTGGAAAAAGTTGTGGCCGGGCAGCTGATTCGCGCGAAGCTGGATATAGTTTTAGGGAACGACATCACGACGCCTGTTGCCGTGAACGAATTTATAAAGGCAGGCTTTGACTCGGTTTTTGACAAAGACCGGGTGGCTATTGTGCTGGACCACTTTGTGCCGAATAAGGATATCAAGGCGGCAGAGCAGTCCAAAACCTGCCGCACCTTTGCCTGTGAACATTGCATCAGTCATTTTTACGATGTGGGCAAGATGGGGATTGAACATGCACTTCTGCCGGAACAGGGCGTGGTAACAGCAGGTGACTGTATTATCGGTGCAGACAGCCATACTTGTACTTACGGTGCCCTCGGGGCGTTTTCCACCGGTGTGGGCAGTACCGATATGGCCGCAGGAATGGCTACGGGCATGGCCTGGTTTAAGGTACCTGCGGCAATCCGGTTCCATATCACGGGTAAGCTGAATTCAAATTGCAGCGGCAAGGACGTGATTTTGTCCATCATCGGACAAATCGGTGTGGACGGGGCACTGTATAAGAGTATGGAGTTTGTGGGTGACGGAATTAAAAATCTGACGATGGATGACCGCCTTTGCATCTGCAACATGGCCATTGAGGCAGGCGCGAAGAATGGTATTTTCCCGGTGGATGAAATCACCATGACATACATGAAGGGACGCACGGAGAGGGAGCCTGTCATTTTTGAGGCTGATGCGGATGCGGAATACGAGCAGGAGATAGAAATTAATCTTTCTGAAATCCGGCCCACTGTCAGCTGTCCGCACTTGCCGGAAAATACAAAAAATGCAGACGAACTGCACAATATTAAAATCGACCAGGTTGTCATTGGAAGCTGTACCAACGGGCGCATGGAGGACATGGAAGCGGCGTACCGGGTAATAGGGGGCAGAAAGATTGCCGACGGGGTACGGTGCATCATTATCCCGGCAACAATGGAAATTTACCGGGAATGTGCAGAGCGGGGATATGTGACGGCATTCATTGATGCCGGTGCTGTGGTGTCCACACCCACTTGTGGGCCCTGCCTTGGCGGTTATATGGGAATTTTAGCGGCGGGAGAACGCTGTATCGCTACCACAAACCGGAATTTTGTAGGCAGAATGGGACATCCGGAGAGTGAGGTGTATCTGGCAAGTCCCCATACGGCGGCGGCCAGTGCACTTTGCGGATATATTACGTCGTATAAGGAGGTATAGGCATGAACACCAGCGGAAAGGTTTTTAAATACGGTGACAATGTGGATACGGATGTTATTATTCCGGCCAGATATCTGAATACACCGGATGCCGCAGAGCTGGCAAAGCACTGCATGGAGGACATTGATGGAGAATATGTAAAGAAAGTGCAGCCGGGGGATATTATGGTTGCCGGCTGGAACTTCGGCTGTGGCTCATCCCGTGAACACGCACCTCTTGTAATTAAAACCTGCGGTACGGGCTGTGTGATTGCTAAAAGCTTTGCGAGGATTTTTTATCGGAATGCCATCAATATAGGCTTGCCGATACTGGAATGTGAAGCGGCGGCAGAGGAAATCAGTGCCGGGGACAGTGTGTCGATAAACTTTGGCACGGGTGAAATTGTGAACCATACAACAGGTAAGACCTACAAGGCCCAGCCCTTCCCGGAATTTATCCAGAATATTATCCGGGCCGGCGGTCTGCTTTCCTCGCTTGGAGGGCAGAAAAATGGATAAGACGATTGCTGTTATCCGGGGCGACGGGATTGGCCCCGAAATCGTACGGCAGGCACTTTTGGTGCTGGATAGAATAGCAGACCTTTTTGGTCACAGCTTTACCTATACAGATGTGGATATGGGGGGCTGTGCCATTGATAAGTATGGCGACCCTCTTCCGGCGGCAGAGCTTGAAAAGTGCCTGGCTTCTGACAGTGTACTTTTAGGGGCTGTCGGAGGCGAAAAATGGAACGATGTTCCCGGAGATATGCGTCCGGAAAAGGGACTTTTGCGGCTTAGGGCCGGTCTCGGCGTGTATTCCAATAATCGTCCGGCCAAAATCTGGAAGCAGCTGGCGTCAGCATCTCCGCTAAAGGAATCCATTGTAGAAAAAGGGATTGATTTCATCATTGTCCGGGAGCTTACAGGTGGCATTTACTTCGGCGAGCACAAAACCGAGGGGAATACGGCCACCGATGTGCTGACATACGATGAATCGGAAATTGAGCGGATTGGCCGAATCGGCTTTGAAACGGCCATGAAACGGAAGAAGAGGCTATGTTCGGTGGAAAAGAGCAATGTGCTGGATTCCAGCCGTCTCTGGAAAAAGGTGATGCACCGCCTGGCAGACGAATACCGGGAGGTGGAGCTTTCGGATATGCTGGTGGATAACTGCGCCATGCAGATTGTGAAAAATCCGGCACAGTTTGATGTTATCGTAACAGAGAATATGTTTGGCGATATTTTATCGGATGAGGCGTCACAGATTACCGGGTCTATCGGGATGATTCCGTCCTCCAGCCTCGGAGCAGGGAAGCGCGGCCTGTACGAGCCGATTCATGGATCTGCACCCGACATTGCGGGTAAAGACCTGGCAAACCCCATCGGTACTATTTTGTCGGCGGCCATGATGCTGCTCTATAGCTTCAATATGGAGGCAGAGGCCTCGGCGATTGAAAAGGCTGTTTCGGAGGTGCTGGATGCAGGTTGGCGCACGGCAGATATTATGCCGCAGGAGACGGCTGAGGCTGTAGGCTGTAAACTGACGGGCTGTAGCGATATGGGCCGGAAAATACTTGACAAAATTGAAAAATAATGATATAGTAAATAGATAAATGCTGTTGTCAGAATCCGGCATGATGACGGAAGAGCGGGCATTTTCCGGCTTCCCTGTGGCAGGAGACACGCATTTTTCCACAAAGAGAGGATGTTAAATATGAAGTTTTCATTTTCAACCCTGGCCTGCCCCAATTATTCCTGGACGGATATTGTGTCCATGACAAAGGACCTGGGCTTTCACGGGATTGAAGTGCGGGAAATCGAGAGTGAAAACGCTCGTTCCCCTTTTGCACCGGCAAAGTGCGAGGAAACGGGGGCGCAGCTCAAAGAAAAGAAAATAGAAGTCCCTTGTCTGGCCACCGGGTGCTGTCTGAAATTTACGGAGAAGGAAGCAGAAAACCGGGAAGAAATTTTCCGTTATATTGAAGTGGCAGAGAAAATAGGTACGCCGTTTATCCGTGTCCTGGCGGACCTTACGCCTGCGCCGGAGGACGAAGTGGATGACGAGGTGATTCTGGATGAGATGCAGAAGCTGACGCCCTTTGCGGAGGAACACGGCATCACTCTGCTGATTGAAACCAATGGTGTGTATGCCGATACAAAACGGCTTGCGGAGCTTTTGAGCCGGATTCCCAGCGACAATGTGGGCGCACTTTGGGATTTGCACCACCCGTATCGCTATAAGGGCGAAAGCCCGGAAACCACGCTGCAGAATCTGGGTGCATATATTAAGCATGTACATATTAAGGATTCCGCAGTGGAAGATGGAAAAACCGTATACAAGCTACTGGGAGAGGGAGACCTTCCGCTGGATGAAATGCTGTTTGCGCTGCGTTCCATTAACTACGAGGGATATGTATCTCTGGAATGGGTCAAGCGGTGGGCACCGGAGCTTTCGGACGCCGGCATTGTATTTCCGCAGTTCATGAGCTTTATGCAGGAGCATACGCCGGATATCGGCCGCGGCCGCCTGATTGATAACGACCGTGGTACCGGTAAGTACGTCTGGCCTAAAAATAATTTGATTGACCTGACTTTCCCACAGGTGCTGGACCGGATGGTAGAGGAATTCCCAGATCAGTATGCGTTCCGGTACACGACCTTGGATTACACCCGTACCTATAGCGAATTCCGTGATGATGTGGATACCTTTGCCCGCGCACTGATTGCGATGGGCGTGAAAAGAGGGGACCACGTGGCTATCTGGGCCACAAATGTTCCTGCGTGGTATATCACTTTCTGGGCCACGGTTAAAATCGGCGCAGTGCTGGTCACGGTTAATACCGCCTACAAAGTATATGAAGCAGAGTATCTTTTAAAGCAGTCCGACACCCACACCTTAGTTATGGTAGACGGATACAAGGATTCTGACTATGTACAGATTATCAACGAGCTTTGTCCGGAGCTTGCCGCGCATAACCCTGCTCACGCGCTTTATTCCAAGCGGCTTCCGTTCTTGCGGAATGTTATAACCGTAGAGTCAAAGCAGCCCGGCTGTTATACCTTTGACGAAGCGATGGCACTCGCGGAAAAGGTGCCGGTAGAGGAAGTGTATAAGCGGGCGGCAAGCATTGATAAGCACGACGTCTGCAATATGCAGTACACATCAGGCACAACTGGGTTCCCCAAAGGGGTTATGCTCACCCATTACAATGTGGTAAATAACGGCAAAGCTATCGGCGACTGCATGGACTTGTCGACGGCGGACCGTATGATGATTCAGGTCCCCATGTTCCATTGCTTCGGCATGGTGCTTGCTATGACGGCGTCCATGACCCATGGTGTGACCATGAGCCCGATTCCCGCCTTTTCACCCCGGAGGGGCCTCGACTGTATAAACCGCGAGAAAATAACGTGCTTCCACGGCGTTCCCACGATGTTTATTGCAATGCTCGGCCATGAGGATTTTGAAAAAACAGACTTCTCATCCATGCGGACCGGTATTATGGCCGGCTCGCCTTGCCCGATTCAGACGATGCGGGAGGTTATTGAGAAGATGCATATGCCGGAAATTTGCATCACATACGGACAGACAGAAGCTTCGCCTGCGACAACGATGAGTAAAACAACCGACTCCATTGAAACCCGGGTCAACACTGTCGGCGCACCGATTTTCGGTGTGGAATGTAAAATTGTAGACCCGGAAACCGGGGAGGACCTTCCCGACAATGTGGACGGCGAATTTGTGGCCCGGGGCTATAATATTATGAAGGGCTACTATAAAATGCCCGCCGCCACTGCCGCCGCGATTGACAGTGAGGGCTGGCTCCATTCCGGAGACCTTGCCCGCAGAACGTCGGAAGGATACTATAAAATTACAGGCAGAATCAAGGACATGATTATCCGTGGCGGGGAAAATCTGTATCCGAAGGAAATCGAGGACTTTATCTACACGCATCCGAAGGTAAAGGACGTGCAGGTAATTGGCGTTCCGGATAAACAGTATGGGGAAGAAGCCATGGCTTGTGTTATTCCCAAAGAGGATTCCGGACTTACGGAGGAAGAACTCCGTGCCTTTATCGTTGCCAATATCGCAAAGCATAAGGTGCCGAAATACATTGCGTTTGTGGATAGCTTCCCGATGAATGCCGCCGGAAAGATTCTGAAATATAAAATGCGTGAAAATGCGGTGGAATTACTGGGACTGCAGGCAGAAAGCAAAATCGAAACAGCATAAAACAAAAATAACAAACGGGAGTGTTTTTGCACTCCCGAATTATTATGCCTTTTTATTAAAAACCTTTCCAAAGGTGGAACTGTCTGTTTCCTAAGCATGGTTTTTCTTTATTTCATAAAATTTCTTGCAAAATAAGCTGGAATATAATAAACTATTTCCGTCACAACACAATATTTATATTGTCTTTTATGAAACTGAATAATTTCTATGCAAGGGTGCACGCTAAGATAAAAGCGTGCGCTTTGATGCCGTATCCACTCTTGCGTACGAATTATTCGTTTTCATAAGATTCGGATTGTGTTGTGACAAACTCGACGGTAGACAGAGCTGTACGTTTTTAGTGCGTGGCTCTGCAAGTCGGAGTCACGCATTTTTTATTTTAGGAGGAATTACATATGCTTAGTGCAGTAAGACTCGAACACAATATGCCATAAACTTGCCAAATTTCAATCCTTTTGATTTGTCGGCTTTGCAGGGCGTCAGCCCTGCTGCAGCCTCCGCATCAAAAGTATTATAAATTTTTCTGCGTTTTTGGTCGAA
>JAFSAU010000019.1 GCA_017442155.1 Clostridia bacterium | reverse complement strand
TTTTCTTCATAGATAAATCCTCCAATGTGTTTTTATTTTGACTGGCAGGTCATTTTTATTATAACACATTGGAGGATTTTTGTTCACCGGTTAACCTTGATTGAACCACGCGACTATCGCGTGGTTTTCGTTATACAAAAAATGCACCGGCCGGAGCCGATGCATGAAAAACGCAGCCCCGATACTGTTGCAACGCAGTTCATACTCCATATGATTAAAAGATAATCCAGAGAAGAGTTTATGATAATCAAGCCTGCGTTTTTACCAAACGCAAACTCTCCTCTGTCAAGACTGTATGAAACTACGTTGCTTTTACAGTATACCACAAATACGGCGGCTTGTCCAGCCTTTTTTAATTTTTAACAAAAAAATATTGTTTTGCTTTTGCTGATAAATGCCGGTTTTACGGGGCAAATCCGGTGGTTTTTACAATGTTAACCAAAAGATATTCGTACGTAACACTTTTGTAACATGATGGGTGTATAATAAAAGCACAGTAGGAAAAGTGTCAGAGGGCGCAGCCCTCCTTTTGGAAGGAATATAGATATGAAAAAGAAAGTTTTTATCAGTATACTTTGTGCAGTGCTCCTGCTTTTAGGCGCACTGGGCGCACAGGCGGCACCGGCTGAGGTGAGTGCCTATGACGGCGGTACAGCCAGCGGGCTGATGATTGTGAAAAAGCCCGAAACCTCCGTTTCCTCCACCACAAAGCAGAATTACACGCTTTCCGCAGTGTGTGTCAGCGGCGTGGAGGTCTCTCTCTATAGCTATGATGCGGCGGCCGGCGTGTTCCGTCTCAAGACGGATGCAAACGGTGCTCCGCTTACGAAATCCGTCAATGCCGGGGGTATTTATCTGCAGGAGGTTGACCTTTCCAAGGAAACCAACTCCCTTCTTCTCCGTGCGGAGTACGGTGAGGGGAATTACCAGCATGTCCGGCTGGATATCACGCTCCTGGACCAGGGTCTTTTAGACAGCATCCGCGGTTTTGCCGCTAACTTCCGCTCTATTTTCGGCGGCTGGTAATCCAGAGAACAGGCGGTCGTTCTGAAAGCCATGAAAAAAGAAAAGCTCAAAACAGGTATTCTGATTATTTTAATATGCAGTGCAGTTACACTGGCCGCAAACGTGTGGTTTGGCAGCGGCGTATGGCCGCGTGGGTACGATTTTTTCGTGTCCCTGCCGAATCGCGCTTTTTTTTCGCAGCTTTTTCAAAAGGAGCAGCCCTACATCATCCCCATGGAAAACCTTGCTAAACCCCGGATGCTGGTGGTTACGAACGGCGGCAACCGGGCCGTATACTATAACAGCGATGCGTCCTATCCGGCGTACTATGACGTGGTAAACACCTTTTTCAAAACCGCCCTTTCTGATGAAGGGCTGGTATTTATGTCCACCGTGGTGGGGGAGGATGAATGGTACGACGTGCTCCGGAATGATGAGCTTCTCGACACCCGTTCCATTTATATTTCCTACAGCACGGCCTTTTCGCCCCGGCTTTTTGCCCAGGTTGTCGGGATTGAGCGGACCTGGCTGGAAAACCGTACCGACGCGGTGCAGGAGCTGATTCTGGCCCCGGTGGGCGACACGGGGGAGGACGTGCTTCTCTACGCCCGTAGCCTTGCGGACGGCACTGTTTCTAAATTTTACATTAACTATCCGCAGAAAGCAGCACTGAACTCCATTATTTCCGGCATGGACGGAAATCAGGGATATTCCTACGCCTTTGAGCTGAATCTACACGACAGCATGGTGGGCATCGGCGGCGGTGTGGAGCAGAAGGTGGTTATGGACCCGATGCTTCTCATTTCCCCCCGCAGTACGGAAAGTGCTGTTATTACCGGTACGAACCCCATCGCCAGCAAAACGGATACAGAGGCCCTGCTTTCCGTTTTTGACTACCGCGAGCGGGGTGTCAACCGCCATACGGGTGCGGACGGTACGATTCATTTTGTGGAAAACTACGGGTCCATCAGCATTTACCCCGACGGGCTCGTGGAATACTACGCCGTGAATGAGCAGATGGGCGTGAATATCCTCCCTGCTGAGAGCGGCACGGCTTCCCTTTATGATGCTTTAAACGGTGCCGTTTTATTTGCCGAACGGGTGTGGAAGGCCCTGGTGCCTGACCAGCCCTTTGATGCGCTGATTTCCTCTGACCTTGTGGAAAACGAAAACGGAGAATATATCTTTACGCTGGATTATTACTATGAGGGCACCCCCATCACCATGGCCCGGGGCGATATGGACCACGCGGCAAGCATCCGGGTGAAGGATGGCCGCATTGTGGAATACCGTCACATTCTCCGTCGCTTTGACGGCACCGGCAGCCAGACGGAGAACGCGCCCATGCTGCAGGCGATTGACGGCCTGTACGCCCGGTTTTCCGAGGAAGAATCACAAATCCGCATTACGGACCTGTATCTGAGCTATATTGAGGACACGCAGGAGGGTGGAAGAAAGCCCGTCTGGTGTGCCCGGATTGACGGACGGGAAGAACTGGTGTATTTCACCGAATAAGACTTCCAGCTTTGTCAGAAAGTGTGCCTTGCTTTTTCCCCTTTTTCTCTGTACAATGGAGATACAAGGGGGATGATTATGATGAAACAAGTGTTTTCTGCTTTTTGCGACGTCGGAAAAACAGCCCGGCGCGTAATGCTTGCGGGGCTTCTGCCCGCACTTTTTCTGCTTCTGGCGGCAGTCGGTCTGCATTTGCAGACCCGTGTTTCCTATGCCGATTTTGTGCTTTCCCGCCAGATTTGCAAAACAGCTGTGACCTTATTTTCCGAAGGGCTTGTGCTGGGTCTTTTTCTGGATGCCGTTTTAAAACGGTCCTGAAAGCTCCGCCCTTCGGTGTATAAGTGCCGGAGGGCGGTTTTTTTGGGGAAACCGCGTCCGGAAACCATATCCATAGTAGAGAGGAGAAAGAACATGATTCGCACAGAAAAATTTGACGAGTTTTTTAACCGTCAGCCCGATCGGGAATTTGTGAAGCTTTTAAAGGAGCCGGTCCATTCGTACTGCCCGCCCTCCTTTGGCAAGCGCAGTATGGAGAAGGGGGAGGTGGATGCCTCCGGAATGTACCTTGCCGGTGATTTTCCGGATCCGGAGGGCGTTCTGGAAGCAGCCTATGCCGATTTTAACCTGTTTTTAAGCATTTATAAAATCGCCGGTGACAGATACCCTGTTCGCCTGGCTCTGGCTGAAACCCGCTGCTTTGAAGCCTATACCGTAGAGGTTACGGCAGAGGGCATCACGCTTGCAGCGGCCGACACGGAGGGTATCCGCCGCGGCCTGATTTACATAGAGGATTTACTCTCCCGGCAGGAAGCACCTTACCTTGTGCCGGAAAAAACGGAACGCTGGCCGCACATTAAAGCAAGAATCACCCGCGGCTTCTTCAGCCCCACGAACCGTCCGCCGAAATTCGGTGACGAGCTTTCCGATGATATTGAATACTATCCCGATGAATATTTAAACCGTCTTGCCCATGACGGCACAAACGGTCTCTGGATTTATACAAGCTTTAAAGCCATTCTGCCCCCGGGGATGATTAAGGAATACGGCGAAGGCTACGAAAAACGCCTGGAAAAACTGCGCGGCGTTATCAAAAAGTGCGCGCGCTATGGTGTGAAGGTCTATGTCTTTGCCATTGAGCCCATGGCACTCCCGGAAGATATACTGAACCAATATCCCGAGGTTTGGGGTGCCACTGCCTGGAATGGCCAGCCCTGCTTCTGCACAAACACCGAGTTTGGCAGAAAATACTGCATTGATTCCACTGAAACCATGTGCCGCCTTCTGCCGGGTCTCGGCGGCTACATTTCCATTACCAACGGTGAGCGCACCACCAACTGCTCCAGCGGTATGGCAGATGCCGGCTCGAACGACTGCCCGAACTGCCGCGGCAAGGGCAAGGGCGAGGTGCTTTCCCAGGCCGTGGACAGCCTGATGGAGGGCATCCGCAGAAGCGGCTGTGACGTTCCCTTCCTCAGCTGGACCTACGGACACCGCGCCTGGAAGCAGGAGGACATTGAAGAATATGTACGCACGGCCCCTTCGGATGTATGCCTGATGCAGAACTTTGACGATATGGGCGTTGTGGAACAGCTGGGAAAACGGCGCATCGGCCCGGACTACTGGCTTTCCTACGCCGGTCCCTCCGATTTGTTCCGCAAAACGGCCGAGGCCGCGAAGAAATACGGCAAGATTATGTACGCAAAAACCCAGGTCTGCTGTTCCCACGAGGTGGCGACGGTGCCCTACGTTCCCACACCGGGTCTGATTTTTGAAAAATGGAAGGGGATGCACGAATTAGGCGTTACCGGCGTTATGGAATGCTGGTATTTCGGCAACTACCCCTCCTTTATGTCCAAGGCCGCCGGCGAGCTTTCCTTCTGTCACGACTTTTCGGACGAAGACGCATTCCTCCACGACCTGGCCGCCATTTACTGGGGCAACTCCCGTGCCGGAGAAATTGCAAAGGTCTGGAAGCTCTTTACGGACGGCTATAAAGAGACGCCCCTCAATATCATGTACAGCTACTACGGCCCCATGCACGACGGTGTGACCTGGGAGCTGCAGCTGGAACCGAAAAACTTCTCCATGCCCCGCTCCTGGTACTCCACCGACAAGCCCGACGGTGACCGGTTTGACGAATGTATGCAGGGCGGTCACAATGCCGAGGAAATTGAAATTCTCACCGGCCGTATGACAGCACTCTGGAAAAAGGGTATGGAAATCCTGAATACGATTCCCGAAGAGGGCGGCTATATTACGGAGGAACAGAGAAGCGTTGCGAAGGCACTGGATATTCTCTTTGAAAGCGGACATAATATTTCCAGATTCTACATGCTCCGCGAAAAGCTGGGCTGGCAGGAAGTGGACGCTAAAGATACCCTGGCAGAGCTCCGTGCAATTGTGGAAAAGGAAATCGTACTGCGCCGCGAAATGATAGAGGTCAACAAAAATGATATGCGCCTCGGATATCATTCCGAAGCGGAAAACTATAAATTCTTCCCCGAAAAGATTGCGCACAGCATTGAAAAGCTGGAGGAGCTTCTGGAAACGGAATTCCCCCGCGTTGCGGCACGGATTGAAAAAGGGCTGCCGGCCCTCAGCTACTATCTCGGCGAGGAAGAGGGAATCCCCCATTACACCATGGGAAAAGGCAATATTGAAAACGCAGAGTGGGTAGAGCTTCTGGACGGCACCAGCCGCTTCCGCGTCTCCTACGATGCGAAAAATTTGTATCTGGAGCTGGAGGGCAGTGAAAAGAAGCGCATCCAGATTTCTCCGGAGTTTACCCTGATGCATAACGACCCGGCGGTACTCATTGACCCGGACGGCACAGTGAAAAACGGATGGCTGAATGAAATGTATCACTCCATGGCGCTGGACACACGCCTTGAGGACCATCTGGCCATCTGGAAGCTGGAGAACATTCCGTCCGAAGGCTTCCACTATGTGATTACGCTGGAGCGCGAAAAAATCGGCTGGACGAAGGACCGTCCCATGAAGCTCCGCATCGGCGAAGCCATTCGCAGAACTACGCCGCCGCTGTGGGTAATGGAGGACGACCCCGTCCGTACCCTTGGCAAAAACGAATGCTCTCCGTGTGAATTCGGCTGGCTTATGCCTTAGGAATGTAAAAAATGCGCAGAACGCAAAAAGGCAAGAAAGAAAAGGATAAAAACGGGTTGAAAAATCTCATGTATTCGATTTTTCTTTAAATGAAAGCCCTTTTTGCTACAAACAAACTGAGCCTCTCCGCGTACCCATGTACGCGTTCGGGTAACCCAAAGCTTACGCTTTGGCTCAGTTTGTTCGTTCTGCATCATTTTTTCCTATTCCTATAGAGTGTGTGAAAATGCGCAGAAAAAGCCTTTTCCTTGTGGCCGCTCCAATTTAAAGGTGATGAAATGGAACAGAAATTAAACCGATGTCTTGAAAAAATCCGCAAAATTACCGATTTTGTTCCCCGGGTGGGCGTAGTGCTCGGCTCGGGGCTGGGTAGTTTTGCGGAAAAGGTGCAGATGAAAGAGACAATTCCCTATGCATCCCTGCCCCACTTTCCCGTTTCCACGGTGAAAGGGCATACGGGGCAGTTTGTCCTGGGGGGTATCGGCGAAGTGCCCGTGGTGCTGATGCAGGGGAGAGTCCACTATTATGAAGGATATGATATGCAGGACGTGGTGCTTCCCGTGCGGCTGATGGGACGTATGGGAGCTAAAACCATTCTTCTCACCAATGCGGCAGGGGGCATAAATCCTGCCTTTGCACCGGGAGACCTGATGCTGATTTCCGACCATATTTCGACCTTTGTGCCGTCCCCGCTCCGGGGCGAAAACATAGAAAGCCTCGGCACCAGATTTCCCGATATGAGCGAGGTCTACAGCCGCGCACTTTCGGAGAAAATCAGAAAGACGGCCAAAAGCCTTGGTGTGCCGCTGAAAGAGGGCATATATCTCCAGGCCCCCGGACCCCAGTATGAAACCCCGGCAGAAATCCGCGCCTTCCGTACTTTAGGCGCGGACGCCGTAGGCATGAGCACGGCCTGCGAGGCCATTGCCGCCCGGCACATGGGGCTGGAGGTGGCGGGCATCAGCTGTGTCTCGAATCCCGCGGCAGGTCTTGGCAGTGCGCCCCTCTCCCACGGGGAGGTGCAGGCGGCGGCCAAACGGGTGGAGGCACAGTTTTCTGCCCTTTTGCACGCTGCCATAGCATCGCTTTAAAAATCAGAATCGGAAGGAACACCATGAAAGAAGTTATCATTTACACAGACGGTGCCTGCAGCGGCAATCCCGGTCCCGGCGGCTACGGCGCAATTCTGGCCTACGGAGGACGGGAAAAGGAGCTGTCGGCAGGCTACCGGAAAACGACCAATAACCGCATGGAGCTTCTGGGCGTTATCCGGGCACTGGAAGCCCTGAAGGAGCCGTGCCGCGTCACGCTCTACAGCGACTCGAAGTATGTCATCGACGCCATAACGCAGGGCTGGGCTGTCACCTGGGAGAAAAACGGCTGGCGGCGCAAGGGCGGCAAGGCCTTAAACCCCGACCTCTGGGCACAGCTTCTGTCCCTTCTGCGCACCCACGAGGTTGCCTTTGTCTGGGTCAAGGGACACGCCGAAAATGAAAAAAATAACCGTTGCGACCAGCTGGCAGTGGAAGCGGCGGCAGGGAAAAATCTTCTGATTGATACGGTATATGAGGAAACCGCTCCGGCACGATAGCCGGAGCTTTTTATGGCTTTTTTAAAAAGGTATTGAAATAATAAAAAAAATGTTATATAATATATCTGTCGGAGAAATCTGACATAAGGGCAAGGCCTGAACAAGCGAAAACGCTGGGCGGTTATGCCATCATCTCCAATGAAGGGAGGTGATAGCTTATGGGGAACGAATACATAATTTATTTTATGCTTATTCTTTTACTTTTAGTAATTACCATAAAAAAATAACGCCAGCCCTGCTATAAGTTGACGTTATTTTTTCAATAATACACTTATGGCATAACCGTTTGCGGTCTTGCCTTTTCTATATTTATTATATAAAATAAAATCTGTTTTGTCAACTATTTTTTAACTTTTCTCATTTTTGTTTTTTTAGTACAGACCCATAGAGTCGTAAATTTTCTTAAAAAACACTTGTAAAAGACGGGAAACTGTGTTATTATATAGGAGCCGAACGTATTGGTGTGATAACACGCTGTACGAAACACAGATAAATAAGAAAGAAGGTTTATAGGTATAATCTTTGTGTGAAAACCTCACGCTCCGATTAGTGTCCTATAAAGCTTCTTTCTGATGCTGTGTTTCGCACTATACGTTCGGCAGACGTTGGAGTTGTGAGGTTTTCCGTGCGGCTTCGATATGGAGCCGCATTTTTATTTTTGGAGGGATTTTTATGACAATAGAAGAATGGATGAAAAAAGAGGACTTTCTGACCACCTCCGGCTATGACACGGTGGGGAAAACGGTTGTTATTCTGACGAATGACGAATTTGCTGATATTTACTGGGAATCCGAAGCCTTTCAGAAATTCTGCGAAAAAACGATACCCCTTGAGGAGGAGGAAGCAAGTTCCTTTGCTTTTCCACCGCTGGAATCCGACCCCCTCTGGGCGCGGATTAAACGCACCGTCGGCATCGTGGATGATGATGCATAAAAATAAACCTATTCCGGGCTATAAAAAGAACAGGCAATTTCATTAGACTCGCCTGTTCTTTTTCTTCTATATTCCCAATATTTTTTTATGGTGTCCCACGTCAAGCAGCAAAATAACAATTCCGCAATCATATTTCCATACTATACGGATATCCATATTAACGCTCATTTCAAAAACATTATCAATACCTTGTACTTTTTTGTTCGTAATGAAGGATAAAACGGATTTTGACTAAATACCTTTAATTTGTTCGCAACCACTTTCTGTTCTTGTCTTGTGAGGACTTTCAGATTTTTTTCAAATTCTTTTGTATACTTCAGCTTATACATTGTCTATGTCTATTCCCATATCTGCAAACATATCCTCAACGGAATCAAAGCTTTCCTGTTCTGAAAGCTGCGCTTCCGAATCCTTTATCAATTTTGCAATTTTTGCTATTTTTTCCTTCGGATACACTATAACCGGACAAAGAAATATCCCGCCGTCCTTTTCTACAATATCAAACTTATCTCCCTCAGAAATTCCTAATTTCTTTATGATTTCAGCCGGTATCGTAATTTGAGAACGCCCTCTGATTTCTGCTAACATATAATCCCCCTCTCGCAATTTCTGAAATTCTGATTTTCTTACATTACTATTATATGCAATTTTTCAAAAAAAGTCAAGAATCTTTTCTATTTTTCTCCCCGCACATATTCCAGAAGGGGCGCGATGGCCGTTTTATCCGTAAAATCGCCGTCGGCATCACAAAGCTGTACCAAAAGCCGCTCCATCTCCGTGGGATTCTCTTTTCCGCTCATCAGCTTTTTCAGGGCCTTTATCGCGGTGCGATGCGGCAGAGAAAGCTCGGAAAGAATCATTTTTCCGGGAAAATTAAAAATTCTCATATTTTCCGGCACACCGTTTTTAAAGTTTTTCTCCAGCACAAGTCTGTCATAGTAGTCCCGGCAGTCTATGGGCGTAATCCCCGTGGAAAACACGGCGATTTTTTTATCCTTTACTTTTTCCATATTTTTGGTGAGCAGGGTAAGGCCTGCAATCACCTCGGCATACAGTCCGCCGCCGTAAATGACCGTGTCATAGGGGGCAAGTGCTTCTGCCCGGACGCGGCCGGCTTCCACAGCCTGACAGCCGATTTCCTCGGCAATCCATTCGGCGTACTGCTTCGTACTGCCGTATTTTGATTTGTAAAGTACAATTGCGTTCATGGTTCTCTCCTTTATGTCCGTGTTATGGCAGCGGCGGCAGTGCACACGCGGCGGCCAGAAACGCGCCTACCGTATCTGCCTTTTTCATTTCTCTGGCAATTTTCTTTTCTCCCGGATACCTCGCTATGCAGTAGGCCCATATTTCCTTCAGCTTCATAAGCACCTGCCCTTCCCCCAGCTTTGCCGCCCGGTATTCTTCGGCAAGTGCCGCGGTAAATGATACCAGCTCTTCGCTCCGCAATCGCTCGCCGCCCCGGATTTCCCGGAAAATGGCAGGGTTTTGTACCGCGCCCCGGCCAATCATAACGCCGGCAAGACGGGGGAACCGCTCTGTAATCTGAAAGTACTCTGCCGCCGAAGTGATATTCCCATTATAGCAGATATCGCTCTTCGTTTCAGTATATGCGGCGGCAAAGGCTTCTATGTCCGGTACGCCGCCATATAGCTGTGCCCGGGTGCGGGGGTGCAGAATCAGAAGGGAGAGGGGATAGCGGTTGAAAACGGGAAGAAGCCGCTCCATCTCCGTCCTGTCCGCAAATCCCAGCCGGGTTTTCACGGAAACCGGCATATCTGTCTGCGAAAAGATATCGGACAGCAGTCTGTCCAGCCCTTCGGGGTCACGAAGCTGCGCCGCGCCGCGTCCCTTTCCCACCACCGTGGGGGCCGGACAGCCGAGATTCAGGTTTAGTTCTCCATATCCCAGCGACCGTATTTTCTCCGCAAAGGCACAGAATGCCGCGGCACTGTCTGTAAGCACCTGCACCCGGAGCGGAATCCCGCTGTTGTTTTCGGGCAGAATGTCACGCATTCGCCGCTGTGAGACTCTCTCCTCTGCAGAAGGCACAATAAACGGCGCATAATATGCGCCGCAGCCGCCGAACATACGGGCATGTACCCGGCGGTATATGTGTGTGGTTATCCCCTCCAGGGGGGCAAAATACAGCGGTATCATTCTGGTTCTCTCTCCAAAAGTTTTGTAATAAAACAATATGGATATACTTTATTGTTTTCTCTTGCCATTCTTGCCTTTTGGCAGTCTGGACTTTTTTACATTCCCTTGTTTTATATCGCCGGAACGGGTGTCGGTCTGCCGTTGTCCCACACTTCACTTACGGGGAACAAATCCTCCAGCATTTCCGGGTTATAATACATCCGGTAGCCGTCCAGATTCCGCCGTCCCTGCCGGAGGTATTCATCCGTCAGCTGTACCCAGTAGGTATGCGCATCCACGTTACAGAAGTAGCGGAAGCCGCACTGGCGCAGAATGTTATATTTTTCGTTTTCCGACGTATAGTTCTCAATTCCGGCAATATCCTCGCCGTGGGCATAGATAATAATATCCGTCTCGCCCAGAATCGGCTGGACCTCATTTTCCCATTTCGTGGAATCCTCCCGCAGCTTCTCTACGCTGATGGAGCCATACAGCTGGTGTCCCCAGCTATGGCTCGCAAACACCCAGCCCAGCTCGCGCATTCTGTCGGCCACGGCACGTGCCTTCTCAATTTCCGATTCATGATATCCCTCGCCGGAAGGACAGGTGCGGTAACCCAGAACGCCGTCATACCCCGTAATGGCCAGCGTGGCCCTGGCACCCTGATACGAAAAGTCAGGATGTGCCTGAATAAACTTCTCTAAAATCGGTACCAGGTCGAAATCGCCGCGCACCACGGTGCCGTCGTCCTCCTCATACTCGCAGGTGGGATACCCGTCCTCTCCAATCACAATCCGGGAGGCAAAGCCGTCCCCAATCATGTACTGGTAGTAGCTTACGTCGTCCTGGCTCATTACCACCGGCTTTTTGCCCGGCGGCAGCAGAATTTCGCAGGCTTCCATGTGGGTGTTTCCGTTCTCATCCGTAACCACCTTTGCCATATCGTCTAAATTGACAAGGACGTAGCCCCGCTCGTGCATGATGCGGAGCATGGCCTCAAACTCGCTTATCGTGGTCATGTACTGATTATAGCCGTCTTCCGTGTATTCCCCGTCGAAGGCCTTGGCGTTATCCTTTATGAGTGTATGGAAAAAAACGTGGGTCACTTCATTTAAGTTTGCCGCGGAAAGTGTGGTTTTCGTCGCTTCAAAACGGGCAACCGCGTCCGTAAGCATCGCCTCGGATGTATACCCGTCAAAGCCCTGAATCAGCCGGATTGCGCCGTCATAGTCATATCCTGCCGCAAGTCGCTCAGCCTCCTGCAAAATGCCGTCCGCCGTATTTACAGTTTCCGTTACAGCCGTAGGTGCGGCCTCGCCGCCTTTCTTTCCCGTAAACAGCCGCACAAGTCCCCGGATGCCGAAAAACAGACCCGTGATCAAAAGGGCCGCTATGAGTGCGAGAGCTGTCAGGATAATCATTGCCTGCCGCCTTTGTTTTTTCCGGCGGGCGCGCCGCCTTTCCTCTGATAGTGCCATGGTTTTTTCCTCTTTCTTTTGTTTTTTTCTATTGTACCATTTTTGAAAAAAAATGTCAAGGGCTTCCACACTGCCGCCGCATATTATTTTCCGAATGCAGGGCGGGGGCTTGACAAGCCGGGGGACAAGCTGGTATAATATGTATAGAACAGGGTGCTTCGGCACCAGAAAGGACTGAACTATGAAAAAAACACTTTGCGTACTTTTGCTTGGAATGCTTGTGCTGTCCGGCTGCAGTAAAGAGGCACCGGTCTCTGCACCGGCTTCCTCACCGGAGCCGGCGGCTCCGGAGGCACCGGCCATCGTGGCCAGCGAATTTTACACCGCATATACAGAAGCCACCGACCGCCCCGTGGCCGTGATGGTGGATAATGATAACAGCGACGCCTGGCCCCATGCCGGTCTGACAGATGCTTACCTCATTTATGAAGTGCCCGTGGAGGGCAGTGCCACCCGTCTGATGGCTCTGTTTAATCAGCAGGACACGGCGAAAATCGGCCCGGTCCGTTCCTCCCGTCACTATTTCCTCGACTATGCACTGGAGCATGACGCCATTTACACCCATTTCGGCTACAGCCCGAAGGCCATGAGCGATATTCCCGCGCTTGGTGTCAACAATATTAACGGTGTACTGGGTACGGACAGCGGCACCTTCTGGCGGGAAACGAAATATGTAGGCGATTATCACAGTGCCTTTACTTCCATGGAGAAAATCAAGTCTACCGTAGGCGCGAAGGGATACCGCACCGCCCGGGAAAAGGCTCCGCTCCATTTTGGCGAAACTGAGGCGGTGCCGGAGGGCGGCACGGCGGCAGAAACCGTGAAAATTCCCTATGCCGGCTTCTATTCCTCTGCTTTTACCTATGATGCAGAAAGCGGTACATACAAAAAGCTGATGAACGGAAATCCCCACACCGTACAGGAGGATGCAACCCTGGCGGTGAAAAACATCGTAATTATGCAGATGAAAACCTATTCTTTGGGAGACGGCTCTGCCCGTATCAACATTGACACGGTGGGCAGCGGCAAGGGCTACTTCGTCACAATGGGACAGGCTGTGCCGATTACCTGGGAAAAAGCGGGCCGGAGTGCGGCCACGGTCTGGAAGAATGCGGCAGGGGAAGAAATTACCTTAAATCCGGGTCAGACCTGGGTCATGCTTCTGCCCAGCGGCGTGACGCCTCAAATCGGATAAATGCAGAAAAACGATATTTTAGAAGTTGAAATCTGCACCTTAGGGTGCGAGGGGGAGGGCGTCGCTAAACCCGACGGCTTTCCCCTTTTCATCCCCGGTGCACTGCCGGGGGAAACGGCAAGGGTGCAGGTGGTAAAGCTTACGAAAAGCTACGGGTTTGCCCGTCTTTTAGAGGTGCTTGTCCCTTCGCCGGACCGCACAGTGCCCCCCTGCCCCGTATACGAAAAATGTGGCGGCTGCAGTGTGATGCACATAAATAGAGAGGCACAGCTTGCCTGGAAGAGAGAAAAGGTGCAGGACGCGTTTGCCCACATCGGCGGTCTCTCTGTAGAAGTCGCGCCCACCGTGGGGGATGCGCGTGCGTTTTCGTACCGGAATAAAATACAGATGCCCGTTGCGGCAACGCCTGCTGGTGTGGCCGCCGGTTTTTTTGCGCCCCGCTCCCATCGGCTTGTGCCGTGTACGGGGTGCCTTTTGCAATCCCGGAAAACGGGGGAAATCATAGAAGCCGTCGTAGAATGGATGGAGGAAAACGGCGTCCCGCCCTATGACGAGACGGCCCACCGCGGCCTGGTGCGGCATATCTATGTACGGGAAGGGGAGGGGGACGAATGTATGGTCTCGGTTGTCACCCGCACCCGTGCACTCCCGTCTGCGGAAGCCCTGATCGGAAAAATGCAGGCTCTCGGTGTTACCACCCTCCTGCAAAATATCAATCCTGCCCGGACAAATGTGATTTTAGGAGACGAAACGAAAATCCTGTTTGGCCCCGGCACCGTAACGAAAACCCTGGGCGGTCTGGCCTTTTCCGTTTCCCACCACTCCTTTTTCCAGGTCAACGCCCCCATGGCCGCGCAGCTGTATGAAAAAGGGCTGTCATTGCTTGGGGATATTTCAGATAAAACCGTGTTCGACCTCTACTGCGGCATCGGCTCCATTTCACTGTTTCTGGCAAGAAAGGCCAAAAAGGTGGTCGGCGTGGAAATTGTACCCGAAGCCATTGCGGATGCAAAGAAAAACGCCGTCCGAAACGGCATCCGGAATGCAGAATTTTATGCCGGGGATGCCTTTGAAGCGACAGAAACGCTTTTGCAAAACGGCGAAACGGCAGATGTGGCTGTGGTGGACCCGCCCCGGAAGGGCTGTTCGCCCCAGCTTCTTGAAACCCTTCTTGCTATGCACCCGGAAAAAATCCTCTATATCTCTTGTAATCCCGCCACCTTGGCCCGGGACGTGAAATTTCTGACGGAAAACGGCTATGCCTGCGGCACCGTGTATCCCTATGATTTGTTTCCGCAAACGGGACACGTGGAGACTGTGGTTTTGCTACAACGACAAAATACGTAGAAATCCTTTATTTTAGGCACTTTGCGAAGCATACGGTGTTTAACGCAGAGGGCGATAAATTCCGAAATAAGGAGATAAAAAACTACATTAACGTAAGAGTCGTAATTGATGTAGAGTGTGGGAATACAATAGAATAACTTCAACATTTAAGTGCATTTTAGCATTAAAAAATACAATTTAATACTTTACAAAGAACATTTGGTTTATGAACTAAATGTTCTTTTTTTATATAAAATTTTCAAGGAGAGTGATTTTATATATGAGTGTGCAAACCGAAAAACTCTGTCCCACTTGCAAGACCGGAAAGGACTCTTATCTTCTTGATGAAAGAAATCCCTTCTGTCCCTATTTGCATTTCCATAATGGGACGAGCTGCAAGATGTATCAAAAGATAAATAAATCCCATCCCGACACTGACAAAAAAAGTTAGTGTCTTTTTTTATGAAAATTTTTAAACGGAAGGAGTTGAAGCAATGGCAGTATTCAGAGTTGAGAAAAATCACAATTACACGGTTATGTCAAATCATCATCTGAAAAATCGTGAACTTTCATTAAAGTCAAAAGGTCTTCTCTCTCAGATGCTTTCCCTACCGGATAATTGGGATTATACATTGGCGGGACTTGCCAAGATAAATCGTGAAAAAGTTGATGCAATCCGAACCGCAATTTGGGAGCTTGAAAAGTTTGGATATATTACTCGAAGACAAACCCGTGACCCCAATGGTCGAATGTCAAAGACCGAGTATATTATTTATGAATATCCCCAAGAAGTTCCATCACCGATATTGGAAAATCCAACAACGGATAATCCGATATTGGAAAATCCGATAACGGTAAATCCGACATCGGAAAAATCGGCATCGGAAAATCCAACGCAATTAAATACTAACTCTTTAAATAAAAAAGAATTAAGTAATAATTTATCTATTATAAATACATCAAATCCTATCCAATCAAATCCTAAATATAATAAGGAAAAGATTGGATTAGATGAGGTCGAAACATACAGAGAAATTATTAAAGAAAATATTGACTATGAGATTATGGCTATCAACTTGAAACACGATATTTCAATGCTCGATGAAATTGTTGACCTTCTTACCGAAACAGTATGTACAGCGAAAGATTATTTAACCATAGCAGGTGACGAATATCCGGCAGCATTGGTTAAATCAAAGTTCTTAAAACTTGATGCAGGACATATCGAATATGTCATTGACTGTATGAAGAAAAATACAACTGACGTAAGGAATATCAAAAAGTATTTACTTGCGGTATTATTTAATGCTCCGTCCACGATGGATAGTTATTATACCACACAGGTAAATCACGATATGTATGGTGGCTGATATGAAAAAATCTATTTATAAAAAGTTACGACCACCCTAAGATAAGAACCTCGTTCCTATCAACAAAAGACCAAATATTTTTTAAGGAGGATAAACATTAAATGAAACACAAAAATAAATTCAAATCAGTTATTTCTTTATTACTTTCGGTTGCGATGCTTATGAGCGTTGTTCCGATGACAACATTTGCGGCTCAGAGTAACGAATATGTTGACCCTGCTGATAATTGGCTTAACTCCAACGGCAGAACTAACGAACTCGATGTAAATGCAACCACAACATACGAAACTCAGTATTGTTGCGTATGTGATAAAAACACGACAGTTTTAACCTACCGTGTACCTGAATATACCCGAAGTGGTGAAACAGCACTTAACCGTGATGTGAAGTATTCAGATGGTACGAAGATAGATGGTGAAAGCACAGGTAATACAGACAGTGGTTCACCGGGAATTGATGCTTACTACACCGGACATCACTATACAAAAAGTGTCTGTCAGCTCTGTGGCACAATCAATTCCGTAAACGGTTATGGTTCATATGACTTCAATAATAATGTGTATAGTCTTCACGCCTGTGACTATAACTTCTTCATCGACTTTGATGCTACAACCTACAACCAATATGATGAAGATTATCACATTACTTCTCTGAAGCGTGGTAAGTACTGTCAGTACTGTAAAGGTACAACAGCAAGAGCAACAACAGGCCTTGAATATCACGACTTTTCAGAAAGTGTTGATGCACAGCTTAGTAATAACCGTTTCTATACAACCGAAAAATGTGACGATTGCGGTTATGAGTCAAGCGAATATGTTACTGCAAAATCCGTTGTTTCTTCCTATTACGGCACTGAAGACGGTGATGCTCATACCGTAACAGTAAGCGACCTTTCTGAAAGTGGTGTTAGAACTTCTATCCGATATGGAACAACTGCTGAGAATTGTAGCAGAACAAGCGCTCCCAACTATACCGAAGCAGGTTACTATCCGATTTATTATAAAATCACTTATTCTTATGCCGGAGAGGAAATGACCGAAAATGGTGTAAGTTATGTATGGCTTCTTTCGGATGATTCTGATGAAGACAACGGCGGTGATACAATAATCGTAATTCCACCTTCACACGAGCACGACCTTAGATATTTAGAAACCGTTGCTCCCTCTTGTGAGAACCTTGGTTATGAAAGATGGCAGTGTGACGGTTGCGGAGAACTTCAGAAGATGAATTATACTCCGGCAGTAGGTCACGATTACGAAGATATTACCATAAGAGAAGCAACCTGTAAACAGGGCGGTTTAAAACTCACTTTATGTAAAAATTGTGGTGACTTCTATCAGACAAC
>JAFSAU010000018.1 GCA_017442155.1 Clostridia bacterium | reverse complement strand
TGTAAAATTTTTTACAAGCTATTTTTTGCCGATACAAGGCAAAAACGCAGTAAATGCTGACGCATTTACGAGTATTTTAACGAAGTAGTGGCAAAAAAGAGAAAGTAAAAAACGAGGTTCAGATATCTTCTGTCACCCTAATGGCAAAATTTTGTGTTCCGGCATAATGCAAACACCATCAGCTATCAGAATATCGGTTTTTTAAGAAAACATCGTTTTTACGAGTTCATACGCAAAAAGCATATGCATTTCCCTCGTAGGATGGTTGATTTTATTAGAAAGCAGA
This sequence comes from Clostridia bacterium, assembly GCA_017442155.1. GTDB lineage: Bacteria > Bacillota > Clostridia > UMGS1883 > UMGS1540 > SIG447. Next base: position 29,007 of record JAFSAU010000018.1, on the reverse strand, counting down.
CGGTTAATATTCACGCCGCCCTCCCGGAAGGCTTCCCAGACCCGGTTGCAGTCGCAGACGGGTATATTTTTCTCTCTGCAGAGCGCACGGGCCGCGTCCAGGTAAAGGCTGAGGTCTCCATTCCGCTCGCTTTTTGCAACCCCCTCCGCTGCACGGCGCACCGCTTCTTCCTTCAACGTTTCATCCGTTTCTGTACAGCGAAGATTCGGCGTCATGAAAATCACCTCTGCGCCCTTGGTCTGCACACTTTCAAAAATCTTCTTCAGCGACTCTTTATATTCCTCCAGCTTCTCCTGGCCGAGGGTGGCATCATTCAGGCCAAAGCAGACCACCACCAGATCCGGCTGAAAGCTGAGCACATCTCTCTCCAGCCGTTCCAGAGCCCCGACGGCTCTTCCACCGCTCCGCCCTGCATTAATAACCGCCGGAGAAGCGGACGGAAACAGCATCAATAGTATTTCTCTGAGCTTTTCTACATAGCCGGACATCGGCTCGAAAACCGTATTAACACCCCCGGCCTTTTCAAACACTTCAAAGCACCCCTGGGTCACGCTGTCACCAAGGCATACAATCGTCGGCTGACGGTGATGAAATATATCGGAATTTTTATTGTAAAGCTTCTCTATAATCTTCATTCGGAAATCTCCTTTAAAAATGTCTCCTGTCCCCAATCGGTCAGGAACAGGGCCACAAACGTATAGCAAAGGTGGAACAGCGACGTATTCCATTTTGCATCCTTACCCCAGGCTTCAAATGTAGCGGTTGCACCCTCCCGGAGCATCCGGAGCCATCTGCCCTCGTTTTTGATAAAGGCCTGCAAATTGTCCATTTTTCCAAGGCGCGTAAACGAAGCAAGACACGCAAAGGAGGTGAAAAAGGCTGTCCGGGACGCTTCCGCTTCCATCATCATTTTTACGATTCTCTCTTCTGTTTCGCGGTCCGGGCAAAGGTCAAACATGAGCGCAAAAGCGTTCGCCGGCAGGCTGATATGTTCCGTTTTCTCTGCATCACGGAAGAGTCCTGCCTCTTTTCTGTAAAACATATCCTGGAAGGACTTTAAAACCGGCGTTTCGTCTCTATATGGTGCTTTTCCAAGTCTCTTTGCCAGGCAGTTCATGGCTTTTATAGCACCGATATAATACGCGTTGACCACGTTGTGCAGTCCCGGCGTTACGCCTACGCCGTTCAGTTCGAAATCGTACCCGTCCCGTGCCTCCTTCGGCCAGTCCACCACACACCACTGGTCCACGTCCCGGAGAAGTCCGTCCTCCCCGGCAAATGCTTCTTCAAAATAATCCATTACGTCTTTCACGGCGTCATAGCAGGACGCGGCAAATTCCGTGCTTTTTGAAAGAAAAGTGTGCAGAAGCAGAAACCCCGGAATCATAAACACATAATCGGATCCCTCCTGCATAAAGGAGCAGGGAGAGCATATCATCAGACCACGGTTAATAAAGGAGCTTCGCAGTGCTTCTGCAATCAGTTTTTCCATAATGGCCGTATCTCCCGTTAAAACAGCAAGGGTGCTGGAAGTAAAAAGCCCGTCCCCCAGATACTGTCCCTTTTCTCTTTCCATACAGTCCTGAATGATTTCCTGCACACCGTACTGCAGGCTGTCTGCTGCCAGACGCCAGATTCTTTTAAGAACGGGGTCGTCATACCGGCACACTGCTTTTTCCTCGTACGGGTAGTGGCGAATCTGCATTCTTATATTTTCAATCACGCAGTCGTCGCTGCACAGGAGTTCAGCATACCGGAAGCTTTTATAATCGTATTCGGAAAGCACATCGCATCCGCCGGACAAAACCCACCTTTCGTCATACACCGCGGAGGCTCTCAGTTCGTAGCGCACACTGCCGTCATCCTGCAGTTCCTGTCCGCACCGAATCGTTACCGTCTCGCCTTCCTTCCCCTTCGCCTCTGCCGTCAGATACCCGACGTACATTCTGCCAAAGTCTACTCTGTAGCCGCCGTCAATCTTCGTAACGGATGCCGGTTTTACAAAAGAAAGCGCAAGCTGCTTTGTCGGCTGCCGGAAAAGGGTGTAGTCCACATGGGTACGGATAGCGGCGGTCTCCCAGGCAGAATCGTCAAAATCCGCTTTTTCAAAGCCGACCTCCCTGCTACGGCTATCGTACTGCTGCAGGAACTGCAATCGGTATCCGGTTGTTTTCAGGGCCGAAAACCCACTATGAATACGGCAAAGGACGGTTTTATCGCTCTTTGCTAAAACGGTACCGCCCTGCACAACGTCAAAAAGCAGTCCGCTCCTGTCATCCTTGCTGACCCAGACGCGGTTGTCCAGTCCCTGGTAATATGCATGGACTGCCAGGGTATTTTCTCCCTCACGGACAAATTCCGTAATGTCAATTTCATTGTAGTAATAATGAAACGGGTAACCCGGTGCCGGGCCTTGTGTTACAAAAGTCCCGTTTATGTACAGCTTATAATAATCATCTGCCGTAATATAGATTTTTACGGCTTCTTTCCCCTGTACCGCGAACTTCTTTCTGAACAGCATGTGGCTGTTTTGCGGCAGCACGTTATGAAGCTCCGGTTCCTCTGTTTGTCTGTGAAATACGTTTACCGGAACGGCCTTTGCAAATGTCGGCATGGTAATCCATTCACCCGAAAATGTATACTCCATTTTATTCTCCCCCTTTACCTCATCCTATTCTTCTACCTTAGTGCAGTAAGACTCGAACACAATATGCCATAAACTTGCCAAATTTCAATCCTTTTGATTTGTCGGTTTTGCAGGGTGTCAGCCCTTCAAAACCTCCGCATCAAAAGAATTATAAATTTTTCTGCGTTTTTGGTCGAAGAGTTTAAAGTCTTACTGCACTACAATTTAAAGTATTATACCATATATTTTTCAGAAAAACAATAGCAAAAAGCTGGATGATGTTTGCAAAAATCTGCTTGTTTTCTGAACAGCAAAAGGAAGCCGGAAGCACCGTCTGCAAAAGTCTGCCGAAAAAAAACATTTTTCTTGACAAACAGCTGGGAATGCGATATAATAAAGATAATAAGATTACATAACTGACGGATTTGCGGAGCACCGCAAGGGAGTGTAATCAGAAAAGGCCGACCGTCTGGGCAAAGCAGTTCGTCACTGCTTTGCCCTTTTTGTTTGCGAAGAAAGGAGAATTACGATGGAACACAAAAACTGGAACGGATTTAAAGGTGGAAAATGGCAGACGGAAATCTGCGTCCGGGATTTTATTCAGCAAAACTACACGCCCTATACGGGGGATGATTCCTTTCTGGAGGCGGCTACGCCCCGTACCGAAGGACTGATGAAAAAGGTAAATTCCCTCTTGACGCTGGAACGGCAGTACGGCGGCGTTTTAGACATTGATACAGCCACCGTTTCCTCCCTCACCAGCTACGCACCCGGCTACATCGACCGGGAAAATGAGCTGATTGTGGGCTTGCAGACAAACCGTCCCTTAAAGCGCGGCGTGCATCCCTTCGGCGGTCTCAGGATGGTACGCCAGGCCTGCCAGGCCTACGGATATACGCTCAGCCCCAAAATCGAAGAGGAATTCCAGTACCGCACCACCCATAATGAAGGCGTATACCGGGCATATACGGACGAAATGCGCGCCGCCCGGAAATGCCATGTCATCACAGGTCTTCCGGATGCTTACGGCCGCGGCCGTATTATCGGCGACTACCGCCGCGTAGCACTCTATGGTGTGGACCATTTAATAGAAGAAAAGAAAAAGGATAAAGCGAAGCTTGCAGAAAGTAATCTGGGCACAGAAGAAATCCGTCTCGACGAGGAGCTGTACCAGCAGATTGCTTTTCTGGGCTTCATGAAAGAAATGGCCGCATCCTATGGCTTTGACATCAGCCAGCCTGCCTCCTGTGCCCGCGAGGCAATTCAATGGACATATTTTGCGTATCTTGCCTCCATTAAGGAGCAGAACGGTGCCGCCATGAGTCTGGGGCGTGTTTCCACCTTCTTTGATATCTATATCGAGCGGGACATTGCCGCCGGCGTTCTGACGGAAGCGGGGGCACAGGAGCTGATGGACGACTTCGTTATCAAGCTGCGGCTGGCCCGTCACCTCCGCACACCGGAATATAATGCCCTGTTCGGCGGCGACCCCATGTGGATTACCGAAGCCGTAGGCGGTATGGGCGAGGACGGACGGACACTGGTTACAAAAAACAGCTACCGGATGCTAAACACCCTGTACACCTTAGGCACCTCTCCGGAGCCGAATCTCACTGTGCTTTGGTCGAAAAGTCTGCCGGTACCCTTCAAGAAATTCTGTGCCCGCGTTTCTGCAGAAACCGATTCCATTCAGTACGAAAGCGATGACCTGATGCGCCCCATCTACGGAGATGATTACGCCATCGCCTGCTGTGTTTCCGCCATGCGTGTCGGAAAGCAGATGCAGTTCTTCGGTGCCCGTGCAAACCTTGCAAAGCTTCTGCTGATAGCCATAAACGGCGGCTACGACACAACCAGCGACATGCATATTGGCCCGCAGATGCCGGTACTGGAAGGCGATACGCTTTCCTATGATGCCGTGTGCGAACGGCTGGATGTGTATATGGAATGGCTGGCACGCCTTTATGTAAACACCATGAATGTCATTCACTATATGCACGATAAATATGCCTACGAAAAGACCCAGATGGCCCTGCACGACACAGAGGTGGGCCGGTTTATGGCCTTCGGCATTGCAGGTCTTTCCGTCACGGCTGACTCCCTCAGTGCCATTCGCCACGCGGCAGTACACCCTCTCAGGAACGAAAACGGATTCATCACCGGCTTTGAAACCGAGGGTGATTTTCCGAAATTTGGCAACGACGATGACCGGGTGGATTTTATCGCACGGGACCTTGCGCACGATATGATTTGCAAGCTTCGCAAAACCCCGGCGTATCGTGGGGCGGAGCATACCCTCTCTGTACTGACCATTACCTCCAATGTCATGTACGGCAAAAACACCGGTGCCACACCGGACGGCCGCCCGGCCGCCGCACCCTTTGCCCCCGGTGCGAATCCCATGCACAACCGGGAGGAAAACGGGGCACTGGCTTCCCTCAATTCTGTGGCAAAGCTCCGGTACGAGGATTGCCGGGACGGTATTTCCAACACCTTCTCCATTACGCCCGAAGCTCTGGGCCGGACGTCGGCGGAACGGACAGACAACCTCGTTTCCATTCTGGACGGCTACTTTGCCCAGGGTGCCCATCACATCAATGTAAATGTACTACGGCGCGAAACACTGCTGGCGGCCTATGAGAATCCGGAGGCCTATCCGAATCTGACCATCCGCGTTTCCGGCTATGCGGTGCACTTCCATAAGCTTTCCCGTGAACAGCAGAAAGAGGTTATCAGCCGCACCTTCCATGAGGTACTGTAATGGAGGGAAGAGTTCACTCCATTCAGACCCTGGGTACGCTGGACGGTCCCGGCGTCCGGTTTGTGGTTTTTATGCAGGGGTGCCGTCTCCGCTGTGGCTGTTGTCATAATCCGGACACCTGGGCAGAAACAGGCGGCACGCTGTACACGCCGGAAGCACTTGTCGGCCGGGCCGCCCGGTACAAGACCTATTTCGGAACGGAAGGCGGTCTTACTGTTTCCGGCGGCGAACCGCTTCTCCAGGCAGAATTTGTGGCAGAACTTTTTGCCCTGTGCCACATGCAAGGCATAAATACGTGCCTCGACACAGCCGGCAACGCACCGGCAGAGAATGTTCTTCCTCTGCTCCGGCATACCGACCGGGTGCTTCTGGACATCAAATACACCACCGATGCGCTCTACCGCCGTCATGTGGGCTGTTCCCTGAATGTGCCGCTGTCTTTTCTGCGGACACTGGGAAAGCTGGGAATTCCCACCACCCTCCGGCAGGTCATCATTCCCGGCCTTAACGATACACCGGAGAATATCCGTGCTCTTGCCGCCCTCGTCCGGGAGAATCCGTGTGTCGAAAAAACAGAGCTTTTGCCTTTCCGGAAGCTCTGCATCACAAAATATGAGATGATGGGGATTCCCTTCCCTTTCGCGGAATATGACACCCCCGGCTCCGCCCGGATGCGGGAGCTTGAACGGCTTCTTGCAGAATATACAGAAAAGAGGGTGTAGCAAATTGCTACATCCCCTTCATTTTTCGTGATTTTTATTTCATCTTTTCGCTTCTGTGTTTCGGATGGTTTTACCGGTAAATAACGGTAATACGTTGCTGCACGGTTTCCCATACGCTGAAAATAAAGTCGCCCTGTGCAACCTGATTCCGTCCGATTTTCTCCATTGTGTTTGTTTTGGAATCCCAGACCACAAACTGTCCGCCCGAAAGGAGAGCACGCAGTGCCGTTTTTGAGGTGGGCATACCGTTTTCATTACCGATTGTCACGCGCACCATCGGACCGTACTTTGTCACTTCCTCAACCGTACCGTTCATTTCAAGGGAGCCTCCCATATAATTGAGGTAAGGTGTTGTGGATTTCAAAGTCGCCTGATTGGCACTGACTTCCACTTTTCCGGGATACTGACTGCGATAGCATACACTTGCCATCGTAAGCTTTCCTACGGCATCCTTCGTATACTTGATTACGTCACCGGCACATAAATCTCTGGCGTCAACATACATCTTTTCGGGACGGGTTGTCACATTGCCGCTTCTTGCCACCTTTTCGTCATTGCTGTCCACGGTGTACCAATGGGGGTCACGATTGATATCCGCATTTGCCACTCTGTAAAGCGCACGGAAATCTTCTTCAAAGGTTACATCAAATGCCTGTCCGTTCTGGTTGTACAGGGACAATCCATACTGAATTTCGCCATCGGCACTAAGTGTCTTGGAAACCTTCGTGACAAGTGCGTTCAGCACCTCGTTTGCCGGATATGTTTCCGTCGATGCCGTACTGCCGCTCAAATAATTGTGTACGACCATTGCACCACAGTAATAGGCAGAATTGATGTCATACAGAGAACCGCAATCCGTCACGCGGACTGTGTCCATATCAAATTGCGTCATAGTCTGTACAGCGTACCCCTTTTCATCCGCAAGGTCTGCCGGAATCATGAATACCTTTGTACCTTCATCCGTATATACGTTTCCGAGGAAAACGCCGTCTACATTTTCGATATAACCGTCTTCGCTTCTTGTTTCCTTTAAGGTATTCCCGTCCTTTGTGCCGTTAAACTCTGCCAAAAATCCTGCATAACGGAAGCGATTGCCGTTCCAGTACCAGTCCATGCTGAAGCGGTTGTCTTCATATTTCGTTTCCGGTGCAACATACGGGTCCGTCTGATTCAGTGCCGTATTCAGTTCCGAAATCAGCCCTGCATCATTGAGCTTAAACGTAATGAGCTGGGGAACAATATCGCCGTTGCTGTCATAAAGTGTGGGGGCCGCGCCGCCTGTCCAGAGTGCCGCACCCTCTGCAAGACCGGGCAGAAGCAATGTTTCACCCTCTACGCTCTGACCGTTGAAGCGGACATAATTTGCAAATGAAAATACTTCCCATTTTGCACCCCCTGTGAACACACGAATCTGCGGTACGCCGTCAAGGCCCTTGCTTACAGCCGCAGAAGCCAGCCATCCATATTGCTTGCCGGCATTGTTCTGCGTATCCACAGCCGCAACTGCGCCTGTAAAGTCAAGACGGAAGGTGGCACTTTGTCCAAGCTCTATTGTGCCGTCCGTCAGAGGAAGTGCTACAGGGTATACGGCTTCTCCGATGCGAATTTCATCTTCGCCGCATTCCGTCACCGTTCCCTTCACCGTTGCATAGCTACGGTAAATTCTGCGCACCTTTTCACCGCTTACACTTTCTGCAATGGAAAGAATATCATATTTGGCCACATCGTCAATAATCAGCGGAAGATTCAGTTCATCCGTGAAAACCGTGGGAATCTCATCCATAATAATCGGTGTTGCCACATTTTTCAGGCGAATTTCCTTATCTTCTTTATTTACACTGTCCACCATATAGTTTGTAAAGCTTTCCACAATTACAAACATACAGTTTCCGTTTTCAACCACAAGGCGTACCGTTCCCGCGGAAGGTGTGAGAAAGTCCGTACTTACCGTCTCCTCATGCCCGTTATAGAAAAATTTTGCACCTGCAATACTGATTTTTTTATCGTTTCCGTTTTTGTCCATATAGACAAACTGCGCAGTATTCGTCTGTCCTTCTTCAATATCCTGCACCTTCACGTTAATAACTTCCACAAAAGAGCGGGGAATAATGGCAAGAATCGTAGCTGTGTCGCTGTCACCCTCTGTACGGACATAGATATCACTGCGAACGCCAAACAGATTTTGTGCATCTGTGGTGCCTGCCTTAAAAATGTCTGTTCCGACAGCCACTTCATCCATAGCAAGCTTCCGCGCAGGGCGCATGGAAAGATCTCTGTATTTCATCATGGGCGTGGCAGAAACCGCGTCCACAATATGTTCTGTCTTCAGATAATAGGAAAGCAGTGTTTTTGTTGCATCTGTTTCAAATTCAAAAACCTCGCCACCATACGCGGCCGGCAAAAACAGCTCCGCATCGAGTGCATTATACAGAAGAATTGCCATGTCACCTCTTGTCATATTGCCGCCGATTTCTACGCCTTTCAGGAGGCTCAGCTGTGATGCCACTGTTAAATATCCGGAGGGATAACCGCCCTGTGCCTCTGCCTTTACGGTATAGCCGAGGGCAGACACCACCATTTTCACCGCCTGTTCCCCTGTGACGGGTGCATCGGGCGCAAAAGCTGTGGCAGAAGTGCCGTTTATAATGCCAAGCTGATAGGCCGCGGCAATATTGGCATAGGCCCAGTGGTCTTGGGCAACATCTGTAAACACAAGTCCTGCAGATGCAGTACTTTGCATATTGACGGCACGCAGAATGATTGTTGCCATTTCAGCTCTCGTAAGGGAGCCTTCAGGGTCATATTCCCCTTCCTCTTTTCCCTCCACGATACCGAGGGCATTTAATACCTCAACCGCCGTTTCCCATTTCGTGCCCTCTGTGTCGGTAAAAGATGCCTGTGCACCGATGACCGTCATGGAAAAAAGCATTGTAAAGGTAAGTAAGATTGCAAAAATTTTCTTCACAACAAAATCTCCCTTCTGTTTTTTAACTTCCTTTTTCATTTTATGATAGCCTCCCAATCTCCCGGCAAAAGGGGTGACGAACGGCTTCGCAGAAATACTTTCACCGTCTCTCCCTTTTGTACGGGGATTTGTGTTTGCACCGTGTTATATTCCCCATTTGTTTCAGGTACGGGTAAAATGTGTATGGATAACAGTTCCTTCTCCTTATAGATGCCCACAAGCACAACTGCATTGTCCATACCACCCCTCATCGCCCTCTGCACCTTTGCCGAAACGGAAAGCTCCGTTTTCCCCGCAGGCAGCGCATCTATCTCTCTGCCGTTTGCGGAAAAGGTCACTGAAAGAGGTTCTATCAGTCGCCAGTCTGCATCCTTCCATTTCAGAAGCCTGTCGGCCGTAAATGCCGCCGCCGCTTTTGTCACCGTTTCCGCGCCGCCATATTCTGCGGCAAGCCGTATCTTTTCGGTTATATCAATGACGGCCGCCTCTTTGGCAGGGTTATTCTTACACGCTCTATTGACAACCTCGGTACAAAACGCCGTCCACCTTGTCCTTGTCAAGGTCACGCCGCTGTTTATCATAGACACCGCTTTTCCGGTTGTTTTTTGTAAGAGTGCCGCGCCCTCTTCTTCCGTCAAAGTAGCTCCGGGCGCAAAGCTTTGGTAGGTTTTACCCTCCATATAGCCTTCTCTGCATACATCTTCAATCTGCTCTCTTGCCCAGCCGAAACCGTTTAAATCTACGTACTGTTCCGCGGAAAGCTGTGAAAAGTCCATGTCGTTTTTGGGAGTAATTTCAAACCGTACCGCCCCCATGGCAGGTACTGTATAAGTAAGCTTTCCGCTGCCGCTGACCGTATCGGTTTTGCCGCCGATGGCTTTTGCCGTAAAGTCTTCTACCGAAAGACTTTCGTCACCGGAAGACAGGAGAATGGTGACAGACTGTTCTGCCGCCGTGCGATTTAGCGCAATCAGATAAATTTTCCCGTCCTTTACATAGCTTTTTGCATGGACGGTTTCATTTTTCATTTCCAGATAAATCGGATATTTCCCTTCCAGGAATGCCGCAGTGGCATCTATATACTCTGTTTCATACGCCGTCTGCATTTTCTGCCAAAGGTCGGTATCCGTCAGATTGGTTGTGCCGTTATATGCCTTTTCCACGTTATAGTAGCCGTAGCCCATCAGACCATGGAACATGGCGTTATACACCTGATACCGCAGCTCATCAATGGTCGGAAAATTATCCGTGCTCCCGTAGGTGCGGAACAAAGAAACCACCGGCATTTTGTATTCCGTTGCCGCAAAAGCTTTTCCGATATGCTCTTCCGTATAATCAAGAACGTCCACCCTTGTAGAAGTATAGGGGTCAACAGCAAGGATATCGCAATATTTCGATGTGTTTGCATACGCCGCATACAGTGCCGGCGCCTCTACCAGCAACACCGGTGTGTACGGGTCATTTTCCCGTACCAGACGATAGGATGCATAGAGCATATCCTCTAAAGGATGGAGGTTTGCCTGTGGTTCATCAAGCAGTACATAGGCAAACAACGCTTCATGCCCACTGATGGCGCGGATCGTTTTTCTGTATAATCCGATATTGTCCCCATGTGCCGTAGGGCGCATATTGGCATAGGCGCACGCCAGCACCTTAAGCCCTGCCTCCTTTGCGGCTTCCAATGTTTTTAAGGTGGATTCTGCATCACTCAGTCCGATGCGGACCGTATTGATGCCTGCTTTTTTCATTTCACCGAAAAGAGCTTCAGGCACATCGTAGGCAATCACAGGCGTAAATTCTTTACCGCCGTCTAAAAACTTCCCGTCTTCCGAAAGCCGCCGTGGCCGATGCCAGCGAGAAACCGTTTCCGTTTGTCGCTGTACTTCCTTTCCCGTGCTTTTCCACGAAAGACAGGCTTCCACCTTATAATCCTTGCCTAACGCTTGTAAAACCGAAGAAGCAAAGGTAAACGTCATTTTTTCGGCGGCACTTCGCTTTTCGCTTGTATATACGATGGTATTGCCGTCGCTGATTTGCAATTTTACATCATAAGATGCCATATCGCTGTAGTGCGCTGTATTAAAGGAAACCGTTGCCACGCATGGCTCTGTGCGGTCACTATAGTAAAACACGCGATCCGTCTCCAGTAAAAGTCGGGGCTGTGCGATTTTATACATGCTGATATCGTCTATCCACGCCTCACCCGTGCCATAAAGGCGCGGTAGAATGGAAACGGTAGTTGCGCCTTTGGGCGTTGTAATCACCACCGCATACTGCGTCCACCCGTTTCCGTATGTCCGCTCGGCATAGGGAAGTTTTGTTTCCGCATACCCGAAGGAAGAACCATTACTGTACTCTAATTTTACGCTTAATTGTTTACAGGTTGTTCTGTACCAAAAAGAAAGCTGATACTGCGTATTCTCCTGTACCGCCACACCGGGACTTGTATAAATATGTGGTCTGTTTCCCGTATTGGTAGCGATTCGGATGGTTTTTGTGTCGGTTGCCCCCGGACGTACCATATTGGAAACAGAAACATATCCACCCGTCAAAAATGTAGAAGATGTATGCCAAAATTCCTGATTGAGACCTTTTTCAAAACCATTATTGTTCAGAAGCTCCGGCCCGTCCATGGGAGAAAGTGTTGCCGGTTTCCCTTCCGGTTTGGGATTGGTTACGTCATATGCCTTTTCAAACTGTCCCATCACACTCACGTCATCCCAAAGCGCCGTACCCTTCCTCGTTCTGAGGAGAAGGGTAAAAGCTGTTACGTCCGAAGGAGGCGTAAAGGTAATGGACAGAAGCTGCCAATCCCCGGTGGCCGCCGTGCTGAAGTTTCCGCTATATAAATTATCTTCGTATCCTGTGTTACACTCTGCTTTGCAGTACACCACGTCTCCGAGGGTACTTCCACCCTCTACTTTTACATACGCCGATATGGTATACGCGGTGCCGCCCACAACACCGTAGATACTCTGATAGGCAATTGTCACACCGCTAAGACGAAGGGAACGATTTCCGGAATGGGCATCCTCCGTTTCGACACGGATATCGCCGGAAGCCATGACCCACTCACTCGGCGTTCCGAAAAAATCCTCCTCAAAACCGGGGTTTGCAACATTATTCACTTGTACATACTCTGTTGCCGCAATTTCTTGACATGGCCATGTCATCACCATGCAAAGGACAGACAGACATAGTCCCAATATCTGTTTCATAATATCCTCCTTTTTGTTCTTCCTTATATAAAAAGGGAATATGGCGATACTTTTCCCTCCCATGTTATTTTCACACCGCCATATTCCCCATTTAAATTAACGTTCTATAATTCTCTGCATAATGACCGCCGCTTCGGCTCTTGTTGTATTGCCGCGCGGATTCAACGTGCCGTCTGCATTGCCTTTGACAAGTCCACTCTGTACCATCGCCGCCACATAATCCCTTGCATAATCTGCAATGCTGTCTGCATCCGAAAAGGCAGATAAATCTGCACCCGCACCCGAAAGCTGCATGCCACGAGCAATGATGGTCATTAAATCCTGCCGCGTTATTTCCGCTTCGGGATTATATTTATTGTCACCAATGCCGTTTAAAATGCCATGCTGTTTACCGATAGCAATTTCCTTTGCATATTCTGCATCTGCAGGTACATCGGCAAAGGATTCTGTCGCATTGCCTGTAAGTCCCAGTGTGCGGACCAAGAACATGGCAAGTTCGCCGCGGGTAATCTTTTCGCCCGGTGCAAAACTCTGATAAGAACGAACATTCACAATGCCCTTTGCACGCAAATCTTCAATCTGCTCTCTTGCCCATGCATAGCCATTTAAATCTACAAACGTTTCTGTAGAAAGAGCAGAAAAGTCCATGCTGTTTTCCGGCGTAATTTCAAATCGAACAGCGCCGAGTGCCGGGATCGTATATGAAATACTGCCGTTTCCGCTGACCTGCGCTTCTGCACCGCCTATAGCATTTGCCGTAAAACCTTCCACCAAAAGGCTTCCGTCAGAAGATGAAAGCGGAATGGTGACCGCCTTATCTTCTTCGCTTGTACTGAGTGCAATCAGATATACTTTTCCGTCTTTTACATATGCTTTAGCTCTGTAATCCGCCGTTGTCTGTTCGCTGTAAATGGGGTATTCATCACGGACAAATGCCGCTACCGCATCGTCATATTCCTTTACCTTGAATTCCTTCAGACCTTCCCATGTAGGAGAAGCGGTAAAGCTTGCCCGCGTTCCGTCTGCTTTCTGCCATGCATTGTCGATATTATAGAAGCCGAAACCCATCATACCGTCGAACATACCGGTGTAAATCTGATGGCGAAGCTCGTCTACTCCCGGGAATCCCGTGTGTTCTTCCCCTTCCTTACCGTAAGTACGGTAGATTGCCATAACGGGCATCTTGTAATCCGTTGCCGCAAAGGCAAGATCCATATGTTTCTGATTATAGTCCAGCACATCCTTTTCGTAGGCTGTATAGGGGTCAATACACATAATATCGCAGTATTTGGACGTACTTCTGTATGCCTTCCACAATGCCGGTGCTTCGACAAGCATAATAGGGGTCTGCGGGTCACGGGAGCGAAGCAGTTTATAGGCTTCTCTGAAGTCCTTATCCATCTGATTCCAGTTTGCCTGGGGCTCATCCAGCGTAAGATACGCAAACAGAGCCGGATGTGCCGCTACGCCGTTTTCCAGAATTGTGGAGTAGTTTCTCGCATTGATGCCAAATGCCGTGGGCTTCATGTTGGCATATACACTTGCCATTGCGAGCAGTCCATTTTCCTCGCATTTATTGAGCCAACCCATGGTGTTTTCCATAACGGTGGAAAGACCGATACGCACACCATTCACGCAGCCTTCTTCAATCGTCGGCCAAAGTTCTTCCGCTACATCGTAGGCAACAAAGGGTGTGACTTCTTTGCCGTCAACTATATATTTTCCATCCTTTGAAAGACGGGTGGGACGATCCCACTTGGCAATAATCTGCTCCTGCCGTTCCACTTCGTTGCCACTCTTATCGGTTAGAATAGCATAAGAAGCATAATCTTTCTGTTTTTCTACCAATACATCCATGCCGAACTTTGCGGAAACGATATCCTGCATCTGCATTTTGGGTGTTTCCCAAAGGGTGCTTACGCCGTCCATAATTTTAAACTGCACATCATAATCGGCATAATTCTGATAATGATGTGTGTTAAAAATGGCACTGATTACACCGGGTTCTTCTCTGTCGGAGTAATAGAACACTCTGTCAGTATCAATAATGATTTTATTCTGGCTTACCTTATAAAGGCTTGCGTCGTCGAGAAAAATCTCGGTGTTTGTGAAAAGACGCGGATAAATCGCCACCGTGTCACAGCCGTCGGGTGTGGTAAAGGTTTCCCCGTACTGCAGCCATTGCTCGTCCTTGCCTGCAGGAGCGTAGGACATCTTTGCCTGCATATAGCCGTCTACACTAGCACCCGCCTTCACTTCGCCACCATGATAAAATTCCAGCTTGAACGCAAGATCATCGGTCGTAGTTTTATACCAGATAGAAAACTGATACTCTGTATTCGGTTCTACTGCCGCCACCTGATGAATCCACGGATTGCCGCCTGTTCTCGTTGCAATACGGACACAGTTATCACCTGTAAAGGGATCTTTCTTTGAAAGGCTTACAATGCTCGATTCGTCACCCCAGTTTTGATAGGCTTTCCAGCCGGTGGCAGAAACGCCGTCGGCGTCCACCTCTTCAAAACTTGTGTTTTTAAAAAGTTCGCCGCCGTCAAGCGCCATCGGTGCCAAAGTTGCCGGTACGGGCGCAGGTACGATAGAAACATCGGTCGTCTTATCAAACTCACCTACGCAGCTTATGTCATCCCAATATACCTCGCCGCCGTCATACATACGGAACAGCAGTAAAATGTTGGTTGTTCCTTCCGGTGCCGTGATGGGATATTCACATTCCACCCAGCGGCGCGGTGTTACTTCGCCGCTAAAGAACTTCTGACTTTCACCTGTCGGCTTGCCGTTATCATTATAGGCTTCCATCTTTACGGCAATACCCTGTTTGCCGAGGGACATCACATTTACCCAAAATTTCACCGTGTAGGAGGCCCCGGGCTTTACGCCCAGCACTTTCTGCATCATATACAGGTGTTTTGTGGTATCCTCCGTTGCAACACGCAGAGCATAATCACCGCTGTGGGTGTTTCCGGCACCTGTCACCACCTGAAATTCTGTGCCAACGCTGCCACCATATACATCCCAGCGCTTCGGTGCACCCATGGAAATGGTTTCAAAGCCGCCGTTTGCAAGATTATCAATCTTTACATATTCGATTGCCGCCGGTGTCTCTGCAGGCACCGTTATGCACATGCCAAGAAGCATTACGATGCCAAGGCACAGGGCAAAGAGTCTTTTTTTCATAGATTATCTCCTTTTCTATAGGATTATCGGAGTTCTATTTCATCCTGCAAAGGCATTACTCCCTTTTCTGCATTCCAGAGGAAAACTTTAACAGTGTGAGTACCTTTCGTGGCAGTTACCGTTGCGGTATCGCTTGCAGAATCTGCTTCAGCCGCTACTGCAAGGTTCTTGAGGTCTAAATTTACAAAACGGTTGCCTTCATAGGAAGCTACAATCAGCATTGCCTTATCCATGCCGCCCCATGCTTTCTTAAAAATAGTTGCATTTGCCGTAACAGTGTTTTCTCCTTCTTCCAGTGCAGAAATGTTCGTACCGACTGTAATGGGGTCTACCTCTGTCAGAGAGATGCTCTTCAGCCAAAATGTAGGTGTTCCCGGAAGCTCAGGATTTGCATCTGTTGCATCTCCATACAGCGTCAGTTTTGCTTCTGTCAGGCTCTGGGGTATGTCGTTATATGTAAAGTTTCCGTCAATGTAGATATATGCTTCATTTACACAGCTGGAAGAAGCGGTTACAGTAAATTCTTTCTCAATTGTATAGGATGCATCCTCTGGGAATGTCATCTTCATTTTCAGCGTGCGACCTGTTTTATCGCCCCACCCGTTAATACGGAATTTATACAGTGTGCCGTCCTTTACGGGCACATGCTGATTCAGTGTTTTCAATCCACCCTTTACATAGCCGTAACCGCTGTCAAACGAAGCACCTATAACTGCGCCGTCAGCATCTGTGGCATACCAATACTCATCACCGCATGCATCTACACGACTGATGGCCATTTCATTTGTAGGATACTGAAATTGACCTGCAGTGATCATGTTTGTTGCTTTCTGAATGGAAATATCATCAAAGCTTATTGCACTGGATGTATTATGCGTACGAAGACCCAACGAAATGCCGGTTGCGCCCGCAGGAAGAACAAGATTAAAGCTTACTTTTTTCCAGTAATTCGTATCACCATTCCAAATGTAATAATCTGTTCCTGTATTCTTTTCAAATTTGATTTCCGAGTTCAAAAGAGCCTTTTCTTCTGCCGTGAGCCCTGAATAAGTTATATCAAAACGAATGCCATCCCATGCACCGTTTGCCATAATACTAACTGTATACACAGTTTCAGGCTCTAAGCCAATTGTTTGTGTGATTGGAACAACTTGAGAATTATTCTGTACAATTGTTATATAATTACCATGATTTTCCGTAAGTTCTGCGCCGTATCCCTTATACCCTTCATCACCGGGCTTTACAAGCACGGCTTTGCCGTTTTCAAGCACCCAGCCATCGGGGAAGTACCAACCCGGCATACTTGTAACAGCATCCGTATTCATAGTACCATCAACGTTATAGGTTATCCCGGTTGTGTCTTCAAAACCGCCGTTTACAACATACTCTGTCGCTTCCTCTGCTGCAGCCGCAGGCATCACCATAAGTCCTGCCAAAAGCATCAGTACCAAAAGTCCCGACAACATCTTTTTCGCCATTTTCATAATCTTTCACCTCATAAATAAATTTAGACTTCCGTAGTCTATGGTTTTATTATAGAGCCTTTTATGCCAAAAGTAAATGACTTAAAATGATTACTATTTATTACTATTTTTTAAGAATATTAATTTTTTTGAGAATTTAAGATTTTTTATATTGACTTTTTATGATTTAAGTGTTATACTTATCCAAAAGAAAGGATGGATATACATGACTGCTAGCATTCCGGAAATCACACACGCATGGAAAGAAAGTTCATCTGCCTACCTGTGCCTTGAACCGCTTGCCTATTCCATGGTGCATTCCCATGATTTTTTTGAGATGGAATTTGCGCTTTCCGGCTCCGTAAACCATTTTATAAATAATAAGGTTACCACCTTCCGCGGCGGTGATATCTGGTTTCTCAGTCCCTCCACCGTGCATCATTTCTATGGAGACGCCCAGCATCCGGGTGTAGAGCGGTACCTCTTATATTTTGATCCTACTTTTATTTCTAATACCATCTGGAAGGCAATTGACGTGCACGCTCTCCCCTTCTGTATTCATTCGGATGGCGAGGACTTCCGCATACTGCAAAATATGTTTCGCGCGCTTCTCCCCTATGCGGATAATAAGTTTTTGCCGCGGACGAGTTTTGTAAGATGGACGATAGAGTGGATTATTCTGTATCTTTTTGAAAAACGTCCGGCTCCGGAGACGGCACCGGAGCTTTCTCAGCTCCAGCCGGCGCTTGTATATATCCAAAGCCACTTCCGGGAAAACATCACCGTGGAAGACGTTGCCGACACCGTCCACTTTTCCACAGCGCACTTTTCAAGGCTTTTTCATAAAAACATGGGCATGTCTTACCGAGATTATGTTTTGAATCTGCGACTTTCCTACGCCTTCTCCCTCCTATATTCCCCGAATCAAAAGGTATCCGAGGCGTGCTTTGAGTCCGGCTTTAATTCTCCCGAATATTTTTCGAGGGCATTTAAAAAGAAATTCGGCATTTCGCCTGAACAGCACTACTTGGATAAGAACCCCGAAAAAAGACATAAAACTAAGTCCGATGCCTGAATTCTTGTTTTTATCACTCAAAAAAGGTTGCAAACGATACGTTTGCAACCTTTTAAATTAATTTACCGAATTTCCACTTTGGGCGCAGACAGTATGCCAAACGGACGAAGCCGATATTCTTCGCACCATGCCGCTTCCTTTGTGCGCCATGCCATTGGATCACAGATGACCTTTTCTTCCGCGCGGTGCATTGGGCCGCATGTATTTTCTCTTGTACCTAAAAGCTCCGCTTCGATGGTATGCTTTCCTGCCGCCACTTTTCCGATGGGCACACGGTAAGGCGGATACGCAATGATGCCGCTTTCTTTGCCATCTACATAAACGCGGACTGCTGCACCTTCAAAATGGGTACAACTTAGTGTGGCATCGCCTTCCTCCTGTACTGCAAATTCTGCTTTATATCGGATGTTACCGCCGTAATGTGCAAATCCTTGATTGGTAAGGGAGGCAAAGCCAATCTTTTTCGCCATGGGCACGAGCGTGCGGCACGTACCGCATACGGTGACACCGAAATTGCCGAGGAGATACATCCATTCCAAAAGGTCGTGCTTATCCATGATGTGATGCACTTCTATGACTGTTTTTCCCTTTCCGAGAGTCGGCAACTGTACCTTGCGGATTTTCCTGTCCATATAATAGCCACAGTCTGCATTCTCCATTTTCTTGCCATCTACCCAAATTTCCGATTTTTCAATATGCTCCAACGCAAGGCATGCCCCCGTAATTTCCGTTTCGCTCTCTATAGAGAAACGAAGCGTAATTTCGTGTGGCACCCACGTATCCTTTCGTGCATAGGGTTGCACATCTCTGTCGCTGATGACGTCTTCCCATCCGAAATGCGCTCGCACCGCATCCGTGATACGGAGCATTTCCGTTTCCTCGTTCCAAGCGCCGTCCTCTATGCGCCACTCCGCTTTGTCCAGTACCAAAACGTTTGGTTCCTCGGTGGCATAGGATACCTTTGGCGGAAACGAGAAAGTTTCTTTTACCGCTTTTTCTGCCGGACAGGCTGCTATCTCAGGTTGTTTTGTCCAGTGTATCAAAAGACTGTCCGTGGGATACACCTCTTTTTCAAACACCGTCCACTCGCCATGCACGGCATAGGGCAGACTGTATTTTTCTCCCGATACTGTATCATACAGCGTGGGTACAAAGTCACCACGGAATCGGACTGTTATTTTTTCCGTCTGCAAACTTTTCTCTGTATCCCGTCCGTTTGCAATAAACATCCACCAGCCATCTTCACATTTCCGAAGTGTCGTAAGATAGTTTTCCGTTTGCATACCTTCCGGGATATAGTGTTTCTTTTTATGTCTTATATCTATCATCCGCACGCTTTCACATGCGGATAAAACAGCATCTTTCGTAAGCGGTATATGACAAGAAACCGAAAAATCAGCTTTTTTCGTGTTTCCTCCGGCATAACGGGGCATATCGCCTGCCACAATGACGCGACCGCCCGCAGCAGTAAAGGCACGGAGAATTTCCGCCGTGCTTTCTCTGACCGTCTCACATCCGGCAACCAAAATCGTATCATACTTCATTTTTCCGAAAGCTTTGCCGTTCCATATTTCCGGCATAAGAGATTCCGAAAGATAATCGAAATCCAGTTGTCCGAACAAAAGCCAGTCGGCAATATTTTCAAAATTTTCGTCTGTGCGTTTCCGTCCTCGTGTAGCTTCATCATCCGGCCCGAAATATTGCCACATGGTTTCCACGGGATGGATAACCGCAATCCGCACGTAAGGCTTGCCGGACATAAGCGCCGTATTCAGTCGTGCGAAATGGTCCTCCACAGCGGAAAACGCCGTGTGCCATGGAGACTGATAGCCGATGGAAGCCGGGTAATCCCGTTTCCCTTCGTCCTGCATGGTATACATGGTCAGATGGGGCACACGATGCGTCACGCCCAGTGCCGCTTGCCAGTCTCCGTTTTTCCGATAAGAAAGGAAGTCCCTTCCCCACCATGACCCGCCGTACAGTTCACTCAAAACGCCCTCTTTTCCATACTGATGAGTCACAGACGCCGCCTGCTTTACGCTTGTATACTCCCGGGCATCAAACAGAATGTCTACACCAGGGATTCCCATACCGCGATATTGCCGCATCAAATCCATACTAGAACCACATTGGGACGAAAGCGGATATTCATTATGAAAATGTCCCGTTAAACGGAGATTATTTTCCACACACCATGCACCGAGCTTTCCGCTGAAATTCCGGGCAAACAGTTCTGCCAAAAGGTCATAAAAACGGTACCGTATCTGTTCGGAACGTGCATCTGTTCCTCTGTAGAACAGTGCAGGAAGTTCGGGCAAAATATCCTCGCCATACGCTTTTTTGTATGCCTGTGGCAATACCGGTGACCAGTGCAGATTGTACGGGCACTCCGGTCCCACATCAAACCATCCGCAATGGGGGATTGTGGTTTCATCCGTAAAAACAGTCGGTATAATGCCGCCAAACCAATCTCCCACCGTTTTTTTATATTTTTCATGTGTCAGCGCAATAAAAGTATCTACCGCTTCGGGGCAAAGGGGATCTACACTTCTTTCGTTATTCATCCATGAAATTTTGGAATTACATAACGTATATATGTACACTCTTTTATATTCTGCTTTTTCCCCATGGGTAATACACCGATACGAAAGTAGTCTGTTTTCCGCATCTAACTGTATATCGTATATACCGAGAAGATACGGCGCACCTGTCCGGATGGCTTCCGATTCGGGCTTTGCTTCCTCCATTGCCGCATCCTTCATTGTCATAAAACGCGCAGCAAACTTAGGATTCTTCGTCACAGCGCCACCGGCATAGCCGGACGGGCAACGATCCTCGTCATACACACAGGCATACATGCCCTCTTTTTCTGCTTTCTCCACCGCCGTCTTTATATGTCCCAAAAAACCTTCGCCCATATATTCTTCTGTAAGTCCCAGTCTTGCGTGCATATAAAAACCGCCAAAACCCATTTTTTTCAGCTCATCAATCTGTGTGCACAGTTCTGCATCTTTCAGTTCGCCGTTCCATGCCCAGAATGGCATGCTGCGGTATTTACCGGGGGGAGACAAAAATTCTTGTTCGTTAAAAATTTTTTCTTCCATTTGCGTTGCCTCCTAAAGAAAAATAATTTTATACGTCGTTTTTATAATTCATCTTCAAAATATGCATTGGTGCAGGCGCGGTTCCCTGCTTTGTCCACCACAGTCAGGCGGAAATAGCCACACCCTTGGGGTACTTCGAACTCTGCTTCTCTGACGGGCACACCATTTTCACAGTATTTGCGTCCCCTGTGCCGGATGCCGAAGACACAAAAGACACTTTGTGCATCCGAACATTCTATATGTACCTTTCCATCCTCATACCAAAGTGCTTTTATCTCCGGTCCCATAGACGTATAGAAATCTCCGTTTTCCAGTGCTTTTGCAATCGTTCGGTACGAAAGATTTTCTGCTTTTATCATGGTATATGCTACGCCCTGGTCACATTTGGGGTCATCGATCGGCCACGCATTATGGTTATCATCCCCTGCCACGCAGAAAATCCGCTTGTCACCCCGAAGCATATCGTCATACACCCGTGGGTTATATTCCTCATACCCCAGTGCCGTAGAAGCACCGTTGAACATTTCCATAGCGTGCATCCCCGTATACCCCATATATTGTTCGTAATTTTCCTGAGACCAGGTGGGGTGGTTATAGGTTACGAAAAAGCCTCTTTCCCGTGCAATCTCTATCATTTTGTTGACATTTTCGCAGGAATATTCTCTCTCAAAAGGACTGGAAGAGGCATCAACCTTGACCTTATTACGATTTTCCTTTGCATTGTCTATATACGCATACTTTTCATGCCAGCAAGGTTGCTCATCCATGTCGGGTGACAATGCGATAAAGCATATGTGGCATGTCTTTTCCCAAGCCGAGGGGTGATGATCGAATTCATTGAATTCTGCTTCAAAACCTGTCAATGCCAAAAAATTTTCGTCCGTTAATTCGTGATGGGGAATCATAATATCATGATCTGTATAAGCAATAATGCTATAGCCGAGCTTTTTATAGATTTCTTTTAGTTCTGCCGGTGTCTTTCTGCCGTCTGTCAGTATGGAATGACAATGGAGGTTTGCTTTATAAAATTGTCCTCCCGAAGGTAATAAATATTTTTTCATATCAATTCCTTCCCCTGTCTTAGAACGCTATCATGACAGCAGACAGCGGTGCAACCGTAATCTGTTCACCCGGTAATATTTTTCGTGTTTCCTTTCCGTCCGGTGTTACAATCAGGGTGCATTCCTTATCATAAGCAAGACGGAAGCTCTTTTCTTCTTTTTGGAAGTTTACGAAAATCTGTGCCTTTGTGCCGTCAGGTGCCTCCCAGTTTGTATGTAAAATGGCAGGATATTCAATAATCGTTTCGTCTCTTCTGAGAAGCTTATAAACTTCTGCATCCAGTACCTTGACAGGCTTTTGCATTCTGCCCGAATAGAGGTAGGGTTTTCCGAAGCCGCGACGCCATGCATTCAGATTTTTCACCAGTGTAATGATTTCATCCCTGTCCGGCACTCCCTCCTCTTCCATGATATGACCCCAACCCCAGGAAATCTGCCCGTCATGGGTCAGCACAAGACTTATCATATTTCCGCTTATGAAGCAGTTTGCAATGCGGAATGCAAGGTTGGAGGGATTATCAAGCGTATTGAGTGCCCAGTAGGTGCCGTCCTGATTCCCCGAAAAATTGTTCAGATATTCGTGATATAAATAGCCGTAGGCAGGAACAACCTTACCGTAATAAAACTGAGAATTTGCACGGCTGTCACTGAATTTTAAATATTCGATAAACGGCTCTGCCGCCCCTTCCTCACAGCCCAAAAGCATCTTGCTGCCCTTTGCGCGGATTTCGCCCTGAAGACGCTCGTAAAGCACCACCATATCATCCCGCATCCACTTGCCGGGGACGGGGGCATGCCCGTGGGCATCCGAATAGCAAAGACATCCAAGTCCCCCTAAATTCTGGTCAAAATACTGGGCGTAGTCACAGCCCGCATCGCAAATATGCCCGACTTCTTCGGAAACAATGTCCTTTATCTGCTCACTGTGTGTACAGACATCCACACTGTATCGGATGGTAGAGCCAATGATAAGGGACTGCTCAATCGTACCTGCACTCGTACGGCAGGCAATATTTTCAATGCCGAGCTCTTCATATTCTCTTGTTGCCCGTTCGTTATACGAAGGGTCCAGCGTCGATTCCTTTGTCCAGCCGATGCCGCTTGCATATACACCGATAAGATTCCCTTTGGAATGCAGGTGGTCCACATACTTTTTAAATTCTTCTTCCCCGCCATACGGAGGCCACACCTTCGGAGGTGCCCAGGGTGCCGTCCCCTCCCAGTGCATCAGAAGTGCCATCACCTTACAGCCCAGGGCTTCCGAAAGCCCGTCCACGTATTTTGCACCGTTCATATATGGAAACATCCCGTTCGGTTCCATGTCACCCGTATCCTTGGCACCGCGCACCGGATAAATCAGCGTAACCGGAGAATCTTCATACCATTCCGGTAAATCATTATTTTCGGAAAGCTTCTTTTCCGGAAGAAGCCCGCTCCCATCCAGCCAGCTCCTGTATATTTCAGCTGCATCGTACCAATCGCCGCAAAAAGCACCTACTACCATTTCATACTCCATAGAGTACGTCTTTTCCTCCGTGCCCGGAAAAAGCCGGTACTCTATGCGAATCCCATTTTCCACACCGTGCGGCTCAATTGCTTTGAGATTTCCGTGCGGATCGTGTGCTGCCACATACAGGCCTTTTTCGTCCGTCTCACTGTAAAAGGCCATAAACTGCATTCCAACCGTGTTCGGGTACACGCCTGTCCATGCGTTCTTCGTCTGATACCCCGTCTCTCTGTACATTGTGCCTTTGTATTTTTCGCGGAGTGAAAGGTCCTCAATCAGCCCGCCTTCCGTTCCCGGCCAGAACAGTACACTGTCGCCGCCGTTACCTTTGAGCTGATACGGCACTAAAATATTCGGGAAATCGATCCATTCCACCACATACTCTGTTCCATTACGCCATTGAAGAGACCAATATGTTTTTGCGTCATCCTTCGGGAAGCGCATTGTCACCGTTACATCAAAATCCATGCCTCCCACACAGTGGAAAGACATAATGGCTCCGGTTGCATGCCGAGCTGCCGTAACCTCTCCTTCCGATGAGGACAGTCTGTGCTGCCGGCCGCCTTTCTCTATGAGACATACGGTAAAGAGCGGCATACCGGCCGCACCCTCGGCAATCATTTCCTTCCCGTCATTTTTAAAGGAGATAATTTCCCCTTTTTCGCCGATATTTAATTCGTAAAACCGATTTGTATATTTCATGTCTTTTCTCCTCTCTTTTCTGCCACTTTATCATATCGCAAAAAAAGAGGAAAGTAAATGATTTCTTCTGCTGTATATTTCAAAACATTTCTTTTTTTCTTATGTTATTCACGCCCGGCTCTTGACTTTATATGACATCGCCGCATTCCGCTTCTTCTTCCAATGCTTCTATGTAAAAGCTCACGGGCCGGAACCCGTCGTTACAGGAAATCATGGCAGATTTTTTATTTTTCATCCATCCATCGTATAGATTTTCCCCACCGTGCGACAGTGTCATCCTAAGGCAGACATGCTTTCCCATGCGCTGTCACATAGTCCCTCCGGCTTCTGCCATCCGTTTGCAATAAAAATCCGGCCCGGCTGCATATCGCAGGCGTGTGCAATCGGATTTTCGTATTTTTCAATCAAATCGTCGTATCTTGCCATTTTCATAACGGTAATTCTGCACTTTTTCATCGTATATGGTACCTCCCTTAGTATCTTTTTCCTCCTGCCTTTTGGCAATTATCCTCATTATAGTGTAGTATAGCACAGTTCTCCGTAAAAAGCAATTCTTTCCCTTCATTTCAGAGTGCCATACTGCTTCAGTACCATTTACTGTGCCGTCCCGACCAAAGTGAAACAATTTATTCTTTTTAGAACAAAATTGACTTCGCCAATTCAATGTTCGCTCCGCTTACTTTTTATAAGGTAATTTGCATAAGAAAAACCTCCCTTTTCTTATGCATAGCGCGTATACCATCAGAAAAGAGAGGTTTAGCCGCCTCCGGGCGAAAAATGCAAGGCGGGGTGTAAAAAAGACTTTTTACATTCCCTTTTGTACCGGGTACTCTTCCAGTATGTCAAAGAAAGACGCAGGCATCACTGTGCCATATTGCATTTTTTTGGCCAGATGTACCGCTTCGTCTTTTCCGGAACAGAACCCTTCTGCGATATATGTGGTTTTGCCGGAAGAAATGCCGATACCATATCCGGCCTTCTTGTTATCCTCCGGACAGATTGGCTCTGTCACAAAGTACCGGACTTCCTTTTCGCCGTGTTCTGTCGGAATTCTGGATGTGCCTTCCCAAACCATAGCTGTCACTTCCTTTCTCTTTAGAGTGATGTCATTATATCTGCTTTTCCGGATAAATGCAATACCTGTTTTTCCTCCCCTTTTTCTTTCCATGTTTTCCAGATTCTGGAAGCTTTTTCTCTGAAAAACAATGATATTTTTTGCCATTTAATTTTTTAATCCTTTTAAATTGTAATATTTTTTTAATACTATAATGCTATATAATGATAAGTCTTTGAATTTTATATAAATATTTTTTCTATTTTTCCTTTTTTTATTGTAAATTCTATACATAAAAAAAGCATAAAGAATTTTTATTACATTATAAATATAATTATTGTTTTTATTTAAAAAAGTATGCTTTTTCAAAAAACCATTTCTTTCCAGACTTCTTTTTTATTCCCTTACTATAAAAAAATAAAATATTCGCTTGCGTAAGTTGTGCGAATATGATACACTATACGCAGAAAATTGTCTGATTGGAGGATAAAAATGAAAACAGCGTACGCAAAGCACATCTTTTCTTTATTACTTTTCGGCGCGAATGGTATTGTAGCAAGCTACATTCCGCTGAGCAGTCTTCAAATTGTTCTCCTTCGCACGGCACTGGGCAGTCTGTTTCTGGCAGCTGTGTTTTTTTCCTCCGGCGGAAGGCTGACATTTTACAGACATAAGAAAGCTTTTGCCGCCCTGGCCGTTTCCGGTATTGCTATGGGCGCAAGCTGGCTCTTTCTGTACGAGGCCTATACCCAAATCGGCGTAAGTCTTGCATCCCTGGCCTATTACTGCGGTCCTGTGATTGTAATGATTCTGTCACCGCTTCTCTTCGGTGAACGGCTGACACAGGCACGGGTTTTCAGCTTTCTCACCGTACTGCTTGGTATTTTTCTTGTGAACGGAAGCCTCGGCCGTGAGGGCGGAAATCTCTGGGGCCTTTTCTGTGGTGCCATGTCTGCCGTCTGTTATGCGCTTATGGTAATTTTCAATAAAAAAGCCGGGAAAATTCCCGGTCTTGAAAATGCCATGCTTCAGCTTGTCACCAGCTTCCTTCTGGTAGCGGTTTTTGTGGGCATCAAAGGAGGTTATCCCATCCCCATAAGCATACACAGTCTTCTCCCGATTCTGGTGTTGGGCCTTGTGGGCACCGGCTTTGGTTGCTGGCTTTATTTTTCCTCTATTGGTGCTTTGCCCGTACAAACGGTATCTATATGCGGATATCTGGAAGCCCTGTCAGCTGTGATTTTTTCCGTGCTTTTCCTGCACGAAACTCTTTTGCCGGCGCAAATCGCCGGTGCGGTTTTTATCGTGGGCGGTGCTATCTTCGGGGAGCTGAAAAAGCCTATCGGATAGCATTCCGGTACTCCATCAGCGTAGCATCCTGCCAGATGCCGAATTTATCCTTTGCAATTTTCTCACGGTAGCCGATTGTACGGAACCCGCACGTTTCATGCAGTCGCAGACTGGCTGTATTTGTGGAAAAAACAGAGGAATACAGCGTCCAGTAGCCGCATTTTTCCGCCTCCTCGCGAAGAGCCAACAAAAGTTTTTTCCCGATGCCCTGTCTTTTATATCCTTCACCGATGTAAATACTGACCTCTGCCGCGCCCCGGTACGCTTCCTTTTGCGAAATGGGCGAAAGGGCCGTAAATCCGACGATTGTCCCATCCAGCACAAACACCAGACGCCCGTCCGGACGATGGCCTGCATCCCATTCCTCTGCTGTCGGGCACTCTGTGACAAAGGTGGCCGTCCCTGTTTCAATTCCCTGTCTGTATATTTCCAGAACCGCTCCCAGGTCCTCTTTTTCCATTTTACGAATCATGTTACTCTCCTTACAGTTTATCCATGGTATATTAAATCTATATAAATATTGTATAATCCAGATGCCATACATTCAGTGAAGTTTTGAGCATTCGCTCAAAGTGAAGTTGCTTACGCAGCGAAGTTTTTGCTTGACGCAAAAGTGAAGTTAAGTTTGCCACTTCGCCATCAGGTGAAACTTCACTTATGAAGTAAACTTCACTACCTTTGGTAACTTCACTTGCCCGTAAGGGAAAACTTAGTTGCGGTTGTATGTCAACCGCATGTAAGGGGTATAAGGTTTAGATGAAACTTATTTCGTCGCTATTCTTCCATTATTTTGCTCATACCGATAAACGGGAGTACACCGGAAGTACCATAATTCGAACCGCTATTTTCGGTTGTACTTTCATTTATCCATTCAAATGGTGCTCCGTTATTTTCATATTTTTTTGTATGCATTATAAAATCCTCAAGTATATCAGTTTTTTTGTTGTATAGATAAAGAGCATATGCATACCAGCCTGTTGGCGTAGCCCAATATCCACCATTTTGGTATTTGTTATAAGACGCACGGGAAATTTCCCAGGCAGAATCAACGGAAAAATCATTATTTTTCAATATGTGTCTCACATATCCATCAACAACTGCGGTTTTATTTACATAGGCATTGTAAAGAGCCTCCAAGGTGTTTTTCTCCTTTGTCACTCCTGAAAAAACAGCGTACGCAGTCGCCCAAACATCATACTGCTTGCCTATCCCTGTCGCCGAATATAACCATCCTGATTTCTCATCATAAAATTCTGATATAATATTTTTTTTGATCTTTTGTGCCTTTTTAGCATAATATTCAGATTTAACGGAATCATGGTTAAATATTTCCTTCAACGCCATTGCTGCATTATATCTCAAAAGGGATGCCATTAATAGTTTTCCGCTTTTTTTAATAGCATCGACAAAACCCCAATCAACAGTATATTTTTCAGAGTCACTTATACATAAATCACTTTCAGGATCAATGTTATATCCCTTAAAAGCATATTCTACACTTTCTTCAAGAGTTAGATTTGTGCATATTTCATTTAATATTTTTTTATTTCCGCTTTGTTTTATATATTGGTGCACCATTATTACATAATAATAGTTATCGCAAAACGGTGGATACACCCCAAAATCACCTACACCCTGATTCTTTCCCGAAGAATATGTTCCTGGGAAATAAACAGCGTTTCCATCATAATTTATATGATCTGCTACTGCATACGGAGGAACTAATAAACCGTTTTCCAAAAAAACAGTTTCTTTTCCATTTTGTCCGTGATTTGCAATTATCTTTATATATTTTTCCAACAACTCATCCGGAATCAAGCCACTTTCCGCCATCATAGCACAATCTCTAACCCAGAAACTAAGGTATTTTTCATCTCCGGAAGGTAATAGAACAAATTCCTCGGATTGTCTGCCGTTATAAAAAACTTGTTTCAAAAATGTACAGTCTTCTATTGTTTTTATTGCAAGATTTTTAAGAAAATCCATATCGTTTTTTTTCATTTTGTTATTCCTTTCTCATTTAGACAACATTCGACAGTCTTTATATAAAGACTGTATAATCCAGATGCCAATGTTATTAGAGGCACGTTCGTGTTAAGTTAGGAATAAAAAATCATTCTTAAATTACACTAATCCCATACACCACTCAACACAAATGGCAACAATGACTACAAGTGCTGATATTATAAATCCGTGAATCATTG
>JAFSAU010000017.1 GCA_017442155.1 Clostridia bacterium | reverse complement strand
TCTTCATAGATAAATCCTCCTAATGTGTTTTTGGTTTTGACTGGCAGGTCTTTCCCATTATAACACATTAGGAGGATTTTTTTCACCGGTAAACCTTTATTGAACCACGCGACTATCGCGTGGTTTTCGTTATACAAAAAACGCGGGCTGAAAACAGCCCGCAAGCATTTACTTCGCACCCAAAAAGGCTAAAAACGTTTCTGGTGGTGCATAATTTAAAACGACTATACTTTTATTATATCACATATCGATGTGTCTTGTAAACAGATTTTGAGATTTTCTCCTATTTCACCAAAAACCAGCCGTAAACTTTTGATATTTTGCCAATTGTCAAAACCATTTTTTTGTGCTATACTATAATCAAAGAAAAGGAGGTACAGTCCAATGTTCCGGTAAAGCCTGAAGCTGAAGAAAGAGAGGTACGGTCCGATGTTCCGGTAAAAGCCCGAAACCGAAGAAAGAGAGGTACGGTCCGATGTTCCGGTAGAGCCTGAAACTGAAGAAAGAGAGGTTATCCAAATGACGTTAGATATCAAGAATGAACAGAAGTGACCCCCATTGCAAAGCATGCGCAATCGGGGGTCACTTCTTTTTTTATCCTCTTTCTCCGGCTATTTTGGAAATCACATGTCCGGCCGCAATAAGCCCTGCCACAGCAGGCACATAAGGGAGGCTTCCAATAACGGCGGCATCCACTGGCTGCGGCGGCTCAGTTGAAAACACCACGTCCAGATTTTTTATTTCCCTTTTTTTCAGTTCCCGCCGCATCACACGGCACAGCGGACACACACTGGTTTTATAAATATCCGTCACCGCAAACCGGGTGGGGTCCAGTTTATTCCCCGCACCCATACAGCTGATAACAGGAATTTTCCGTTTTTTACACACTTCAATAATAGCAATTTTAGCTGAAACCGTATCAATGGCATCCACCACAAAGTCACACTTTTCCGGCAGAATCTCCGGCACATTTTCGGGTGTGCAAAACAGGTCTACAACCTCCACCTCTGCCTCCGGATTTATGGAGCGGATGCGGCGGGCCACAAGCTCCGCTTTCTTCTGCCCCACCGTCTCACTGGTGGCAGGAAGCTGCCGGTTTATATTGGAGGGAGATACCGTATCAAAATCCACAAGCCGGATTCTGCCGATTCCGCTCCTTGCCACTGCTTCTGCCGTGTAAGACCCTACGCCGCCTATTCCAAACAGACAGACATACGCCTTTTTCAACCGTTCTATTCCCTCTTTTCCGAGCAAAAGCTCACTTCGTGATAAATCCATCTTTTTTCTCCTTTTTACACAAACAGCCTCGCAATATTTGCAAAAACAAAGCAGACGGTAAAACCCACTGCCATGGGAATCAGTGCTGCCGCCGCTGTCCAGCCAAGACTGCCGGTTTCCTTCCGTATTGTTTTCAGCGTTGTGGCACAGGGCCAGTGCAAAAGCGAAAACAGCATCGTACTCACGGCCGTAATCCAGGTCCATCCGTTTGCTGTAAGCAAAGCACGGAGACTGGCCAAATCGTTCATTTCCACAAGGCTCCCGCCTGCAAGGTACGCCATAATAATAATCGGCATCACAATTTCGTTCGCAGGGAGTCCCAGCACAAATGCCATCAGAATCACCCCGTCCAGCCCGAAAAGTGCCGCAAAGGGGTCTAAAAATGCCGTGCAGTGTGCGAGAATGCTTACTCCGCCCACCGTCACATTGGCGAAAATCCAGATAAGCACCCCGGCCGGTGCCGCCGATGCGAGGGCACGGCCCAGCACAAACACGGTTCTGTCCAGCATGGAACGTACAATAACGCTTCCAATCTGCGGTCTCCGGTACGGTGGCAGTTCCAGCGTGAAGGAGGACGGTGCGCCGCGAAGGACCGTAACGGAAAGCAGATACGACACGCCAAGCGTTACCAGAATTCCCAGCACAATCAGCCCCGCAAGGCCCGCCGCACCTGCAAGCGCGCCGCCGGCGAAGAACATGGTAATCACCGAAACGAGCATAGGAAACCGGCCGTTGCATGGTACGAATGTGTTGGTAAGTATGGCAATCAGCCGTTCCCGGGGCGAATCAATAATCCGGCAGCCTACAACGCCCGCCGCATTGCATCCAAACCCCATACACAAGATAGAGGGTGCGGCTGGTTACGTCATTGTCACACATAATCGCAAATTATTAATAGTACAAACAGTATAGCACAAATTAAGTGCTAATGCAAGACCTCTTTTCTATCGTCAAAGAAATTTATATCACAATTTTTCTGATAATACAACCATGCGCCGAAACGTCCGGGTTCGGGTAAATGCGGACATTCTGCACCCCCTCCCTTTTCTCCTCCACCTCCATTTTCCGGATGCAGGAATGAATGTCCTCCGGCCGACCCACAAGCTCACACACCGTTTCCTGCGCCGTTTTCCAAAGTGCATCGTATTCCGTCCGGTGACTTCCGCATTTTGTTCGTCCTCCGGCCTTATAGCCGCCGCAGACGAGATATGCCTTCCCGTGAGAAAATGCGGTGGACATATGCCGGCCGCAGTCGGCACAGAAGGCCATACCGGAAAAAGCATTCTGAAAGCCGCTTTTTTCCTCTGCGCGCCTCCTTTGCATGTTCCGGCGCACCTGTTCCCACATTTCCGCTGTCACCAGTGGCAAATGCGTGTTTTCCACCACCTTCCATTCCGATTGCGGAAGGGCATGGGTGGTTTTACACTTAAAGCTGGGCTTTTCCGTTTTTCCCTGCACCATATGGCCTAAATACACCTGGTTCCGCAGAATTTTCCCCACCATACTCCCGCTCCATACCGCAGTCTGCGGAAAAGAACCGGCCGAAGCCGGATATTTTACCGCCCGATAGGCAGAGGGTGTAGAAATCTGTCTTTCATTCAGTTCCCCGGCAATTTCTCCGGGACGCTTTCCCTCTGCCGCCGCCTGAAAAATCTCCTGCACCACACCGGCCGCTTCTCCGTCCGGCACAAGGCGGTTTTTATCCTCCGGGGCCTTTTTGTACCCATAAGGCGAAAAACTACCGATAAATTCGCCATTTTCCATTTTCACCTGCAGGGCCGCATGAATTTTATCAGAAATATCTGCAGCGTACAGTTCATTGGTAAAATTATACAACGGTGTTAAAATCCGGGCCGCGCGGTCCCGCCGTGCCGTGTCTGTGCCGTCGGTGACGGAAATAAACCGCACCCGGTGCTGTGGGAAAAATTTATCCAGAAGAGTAGAAGTATCTCCTATATTTCTGCCAAGGCGTGAAAGGTCTTTTACGAGCACAAGATTTATTTTTTTATCTTCAATATCGGACAGCATTTTCCGGAGTGCCGGACGGCCTTCCATATCTGTACCGCTACAGCCATCGTCCACATATTCTGCAGACGGATGAAATCCGTGCTCCCCGCAATACCGGAGAAGCAACTTTCGCTGGTTTTCAATGGACGCACTTTCCCCCTGCCGTTCATCCTCCCGGGATAAACGCATATACAGTGCCGCCTGCCATTCTTTCTTTTCCGTAACGCTCTCCCCCCATCTTTTTCTTGACATTTGTATGCACCTGGGGTACAATAAATGCAAAGAGGAGGTAGGGAAAATGCACATTCAAAACGAGCTTTTCGCCCTGCAGGATACAGGGTACCGGGATTTCCATGCCAGACTGATGCCCACCGTGGATATATCCCGGATTATCGGCATCCGCACACCGGCACTGCGTCGGTTTTCCAAAACTGTTCCGCCTGACAATGCAGCCGCCTTTATGCGCGAACTGCCGCACACTTATTATGAAGAGAATAATCTCCACGCTCTTTTCATTTCCGGCATCCGGGACTTTAATGCCGCGCTTGCCGAAACAGAGCGGTTTTTACCCTATATTGACAACTGGGCAACCTGCGACATGTTTTTTCCAAAGGTGTTTCAGAAAAATGCGGTGGCCCTTCTGCCGCACATTCAACGCTGGGTGGAGGCACGCGAGGAATACACCGTCCGTTTCGCCATCGGGCTTCTGATGCGCCTTTTCCTGGACGAAAAATTCAGCCCGGAATATCCCGCCCTTGTGGCTGACATCCGGCGGGAAGAGTATTACATTCACATGATGGTGGCATGGTATTTCGCCACAGCCCTGTCCAAGCAGTACGATGCCATTCTCCCTTTTTTGCAGAAAAATGCCCTCCCCATCCGGACCCACAACAAGGCCATTCAGAAAGCGGTGGAAAGCTACCGGATTCCCGACGATGTAAAAGCATATTTAAAAACACTGCGCCGGTAACCAATTGTCTCTCTATCCCATGGTAAGGGCCTGTTTGCCGCAGGCACGGCATTTTTGGAAGCACCGGTCGAGGTTAAAGGCTACGCGGGGCAGATAGCCCGCATCCTCCAAAAGTGTAAACAGTGGAAAGAAAATTGCCATCGGCGGCAGCATGACAGACACCACCCAGGCTGTCACCCGCCAGGCACCGTGCACCAAAAGGTCTCCCCACCATGCCGGAAGAAACCCCAGCGCACGCCGCAGTGGTGCCTCCAGTCCCAGAAGAAGCGACGAAAGCCATCCCGAAGGATAATTTGCTCCTTCAATGGTGATCCAGAAAATACCCATGAGCAATAGAAACATCGTAGGAAACGCCCATACCTTCCCCGTCAGAATTTTATCTATTTTTCGGTCCCGCGCTATGGTGCCGTTTTCCGGCAGACGTTGTACCGTGCGGCAGATTTCCTCTGCCATACATACAGTTTTCCGGCTTTCTTCCTCTGTAAATGCCGAATAACCCAGTGTATATACGCACGACGGCGGATGTTTCGCCACACGCGCCGCGGCCTCCAAAACAGCCGAAAGGCCCCGTCCGAATCGGGCCGCTGTGCCGATTACCGGAACGCCCAGTAGTTTTTCCAGTTTTTCAAGGTCAATTTCAATCTTCTTTTTCTCCGCTTCATCCAAAAGGTTTACGCACAGTACAACTTTCTCTGTGACGCGAAGAATCTGCAGGGCTAAAATCAGATTTCGTTCAAGGCACGTTCCGTCACATACAACGATGACCGCATCTGCCCCGCCCTCCAAGATAAAATCGCGGGCCACTTCTTCCTCCGCGGACCGGGCCGCCAGTGAATAACACCCCGGCAAATCTACGAGAACAAAGCCCTGTTCCCCTTCTTTTGCATATCCCACCGCATTTGTCACGGTTTTTCCCGGCCAGTTGCCCGTGTGCTGACGCATCCCCGTCAAAGCGTTAAAAACGGTACTTTTTCCCACATTGGGGTTTCCCGCAAGGGCCACTACCAAATCACTGTCCGTCTGCTTTTTTACAGTAAGGCTGCCAAAAGCGGCAGCTTTTCCTACAGATTGCGTTGTCAGACCCATTTCTATCCTTCTCTTTCTATAAAAACTTTTGCCGCGTCCTCTCTTCGGAGTGCGATAACCGTGCCCCGGACAAGATACGCCGTCGGGTCCCCTAAGGGGCTCCGGCCGAGACGGACGATGCGCGTACCTTCAATGATACCCAGGTCGCCGAGCCGCTGCCGGATACTGTCCTCGCCGCAAAGCCCCAAGACCCTTGCCGCTTCCCCTTCGGAAAGCGCATACAAAACCATCTTTTCACCGCCTTTCTTTTTATTCTCATTTTCAGCATATGCCGCTTTGCAGCAGTTTGTTCATTCCAGGTCTTTTCAGTCCATAAAACAGGAGCTGCAACTTTCGCCACAGCTCCTTCTGTTCTCATTTTTCAGCGTTATTCTTTACAGATTCTTTTCCTGCTCTTTTTGGATCTCCGGATCCACAGACAAAATAGGCTTTATATCCTTTCCTCTCAGGCGTCTGTCCACATAGTTTTTTGTAATCCGGACGACAAGTCCGGAAAGTGCAATCACACCGATTAAGTTCGGTACCATCATCAGACCGTTAAACGTATCGGAAATGTCCCAGGCCAGTGAAGAGGTGAGAAGTGCACCGCATAAAATTGTAATCAGGTGAATCACTTTGTATGCTTTAACAGATTTTGTTCCGAACAGATATTCCCATGCCTTTGAGCCATAGTGGTCCCAGCCCAGCACAGTTGTAAATGCAAACAGCAAAATTGCAACCGCAATAAACCGCTCGCCCCAGATGCCGAACAGGCCCGAAAATGCTTTTGCAACCAAGGTGGCATCGGAAGCACCTTCCACCATGAGTGCACCGGTATCCAGATTGATAAGGCCGGTGGTCAGCACCACCAGTGCCGTCATCGTGCACACTATCATTGTATCAGCAAAGACTTCAAAAATTCCCCAAAGTCCCTGCCGCACAGGCTCCACAACATTGGAGTTTGAATGTACCATTACCGACGAGCCAAGACCTGCCTCATTGGAGAATACACCGCGTTTACAGCCCTGCGTCACAATATCCTTCACCACAATGCCGCCTACGCCGCCAAGGGCCGCCGGCACAGTGAAGGCGTATTTGAAGATGGAGGCAAACGCCGCACCAATCTGTGTGTAATTTGTGCAAATCAAAGCCAGACTACCCACCACAAACAAGACAACCATCACCGGTACAACCTTTTCCGCAAAGCTTGCAATGCGTTTGAGGCCTCCGAGAATAATCAGTGTCGCCACTATGACCAGCACCGCCCCGATAATTACATGGTACGCCGAAACACCTTCATACAGCACATTGGAGGAAAGGCTCGGAATATCAAAGGCGGAAACGATATTGACAACAATTTTGTTAATCTGCCCCATTGCGCCGATACCAAAGGAGGCCAGAATGCAGAAAACAGAAAACAACACAGCCAGGATTTTCCCTATGTATTTGCAGCCCTTCATTTTCCCAAGGCCGTCCTGCAGATAGTACATTGCACCACCGGACCATTCCCCGTCTGCATTCTTTCTGCGATAGTAAATTCCGAGAACATTTTCGGAATAGTTTGTCATCATACCGAGGAATGCGGCAATCCACATCCAGAACACAGCCCCGGGTCCACCCGCAACAATGGCCGCCGCCACACCTGCGATGTTGCCCACACCAATCGTTGCGGCAAGTGCCGTACAAAGAGCCTGGAACTGGGAAATAGATTTCCCCTTTACGTGACCGGAAACATCTTTCTTGAAAAGACTTCCCATTGTTTCCGAAAACCAGTGGCGCAGACGGGTAACCTGAAACACGCCTGTCAGGATGGTCATAAGTACCCCCGTCGCCAGCAGTAGATACAACCCGTTGCCCCATATAAAGCTATTCAGCGTATCATTGAGGCTGGTCAGACCGTTGAAAAAGTTTTGCATACTTCCTTCTCCTTTTCTTTGCCAAATGAAAAAAAACGGAATTTCTGCACACACAAAAACTCCGTATAGGAAACAAAGCCGTTTAAAGCCAGTACCTCCGTCCTTTTGCCTGAGAGATTCGCCCTAAAAAGGGCTTTGCACCTTCGGCATCCTTTTGCTTCCCGCAAAAAGGGAAGCGGACTTCTCCGGAGAGCTATCCGTCTGCAGTCCTTCTCGCCTGAGAGTGTTACTCCTTCGGCAGGCCCAGGGCCTTTTCCTGCATCCTTCATTTAGCATTGTATTTTATTTTATATTCAGTATACTTTATTTTTTCTGTTTTGTCAACAACTTTTACAAAATTTTGTCGTTAAAGAATGTAGGTTTACAATAGATGTGTTACACTACACGCAATTTTGTTACGAGCAAGCTCATAACAGAAATTGCATGTTCTACAAAAAAATATACGGAAACTCTTAATTTTGTGTTATAGTTAAGTCACCACAACAAAAATACACACAAAGGAGTTTCCGTATATGAACACTATAACACAAGATATGAGGTTTAGGCAAGCATTAATTGAATATTCTTTAAAATATGGTGTAACAAAAGCTGCCATACGCTACAAAACCAACCGCCAATACATTTATCGTTGGCGCAAACGCTACGATGGAACGCTACAATCTTTAGCCGACAAATCCCACCGTCCACACCATCATCCTAACGAACACACAGCCGAAGAATTAAAGCTAATTTCAGACATGCGAAAACGTAATATGGAATCAGGATTGGTTGTGTTCTGGGTAAAACTCCGTCAAAGAGGCTATACTCGCTCCATCACCGGTTTATACCGCGTTTTACGCAGACAAGGGCAAATGGCTGTTAAACCACCTAATCCGAAATATATTCCTAAGCCTTACGAACAAATGCAATACCCCGGACAAAGAGTACAAATAGATGTAAAGTTTGTTCCCGAGGCTTGTATCGTCGGTGATGCAAAAGGACAGAAATTCTATCAGTATACTGCCATTGATGAATATTCAAGATTCCGTTATCTGGAGGCTTTTGACGAGGCGACCGACGTGCATGGCGAATACGAGGCGTTCGTGCACCTGTTGCGCAACGGCTCCGGTGCCGTACGAATCAGGATCGACGAAGCACTTGGCGATTCGCTGACCGATAAAGAAAAGAGCTCGCTGGCAACACTCATCTATTACCCACGCGAGAAAATGGACCTCATCCTTCCCGACATCGAGGACAAGAACGCGTGGTATTCGAGGGCGATTTTGCTGCTCATTCGAGTCAGCAAAGTGGCCGCGGGAAAATATACTCGCTCGAAGGTGCGCAAGGCGCTACCGAAAGAGTACGCATACATCATCGAGGAGCTCATGACGGAAAGCAATCTCTCCGTCGACAAGAAGGCATACTATTCGTCGATTATCGACGCGGTTATCCGCACGGGGTGTGCAGAAACGCTCATCG
Organism: Clostridia bacterium; assembly: GCA_017442155.1. Classification (GTDB taxonomy): domain Bacteria; phylum Bacillota; class Clostridia; order UMGS1883; family UMGS1540; genus SIG447. Next base: position 516 of record JAFSAU010000017.1, on the reverse strand, counting down.
AGGCCATTTGCATGCTCATAAAGCGGCTGTCCATCGATCACCTGCACTTGGTGGGCGACATTTACGACCGCGGTCCGTATCCACATCTGATCATGGACACGCTTGCACGGTTCCACTCGCTTGACATTCAATGGGGCAATCACGACATCGTGTGGATGGGCGCAGCGCTCGGCCAGCGCGGCTGCATCGCCCACGTCGTGCGCAACTGCGCCCGCTACGGCAACCTCTCGGTGCTCGAAGATGCCTATGGCATCAACATTCTTCCGCTCGCCCAGTTTGCGCTGGATGTATATGGCAACGATCCATGCGTCGCATTCGGGCTGAAAGGCAACCCCGACCTCCCGCCTGCCGAACTCGATTTGAACATCAAGATCCAAAAGGCTATGGCCATTCTGCAGTTCAAGGTCGAAGCGCAGCTCATCGATGAGAATCCAAGCTTTGAGCTTCAAGACCGCAAGCTGCTCGACAAGATCGACTACGAAAAGGGCACAGTTGTGGTCGACGGCAAAGAGTACG
>JAFSAU010000016.1 GCA_017442155.1 Clostridia bacterium | reverse complement strand
TGCGCGCGTAGTATTGCCGAGAGGCTGAATCGTACCGTCGGTATACCCTGCTACGATCCCGGCCCGAACCATGGCTGCAATGTCAGCTACCGCGTAGTCAGCAATCGCGTCCTTATCGGAGAAGGTCATTTCGCCGCCTTCCTCCAGTGCCTTTTTGATACGCATACCGCGGGCACAGATAACCATGAGGTCCTGACGGGAGATTTCCGCATCCGGATTATAATTTACGCCGTCTGTTCCCTTCAGAACGCCGAGAGCTTTTCCGACGGAAATTTCTTTTGCAAACTCGTAATCTGCATCCACATCTTCAAACTGATCGGTGCTGTCAGATGTGAGACCCAGCGCACGAACTAAGAAGCCTGCAAATTCACCGCGGGTGATTTTTTCTGCCGGAGCGTAGCCATAGGTTGTTCTGCCGGTGATAACGTCGGCCTCATCCATACGGCCGATAGCTTCTCTTGCCCAGGAATAGTCAATCAAATCTTCAAAAACAGTTGTGCCGAGGGCGGAGAAATCTGCACCGCCGGTGGGCGTAATCTTATAAAAGAGTGCTTCAACGCCGGAGATATTCAGATTCAGCGTACCGCTGCCGGTAACCGTTTCATTGGTTTCCCTGCCTGCCAGAAGCGTTGCAGTGTAATCCCCAATTTTTACACTGCCGGAGAAGCTTTCCAGCGGAATGGATACATCCTGAGACTTGTCGTAGTCCAGCATACTCAGAACAATCATGTAGATATCCTGTCCTTCTACCCAGGAGGAATACCATAAATCTTTGCTGATGCTTTCATTGAATTCCGGATTCTTATTAAATACGTAGTGGTCATAAGCAAGGTTGCGTTCGACCTCTGCAAAGGTTGTCAGTGCATCCCACAGGGCACCGCCGTCATTTGCGTTCCAAATCGGCAGTTTTTTACCCTCAGAATCATAGTCTGAATCAGAAATGGAATAGTACCCAACCGCTTTTGCGCCGGCAATCAATGCCTGCCAGTTGGAGTTACGTCCATCATCCGGGGTCGGATAGCGTTGCCCCGTGTTATAAGCTTCCAGAAGCGCATAAACAGGCTTTGCATACTGCACAGCTTCTCTTGCTTTTCTTGATCCATTGGAAGGATTCTTCTTTGCTGCGGCAGAATAGGGATCAATCAGCAGAAGGTCAACATATTTTGCCGCCTTGCCATAATAACCCGCCATTGCTTCCATAACACAAACGGGGTGTTTTTTATCAATGGAATGAATCAGACGATAAGACGCTTCCAAATCGCCCGAGGGATCCCCGCCGTGGAGGAAAACCTCATCCATTACAATATAACCAAGCACAGCCGGATGGTCTTTTACTGCAGAAACTACCTCTATGGTTGCATCGATATTTGCATCATTACCGGCACACTTCATACCGGGATAGAGTACCACGAGTGCCATAATGCCATGCTCTTCCAGTCTGTCAAGCTCTGCAATCGCCGATTCGCCGGTACTGTAACCGCCGGCCTGAATCAGATTTACCCCGCCGGCTGCTGCTTCCTTCAGATGTTCATCCTTTGTTGTATTGACATGATAGCCCATGATTGGGTAAACCGGTTCTTTGCCTTCTTTCAAGAACAGACCATCGGCCCCCAGATATTCGGGTCTGTCGTACATATAGATGTTCTGCGTTGCAACGGAATGCACACTGCCATCCGCGTTATAAAGCGTTGCTACAACTTTGTATGGTTTTACTTTTTCATCCACAAAATCATGCATCTTGAAGTTTACAGATGTCTTGCCATCTGCGCTAACTGCATCTGTTTCCCAAAGAACCGTTTTAAAATCTGTATCCAGAAGCTTGTAATTGACCTTTGTAGAGGAAAGATCCGGGTAATATGCAGTATTCACACTGGTGGAAAGATTGACTTTATTTGCATCGGTATAATAGAACACCGAGCCGCCGTCAAGTTCAAAAGCGGGAGGTGGCGTCGTCATAACAATTTTTATGTCATCGAAATAGATTTCATTGTCCTGTGTCGGGCTGGTCATCATACGTGCCAAAACAGTTGCCTCAGCTACTGTCTGTCCCGGGTATACTTTATATGAGGTTTTACGCCACTTTCCATCCCGTCCTTCATCCTTGGAATTGCTTACATCGTCAGGTGTTATGTATTTTTCACTTACAATCCCTGCACCGGGAAGATCTCTGTCGGTGTAATATTCCAGTTTGACTGCTGGCCATCCGCCCGGACTTGTCACCTTATACCAGTAGCTGACCTGATATTCTGCACCGCCTACAAGATCTATAGACTGGGTATAGAAGGGGTTCAGAGAGCCATCCTCCGGGCCGTTCATACTAAGTTTTACACAGTCGCTTCCGTCATGGCTGCCGCCTTCTACGATGCTTAAAAACGGTGCAAATTTCGATTGTACGCCCCAGCTTGCCGGTACTTTTCCGTCATTGTCTTCAAAGTCTCCGTTTTTCACCAGATTTTCCTGACCGGTGTACGGTTCGTCCTCCTTGCGAAGGTCTCCCTGTACCAATACGTTTGTGGCTTCATTGGCATCTTTTTCATCTGCAAGCATCTTGCGGAATTCTGCCGCCTGTTCGGCCTTTCCGGTAAGCTTACCTACAAGCTGTGCATTATCCCAATGGACTTCACCGCCGCCGATAAGGCGAAGATTCAGACCGAAGCGTGCTGTGCCCTCCGGCATGGTGATGGAGTAACTGAACTCTGTCCAATCCGTTCCCTTCACTGTGGGGAACTTATCAAAACGCTGCAGGCTGGCGTATTTACCATCCTCACCCATCTGGTCTGCAGATGCATAGACGGCAATATTATGCTTCTTTTCATCCGGACAGCGGAACATAATGCTGAACTCATAGGTTTCGCCCGGAATCATGTCAAAGCTGTTATAGGAGAAATTGGCATTGATATCATCGCCCCAGATGCGGACGAAATTGTTTCCGGAAGGTGCCGGGTCTTCTTTTGTACCTTCCACAACCATCATACTTTCACCATACGTTGCACCTGAAACAGACCAGCTTACCAGCTTGCTTTCGGTGTTTAAGGTTTCAAAATTTCCGTTTTTCAAAATATTATACTTGCCGTCTCCTACCGCCATCATGAAAACATTTGTAGAAGCCGAAGGAGATGCCTGAATGTATACCGGTCCTGTCTCTCTTGCTGCCAGTGCAGTGGCAGCAAAGAGAAGCATGCCGGCAGAAACAAATGCTGTAATTTTCTTTAAAATGTTCATTATGTTTTTCCTTTCTGAATTTTATACATTAAGCTTCGGAAGCCGTTGTGTATGTATACACTTGTGCAGACGCCGGAGACATGGATCCGATTCCATCCCAAATCATGAGACGAACTTCATAGTCGCCTTCGGCAGGAATATTGAAATCAAAGGATGCTTGCGCCGGCAGGAACCCGACTTCTGTTAAATCAATGGTCGTTTCGCCGCTTTCTGTTGATATAGTTTTTTTGTAGTCCGTTTCGGTAATCCCACGGATATTATCCAATATCTCTACGGATTCCAACTGCAGGGTATCATTAACTTTTCTGTAAAAAGCTGCAGAAACAGATATTTTCGTTTTTGTTTCATATCCTTCGGCAGCCGCTTTTTTGACAGTGACAGTTCCGCCTTCACCGTTATCCTCATTAGCGTCATATGGTTCATCGGTTGTTGTGTCAAACAAAGCTTTTTCAAATGTCAGAGACATTTCCCCGGGCTCCAAAGCTGTAACTTCTTTCCCTTCGGCATTTTTGAGCACTGCTTTTTCTTCAATAGGTTCTAATTTGAAGTCGTCAAAATAGCAGAGTGTGTACGGCTCCGTGCTTATTTTCGTTTCTCCTCCGTTTATATGAATCTTTAAGGCTCTGTTTAAATAACTATTCGATACAGAACCGAATCCATACACAAAATCAACGCATTTAGTAGTCCAATCACTCGTCCCCGCAAATTTACCGGTATATGGGAAATCTGCGCCTAGGCCAAGTTTTAAAACACAGCCGTTTTTAACATTATCCGATTTGTTGTCAAATGTTATACGATAACTGCCCCCTGAATTCAAATCGTTCTTCGTCTCATCACTTCCGGTATAGGCAATGTTATAACTTGACTGATTTACGGTAACCATATAATTGTTTTCAGCAGATTCCACAAACATAAAGAAGCCCGGCCATGAAACGCTAATTTTTGTACCCCCGTTCGTTTCATCTTCAACCGTAAAATATCTCGCAATCACTTCTTCGATTGTTTCATAAGATTTTACACTGCGCACTGTATAAAAATCTGTATAAGATGCGCTCGCACTCCCTGGTGCCCACAGTCCAGTCTGGCTGGATGTATATTTTACTCCGGTAATTTTCCCATCGCCCGAAACACCTTCAAAACCGCCGTTTACAATAATATCGGAATATTCCTTTTCAAAATCGTCAAGATAAACAACACCAACGCCTTTAAACGTAACTGTAAATTCAGGCTCAGCATAAACGTTTCCTAAAGAATATACGCAGGCCTTTCTCCAATGCGTATAGTTTGTATCTTTGAAAAAATCCGTTTTTCGCGGCTGCCAATTTTTAACGTCAACAACACTAAACTGCAATCCGGTATCGACGCCTTCATTTTCGGATACTGCGAGGCTTTCGAGCCAAAATGACAAATAATATGTGGCAGATTTCTTATTATTCTCTTCTTGTTGTAATTTAAAAGTAACTGTTGTAGTTGTTTCTTCCGTGGCCCCGTCAGCAGATAAATGAGAGATCTTAATTTTCTTCGTGGAATTACCCTGAATTGTATTAGAGTCACAACTCACGGTAGCACCTTCTCCCAGTGTTACCGTATAACCATCCGGTGCATCGGAACCGGTGTCGTTTCCTTCCTCATCCAGTACGTCCACCCAGTTTCCTTCCATATCCCAGTTATTTTCGGTTTCGGCCATTGCCATCGCAGGGCAAAGTGCCATGACGAGCACCGTCGTCAGCAAAAAAGCGATCCATTTTTTCAGCATAACTATGCTCCTTTCTTTGTTCTTGGGTTTACTGAAATTTGAATTTTTTGCGGCATCCGCCGCAGGGGACTTATTTTTTGTCACAAAAAAACCTCCCGAATGTCCTTTTCCATGCTGCACCTTCTTTCTTTATTCTTTTAATCTGTTGACAACTTTTGGCTCAACGGTTATCAGCTTCGCCGGCGAACCATCGCCCCGTATTCTTTTCAGCACCAAAGCGACGCATTCAGCCGCTTCCTTCTCTATATTTTCCTCGACGGTGATTATGCTCCGGTTTTGTTGATTCATCGGACTTTTCGTCCGAAAAGCAGCCAGCATCACCTTATCGGGAACAGAAATTTTATTTTCTATACAACATCGCATAACATACTGCGTAAGCTGTTCGTTTGTGCATACAATTCCAACCTTCCCACTGCACTCTGACAGCTTTTGTTGTAAAAATTTGGAATTGGTTTTCACCTCTTTCTCAGCAATTACCATATCTGAAACATTTATCTTGCTCTTTTGTAAGAGGCGGTTGTAAAACGCATTATATGATGCTTTCTCCAGCAAAGTTTCCCGCCGTGGTGTGACAAAGAAAAACCTTTCACATCCGGCTTCTAACATCATATCTGCAAGGTGTTTTGCCTGCTCACTGCCACCGGATACAATAGAGTCGATTCCGGCCTCTGTACAATCATATCCACTGATAACACACGGTATTTTTGCATCGCGTGAGATTTGCTCAGATGAGTTCGAATCCACCAGAAGCAGCAGACCTTGTACACCCATATTGTATAATTCATCAATCACGCCTCGATAATTTTTCCCCTGCACAATAGAGAGGATAATCTGATATCCTTCTTTCGTCAAATATGCTGCCGCACTGTCCGCAAACGACGGAATATAATAGCTTTCAAGATGATCTGCAAGGAGAGCAATCATCTTTCGTTCCTGCCGCAATTTTCCCAAAGGGGAATCCGAGGGGACTCTGCCATGGGAAAGATAGTGGCTTTTTTGCTTCAGTGTCAGCACGCCTTCTTCCCGTAGTGTATAGAAGAATCCCTGTGCGCGGTCCATACCAATGGAATACTGCGTGGCCAAAGCTTTGACACTTGGAAATCGTTGCCCAGGGGGTCCGAAGTCACCACGATAAATTGCCTCTCTGATTTCCGTAAGAACTGCCTTTTTCTTTGACATTTTTCTCACTTCCTTTTTTAAGAAAATGATAGTAAATCAAAATTCTTTATATTTTTATAATAACATATTCACTCTTTTTGTCAAGGGCATATAAATATATTTTCAGGAATTTAGTTTGTTGTATTCCTGTTTCAATAATAAATTTTTTAATACAAAAACGTCTCACCATATCAAACGATGAGACGTTTAAAAATCAGAATTATGATGTACAGATATGAACCTACATGGAATTATTGTTCAAAGGTCATTTTGCCAAACCAATCGGGCCTATGGTAATCCGGCTCCTCAATTTCAATTTCGTTCCACATTCCGTAATGCTCATACCGGGTAAGATCGCCGCACTTACATAAATTCGCACGAAGTCCGTCTTTTACTATGTCTAAATCCCCGTAAAACCGCTTCAAGAAAGAAAACGGCACCCGGTATTCCACTGTCCAAAACGTGTTATCATAACCTTCCGCATCCTTCACAGACGGTATAATCTGCATAACATCGTCTTCAACCTCGACGCGTGTTCTTCCGTTTCGCTCCGGGCCGAAGCCAATCAACTGTGTACCAAGGACATTGGTTTCAATGTTAAAGAAATTAGGGTCAGAGTTAGGATGAAAGAAAAATTCAACACAGCTATCCTCACAAACCTGTTCATTATGCGTTTTGTGTGTACCGCGTATTTCTGTCTCGTATGCCCAGAATTTAATATAAATTGCATCTCTGTTGTAGCAAAGAGCTGCACGAACCCTTGGGGCATATCCGTTATCCATCCATCTGTACGCGTCAATTTCCGCTTTAGGAACCTGATCCCAGTCCAAAGGCTTCGTTTCCACTTTTTTTATAACATATTCCTTCATATTTTTATCCTCCGAAATAGTTGCGAATTTTATCCGAAAATTTTTGCTTGTTTTTATAATTCTTCATTCCCGTAGCATCTGCAAATTGTTTAAGAAGCTCCTTTTGCGGTGCGGTTAAGTTCTTCGGCACTTCTATCTGCACATACACAAGCTGGTCCCCCCGGCCTCGACCGTTAATATGCGGAATTCCCTTCTCCCTAAGACGGAACACGGCACCGTTCTGGGTGCCTTCCGGAACGGTATACCGTACCTTTCCGTCCAGCGTAGGTACTTCCATTTCTGCACCCAGTGCCGCTTCAGCAAAGGTAATCGGCATATGACAGATAACATCGTTGCCGCGCCGCTGAAAAATAGGATGTTCCTTTACACTGATTTGGAGAATTACATCCCCTGCCGGACCGCCACGCTTTCCATGGTCACCTTCTCCCCGGATATTGATAGCCTGGCCGTCCGCGATACCGGCCGGAATTTTTACGTTAATTGTCCGGTCGTGACGCACCTGACCATAGCCCTGACAGGACGGACATGGTTCTTTAATAATTTTTCCCGTTCCACGGCAGGCATCACAAGTCCTGGCTGTGCTCATAAAGCCCATCGACATTCTGACCTGGCCTGTGCCGCGGCAAGTCGGACAGGTTTCGGGCTGGGTTCCTTTTTTTGCGCCGCTGCCACTACATTCGAAACAATTTTCCATACGAATGACACGGATTGTTTTTTCTGTACCAAAGGCAGCTTCTTCAAATGTGATTGTTATATTCTGCTGAATGGTTCTTCCCTGTTCCGGACGATTGGCACGCTGTCTGCCACCGCCAAATCCACCGCCAAAGATACTTCCGAAAATATCTTCCATATCAATGCCGCCAAATCCCCCGAAACCTCCGCCATATCCGGCTCCACCGCCGGCAGAGGGGTCAACTCCTGCATGGCCGAACTGGTCATACCTGCTTCTTTTTTCAGGGTCACTGAGAACTTCGTAGGCTTCGTTGACCTCTTTGAACTTTGCTTCCGCCTCCGGGTTATCTTTGTTCAGGTCCGGGTGGTATTGCTTCGCCATACGACGAAAGGCCTTTTTCAGTTCGTCATCGCTGGCACCCTTTGCAACCCCAAGCACCTCGTAATAATCTCTTTTTGCCATAGTCTACTCCTACCAAGATATGGGCGGCCAGGTGGCCGCCCACTGTTTTGTTTACTGGTTATCGTCGTCTACTACCTTGTAGTCTGCATCATATACATTTTCAGCCCCTGGGGTTGCGCCTACATCTCCCCCCATGTCTGCACCCGGTGCACCGCCGGGATTGGCATTCTGATACAGCTTTGCGGAAATTTCATAGAATTTCTGATTCAATGCTTCCGTTGCGGCTTTAATAGCTTCGGTGTCTGTTCCCTTCAGTGCTTCCTTCAGGCTATCCACAAGCGGCTGTACAGCATTTTTGTCCTCGTCGGAAAGCTTATCCCCTAACTCATTCATTGTTTTTTCTGTCTGATAAACAAGTTGGTCGCCGGCGTTACGGACATCAATTTCTTCTTTCTTCTTTTTATCCTCTTCGGCGTACTTCTCAGCTTCCTTTACTGCCTTATCAATTTCTTCGTCAGAAAGGTTGCCGGAAGCGGTAATCGTAATATCCTGTACGTTCCCGGTGCCCATATCTTTAGCGGAAACGTGAACAATACCGTTTGCGTCAATATCAAAAGTAACCTCGATCTGCGGTACGCCGCGGGGGGCTGCCGGAATATTGTCGAGCGAGAAGCGTCCGAGAGTTTTGTTATAAGCAGCCATTTCTCTTTCACCTTGCAGGACGTGGATTTCTACGCTGGTCTGGCCATCTGCTGCCGTGGAGAAAATCTGACTTTTCTTCGTAGGAATTGTTGTGTTTCTGTCGATCAGCTTTGTAAATACGCCACCGAGGGTTTCAAGACCAAGGGAAAGCGGAGTAACATCCAGAAGCACCAAATCCTGCACATCCCCGGCCAGAACGCCCGCCTGAATGGCTGCACCAACAGCTACGCATTCATCCGGATTGATACCCTTATGTGGCTCTTTCCCGGTCAAGGCTTTAACTGCATCGTATACCGCAGGAATACGGCTGGAACCACCAACCATCAGAACTTTGTCCACCTGGCTTCCTGTAAGACCAGCCTGCTGCAGGGCATCTCTGGACGGTCCCATGGTTTTTTCAACGAGGTCAGCTGTAATTTCGTTGAATTTTGCGCGGGTCAATGTCATGTCCAAATGCTTCGGACCGGAGCCGTCTGCCGTAATAAACGGGAGATTGATATTAGAAGTCGTAACACCCGAAAGTTCAATTTTCGCTTTTTCAGCTGCTTCCTTCAGACGCTGCATAGCCATTTTATCATTTTTGAGGTCAATCCCCTGCTCTTTCTTGAATTCATCACAGATGTATTCAATAATTCTTTCGTCAAAATCGTCACCGCCGAGACGGTTGTTACCACAAGTGGCCAGAACTTCAAATACGCCGTCGCCGATTTCAAGAATGGAAACGTCGAACGTACCACCGCCCAGGTCATATACCATAATCTTCTGGTCTGTATCTTTGTCCATACCATATGCAAGTGCGGCTGCAGTAGGCTCATTTATAATACGAAGTACTTCGAGTCCCGCGATTTTACCGGCATCCTTTGTTGCCTGACGCTGTGCATCCGAGAAATATGCAGGAACAGTGATAACCGCCTGATTTACCGTTTCACCGATATAGCTTTCAGCATCTGCCTTCAGCTTTTGAAGCACCATTGCAGAAATTTCCTGTGGAGTATATTTTTTATCGTCAATAGACACACGCTTATCTGTGCCCATATCTCTTTTGATAGAAATAACAGTGCGTTCCGGATTTGTAATTGCCTGACGCTTTGCAACCTGACCCACAAGACGTTCGTTATCCTTTGTGAATGCAACGACGGAGGGTGTTGTTCTTGCGCCTTCTGCGTTGGCGATTACAACGGGTTCACCGCCTTCCATTACAGCTACACATGAATTTGTTGTACCGAGGTCAATGCCTATGATTTTTGCCATTTAATTTTCCTTCTTTCTTAAAACTTAATTTGCTACCTTAACCATGCTGAAACGAAGAACTTTACCGCCTATAGTATATCCTTTCTGGAATTCCTCTACTACGGTTTCGTCGTCCACCGTTTCATCTTCTATATGCATTACTGCGTTATGAACATTGGGATTGAATTTTTCTCCGACCGCCGGAATGGCTTCCACCTTTAAATTTTTTAAAATCTCGCTTAGCTGTTTCATAACTTTTTCCAAGCCCTGACGTAGAGAGCTGTCCTCCGGCTCATCCTGTGCCGCTTCCATAAAGCGTTCCAGATTATCAATTAACGGGAGAAACTCCTGAACGCAATCGGCACGCCCATCGGAAAATAGTGTTTCCTTTTCTTTTGCGGTTCTCTTGCGAAAATTATCAAATTCAGCCGTAAGCCTAAGAAGCCTGTCCTTGTATTCTGCAACCGCTTCCTCCGCAGGGGTTTCTGCAGACTCTACGTTCTCAGGCGTTTCGGCTTCAAGCTCCACATTCTTTTCTTCTTCACACATTTCCTTCACTCCTTTTCTGAAATCAGTTTTTGAATCATGTCAGTAACGGTAGCAAGTGAGGCCACCGCACGTGCATACTGCATCCGTGTAGGACCTATAATACCGAGACCCCCTCGCCGCCCATATGCATCACGATAATGAGAGATCACCATGCTACTATCCTTTAAATCCTCAAATGTATTCTCATCGCCAATTAAAATACGAAGACCTTCCTCTCCTTCCAGGTCGGATATAACCTTGTATATACTGTCGCGACTGTCGATAAAACTTATAAGGCGGCGTGCCTTTTCCAGATTCTTATACTCCGGATGATTAAATATATTAACCACACCACCGGTATAAACACGTCGCGGCGTGTTTCCATATGAATCCATGGCGATTACGGTATAATTTGTGAATCTGGAAATGAAATCTGCAGCTTTTTCGACCACATCATCCGTTTCCGAAAGCTGGGACAAAAAAGCTCTGCGAAGTTTTGCGCCGATATTTTCCGGGGGCTTATAAGGAAAGAGAGAATCGACATAAAAACGATATCCGCGCCCGGAAGGCATTCTCCCGGCAGAGGTATGCGGTTTGTCCAGATATCCCATTTCCTCCAGATCTGCCATTTCATTACGTACTGTTGCAGAACTGCAGCCGGCATTATATTTATTTACAATTGTAACACTGCTTACCGGCTCTGCCGTTTCGATATACTCGCTGACTATCGCATTCAGAATCATTTTTTTTCTTTCGCTGAGCTGCATATCATCACTTCTTATCTGAAATTAGCACTCCCCTCCGAAGAGTGCTAATATAAAGATACCACTTTATGGAGAAAATGTCAAGAGAAATTCTGAAATTTTTTGAAAAAAATACAAATATTTTACTGATATATGTTTTGCCATCTTAGTATTATTGTGTTTTTCAGGCTCAGAAATTTTTTCTTGTCTTTTAGATAAAAATATGGTATACTATAGAAAATTATAAAAGGAGTTTTCGCTATGTACGATACTGTAATCATCGGCGGTGGAGCGTCCGGTATTTTTTCTGCCATCAATGCGGCGCGCCGGGGCAAATCTGTTTTGCTTTGCGAACGTCTTTCGCGAGTCGGAAAAAAGATTTTATCTACCGGAAATGGACGGTGCAATATCTCAAATCAAAATATTACACAAGAGCGGTATCATGGGACGTCTCCCCTCTTTTCTGCATCTGCGCTTACTTCCTTTTCGGCGTATGATACAGTGTCCTTTTTTGAAAGCATAGGTCTCTCTGTTTGTGAGGGCGAAAATGGAAAACTTTATCCCAAAAGTTTGCAGGCGACATCTGTACTTGACCTTATGCGCCTGGAACTTGCACGACTTGGCGTTTCAGAAACCGTGGATTGTTTCATTAAAAAAATTGAAAAAATAAAAGAAGGATTTAAGCTTACATCGGAGGATAATCGCGTTTTTTCGGCAAAAAAAGTCATTCTTGCGACAGGAGGAAAGGCGGCTCCATCTATGGGAACAGACGGAAACGGGTACGCTCTCGTCTCTTGCTTGGGACATACGATTATAAAACCATTTCCATCACTTGTTCAGGTAAAAACACAACCGCCCATGCGGGCACTGAAGGGTGTAAAACATCATGGTGAAATAACGGTTTATATAGACAACAAACCAAAACGGACCGAATCCGGTGAAATTTTGTTTACGGATTACGGAGTCTCCGGACCCCCCGTTTTTAATCTTTCACGTTTTGCATCCAAGGGAATAACAGACGGAAGAGACGTAACATTTAAATTGAATCTATTTCCTGAATTTTCAGAAGATTCACTTTCTTCTTTTCTGAAGGAACGACGTCGCACCCTTCCCCATCTGACGGGCGAAAATTTTTTATGCGGTCTGCTTCCCAAGCTTCTTGCCCGGGAAGTCCTTAAAATTTCGAAAAGTGACAAAGACTTACCCCGCTTTTTGACTGCACTTCCACTTACAGTAACAGGCGTGATGCCTTGGGCTAATGCACAGGTAACTGCAGGAGGAATTGCTACAAATGAAGTGAATCCAAAAACAATGGAATCACTTCTTGTGCCCGGTCTGTTTTTTTGCGGTGAAGTTTTGGATATTGACGGAGACTGTGGCGGCTACAATTTGCAGTGGGCATGGAGCAGTGCGTATGTAGCAGCCCAAAATATATAAAGGAGTTAAAAATGAGAGTTGTAATTATAGACGGACAAGGCGGACGGATTGGCCGTGCACTGATTGAAGGAATCAAGGAGAAGCTTGGTGAGAAAGCTGAAATCCTGGCTGTCGGAACAAACAGCATTGCGACGGCCGGCATGATAAAAGCTGGGGCTGATCATGCTGCAACAGGTGAAAATGCTGTAATTGTAGCATGCAGAGAAGCTGACGTTATTGTTGGTCCCGTGGGTATTGTCCTTGCAGACGCACTTCTTGGTGAAGTAACCGCCAAAATGGCGGTAGCTGTTGCCTCAAGCAATGCACAACGTGTACTCATCCCTTTTCAAGGATGTAACACCACCGTTGTTGGCGCCTCTTCTCTTTCGCTTAATGAGCTGGTGCAAAAAGCAGTGGATGAAGTTGTCAAGCAATTACATTGTAATAATTAGAACTATTTTTTAATTTTTCCGTTGAACTATGCTATTGATTCGATATCAGTACATATTTTTAGTTACACAAAACACACGGACCGTCCATTTGAACGGTCCGTGTGTTTTTATTCTTCTTCCGGTAACTCACAGTTATGGAATACGTTTTGTACATCATCGTCATCTTCCAGCATGTCAATGAGTTTCACCATATTTTTCAGCTCTTCTTCACCGGAAAGCGTAACATACGTCTGCGGAATCCGTGCAATTTCAGCAGATGCAACAGTATAACCACCGGCTTCCACCGCTTCACGGACAGTACCGAGCATCTCGGGAGCCGTAATAATTTCAAAGAAATCATCTTCAGCAGAAAAGTCATCCGCGCCGGCATCCAACGCTTCCATCATGAGTGTTTCTTCATCCACACCCTCTGCCTCTACCACAATAACACCACGGGTATCGAACATGAAGGTTACACAACCACTCTGGCCAAGGTTCCCACCGTATTTATCAAAATAATGACGCATGTCAGCCGCTGTGCGGTTACGGTTATCCGTCAACGTTTCCACAATAACAGCAACGCCGCTCGGCCCGTACCCCTCATATACAATCTCTTCGTAATTATCCGAATTCTGATCTCCTGCTGCCTTTTTAATACAGCGCTGAATATTATCATTCGGCATATTGTTGGCCCGTGCTTTAGCGATAACATCCTTGAGCTTGCCATTAACCTCCGGGTCGGCACCTCCTGCCTTTACAATAACAGCAATTTCTCTGCCGATTTTTGTAAAGATTTTCGCTCTTTGTGCATCACTTTTCTCTTTTTTATGCTTAATATTGCTCCATTTGGAATGTCCTGACAAAATGATCCCTCCAGCTTAGTCTACTTTAATCTTCAGTTTATCAATATATTTCTGGTTTACAGTAAAGCCCAGTTCTTCTGCACGTACATTTATCCATGCGCTCAGCTTATCGCTGGTGAGTTCGGAAGTGATGGCAGAAATTGCAGAATCATAATTTTCGCCTTCTTTGGGCAATTCGTAACGCATCAGAATATGATAGCCGTAATCGGTGGCAACCAATTCTGTAGTATACTCACCAACATTCAGTTTCATGGCCGCTTCTTCAAATTCGGGTACCATCTGGCCATTATCTGTCATAACATATCCATCGCTGGAAAGAGTCCCATCTTCGCCCCTACCGTCTTCAGAATGCTCATTCATGAGGGCGATAAAATCTGCACCGGAAGCAAGCTCTGCAAGAATCCCTTCCGCTTTTTCCTTTGCCTTTGCATCATAATCCACGGTTTCTTCTTCCACCGGAGCTTCCTCTGTAAGCGGACCTTCCTCTTCAACTGCAGGCTCAATATCCGTTGTTTCTTCTGCCGGGGGCTGATTGGAAATCAGGATATGTCGAATGAAAACATACTCGTCATTATACTTGGCCTGAATCTCATCCTCGGAGGGTTCGAGCTCCGTATTGTTCTCTGTGTACTGCGTCATGTAAGCATTTGCATATACGCTTCTCTCTATAATGCTATCCAGCGAAGAAGGATCAATGTCCATTTCCTTCAGGGACTGCTCATAAGAATAGCGACCACCGAGGCTGGAAATCAGCTGTTCCTTCTGAGAAGACATTTCTGCGGTATCTTTCTCAGTAAGAACATAGCCGGCCTGCTTTCCAAGTGCTTCCATAACCATAATAGTCTTAATGCTGTCAACAGCCTCATCCTTTGCGTACTGTGCTGCATTTTTTTCATCAATCATAACGTTGTTCCAGTCTTCTGTCGTGGAAAGTGATAAACCCTTGTTGGATGCCTCTGTAGAAGCCAGACTTTTTCCGTTTTGCAGATAATACATAAATTCTGATTTGAGCATTACCTCATCACCAACCGAGGCCACCTCTGTCACGTTGACCGCGTTACAAGCGGACAAGAGCATCAGCATCGCAAGTGCCAATGCAAGCAGTTTCATTCGTTTCATAATTAAAATCTCCTTTTCTTTGTAAATATACTTACATATTTTACTACATTCACGTCACATTTTCAAGTCTTTTAATAATTTTTTTACTTTTTCTGTGTCATTTTTGTTTTTCAGGAATCCTTCGCGAAGTGCAATGTAGGGACGTTCGCCTGCATTAAACAAGAGTTTTCCGCGGTTTTGCTCCATAACGCGGCTAAGAATTTCCATGTCCGGCTTTTTATCATAATACAGGATAATTCTACCGCCGCTTTCGCTTATTTCCCCGATTCCGGCTTCCTCAGCAAACACGCGAAGGAGTGCAACGTCAATAAGACGCATCACTCTTGGCGGCGGATCTCCATATCGGTCTATGAGTGCCTCTGTGACAACATCCGCATCCTCTTCACTGCCGATATCGGCTATAAGACGGTAGGCCTCAAGACGCTGTCGAGGATCCTCAATGAAGCTATCCGGCACACCTGCATCAATAACAAGATCAACAACCGCTTCCGTCTTTCCTTCCTCTCCGCGCATTTCGGAAACTGCCTCCTCTAAAAGACGTACATACATATCATATCCGACGCTTGCCATAAACCCATGCTGTTCCGGCCCTAAAAGATTGCCGGCACCACGGATTTCCAGGTCACGCATGGCAATTTTGAAGCCGGAACCCAGTTCTGTAAATTCTTTGATAGCCAGCAGTCTTTTTTCCGCGATTTCAGAAAGTGCCTTATCTCTTTTAAACGTCAGATACGCATAAGCCACCCGGTCCGACCGACCGACCCGGCCACGAAGCTGGTAAAGCTGAGCCAGACCCATATGATCTGCATTTTCGACAATCAATGTGTTTACGTTCGGAATGTCAATACCGGATTCAATGATGGTTGTACTGACAAGAATATCATACTCTCCGTTAATCATACCGGACATAACTGTTTCCAGTTCTTCCTCATTCATCCGGCCGTGCGCGACCGCAATGCGCGCATCCGGCACCATTTTCCGTATAGACTCTGCCACACGATAAATCCCTTGAATCCGATTGTAGACATAATAAATTTGTCCGCCTCGGGATAGCTCTCGTTCTATCGCATCCTGAACGACACCAGGGTCAAATTCAAAAACATATGTCTGGATGGGCTGGCGATCCTCCGGTGGATTTGCCAGAACACTCATATCCCGGATACCGGTCATTGCCATGTTCAGGGTGCGCGGAATCGGTGTTGCCGTGAGTGTGAGTACATCCACACCTTTTTTTATATTTTTGATTTTCTCCTTGTGCCCCACTCCGAAACGCTGTTCTTCATCAATAATGAGTAGACCGAGTCGCTTGCATTCCACATCATCACCAAGCAGACGATGTGTACCAATAACCACATCCACCTCACCTTTTTTTAGTCCTTCAAGAATTTTCTTCTGCTGTGTCGGTGTACGAAAACGAGACATCATCTCCACACGAACCGGAAAATTTTCCATCCGTTTTACAAAATGATTGTAGTGCTGGGCGGCAAGGATTGTGGTAGGAACAAGATACATACATTGCAATCCCTCCATAATACATTTAAATGCCGCACGGATTGCCACTTCCGTTTTTCCGTAGCCCACGTCACCGCAAAGGAGACGGTCCATAGGCTTCGGAGCTTCCATATCCTTTTTCACTTCCGCAATACAAGCCAACTGGTCCGGCGTTTCCTCATAGGGGAATTCATCCTCAAATTCTGCCTGCCACGGCGTATCTTTCAAAAAAGCGTGTCCCTGCATCTGACTGCGTTCCGCGTACAAGTCTATGAGTTTAATGGCCAATTCACGAACAGAATGTTTTACACTGCTTTTTGTTTTCTGCCACTCCACACCGCCGAGACGGCTGACCTTAGGTGCCGGTGCATCCGCCCCGGCATGAGAATATTTATAAAGCAGATTCAACTGCGTTACGGGAACATAAAGAAAATCGTTGTTTTTATAGGATAGCTTCAGATAGTCCCGTGCTATGCCGTCAGTCTCGATTTTTTCCATAGCCACAAATTTGCCGATGCCATGGACCCGGTGTACAACAAAATCTCCGATGGAAAGTTCATCAAAGCTTCTGAGTGCCTTTGCTCCACCAACAGCCGCCCGTTTCTTTTTGGTCTGTTTTACGAAAATATCTCCGCCACTGATAAAAACTGTTTTAATATCAGAATAAATAAAACCTTTTGTAAGCGGCAGAGAATAAATGCCCACTGAACCGGCGGGCAAGGTTTCTGTTTCCTTTGGAAAAACAGCCGTTATTCCACCCGCAGAAAGTGCCTCAGCAATTCCTTTCGCCCGTGTTCCGCTTCCGGCAAGTATAAAAACACGAAAGCCGTTTCCCTTCCACCTTGTAACATCCTCTGCAAGAAGATCCATTTTTCCGGCGTAGGATGCCAACGTTACTCCGGCAATATGAAGTGTCATCTTGGGTGAAAAATCAGGGCAAATGTGACTCATGGCTGAAAAAGCAAGAAGTCGACCTTTTTTCATTTTAGAAACAGAGGATGCGTAATCATGAATATAGTTTTCCCTCGGCTCGGTTATACTCCCCCGCATCACCATGGTTGCCACCCGCTCACGAACACTGGCGGCATATGCCTCTGCTCCCTCAGAAACACGCTGTGGTTCATCTAAAATAAATAAAGCGCCATCCTCAAAATAATCTAAAATATTACCATCGGTTCCTTCGGCTGTAGCGGGAATGATACTAACAGACGGAAGCGAAGCAGTGGACTGCTGTGTAGTAAGGTCAAACGCACGGATACTATCCACTTC
The DNA here is from genome assembly GCA_017442155.1 of Clostridia bacterium. Taxonomy (GTDB): domain Bacteria; phylum Bacillota; class Clostridia; order UMGS1883; family UMGS1540; genus SIG447. The sequence goes on along the minus strand of JAFSAU010000016.1, from coordinate 172,203 downwards.
TGTATCAAAAAATTCAATGCGAACGGGCTGCTCTTCCGTCGGCGGATAAACATCCACAATGCCGCCGCGGACACTGAACTGACCTGGTCCCTCTACCATAGGGACTCGCCGGTAACCGATTTCCGCAAGCACTTCCGTAATATCTGCAAATGTATCCCCGGGGCACAGCGTAATTGTTTTATATTTTTTTGCCGGAAGAATATAATCAAGTAAACATGCAACACTGATAACGGCCGTATTCCCTGCCAGAATACGGTATAGTGCTTCTGCCCTTGCGCGCGGCAAGGTGTAACCGGTGCTTTCTGCAATTTTCTCAAAAAAATCGCTCTGCGGAAGATGCGTCACGCTATCAGAAAAAAAGGAAAGTTCCTCCGCAAGAAGACGTGCAGCACTTTCGCTCCAGCTGACAATTACAGCTTGTTTTCCTGTACATTTAAGAAGTGCGGCAATCATATGTGCTTTCTGTGTTTCCGCAGCACCAATCACATGTACGGCACACGAATTTTCCCGTACAGAATCAGTTAAAGTATTAAATTCCGAAAGGTCGCCTAAAGGGGCAAAAAATTCCTTCATTCCGCCTCCGTTTTTCCAAAACCATTGAAGCGATTCATCGCCTCGCCTGCTCCGTGCCGCATAATTGTTTCTATAATTTCGTCCGACGCTTTAATACAGTTTGTCACGGCAATGCCGTCTGCCTTGGAGAATGTGCCAAGCACATGGGAAACCATGTCGTGTTCTGCACCGCCCACACCAATTTTAAGCCGAATAAAAGTGTCACTTTCCAGATGGTACAAAATAGACTTAATCCCATTATGACCACCGTCACTACCTTTCGGACGGATGCGAAGCCTTCCAACCGGAAGTGCTACATCATCCTGTATAACAATAACATTTTCCGGTGCAAGGTTGTAATACCTGACAATCTCGCCCACGCTTTCGCCGCTGGCGTTCATAAACGTGGATGGCTTGACAAGAATCACCTTTTCTGTTCCAACCATTCCTTCGCCGATTAAAGCACGAAAACGAATCTTTTTCACCGGAATATTCCAGCGGTCTGAAAGATAGTCGATGGCTTTAAACCCCACATTATGGCGGGTATCCTCATACTTACGGCCCGGATTTCCGAGCCCAACAATCAAAAACATACTATAAACCTCTACAAATGCATACGTACATATTCATCAATGAGCTCCGACTGTGCTTCTATAAACATCCGCCCCTCTTTTGTTTTTACAACCGCACGCATAGCACGGGTCACAGCGTCCTTAAATTTATCTGTTAAATCAGAAGGGGTTAGCGGACACATCGCTGTAGCTCTCGGGTCAAAGATTATTTTCATCCTTTCTCCCGGCTTTTTATACGGCACAAGCGGAAAAATCCTACACGCGAGAGGGCGAAGTGCTCTGTCGCAATTACCCGGACAGGACATTAGTGCTGCCTGCCTCCCGTTATAATAAAAACCAGAGGCTTCAATTTTAACCCAATCCGGCAATGGATACAGCATACATTCTTCTGCCGGATACAGATACATTCCCGTCCCCACGTCGCTGTCTGCACAACAAGCGGCACCACAAAGAGCACCGCAGTCTTTTCTGACAGGCGTTACATTTTCAAGCAGTCTGTATGCGTAATCAAAAATTATGTGTGGATTTATGTACATTAGTTTCTATCCTCCAGATCCCAGTCGTAAGGTGTAATCTGATACACATAATAATTGAGCCAGTTTACAAAAAGCAAATGAGAATGAGAACGCCAGCGGACAACCGGGCGTTTATCCGGGTCATTATCTTTATAATAATTTTGGGGTATAGCAATATCAAGCCCCTTATTTTTATCCCGCATGTATTCTGTATGAAGCGTTTCCGGATCATATTCCGAATGACCGGTTACAAAAACATTTTTACCGTCCTTCGACGCAACCAGATAAATCCCGGCATCTTCGCTTGTTGCCATAATCTCCAGTTCCGGAATTTTTGCGATATCGGCCGCACGAACTTCCGTATGCCGTGAATGCGGTGCATAAAAAGCATCATCAAAGCCACGCATCAGCCTTGCCCAGGGACAAATCACATCATGGCGGAACACGCCAAACATTTTCTTTTCCAGGGGATATTTAGGAACGCCGTAATGGTAATACAGCCCTGCCTGGGCTGCCCAGCAAATATGCAGTGTGCTTGTCACGTTTGTTTTAGACCATTCCATGACCTGGCACATTTCATCCCAATAATCAACTTCTTCGTATTCCATAAGCTCCACCGGTGCCCCCGTGATAATCAGACCGTCAAACTTTTTATGTTTTACATCCTCAAAGGTTTTATAAAAAGAAGAAAGATGTTCCTCCGACGTATTTTTAGAACGGTGTGTCGCAGCATGTAAAAGGACCAGGTCCACCTGTAAAGGCGAATTTGAAAGTGCGCGGATAAGCTGCGTTTCCGTCGCAATTTTCGTGGGCATCAGATTAAATACAGCAATTTTAAGCGGACGGATATCCTGGCTTTGCGCTCTCTCCTCCGTCATCACAAAAATATTTTCACCTTGCAATATACCTGCCGCAGGCAATGCATTTGGTATACGAATCGGCATTATCGCCACCTCCGTAAGATTATTTTTCATATATTATATCACAGAGAAGATACTTTGTAAAGATTATCCTTAAAAATACTCCTAAGACTATTATTCCCTATTTAAATCTTCAAAACGCAATAGATACTGATATTTGCTTTTCGTTTTCACGCAAAATCTACCGGGATTTTCGGCATCTACAGGAATATGCCAAGCCTTCCCCGCTTCCGTTTGTATTGCTCCCGGAATTTTACCTTCTCTGCAAAGTTTTGTCAGATACACCTGTGAAAGCTTCCATTTTTCTGCTGCCACGCTGGTTTTCATAAAATCATCTTTTCTCATCTGAACCTGACGCCTCTCTTCCTTTTTTCTGAAATTTTCAAAAAAACATATATTATATCCCAAAACGGGATATTTTGAATTATACCAGTTCGGTATAATATTGTCAAGGAGTTAAGTAGATGAGATTAAAAAAATTGAGAAAAGAGCGTGGGATTTCCCAACTCAAACTTGCGATGGATTTGAATATGAACCAAAACAGTATCAGCAGATATGAAAATGAAGTACGTCAGGCGGATTATGCGACGCTTATTAAATTTGCTGATTATTTTGGTGTGTCTATCGATTACTTATTAGAAAGAACAGACAACGAAAAAATGAACGGCTGAAGGTCCGTTCATTTTTAGAACTATGTAAAAATATGTAAAAGTAGAAAAATATAAAACAACTATATTTGTGCCTGTTCAATGCGAGCGTGTTCGCTGTTTGCAGCAGTGATTACAAACTGCATTATTACGCATACAATCAAAATCAAACCACAGCCAGTGTAAATGGCCAGATTATAGTTCCCTGTCAGATCGTAGCACAGATTTGTGATCGGTGAGCCGAGAGCATAACCCGCAGTATTGAAGGAAACGAACAAACCGAGAATTTTATTATAGGATTTTTCGCCAAACAGATCACCGGCGAAAATGGGTAGCATAATTGTTTCAAGCGGCAGGGCAAAGGAAGAAAATACGCCGTAGAACATGGCGAGGACCTTGCCCATAGGAGATGCAGTAACATTCGCAAGACAAAACATAACTACCGCCGCCATTATAAAGCAGGGTGTTGCGGTTTTGCGAAGGCCTACTTTATCATAGAGAAAGCCAACAAGGAATTTAAATGCCGTAAGTGCCAGGGAATGTGCGCTCAGTACAGTTGCCACATAGGTTTCATCCAGGCCTACATCGCGAAGCAACGGTGCAGAAATGCCTGTTATCCCCTGCAGGACAAGTCCGGTTAAAAAGATACAGGTCAGAGCGGCATAGAAATATGCTTTCTTCACAGCATCGGTATACGGAATACCTACCCAGACACGTCCGCGTTTCTTTTTGCCGGAATGGACAGTCTCTGTTTTGTTTTCCTCCGGCGGTGCATCCTTCATGAATATTAAAACTAAGATGGCAACTACGGACAGCAATACGGCTACAATGCGGTATGCGTTTCTGTAACCAAATGGGTTCCCTTCTTCATAAATGATGGGCGATAAAATCTGCATGGCAAGTGCCGCACCAAGGCCGTTAGAAGCAAGGACTGCGCCCATCACGGTGCCACGCTTTTCTTTAAACCATCGCCCGATAACCGCGCCGACCATAGTTGTAGTCGTCCAGGCAAGTCCCAGCCCCAAAAAAACACCGCCTATGTAAAAAACAAATACATTTTCTGCTACAGAATAGAGCACAGAAGATATGATCAGACACAGAAATCCTGCGCCAATCAGTTTTTTAGTGCCAAAGCGAGCCACCAAAGCACCGAAAAAGATGTTAATAATAGCTGTAGTGATAAACCGGCAGCTGTCATTAACAGAAAATGCACTTCGGGATATACCCAGTGCTTCTGTTACGGCAGATATGTAAAGACTTTTTGACGAGCTGCAAAATCCCAGAACTGTAAACACCATTAAGAAGCTTACTGCCGCAATTACCCACCTATAGTTTATCTTTTCACCGGTTTTTGTGTTTTTCACGAGAACTACCTCCCTTTTTTGCTGTATGAAATTATACCATGATGTTCTATGAAAAGCAACCCTATCTATTATTTTTTTTGCGAAAAAATCGGTTTATATCAAACAATTTGCAATTTTTAGCGTTTAATTTGCAAAAATGTATTGTTTTTTTTATGTGATTATGATAGAATAATATTTAATGAAAAAAATGAAGGTGCAAAATTGAACAAGAGATGGAACCTATTATATAAAGAAATTGATCCGAAAACCGTTGCCGCCATCCAAGGTGAAGCCGCGGTTTCGCCGCTTTTAGCACTGCTTTTAGCGGTGCGGAGTGTTCCGGCCGAAGAAGCGGCAGACTATATGCACGCCGGAATGCGTTGTCTTAATGACCCGTTTCTGCTCCGCGACATGCACAAGGCCGTGGACAGAATTCGTGCGGCGATTAGGAATAAAGAAAAAATCACGGTTTACGGCGATTATGATGTGGACGGTATTTCCTCCGTAGCAATGCTTCTCTCCTATTTCCGAAGCCAACAGGTTGCATGTGATTTCTATATTCCGGACCGCGAAACAGAGGGGTATGGATTGAATATAAACGCAGTGGAAAAGATTGCGGCAGACGGGACAACACTTTTGATTACGGTAGATACCGGTATTACAGCTGTTTCGGAAGCTGAGGTCGCAGCAAAGTGCGGGATGGATTTGATTATAACCGACCACCATTCTGTGGGTGATGTGCTCCCCCATGCGTTTGCCGTGATAAACCCCAAGAGGTCCGATTGCGAGTATCCCTTTAAAGCGTTAGCCGGAGCCGGAGTGGCGTTTAAGCTTTTGTGCGCTTTGCTCGGCGACACAAAACGTGCGGTAACGGAATACTGCGACATTGCGGCTCTCGCTACCATTGCGGACGTAGTGCCGCTGTGCAGTGAAAACCGCGCGATTACCGCACTCGGCCTTCGCAAAATGCGAAAAATGCCCTCCGTCGGACTTTCGGCTCTTTTTGAGGTGGCGGGAATTGAGGTAAAGGACTTAAACTCCTACCAGATCAGCTTCGGGATTGCTCCGCGGCTGAACGCGGCCGGTCGGATGGGCAGCTGCCTGCCGGCCGTACAGCTTTTACTTACAGATTCAAAGGAAGAAGCCCGGTGCATTGCCGAAGAACTGGACGCGCAGAATACGGCGCGGAAAACGCTGGGCGACACAATATACGAAGAAGCCCTGGCAAAAATTGAAGCCGGAGCTTTTGAAAACAAGCAGGTCATTGTGCTGGCGCATGAGGGCTGGCATCATGGCATTATAGGGATTACGGCTTCGAGAATTACAGAGCAGTTTTATAAAACGACCTTTCTGATTTCCACCGACGGAAAAACCGGAAAAGGGTCAGGCCGCTCGGTTCCGGGTCTGAATTTGTTCGACGCGCTATGCGCGGCAGATGCCCTTCTCGACCGGTACGGCGGGCATGCACTGGCGGCAGGACTTACGATGAACACAGAAAACATCGATGCACTTTCCGATGCGCTCAACGCTTATGCTGACCGGGTGCTTTCTGCGGAAGATAGGGTTCCTTCTCTGGATATCGACGCACCGCTTGACATCTCCCTCCCGCTTTTGCAGACCGCACAGCAAATTGAGAATTTAGAGCCGTACGGCGCCGGAAATCCGAAACCTGTTTTTCTTCTTTCCGGCGTAACACTTTCTTCCGTTCGCACGTCAAAGGACGAAAAGCATTTGTTTTTGCGGCTTTTTAAGAACGGTTCCGCTGTGGACTGTGTAGCCTTCGGAAAGGGAAAGCTTGCGGAAGCTTTGTCCAGAGGAGACACCGTGGATGTGGTAGGCGAGCTGCATATTAATACGTACAGCGGCACACCACAACCACAGATTATTCTACAGGATATTCGTGTCAGAAGACAGGGGTGATATACATGGAAAATATGCACGCACATTCATTTGCAGAAATAAAGGAAAAAATACTTAAATACCAACCAAACGCTACTTTTGCGATGCTGGAGAAGGCATATAATCTTGCTTGTGATATGCACAAAAACCAGCGTCGCGAGTCGGGGGAACCCTATATTGTCCACCCCCTTGCTGTGGCCGGAATTCTGGCTGATATGGAGCTGGACATGGAAGCAATTGCCTCTGGTCTTCTTCATGATATAATAGAAGACACACCCATTTCATTCGATGACATCAAACGGGAGTTCGGCGAAGATATCGCTCTTTTGGTTGAGGGTGTTACAAAGCTTGATAAAATTCAGTTTCATGACAAAGCAGAGCAACAGATCGAAAGTCTTCGTAAAATGTTTCTGGCTATGGCAAAGGATATCCGAGTTATTCTGATAAAGCTTGCAGACCGTTTGCATAACATGCGGACACTGAAAAATATGCCGCCGGAAAAACGACTGATTAAGGCACGCGAAACCCTGGAGGTGTATGCACCGCTTGCACACCGTCTTGGTATTTCCAAAATCAAATGGGAACTTGAGGATTTATCGCTCCGTCACCTGGATTCTGTGGCGTATTATGAGATTGTTGAAAGCATTAACAAAAAGAAAAATGAACGGGATGCGTATATCGAGTCGATTAAGGGCACACTCGCACAGCGGTTGACAGAAATGGGGATTACCTATAAGCTGGAAGGCCGTGCCAAAAGCTTCTATAGTATATTTAAAAAAATGTATACACAAAACAAATCTATAGATGAAATCTATGACCTGTTTGCTGTGCGCATAATTGTAAATACAGTTAGCGACTGTTATACTGTGCTGGGAATGGTGCATGAGCTTTATGTGCCGATTCCGGGGCGTTTTAAAGATTATATTGCTATGCCGAAACCAAACATGTATCAGTCCCTGCACACAACCGTAATGGGACCGGAGGGCAGCCCGTGTGAAATCCAGATTCGTACTTTTGAAATGCATCGCACAGCCGAGCACGGTATTGCAGCGCACTGGAAATATAAAGAAGGTGCCACAAATGATTCGGGGAACGATTCATCCGACGCAAAATTCGCCTGGGTGCGTCAGCTTCTGGAAATTCAGAAGGATCTTACCGACGAAGAAGAGTTTATGCGTACTTTGAAAATTGACCTCTTTGGGGATGAAGTGTTTGCTTTCACCCCTCGCGGTGATGTTATTAACCTCCCTACCGGTTCCACACCCATTGACTTTGCCTTTGCCATCCATAGTGCTGTGGGCAGTAAGATGATGGGAGCAAAAGTCAATTCCAAAATTGTTCCGCTTGATTACCAGCTCGTAACAGGTGACATAGTGGAAATTCTGACCTCTGCCTCTGTTCACGGGCCCAGCCGCGACTGGTTGAAAATCTGTAAAACAAACCAGGCACGCAGTAAAATCAACGCATGGCTGAAAAAAGAAATGCGGGAAGAGAATATTGTTAAAGGCAAGGAGGCAATTGAACGCGAACTGAAACGACAGGGCTATACGATGACCCAGCTGTTCCACAAAGAAAATCTGGACCAGTGTCTACGCAGGTACAGCTTTGCCAATATGGATGATATGTATGCCGCTATCGGATATGGTACGATTACGGCAGCGAAAATCGTAACACGACTTAAAGAATACAGCCGTGAAGCAGCAAAGGAAGCAGAAATAAAGACGGCTTTAGCTCCTTTAAAACGCACCAGCGGCGGCTCCAGTATTACTGTGCACGGAATCGACAACTGTCTTGTCCGTATTTCCAAGTGTTGTATGCCACTTCCCGGCGATGACATTGTAGGGTATATCACCAAAGGGCGTGGTGTTTCTGTACACAGAACAGACTGTGTGAATGTTCGTCCGGAGACTTTGAGCGAAGAGGATAAAAGCCGTATTATATCCTGCTTCTGGACGGAAAACCAGAAGGGCTCCTATCTTTCTGACATTCAGGTGGAATCAACAGACCGAAAAGGACTTCTTGCTGATATCACAAATGCAATTTCTGATTTTAAAATCGGAATTGCAGCCCTCAATTCCCGTTCGCAGAAAAACAAGATGGCTATGATTACACTGACACTCGAAATAGAAAATGCAGCACAGTTGACTTCGGTTATTAAACGTCTGTATACTGTGCCGGGCGTTTTCAACGTCATGCGCCTTCATCAATAGGAGGAAATATGGAATTACAGATTTTACAGGTGCCGCCATTAGGTACTAACTGTTATTTTATTGTTGATAGCGGAAAAGTCGGAATCGTTGACCCCGGCGGGTCCGGAGATTCAATCATCCGGTTTATCGAAGATAAATCCTGGCATCCCGAATCAGTTCTGTTGACCCATGGTCACTTTGACCATGCCGGAGCCGCAGGACAACTGAAAGAATATTTTGGGATTCCGATTTGTATCCACCGGCTTGACGCTCCCATGTTAGAGAACGCAAAAGCAAGCCATGCAGAACGGTTTGGCTTCCCTTATTCAGGATGTACGGCTGACCGTCTGTTAGAAGAAAACGATACCTTTTCCGTGGGTGATACTGTTTTTTCGGTTTTGCATACGCCAGGCCATACCAAAGGAAGCAGCTGTTTTCTCTCCGGTGATACAATGCTAAGCGGCGACACACTTTTCTTCCGGTCCATCGGCCGGTTTGAACGTCGGGACAAGGAAACCATGAAAAAAAGTATAAAACGACTTCTCTCCATGGATGAAGGGGTACGGGTTTATCCGGGGCACGAAAGAGATACGACAATCGGAGCAGAAAAGAAATTCAATCCGTTTGCAAATTTTGATTGGGAGTGGGAATAATTGAAAATACTATCAGAAGGACATACTATGGATTATGAAGCAGAACAAATTGTTCTGCTTTTCTTTCCTGAACATCATAATGTGACATTAAAAAGCACTCTTTCTGTTTCGGGCGGAAAAACGTATGTGACCAGCGAAGCAGATATTTTAACAAAAAAAGGAAAACATACAGAAAGCATGGATGGAACGGACCTTTCCAAGCGCGACCTTGGAAATCTCGTTAAACGCAGTGCTTATTTTGCGCTAAGTCCCCTCTCACCTCTTCCGGCACCCTGGGGAATCCTCACCGGTGTTCGTCCGGCAAAGCTTGTGCGGATATTGATGGAAGAAGGAAAAACAGAAGCTGAAGTACGTCAAATTTTGCGAGATGTATATCTTGCTGATGAAGATAAAATCAATTTAGCTGTATCGGTGGCACTTGAAGAAGGTCGTCATCCCCGGAATCGAAAAAATGTTTGCGTATATATCGGAATTCCGTTTTGTCCCAGCAGATGCAGCTATTGCTCTTTCATTTCCGGCACGGGGGCTGTGGCAACACAGGAAGAATATGTTCGACTTTTGCTTTTGGAAATTAAGCGAACAGGCGAAATTATACGAGAACTTGGGCTTTCTTTGAAAGCAGTATATATAGGCGGTGGAACGCCTACAAGTCTGTCTGTTTCTCTTTTAGAAAAACTTCATTCCGGAATTTGCGATTTTCTCCAGGTACAGGAAAACATGGAGTTTACAACGGAAGCCGGCCGTCCCGACACGGTGACACCGGAGAAGCTTCAGATTTTAAAACAGTACGGTACGAACCGAATCAGCATTAATCCCCAAACGATGCATGATGAAACACTCCGACGCATCGGCCGACGACATACAGCACAGCAATTTCTGGACGCGTTTTCCATGGCACGGGAAGCGGGTTTTGATAATATTAACACGGATTTAATTGCCGGTCTCCCCGGCGAGGACTTTTCTATGTACTGTCATTCTCTGGAAACCATACTAAGTCTTTCGCCGGAAAGTCTGACACTGCATACGTTATACATCAAAAGAGCTTCTGCGCTTCGTCAGAGTGGTGAACCGGTCATTCAGGTGCCGGAGGTGGCAGACATGCTGGCCTGTACGTACCGTTCTGTTACCGAAAAAGGGTATCTCCCTTACTATATGTACCGCCAGAAGGCCACAGTGGGAAATCTTGAAAATGTGGGGTATGCAAAACCCGGTACGGAATCTTTTTATAATACCGTTACCATGACGGACTGTGCCCATATTTTTGCGCTTGGAGCGGGTGGAGTAAGCCGTCTTCTTCTTCCAGACAAGGTTGAACGTGTTTTTAATTTCAAGCATGATGACGGCTATACCCACGATTTTGATGAGGTTCTGCGCAGAAAGGAACAGTTTTATAAAATTAATCAATTGATGTGATTTTTAATGTATCTTTCTCCCTCGACAAACAACGTGAAACTCCGGTAGATTTCTGGAATTTAGCAGATATATTGATACGATTCCAAGTGATTTGGCATCGGAGGCTTCCATCCTTTGTGCGTTTATCGGCGATAGCACGCTTTTGTCGCATTAGACTCACATTTATCCATATACCACTCACGTTTTTACATGGACTTTTCCGCATTCATTCTGTATACTGAAAAGAGATTTTACAGAAAAGAGTGAATACAATGGCTGAAATTCGTTTTAATCCTTTAACAAGAGACTGGGTGATGATAGCATCCCACAGGCAAGCACGCCCCAATATGCCAAAAGATTGGTGTCCCTTTTGCCCCGGCTCCGGAAAAGTTCCGGATGATTTTACAGTGCTGAAATATGATAACGATTTTCCTGCGCTCCGGCAAGACCCGCCCATACCGGATGATACAGCGGGCGGTGTTTACCGTACAGCGGAAGCTTACGGAAAATGCGAGGTGATTCTCTACTCTAAAAACCATACCGAAACACTCCCGGAGCTTTCAGACACGCATGTAAAGAAGCTTGTGGATTTATGGTGTGAACGTTTTGAGGCTCTTCGGCAGGATGAAAAAATCAAGTATATCTTTATTTTTGAAAATCGCGGGGAACTGGTTGGTGTGTCTATGCCTCATCCACACGGACAGATTTACGGTTATCCATTTCTTCCCAAAAAGCTGGAACTGGAACATGAATCCTTTCAACTGCACAGAAAAAAAACCGGAAATTGTCTCCTATGTGATATGGTAAAGGAGGAAAACCGTTTTGAAAAGCGAATTATTTTTGAAAATGAAGGTTTTACGGTATTTCTTCCCTTCTTCTGTGAATATCCATACGGTGTTTATGCTGTACCGAAACGCTGTGTACGCTATATCACGGATTTGACAGAAAACGAGCGTTTCTTGTTAGGACAGACACTGAAACAGACAGTTGGAATGCTGGACAGCCTTTTTGACTTTGCTTTTCCATATATGATGTGTATGCATAATGCCCCTGTTAATCTGCAGGAAACCGAGGATTTTCATTTTCATATTCAGTTTTTCCCACCCATGCGTTCTGCCGACAAGCAAAAATTTAATGCTTCCAGTGAGACGGGTGCCTGGGCCCACTGCAACCCCACCGCACCGGAGGAACGGGCAGAAGAACTGCGGATCGCTTATAAAAGATTTATAACAAAGGAGAACAGATAATGAATTTGGATGTTTTAAAAAAGCAGTTTTGTACATATTTTGGCAACGGCGGTGAAATCCTTGCTTTTGCTTCTCCGGGGCGCGTCAATCTTATCGGTGAACATACAGATTACAACGGTGGATTTGTTTTACCTGCAGCTATCACACTGGGAACAACAATTATTGCACGAAAACGCAATGACAATATCATTCGTATGCGGGCAACAGACCTGGATGTTTTAGTGGAGGCCGACCTTTCCTCTATAGAGAACTATAGAGAACTAACATGGGGGAATTATCAGCTCGGCGTTGCTTCAGAGCTACTCAGAACCGGTATAAAAGTTCCGGGGTGCGACCTTCTGTATCACGATACAACCCCACATGGCGGCGGTCTATCTTCTTCAGCTGCAATTGAAGTAGCATCTGCACTTTGCATGTATTATCTTGCTACCAAACATATGCCGGACATGCGGGATATGGCTGTTATCGGCCAACGAGCCGAAAACAACTATGTCGGCGTAAACTGCGGAATTATGGACCAGTTTGCATCTGCACTCGGGAAAAAAGACCATGCTATTTTCCTTGACTGTAAGGATCTCTCCTTTGAAACCGTTCCCCTGTCCCTTGGAAGTGTCAGAATTGTGATTGCAAACACAAATAAAAAGCGTAGCCTTATCACAAGTAAATACAATGAACGGCGAGCGGAGTGCGAAGAAGCACTCCGGAATTTACAGACAGTTCTTCCGCACCTGACCCATTTGGGCTGTATGACATCAAAAGAATTTCAGTCTTTTTCCGGCGCAATAAAAAATTCCACTGTTCTCCGACGTGCGCATCATGTTATAGAAGAGTGTGAACGCGTAAAGCAGTCTGTACTCGCGCTAAAGAAAGGTCAACTTACGCGGTTTGGACAGCTGATGAACGAATCACACTCTTCCCTACGCGATTTTTATGAGGTTACAGGTCCGGAGCTTGACACGCTGGCAGAAGCGGCACAAGCACAGCAAGGCTGTCTTGGGTCCCGTATGACCGGTGCCGGCTTCGGCGGTTGTACTGTAAGCCTTGTTGAAAACGAAGCCGTGGAAGAATTCAAGAAAAATGTAGGTACGATTTATACAGAAAAGATTGGCTATGCCCCCACGTTTTACGTTACAGATGCAGGAGACGGAGGACGGATGCTCTAAGTTTTAACAGGAGGAAAAAATGAAAATTCGAGAGGCTATTATTGTAGAAGGGATATACGATAAGATTACGCTTGATTCTGTATGTGATGCCCTTGTGGTGCCAACCTGCGGATTTTCAATTTTCACGGACGAAAAAAGGCTATCCTATATCCGTTCTCTTGCTGAAAAAAACGGCATTATTATTCTGATGGATTCAGACAGTGCCGGATTTAAAATCCGTTCTTTTCTTTCCGAAAGAATAAAAACAGGTGAGGTACGTCATGCATATATTCCTGCCCGCCCCGGAAAAGAAAAACGAAAAAACCGCCCCTCGGCCGAAGGGACACTCGGCGTGGAGGGGCAGGATACTGAAACACTTCTCAAGGTAATTCGTTCTGTTGCTACACAAAAGGAGGAAACAAATCGGTCTGTTACAAAGCTGGATTTTTACACAGACGGTCTCTCGGGAAGTGCAGACAGTGCGGCCAGAAGAGCACTGTTATCCGCGCATCTTTCTCTTCCACCGCATCTTTCTCCTAAAGCACTCCTTGCAGCAGTCAATTCTCTTATGACTTACGACGCGTATGCTGAGTGGATCCGAACTCTCGATAAGTAGCCTTTTTGGTTATAATGGATTGATTTACACGTTTTTTGTCTTATAAATCTGCCGAATCAGCACTTTGATTGTTAAGTTGGGCAATCATATCAAGAGTCAGACAGCAGCTCCAGCCGAAATCCCGGATTGTCTGTACACGGACACGCATATCATACGGCTCAACAGGGTCCCCCTTTCGCCTGAGCGAGTAAGGGGGCTTTTTGTTCTCCGAATCGTAAAACTCGAAGATAACCCCGGTCTCTTTATACCACGCGTAAATTGTTTGCAGTGTTTTTTCCGTAATTTCCGTAGCTATCGGCCCGAAACCGGTCTTTCGAAGCCCTTCACAAATCATAAAATTGAAGTTAATCCATACCGGACCGCGCCACATATCACTGCCGTAGGTTCTGTCATCAGCAGAAATCGTGGGAATAGGAACCGGTGCATAAAACTCTTTTGGATTAGTCAGATGTGAGGCTAACCGGCGGCTTCTCTCCCCTTCGCACGCTCCCGCAAAAAAGGGTAGAAAGGACGCCACACTTTTCACCTTATGTAATTGTCCTTTATTGATGTCATAATCGTAATAGAAACCGCTTTCCTCATCCCAAAGTGTTTTGTTAATCATTTGTTTCAGCGATTGATATTCTATCTTCCAAGCCGCACTATCCTCACCTATTTCTTCCGCTATTCTCGCCATAAAACGCATTTCGTTTGCCATATAGCAGGAAAAGTCGATAGCAAGAAGGTTCGCAGTTTTGTCAAAACGGGGAGAGTTGTCCATTCCGGATTCTCCACAACGGCATATGGGAGTATTTTCGTCAACAAACCAGGCATAAAGGCCGCTTACATGCCTCCGGTTTTCCCTGCACCACTGCAAAAATAAGATGTTTTTTGGGAAAACGGTCCTTAGAAAATTCAGATTTTTTGTTTTCTCATAAACCATCCAGGTACCCCAGGCGATTATAGGAGGCTGGCTTTCTTTACTGAAAATATTCCCATCCTTCAGAATTTTAGAACGACAGGGAATCATTCCGTTCTCTTGTATGCTCTCCAACATGGCAAGAATAACATTCTCTGCCAAATTTCCATCTACATTACGAAATCCAATGCCGTGGAAAACGGAATCCCACAGAAACAAATCCTGATGCGGTAGTCGATCCGGTGTAGACCAGATTGTGGAGAAAATCGATTCCGGTGAGAAAAGCTGTGTGCGCATGACAGAAAGACATTTCGCATAAAGGTCAGAATAGACGGGAGAGGTAGAATGTTTCCGGTAAAAAGAAAGCTTTTTTTCTTCCTCCGCTAAAATATCAACGCAAAGCCCCTCTTTTGCGGTTTTTACTGCCTTTAATTTTGTATCAGAACAGGCAAAAGCAAACCGGTTTCCAGAAAGAGCCAGAGCAGTATATTCTCCGTCTCCGGTGTCTTGTACAATACTTCCTCCTGTATCTTCCGTTTTACATTTACCCTCGGTAAATACAACCGCAGCTGCGCCTTCCGGAAGTTGTCCGATTACAAGATGTGCCGCCGAAAAAATAATTTTCAAATCCCCTCCGACAGTTTCAGCATGAATATAGTCGCCGCAGACAGCACGAAAAGCAATATCCCCCTCCTGAAGCCCTGTCATTGCAAGCTCCCTTCTGATTTTTGTGTTAAAACGGATTCCGATTCTGTCACCGGATAATGTCCCGGCAAAATCAAAGCTCCGATACACATTTCCATCCAAAGCTGAGAAGGCAAATATTTGTCCTTGTCCCCAAATATGCGGAATTTCCATTTTTGTACTCCTTTTGCTTGACTTTTTTTCAAATACGTTTATAATTATAGTATACACGAATATTTTTTTAAAATATATAAGAAAATAGACTATTTATTTCATTATATCGATTTTAAGGAGTAATATCATGAAGCAGTTGCCCTACAGATTTGAAAAATATATCTCCGCAGACTTTCCGGTATATATGTCGAATCCTATAGACAAGAAAAACCTGATTTCCGGTCATTATCACCGTGACGCGGAAATAAACCAGGTTTTAAGTGGCAGTGTACAGTTTCGCGTGGGAACCGCGGTACATCTTCTCCATGCCGGAGACATTATTTTCTTCGGGCCATATGTCATGCACGAAGCTAAGTCTGAAACGGAAGATGCATCTATTCGCGGCTTTATTTTTGACACAAGCATTCTTGGAGAAATTGTAGATTTAACTTCGGCTCCGGACTCCTTTTATCTCCTTGACACAAACCATCCGCAGTATGAGGAGGCGAATATGCTTTTTGAGGTAATGCATACCACATATTCAGAATGTTCTCCTACCTTTCGCCTTCGCATTAAAGCATATCTTATGCTTTTCTCCAGCATACTGCAAGAAAACGGCTTTCTTATGTCGGATAATGATACTCGGAATGTAAAACGTACAGCACCTGTCATATCATATATCAAGGAGAATTATGCACATGAACTTTCTATTAAAGAGCTCGCCTCTATTATGAACGTCTGCAACGACACTCTTATCCGCGTTTTTAAATCAGAAAATGGGCAGACCCCTTTTTCATATATTATGAATCTTCGCATATGCGAAGCGTTAAAACTACTTTCGGAAGGAAAACATTCCATTTCTGAAATCGCAAGCAGAACCGGCTTCTCAAGCTCCAGTTATTTTATAAAAATTTTCAAGGAAAAATTAGGAAGTTCACCTTCAAAATATCAAAAAGAGCATTTCGGATTTTAAGACACGCAAGATTCTTCTTTAACCAGATAATTTGTTTAGCGAGATATACTATTTGTGTCTATTAAAACAATATCATCACCGATTTTTTTAATACTTTCCCAGGGAATCACCAATTCATTATCCTTTCCAAAAAGACCGAGTACTTTCCCCTGCCCCGGAATAATGAGGGCATTTACTTTTCCTGTTTCCGAATCTATTTCTGCATCAAAAACATAACCGAGTCTTGCTCCGTCCGCAAGATTAATGACCTCTTTCTGGCGAAAATCGTAAATCCTCATTCTCTTTCTCCCCTTTACACAAAGTGCGCATAGGCTTTATTTATGCCTACGCGCACCCCTTTTCATTTATGCTGTTTTTTTAGAATTTCACCTATTGCCCAGGCCGCATAGTCCATTTCCTGTGTCGTGTTAAAAAAACCGGGAGAAATACGAACGCTTCCCTCTTCAAGAATACCGAAACGCTTTGCGGCAAGCGGTGAACAGTGCAGACCCGACCGGACGGCTATACCAAATTTTTTGTCCAGTGTCCCGGCAATTTCTGCGCTGTCTTTACCGGTAAAAACAATTGAAACAACTCCTGCGCGGTTTTGATTGTCCACCGGTCCAAGAATCCTGATATCCGGAAAGACTGAAACGCGATCAATGAATCGTTTAACAAGCTTCTGTTCGTGACGTCCGATCGTTCCCGGTCCTTTTTCCAAAACAAACTGAACGCCTCCGGCAAGGCCGGCAATACCGGGAAGGTTTATTGTGCCGCCTTCCAGCCTTTCCGGCAAAAAATCAGGCATATCAGGGCTTTCCGACGCTCCTCCTGTGCCACCCTCGCGTAAGGGAGAAACCTCCAGGTCTTTCCGGACATATAGTCCACCGGTTCCTTGTGGTCCCAAAAGTCCTTTGTGTCCAGGAAAAGCAAGAAGGTCAATACAGTCTCTCTCAACATCGATGGAGACACTCCCCGCTGTCTGGGCCGCGTCTACCATAAAAAGTATACCGTGTTCTCTGGCAACTTTTCCGATTTCACGAATCGGATTTATACCACCTCCCACATTGGAAGCGTGTTGTATACAAATCATTCGCGTACGTGGTGTAATCTGCCGGATAATTGCCTCGGGAGAAATACGTCCTTCCTCATCAGAACGGGCAAAGAGTGTGCGTATCCCCTTTTTTTCGAGAGCCATAGCAGGACGATACACACTGTTATGCTCCATATCAGAGATAACAATATCATCACCGCCCCTGAGTAGGCCCTTCATTCCGGTATTAATGGCTTCTGTGCAGTTCTGCGTAAACGCAATCCGCTCCGGCGAAGGAATATGAAACAGCTTGGCTAAAAGAGTGCGTGTTTCCCAAACTTGTTCTGCAGCCAACACACTTAAGCGGTGCGCCCCTCGGCCCGCATTTGCCGCATATTGCTGCATACACCGCGCATATGCGGCATGAACCCGTCGCGGCTTCGGGAAGGAAGTCGCACCGTTGTCAAGATATATCATCCTTCACCACTTCCCATGATACCAAGGATAACGACACCGGATTCCCGGGCCGTTTTTTCGGCAGATGACGATGCAGAAGCCGGAACGCGTACAGCAAAGCTGCAGCTTCCGCCACGTACAGAGGACGGTGATTGTATCACTTCAGCCCGTATGCCCCGGTTTCGCAGATATTTTTTCATTCTGACAGCGTCTGTAACAGATTGAACCTGAATTAGCATACTTTATCTCCTATCCTTGGCGCATCTATATATGCGCCTCAATACACAGTATGCAGGTTATGCGTAAATGGTCCCTTTTATTTTTTCTTTTTCGACAAAAGATTTTCACATTTGACACGTTGTCCTCCGCATTGCCGACGATGTTCCGAATGTGCGTTCTGGGGTTCCCTAACATGGCAAGGTACCGCCATGCGTTCCACTTGTCGATAAACCGGGAGGGCATCTGCCGCCCGATGTCACGGTAGATTATCTTTATGATTTCGTCCCGTTCATTCTGGGTTCTTGCTTCTAAAAATTCTTTTGCAAGGTTTTCGTCGATTTTTAAATCCGGTGCCTTGTCTCCGTATTTTTCTTTTAGCTCTTGTTGCAGGGCTTCCACGGCGTTTACTGCCTGATATAACTGCCCCTCCGGTGAAAGCTGCTTTAGTATCCGGGTTGCTTGCAAAGCCTGGGCCGCATTCCGCTGGTGCTGCACCATTTTGTTCAGAATGGTGGTTGCGGTTTTTATGTCTCCGCTTGTTGCCGCCTGATTGTAAAGGGCCCAGCCTAACGCCGTGTTTTCTTTCGAGACTTTCCCGGCATCCATATCTTTTGCCCAGGCATCATAAGCGGCTATATACCCCCGCTTTTCAATTTTTCCGTCAGCTTCTTTTATGGCTTTTTTGTCCGTGTGCACGTCGTAGGAGAATTCCCCGTCTAACACCATCTGCTCTATGGTGGGAATAGCCTCGTCCGGCGTTACCTTCGCTTCTAAAATGGTACGTACGGTCTGACTTACCGGCTTGTTTTTTCCAATCTTTTTCGGAACCTCAATGTCCCGTGCCGGTTTCTCGCCCTTCGGTATTGCACCGTATTCCTTCACCTTTTCAAGCCATTCGTCCCAGAAGTCTGCAGTGTCAGTTGTTTCTGCACTCTCCGTGGTGATTTCTGTATCGACGGGCTCTTTTGTTATGGCGTATTGGATGCTTTCATCATCTACTGCTCCTCTTCGTCGTCCTCCTCGTCCCACGGGATGAACTGCTCCTCTATCCTGCTGATCTTCGATACTTCGTGCAGTATCTCTTGTGCCGTCGGTTCTTTCTCCTGTTCTGCCAGGAACTGCTTCAGCATCTCCAGTCCTTCCACTGTCCGCACTAAGCAAAGTATCGTTTCTACTTCCTCCCTCTCTATTGCTATTGTATTCTCTATTCCCCTTACCGTCTGAAAGAATTCCTTTTGTTCTTTGCTGTTCATCTCTATTAATGTCAAATTCTTCTACCTCCCCATAATACTGTTTCGCACTTAAATATCCTTTTTTTGTTAATTTTCTGTCGATTGTGTACCTTAAATGTGTATTATCGTCTTTTGTTATGACGTATTTCATGCCATGATATGTCACCATTACCTTATCGCCATTTTTTATGTCTTCTCTGTGTGCCCACCGTGTCGCTCTCTCGTTTGCATCACTATGTGATTCATTGAACGGTGGAAACGTATCCCCTGGTTTCAGCGGTCGATTCGGCATGTTGTATTTATTATACTCTGTGTCATCCTTCTTTGCAACCCCTTTTTCTTTTCCAATCGAATACTGCCGTCCATCCTTCTGCTTCTCGCTTATAGAAAAACTTTTATTTTCCGCATTCTGTGCATATTTTCCGGATTTTTTTATAAAATACTTATTGACAATATCCTCTTTTTGGAGTATACTGTTATTAGAGTTAAGAATGGTGTTCAGCTTGGGCAATTGGAGCCCTCTGCTACGAAGCCATTCTTGGCTCATTTTTTTATCTGCGTATTTTAAATTCCCTGCTTCTATCTGCTGCGATATAAAATTCCCTATGTTGTTTTTCCCATACGCACTGGAAATTCTGTTTATGTTATTAAACCCACGCCTTCTGTTTAGGTGCATGGCTACAACCACATCATTCCCACTCTTATCAGAAAGCTCTGTCAAAATCACAAGTGCATCTTGCACTGTAGCAGATTGGAATACCATGATGGGATCCGCAATAGCTTGTGGCAAACGCTTTATTTCGCCAAGCGAAATATTATGCTTTTCGCCCGTTATTTTCGCCATTACCTCCTGGCTCATGCTAACAGGCAAATCCAATGCTCCCAGTTGTTGCAGTACCATTGGCGTTTGGCCTATATCAAAAACATCACTGCTACCCATTTTTCCGGAAAGCCATGCATCCACTTGCGTTGAAAGCTTTTCTGTCACTTCTTGCGGGGCAGAGAAGATTCCTTCTGTCTCCTCATCCTTTGAAATGGAAAATTGTCTTTCCCCGCCATTGCTTACATCGCCAGCCCCCAAAGCTTCTTCCACCGCCATGCCACCATCGGAAAACAGCACGCCGAATCTACCGACCGAGCCGGTCTTTTCAACTTCTGCTTTGATTTGCCGGGCAAGTGCCGCCGTACCGTCAGCCCCAAACTGTGCACGCAGCATTTCCATAAGCTCTGCATTTTCTGCAATCTCCGGCCGAAGGTTTTCCGAAACGATAGCTTCTACCTCGGCCATTCCTTCTACTCCTCTGCTCTCCGCCATGCCGTTTTCCGTCGTAGAGGCTGCCGGTTTCTCGCCCTTCTCCATTGCACCGTATTCCTTCACCTTTTCAAGCCATGCATCCCAGAAGTCTGCAGTGTCAGTTGTTTCTGCACTCTCCGTGGTGGTTTCTGTATCGACGGGGTCTTTTGTTATGGCGTATTGAATGTTGTCATCACGTTGATTGGTTTTATTGGAGTATTTTTCTTTATCTTTTGCAAACGCCTTTTCTTTTGCCGCAATTTGTTCTGCACCCAGAAACTGATTGGGAATATATTTTAGAAAATTTTTGTCTGTGGGGTTGATTTTTGTAAAGATTTCTGCTATACTGATATCAGAGACTGGTAACAGGCTTGTCGCCTTCCGTTCTTTGGAAGCCGTATTGCCCTTGACGCCTGTCTCTATTTTTGTTAATGCTACAGCAAGGTATAAACGATTTTCATTGCTTTTGTATTGCTCAACCTCAAATTGAACTGGTGTAATTGTTCCGTCTTCGCTTAATGCGCCGAACAAAACATAAACTTTTTCTAGTCCACGTTTTTCTTTGTCCATTCCTTTTCCTTTATCAGTATGCGTCTCAATCAAAACAGAAGCGTCTAACAAATTTTCTAAGTTTAGCAATACTTTCGCAAAATCCGCCTTACTGCCTCCGTATGCCGTTTCCTGTGAGTGTAAACTTTTCCGGAATCCCTTGCCTGTAAAGTCAAAGGAAATATCACCCACTGCAATTGACTTGTATCGCTTGAATAATCCCATCTGTTGAAATTTTTTCAGCAACCCCTTCTCAACAACGCTCTTTATGTTGTTTTCAAGGTATTCAAAATCAATATCAGCATTGCCTTGGCTCCCGACTTCTTGAGGAGTCACTTTCTTGTCCTTTAACACCTCATATCGCGCATCTTCATCCATATTTACAGTTATTTTTCCTCGTTCACGAAGTGTATCTGCGCCTTCATCCTTTGAAATGGAAAATTGTCTTTCCCCGCCATTGCTTACATCGCCAGCCCCCAAAGTTTCTTCCACCGCCATGCCGCCATCGGAAAGCAGCACGCCGAATCTACCGACCGTGCCGGTTCTTTCAACCTCTGCTTTGATTTGCCGGGCAAGTGCCGCCGTACCGTCTGCGCCAAACTGTGCACGCAGCATTTCCATAAGCTCTGCATTTTCTGCAATCTCCGGCCGAAGGTTTTCCGAAACGATAGCTTCTACCTCGGCCATTCCTTCTGCCCTTCTACTCTCCGTCCCGCCGTTTTCCGTCGTAGAGGTTGCCGGTTGCCGCCCGTCCTGGGCCTCTACCGTCTTGTTTCCAAACCGTTCTGCCGCCGTCGGCAAAACGTTCTCCCGGATAATCGGGTGCTTCTCTCCTGTTGTCTCGGACACCGTAGGGGCGGATACTATCCGCCCGTTTCCGGCACCATTCTCATCCGGGCGGATGCTATCCGCCCCTACCGGCCGCTCGCCCCGCATTCTCTCACTTTCCGTTTCCGCCGTGCTCTGCGTTTCTCCAAGTGCCTTTGCATATAATGCCCGTGCTTTCGCAACAAAGACCCGTTCTTGCGCATTTGTATTTCCCAGCTTTGCCAAAATAGAATCCAAAAAGTGGAGTATTCCTCTCGCACTTTTGGGGCTTTCTTTCGCAAGGTTTGTAATGCTTGCTTCGTCTGTGAGAAGGTGCTCCGCAATATATTCCGCCATAATTTCCGCATCAATCGCAGCAGTTTTGGAAAGCTTCACGCCATTTTCCTCGTATCTGCTTTTTATCTCACTTCGCATATCAGAAATGCTTTTACCTGATTTCTGGATGTGCCGGATTACGGTGCGGAAAAGGTCTATATACGAATCCGCAAGCTCCACGCTGTGCGTTATTTCATGTGCAATAATCCTTGGTATCGCATTTTTACTTTTTGCATTGATATAAATTTTTCCGTCCCGGCTGTTATAATATCCGTCATCGTTTTTTACGTTCGGGTCTGTATTTTCATAAAATACCACCTCGCGGTTTATGGCCTCCGAAATTCGTACCGCCATCCCGATTTTTTCTTCCGTTGCCCCATACAATATGCCCGTCCGCTCCGTCTCTGTCTTTGCCTCGTTTGCCCTTCTTTGCCGCTCTCTCGCTTCCATTTCCTCTTTCGCCGTGGGAAGTATGGGGCCACTTTCTCCGGCTCTCGGAAGCATTCTGCTGATTGCAAAGCTATTATTTTCATCAAAAGGCTTGACATCCCCCTTCTTTTGTGTTACCATATTACTAAAAGGATTGATGTTTATGAGCGAGCCCCTTCCCTTTGTGGTCGAGGGCACAACGCCGTCGTCAATCTTTTTTATTTTATTTATATCATAAAGAATTTTTCTGTTTTTTCCATCTGCTATATTCAGGGTGGCTTCATATATTGCACCTTTTTTATCCATAAAATAAGCAGTTCTGTATATCCATCCGTTTTCATCCATCCACTGATGTGAATGTTCATTGGTGCTTCTCTCATTTCCGGATGTTTCCAAGGCCTCTGACAGATGTACAGTAGCAAGTGCACGAATATTGTCCCCCTTGTATCTTGCCAGCTTATCTATCACTTTATGGCTATTATTTGTCCCGTCCTTTTTCACCCTGTCATTTGCCTTAGCAAGAAAAACACTTTCCGCATTCCCATTTTTGTCGTACATGGTAAGTTCACTTCCGGCGAGATTGTTATATACAAAACGATTTAATGTTTTCCCCCAATCCCGTGGCTTTACACCGTCAAAAACATTCGTGTCCAAGTAAACACCATTTCCGTAGCTCCCATTTTTTCCCCGAATTTCGGTGATTGAATACTGTGTTCCTTCTCCTTCCCGTGTCTTTCTTTCTGCAAGCCATTGCTGCATACCGCGTACCATTTCATTTTCTTCTGCTCGGTTTGTCCGTGTCCGTACCGCACTATTCACAAGTGTTAACGAGCCGGATATTACGCTTCCCGAAATAGCACCTGCAAGGGCATCAAGTCCCATGCTTAAAAGCTGGTCGCCAAAAGCTTTTCCGAATGCTTCGTTTTCCTTCAGTCCTTTTTCTTTAACGTAGTATTCTATGTTCTTCTGAAACTCACTTTCGTCGCCGGCTACAATAATATCTCCCAGAAAATTGGCTACGTTTGAAATGCCTTCTTCTCCCGCTTCTGCCCTTGCGTTTCTCACAATATACTGTTTCCAGCTTTTTGCCCCCTTCACATTCATGAGTTCATCCATGCCGATTTTTTCTGTTATGGCTTCAGATGCACCTGCGATTACGCCAAGCGCAAGTGCCTGCCCGTCCGAAATTTCCGACAAACCCTTATGTCTACTTTCTTGCATATCATCAACATCCTATTCATAAGGATAAGACGGGAGGGATTTTATGTTAAATTATATTTGGGGCTTTATACTCCTTGCCGCTGTTATTTTCGGAATTTTTACGGGACGCATTGCAGAGGTTGGCGAAGCGGCCATTGCAGGTGCCGGCGAAGGAGCAACACTTGTTTTAGGAATGCTGGGTGTAATGTGTTTTTGGACTGGACTTATGGAAATTGCGGAGAAAAGCGGTGTTATTCATTGCGTTGCATCCCTTCTGCGTCCTCTTACCCGCTTTATTTTCCCCAAACTTGAAAAGAATGACCCGGCACACGGTGCAATTGTTATGAATATAGCCGCAAATCTCCTCGGAATGGGAAATGCTGCAACCCCACTTGGACTTCGTGCAATGCAGCTTTTGGATGAACGAAACTGCGGAAAAAAAAGGGCATCGAATGAAATGTGTCTGTTTGTTCTAATCAACACCGCCTCCCTGCAGCTGTTTCCAACAACCCTGCTTCTTTTACGGCAGATGACCGGGTCTGCAAATCCGGGCGAAATCATTGTTCCAGTATGGATTGTGTCCATATCTGCACTTTTTGTAGGCATTTTCAGTGCCAAACTGTTCCAGAAGCGAGGTTAAGGTATGCAGTTTTCTGATTTAATTATCCCACTAACTGTTTTTTTAATTATTTTATTTGGGCTTTTTCGCGGTGTTTCACTTTTTGACATCTTTTTAAAGGGAGCCAAAAACGGTCTAAACTCAACAATCACAATTCTTCCGTCGATTGTCGGTCTTGTAACGGCCGTCAGTATGCTGAAAGCCTCCGGTGCCATCGATCTTTTATGTCATGGTCTTTCCTATGTCTTTAAACCTCTGGGTTTTCCCTCCGAAGTGCTTCCTCTGGCAATTCTTCGGCCTGTTTCCGGCGGAGCGTCGCTGGCAATTCTGAATGATATTTTAAACTCCTATGGGCCGGATAGTTTTGCAGGCCGTGTTGCCTCTGTAATTTCCGGTTCGACAGAAACTACGTTTTATACACTAACGGTTTATTTTGCTGCAACCCATGCAAAGGACAGCCGGTACACCTTAAAAAGTGCTTTGCTTGCTGATGCTACGGGAATTCTGCTTGCCTCTGTTGCAGTACATTTTTTTCTTAACTGACAAAAGAAGCAATCTCCTCTTCTGAAATTCCCTTATGCAAAGCAAGGTTGATACCATTTGCCACCACATGGGCAATTTTTTCGGAAAGCGCATCAATATCTTTAGGCGTAACCATCATATCGCTCATTTCTTTCGGTAGAGATTCCCGTATTAAGGCATGTTTTTCCTCCCGGTCAATGTTTTGAAGCATATCAAAAAACTCTCCTTGGGAATTACGGGACAGTGTATCAATTACAAGGTCTATTGTATCATTTGCAATTGTTGCTGCATCTACAACCATGGGTACACCAATGGCAATAACAGGTACGCCTACCGTCTCTGCATTGATTGTTTTTCTTTTATTTCCAACACCACTTCCGGGACTTATTCCTGTGTCGGCAATCTGGATAGTGGTGCTGACACGCTCTGTTTTCCGGGAAGCAAGCGCATCCACCACAATCACAAGATCGGGCTTTACGCGCTCGGCAACTCCTTTTATTATTTCACCGGTTTCAATCCCGGTAATTCCCAGAACACCGGGTGCCAGTGCGCAAACGGGAGCGAGATGCTCAACAGTCTGGGGTAGGTGCGACAATAAATGTCGCGTGACCACAAGACGTGGAATCACCTTCGGCCCTAAAGAATCCGGTGTGATTTCACTGTTTCCAAGGCCGGCCACCAATGTCAGCTTTGTACTCTCCATCATACCGGAAAGCTCCTGCGAAAGAAACCGGCTTGCTTTTTGCTGTACAGAAGATTCACTTTCCAGAAGCGACGGCATTTCAATTGTGACATATCGCCCTGGCTTTTTCCCGATTATTTTCTCCCCTTCTTCATTTAAAACTTCCACGCGGGTGATTCGGATTTCCTCATCCCCGTCTTCCTCGCAACTTACGCCCGGAATATCCTGTGTTTCTGCAGTTTCCCAATATAATTCTGCACTTTCTATCGCCAAGTCCGTTCTTATACTCATAGCTTCATCTCCTTTTTTAGGTTAGTATCTGCAACGTTTAAAAAAATATACTATTTTTGCATAATGTTAGAAAAAACAGGAGAAAATACCTCTATGAAAGGAGCGTTTTTAGTATGAAAAAATTTCGACCAAGTACATGGATTGCCATAGGGTGTGTGGCTCTTGCCATTATCGCAACACAAACGTACAATTCTATGAAGAATGTAAGCCGACAAGGTGAAGAACAGACAGCTACAATCACGGAATCCTTCCCATCTCCCCCCAGTCCCATCGCAACACCTGCCACAGAACATGTCACTGCTACACCAACCCCGAAACCCACTGACAAACCAATAAATAATGAAGCAGACGCAGCACCGGTAAATGCTACGATGAAAAGTATCCCTGCTTCCTCCCCGGATGATTTTTTCCTGCCGTCCTCCGGAGAAGTGTCTGCATCTTACTCTGATAAAGTTCTTGTCTTTTTTGAACCACTGGATGAATGGCGTTGTCATCTTGGTATAGATTTTCTGCCAAGTGAAACAGACACGGTGCTTGCTGTGGCAGACGGTATAGTGGAAACAATCTATGACGACCATCTTTTCGGAACCACAGTTGTAATAGAGCACGGAAATGGATTGAAAAGCTTATACAGCTCTCTTTCCTCCGTTTCGGCCGCAGAAGGCAGTACCGTCACCGCCGGAGCAGAGATTGGAAAAATGGGAGAAACTGCTGATGCAGAAAATGGAGTACACCTTCACTTTTCCATGGAAAAAGATGGAAAACCAATTGACCCTTTTGGTATAAAATAAAACAAAAAAGTATGCACGGGTGTCCGGTGGGACGTCCCGTGCTTATTTTGGGTCATGAAACAAAAAATTAACATTTTTGTAAGAAAAAAGGCTTGCTTTTTGATTCGATATGTCGTATAATATCTTTAAAGATATGAAAGGCGGTGGAAAACATGGGCACAGAAGGAAACACCATGAAATTCAACATTGAAACAGACCAGGCACAAAGGGTACGGGAAATTTTGACAACCGTGCACGGAGCACTCGCAGAAAAAGGCTATAACCCGGTAAGCCAGATGGTGGGATACATTCTTTCCGGAGATCCCACATATATCACCAGCCATAAAAACGCCCGTAGCCTCATAAATCACGCAGAGCGCGATGAAATCATCGAAATTTTACTCCGGAATTATTTGGGATTATAAGCATTACAGTACGGTGCAATTGTACATTCCATGCATTTAGGATTCTGAGACCGGCAAACTGCCCTTCCGTGCAGGACAAGCTGATGACAGAAACGGGTCTGGTAGTCCTTGGGAACTATTTTTAACAAATCAAACTCCACTTTTGTGGGGTTTTGATTTTTTGTAAGCCCAATTCTTCTGGCAATGCGTCCGGCGTGCGTGTCCACCACAATTCCCGGCTTCCCAAAAACATCTCCAAGAACAAGATTCGCCGTTTTCCTGCCCACGCCCGGCAGACGAAGCAGTTCTTCCATAGTGCCCGGTACCTTTCCACCAAATTCATTACAGAGCACCTCACCGCAGGCTTTCAGGTTTCTTGCTTTATTATGAAAAAATCCGGTTGAACGAATCAGTTCTTCCAATTCTCCGATATCAGCCGCAGCAAAAGCCGCCGGGTCCGGGAATTTTGCAAATAATGCCGGGGTGACAAGATTAACGCGTGCATCGGTGCACTGCGCGGCAAGCTGCGTAGCTACAAGAAGGTGAAATGCATCATTATACTCCAATGTGCAATCGGCATCCGGATACAGAATATCGAACTGTTCGCGAATCTTTAATATCTTATTTTTCTTATCCATTCCTCTTTCCTCCTTTTTTCTTTTTTATTTTAGCATAAAACACTTGCAAAAGTAAAGATTTTCATATATAATATTATACAAAGATTTTTTGGAGGTTATTTTTTTATGTACAGCACAAATGAAATACGGAAAATTGACCCGCAGGTTGCCGACGCCATTGAAGCAGAGGTAAACCGTCAGCGCAATAAGATTGAGCTGATTGCTTCGGAAAACTTTGTTTCAAATGCAGTAATTGAGGCTATGGGAACACCCCTCACGAATAAATACGCAGAAGGATATCCGGGCAAACGGTATTATGGAGGCTGTGAGTGTGTAGATATCGTGGAAAATCTGGCACGCGAACGCGCCTGTGAAGTTTTTGGTGCGGAGCACGCCAATGTACAACCTCATTCCGGTGCCCAGGCTAACCTGGCTGTTTTCTTCGCGTTTCTGGAGCCGGGCGACACGGTTCTCAGCATGAATCTTGCCCACGGTGGACATTTAAGTCACGGTAGCCCTGTAAATATTTCCGGTAAATACTATAACATCGTTCCCTACGGTGTTACAGAAGACACCAATACGATTGATTACGATGAAATTCGCCGTCTTGCAATCGAAAACAAACCAAAGTTGATCCTGGCTGGTGCCAGTGCATATCCCCGTACCATTGATTTTGCTAAATTCGGCGAAATTGCAAAAGAAGTAGGCGCGTATCTGATGGTAGATATGGCACACATTGCAGGCCTTGTGGCGGCTGGGCTTCACCCCAATCCCGTCCCGTATGCTGATTTTGTTACAACCACAACCCATAAGACGCTTCGTGGTCCCCGCGGCGGCCTTATTCTCTGCAAGGAAGAATATGCAAAACAAATTGACAAAGCAGTATTCCCCGGCATTCAGGGCGGACCGCTGATGCATGTGATTGCAGCAAAAGCCGTGTGCCTGAAAGAAGCACTTTCCGATGATTTCAAAGCATATCAGACGCAGATTGTAAAGAATGCTGCCGCCATGTCCAAGGCTTTCTTAGACAATGGTATTCCGCTCGTTTCCGGCGGCACGGACAACCATCTGATGCTTCTGAATCTTACAGACATGGACCTTACCGGTAAAGAAGCAGAGCATCGTCTTGACGAAGTGGGTATTACTGCTAACAAAAATGCCATTCCCTTTGATACAAAGAGCCCATTTATCACCAGCGGTGTCCGCATCGGTACTCCGGCAGTTACAAGCCGCGGCATGAAAGAAGATGATATGGTTGAAATTGCCACATTGGTTGCTATGACACTTAAGGAATACGAGACAAAAGCAGACGAAATCCGCAATAGAGTTTCGGCCCTCTGCGAAAAATATCCGCTTTATCCCGTAAAATAATTTTTGAAACAAATTACAGAAAAGACTCAATCCAATCATGGTTTGAGTCTTTTTTATCTTAGTACGTCAAATTCTTTACAAATTCAGGATTTATTTATATTTTCTGTGGAAGGATTGTCAAGCACTTTTCCTTCTGCGGAAAAACGCGAGCCGTGGCACGGACAATCCCACGTTCGTTCGTTCTTATTCCACTTGAGTGCACATCCCATATGGGGACAACGAGGTTTAGTAGGTGTCAGGATGCTTGCCACAGCCTCAATTCCATTCACAAATAGCTGTGGCGTCAAAATACTTCTCTGGGGTGAATAAACATCTGCAAACTCGTTTTTCTTTCCTTGTACCAGGTCACACAAAATATCTGCCGCTACCATAGAGGACGTCATGCCCCATTTGTTGAATCCGGTGGCGACATATAGACCGTCGGCGTGTTTTCCATATGCACCGATATAAGGCAAGCCGTCAAGGCTCATGCAATCCTGCGTGGCCCACGTGAAGGCCCTTCTGGCGGCAGGATAATACTTTTTCAAGACCGACTCCGCAGAATCCCATCCAATCCCTTTTTTTCCTGTCCTGTGATCTCCGCCGCCAATAAAAAGATATTTATCAAAGTTCCTGAAAGAAAACCCTGTCATACTTTCGTCTACATACATTCCTGAAAAATGCGGTGCATTTTCTACTGCCGTCACATACGAACGGTGTTGATACAGTTTCAGAAAATACGCCCCATGCTTGTTTAATATCGGAAAATGTGTTGCTATAATGCAGGCTTTAAAATGAATTTTCCCGGAAGATGTAACTGCATAGCCGGGCATCAGTTCTTCCACCGGCGTATCTTCATAAATCGGCAAATCTCCGGTGATTTCCGCGAGAAAGCGAAGCGGATGAAAACATGCCTGATTTCTAAATCGAATAGCTCCGCGAACCGGGAAGGGCAGCTCTGTATTTTCCACAAAGTCTGCCGATAATCCTAAAGACGAAACTGCCTTTACCTCCTCTTCAATCTTTCTTCTGTCAGAAAGCGAATACGTAAGAGCCTCTTTTTTTTCAAAATTACAATGCAATGCCAATTTTTCGTACGCATGAATTGCCTTTTCGTTTGCGAAAAGATATTTTTGTGCCGTTTCCCTCCCCCGTTTTTGCAAGAGCTTTGCATAGATTAAGCCATGCTGAGAGGTAATCTTTGCTGTGGTATTTTGTGTAACACCCGACCCAATACGGTTTTTTTCTGTCAGTATAAAATCAACACCGGCTTCTTTCAGGCGAAGCGCGCAAAGAATGCCGCACAACCCTCCGCCGATAACCAACACATCTGTTTTTATATCGCCTTCAAGCTTTTCAAACGAAGGTAATTGGACATTTTCTGTCCAAATGGATTTATTCATTTTTTCCTCCCGCATGAAAATTTATATTTATTATTCCCTGCAGACGGAAAAATATCAAAAATTTTCTATGCACGGAAGTGTTCTGCTATATGCGCAAGGTTTACCAATTTTTCCATCACCATTCCGGGACTAAGATAATAGTGATTTGCCGCTTCGAATCCGATTGAAGGACGACGGCACATAATTTTAAACATTTCCCGGGCTATTTTTTCTTCTTCGGCTGCGATAGATAAAATCTCCTGTCTGCATGTTTTATCTCCGGAAAGAAAACGGTCCCGCAGGCGAATAAAACGAATCTGATGATATGAGGACTTAAACTGTATGTATGTGGCAAACGATATGTCGCGTATTTCATTTTCCATTCCCTCAAGATACGAAAGCCCTCTCTCCCATTCGGAACTAAGAAGGAAATACTGTTCTTCCAGAACATCTTCAGGATAAATTTTTGCCCAGTCACTCAAACTATCATAGGTGTAACAGGTCATAGTCGAAGGACGACCGGTTGGATTTTCGTAAAAAATATTTCCCACACCGCCGTTTGACGGACCACTGTATATGAAATCCTTATCAAAAGGATACTCTTCCATTGCAAGGCTGAAATGTTCCGTTGCTTTCCAGATGCATTCACTGTTCTCTCCATACATATTTTGAAGTTGTTTCAGATAATCAGGCTTTCCTTCGCCGGCAGTAAAAAACGATTCAGAAACAAGACGGATATTTGGTGACGGATAACCGCCAAGCGTCCAACTGAAAAAGATATAATTCAAGCCAGCTCTTTTCATCGCCTCCACCTGTTCTATGTTTCTTTGGAAAACAGGAAGATACGGAACAGTGGAACATTCCCAGGAGGTATTAATCTGCATTTTTCCGGCAGTGCGGTGACCGGATTCTCCTGCAATATTCCAGGCATGTTGGCTTCGGGGGCTGATTCCATTTACGCTCAAGGCATATTCTCTTGCTGTTTTGATAAGTCCACCTCTCGGAAAATCCAGCCCTATCTCACGTTGGCAAAGCAAAATACCGCCCTCCGGAAGATCCCTGATACATTTATCTGCATCGGCCGGGGACATTCCTATGTCTTCTCTTGTCCAGCTCCAGTCAAAATAAAACATTTCCATGTGCGGAGCTGCTTTTTTCATTCCGTTATAAAGTGCGGTGTGCATCGTAGAAGCTAACTTCCAAGATGGTATATCCTTGCAGCGTGGACACATTTCATCATAAAAATTAGTTGGCTTAGACTTACAGAGTGTTAAATTTTCTGCCATTGAAATGACGAAAAAACCGCCAAGCTCCGGCACCTGACTGCAGAGTGAAGAAATCGAAGATTCAAGATATGCAATTGTTTTTTCATGACAGATACACATGGTGGCTTTATCGCCGGCACGCGTCCCCATCATGTCGGGATTTCCCCGAAACGCCTCGAGGGGCATACTGCGAGGTTCGTTTAAATATAGATATACTCTAATCCCAAAAGAAGCCGCCCGCTTTGCAAAAGACCGGAGATTCTTCACACGCATTTCATAGCCTTCCGACAATTTCGGGGAAAAAGGAAACGAAACCATTCTGTACAAAAGTACCGGAAGCCATATCCCATTTATACCGATACGGGCATACTCTTCCAATAGACTGTCCGGACATGATGCGGAGGAATCACCCTCGAAAATATCCTGATAGGACGCAGAAAAAGGGTATATGCAGCGTAGTTTAATTTGCGGCTCCCATTCCTTTTTTATTTTCTTCCAACCGGAGGTTCTCGCCATATCTAAAAGCCGATACAGGCCGCGAAGAATGCCTCCGTAACCACCTGCGGAAATATGCACGCTGTCTTCCGATATTTCAATAGAATGAAATTCTTCTTCCTTATTCCGAAGATACGAAATATATAGTGTTTTATCCGAGTGTTTTTCTACAGTTTGTGAAAGATCTTTCCGGAATCGTCTGATTGCTTCCTGACAAAGCGGATCTCCGGTGTTGTCAACAATACAAGCGTCGCTTTCTTCGGCTGTTTTTCTTTTGAATAAAGAGTAAAAATCGAAAGGAGATGCTTTATCCAAGTTCTGCATCTCATGCTGGAGCTTTTCTATTACGTTCCTTATTTTTATTGTTTTCGCCTGTTCTTCTTCCGAAAGAGGTCTATATGTAATTTTCTCACACTGCGGTTTCGTTCTCCCCAGCTTTTCACTTAAAAAATCTTCTTCCTTTAAAACAAGGGCAAGACGTTCCGCCGTCCAATCCAAAAGCATCAAAAGCTGTTCGTAGTTCAGTAGATGCCAGTTGGAACGAATAATCGTGATATATCCTCGTGTTTCCCAGAGAGAAACATCTTCCTGCGGCTGCAATCCCATTCCAAAGGCGAGATTTTCTACATTTTCGACGGTTGTTTCTAAAACGAGTGCTATTCTTTCTTTAGCAACCATGCTCCAGTTCCGAAATACAAAGGCTTGCATTGTTGTAGGAAAATATGTTGGAAGAAGCGGTTCTCCCTCTGTTTTCGGCAATGAAATATACATCAAATTCACCTCAATACGTTCAGTTTATGTATTATAACATCACATACTACCGTTATAAACCCTAAAAATTGACGAAATGGTGAAAAAAATCGACTTGCCTCTTGCAGAAAAGATAAAAAGGTGATATATTTAAAACATGGATATGAATTATAACGCAAAAAGTCTGTTAGACATGAAATTATCATATTATTATGGCGGTAAAATACAGCTGGACGATACCTGGAACAAAACAAACATTAAGGTACAGTATACCAAGCTTTACTATGTACTTCGCGGCCGTCTTAAAATTGTGACGGATTCTGAAGTGATTGTCGGCACTCCAAACACGCTGATTCTCATGCCCGCCGGACTCCGCCATGACCAGTCTGTGCCTTTTCCCGATCCGGCTGAAAAGCTCTGGATGCATTTTAATATTGAAATTGATAATAAAAGTATTTTCGACAGTCTCCCTGTCCCGTTACAAATTAAAGTGACGGACCCGGAAAAAGTGACATCCCTTTTCTATTCCATTTTCGAGTGCAGTCAGTACAAGGATGTTTCTGGACTTATGATGTTACAGTCGCACTGCTTTGCACTCATTTCTTACTATTTACAGGGAGCCGGAATTTCTCATCCGTTCTATACACAAAATGCTTCCTCCAGTATTCTGAAAGCCGCCGGTTATATGCAGGATAATCTTGCTGCGCCTCCCTCTGTTACGGAGCTGGCCTCTATGTTTCATTTTAACACTTCATATTTTATCCGTATTTTCAGAAAACATATGGGGCTTTCCCCACACCAGTATATCACGCATCTTCGGATGGAGCGTGCAAAAAATCTTCTGGAAAACAGTAATATGACAATTGCGAGAATTGCCCGCTCTGTCGGATATGATGATGCCAAGCATTTCTCGAAAGCTTTTAAAAACTATACCCACTATTCTCCGACAATGTATCGGGAAATCAATAAGAACAAATATCCCAACCGCTAAAGATGCAGTTGGGATATTTTCTATATCGTCTATTGGGGTCGCATAGCATCCCAGTAAAAAGTTCTGGCTTTGTACTTCCCTTTTAGTGGCGCGGTAAACGTTTCGCCGTTATACCACATGCCAATAAGCTCCGGGACACTGCGGATTTTTCCGTACATGGCCGTCATGGCACCGTTTTCTGAAAAAACCGCATAGGTTTCCCCTCCGGAAAGCTTATTATACTTTACATTACCACGGTAGACGCCCGTCGGCTTTGTATCATGAAATTTAACCCGAACGGTATCCCCTCCTGAAAGGTGTATAGAAAACATACCGCCGGAAAAAACGGCATCACTTACTCCATTTACTATCTCTGCCACCTGTGCCGAAGCCTGCACAGTCACAGTTTCAACCGCTGTCCCTGCATTTTGCAGAATTAAATCCCCGTTTATCTGACCAGACCAACAATTTACACCGGTATATGTCATATCAGACATGGTGGTTTGCAGTTTGACACACTCAGAAAAACGAATATCATCCAAATCCGTAAGTGCAGTGATTTCTTCCGGTCTGATTTTATATACCGCCGCAGCACTTGGTGCAAGCGTTGCCTCCAGAATTCCTGTCCCTGCGACCGACTCTCCCTTTCCTCCGTAAACACATTCACCTACAAAGTTGCCTACTGCGAAACTGCCGGTTATACTTTTTAGCGGCAGATAAACCGTCTGGGTCTCCTTCTTCCGGTTCAGAATCACAACATGCAGGGAGTTTTCTTTTACAAAGGAAACGGCATGATACTTCTGACACACAAGGTCACTGAAAATGGGGTACTTATCGTACACAAAAGCATTGAAGGCATCCTCCTGCTCATTTTGGTAAAAGGCAGAAAGAACTGGCCAGAGCGTCGTTTCATCCAAATCCGACCCATTCTTTGCACTGGTAAAGCGGAAATAACCGATTCCTTTGGCCCCTGCGAGAAAGGATTGATACAGCATATTCCTTATTTCGTCCCCTGTGGGAAAATAGTTTGACCACTCATAGGCCTGTAAAACAGAGTATACCGGTTTTCTGCCGTTTACGGCACGAATTGCCGCCGTTACTTTTTCATCCGGATAGGTTTCCGGTGCCCGACTGCTTCCCGGATATGGGTCTACCCCGAGAATATCCACATACCATCCGGACTGTTTCAGCATAGTTGCCTGCTCAGTGGTGTATACAGGGTGGTATGGGTCATAATTGCGGATAGAAATGTATGTCTGTCGGAGGTCATCGTGTGGGTCGGAGGCATGAAGAAAAGGCTCATCCATATTCATCCAGCCAAAAAGGGCATCGTGGTCGTTTAAACTGGCCGCCAGAAGCTCTGTCCTCGCCCGATTGGCCTCGTTGCCACCCGGCAGCATATCAGAATATGTTGCCACAAGACACATAATACCGGCCTCTTTCGCTGTATCAAGCTTTGAACGCATATTGGTAATGAGTTCTTCATCGGACAGATTTGTCGGCACACTCAGAACGCTGATGTTGATACCGGCGTCCTTCAGCCCATAGCCGTACTGGGTGGCAGTGTAATTATAGGCAATCACCGGACGAATTTCTTTTCCGTTTTTTCGGAATATACCGTCAGAGCCAAGATATTCCGGTCGGTCGTATTTATAAATCCTCCAGAAATTTGTATGCTCTCCACAGCTGACTTCTATGCGGTATTCGGCTTTCTTTTCCCTAAGAAACGAAATATCGAAAGAAAAGACGGCAATACCGTCCACACTTGGTACGTTGCGATCTTCATGCAGTACCGCACCATCCTTTGTCAGACGAAAATCCACACTTGCACCTGAAAGTTCCGGATATGCCTTTTCCTGAATCACGGCCTCTGCTATGCCTGCATCCGTATGATCAGAATAATAGAACACCTCATCCGTTGTAACAGAAATGGCATCCGGTTTTACAAGACAGCCCAAAGACACATTATCCACCCATACTGTTCCTATGCCGTACTGTCTTGCATACACGTAGGCATACGCCGTGCCGGGCGGCGGTGTGAAACTATGAACATATTGCATCCATTTCCCATTTGTGCCGGAAAAGGTTTTGACAGTTTCCTCACCGAGAGCACTGCCACCCTCTGCGTAAAACTCCAGCTTCATTGCGGCATAACTTGTTGCATTCTCTGCCCGTTCAATACAAAACCACATACCGAGCTGATATGTACCACCGCCATAAACCTCCGCCCTTTGTCTTACATACGGTGCGACGGTACGGTCTGTATTTGTAATCATCAGGCTTTTTTCACTTTCGTGTCCGAATGCAATTTCATAAACTGTCTGCGAATTACTGTATTTTGTCCATTTTGACGGCCAGGTTTCTCCGGTTTCAAACCCTCCGTTTTCTATAAGCGGAGAGAGATCCGGGACAAACGAATCATCAGGGATATTTTCAACTTCCCCTTCCGGCGGAACGATATCCGGCACCTCCGGTTCGGGTTCTATCCACTCTTCGCCGCGGGGGCCGATTAAAGAGACAGAGTCCCAGAGTACCTCTGCGCCGTTGTAGGCACCGATATAAATCCAGGCGGTGCTGGCAGAATCAGAAAGTGTGAAGTGGATTTCCGTTTTTGACCATACGTTCAATTCCTGTAAAAAGGTATTATTGCTTTGTTTATCACTTTCCACCTTGATATGTGCAAAGCCTTTCGTGTTTAAGCCATATAGCGATGCCGTGAGGACATAGCTGCCCCCCGGCTTCATTCCTTCCACCTTCTGAATGATACGTGTCTTATCATCTGCACCGGTAGAGACAAGCCGTACTGATTTTTTTCCGTCAGCCGCGGTATCTGCCGCCGAAACACGCGCGTTATCGCCCTCCAGTACACTCCAGCTCATAAGTGTCGTACCGTCTGATTTTAAGTTCTCAAAACCGCCGTTTTTAATAAATTCCACATTTTCCTCTGCTACAGTACTCATTGACAGACTTAGCAGAAGCAATACAGTTGCTGTAAGGACGCAAAGAATTTGACGCTTCATACCATTCTCTCCCATCTGAAATATGCAAAGGCACACAACGCCATGTCATGCGGTCCCCGCTCTCCATCCGTTTCCGTGCCGCAATACCGCAAGCTGTGTGCCTGTAGTTCCCCAATATAATTAAGTTTTTTTCATTTTCCCGTCCGATTTAACCCCAGGAGAGGATCCGGCTCATGATGACAGCCGCTTCAGCGCGGGTCGTGTTTCCGAGAGGACGGATTGATCCATCCTCATATCCTGTCACAACGCCGGCCTTCACCATAGCCGCTACATCCTGCGCCGCATATTCCGCAATTTCTGCTGCATCTGCAAAGACTGCGCCGTCACCTGCTGCCAGCTCTTTTACAAGACGCATACCCCGAGCAGAAATCACCATCAGATCCTGCCGCGAAATTTCTGCCTGGGGCAGATACATCCCGTTTCCTACACCTTTAAGAATGCCGAGTGCTTCCCCCACGGCAATCTCATCGGCATAATGGGCACCGTCAAGAACATCTGTAAAAGTGCTCTTTGTCGCATCTGCCGTGATGCCGAAGGACTGCAGTGTTTTAACAAGAAAGGCTGCAAATTCCCCGCGGGTAATCTTTTCAGCCGGATCAAATCTATGCTCGCTGACAGAGTTGACAATTCCCTTTTCGTCCAGGCTCAGAATCTGGTCATAGGCCCAGCCGTATCCGGTCAGGTCGTGGAATCTGGTAATCGGTACACCTGCAACGTCGTTTCCGTTTGCCGGTGTGATTTTATATACCACTGCCGCACCGGGCTCCAGTGTTACGGAAAGGGTGCCGTCGCCGGAAACCGTCTCCCCGTTTCCGCCATGGGCGCAAACGGCGGTGAACGCCCCTATGCTGTGACTTCCGCTAATGCTTGTAAGAGGCAAGGAAACAGCTTGATTTTCACTTTTCCTGTTCAGGATTACCATATGCAGTATTCCTTCTTTTACAAAAGAAACAGCCCAGTAATTATCATTTTTCGTATCGCTGAAAATCGGATATTTATCAAACACAAATG
Organism: Clostridia bacterium; assembly: GCA_017442155.1. Classification (GTDB taxonomy): domain Bacteria; phylum Bacillota; class Clostridia; order UMGS1883; family UMGS1540; genus SIG447. The sequence goes on along the minus strand of JAFSAU010000016.1, from coordinate 134,126 downwards.
CATTATAAACATCCTCTGCCTCGTTCTGTGCGAAATAGGAGAGCGTCGGCCAAAGGTCGGTTTCATCCAAATCCTTGCCATCACCGCTGGCATTGGTAAACTTATAATATCCGAGTCCTGCGCCGCCTGCCAGGAAATTCTGGTAAATCATATTCCGCATGTCATTTTCTGAAGGCCAGTATTTCTTCCAGTTAAAGGTTTGCAGTACGCCGTAAACCGGTCTTGTGCCGTCTACCGCCGCCACCGCGTTGCTTATCATGGATGCCGGGTATGAAAGGGGATCGCGGGTGTCACCGGGATAGGGGTCAACACCGAAAATGTCAACATATTTACCGGAATCCCGGAGGGAACCCTGCTCCGTGGTAAACACGGGATGGTAGGGGTCGTTATTCCGAACGGCAATATACGTATTCCGAAGGTCATCATGGGGATTAGAATCATGCAGGAACGGCTCGTCCATGTTCATCCAGCCGAAAAGTGCGGGATGGTCATGGAGATTTTTCGCCAAAAGCTCCGTTGTGGCACGGTTTGCTTCATGACCGCCGGGAAGCATATTGGTATACGTTGCAATCAGACAGTAAACGCCTGCTTCTTTTGCCGCATCCAGTGATGCACGCATAGAAGCAATCAGTTCTTCCCCTTCGAGAGCTGTGGGAATGCCGAGAATAGCGACATTGATTTCGGCATCCGCAAGTCCGTAACCCCAGTGCTTCTTGACGTAGTTATATGCCGCAATAGGCCTTATTTCATCGCCGTTCTTTCTGAATACGCCATCTGCTCCGAGATAAATGGGACGGTCGTACTTATAAATCCGCCAGAAGTTCATATGCTCACCGGCAGAAGCCTCAATCCGATATTCTGACTGTTTTTCCGTCAGAAGTCCTATATCGTAAGTAAAGCTTGCCTTGCCGTCTATGGTGGGAACACCCTTCTCTTCCGCCAGCACCGTGCCGTCCTTTGTCAGGCGAAAATCAATCGGGCTTCCGACAAGTTCGGGGAAAACATCGGCATTGATTTCGGCCGTAGCAACGCCGGGGGCTGTATGATCAGAATAGTAGAACACCTGGTCGGATGTTACGGAAATACCGTCCGGCACCTCGGTGTTACAAAGGAACACGTCATCCACCCAGAATGTATCGACTTTACCGTACAGTCTTACATATACCTGTGCCACCTTCGTTCCGGGCGGGGCGTTGAAATCATGAACAACCTGCATCCACTTTCCACCCGTACCGCCGGATACGCGCACGGTCTGTTCGCCGAGATAAGAGTCAGTGGAAGGCTCTGCGGAATAAAATTCCAGTTTAAAAACAATGGGGCAATCCTGCCCGGAGCCCATAATTTCCGGTGCGTGGGAGAATATCCACATACTGACCTGATATGAGCCGCCCGAGTGCAGTTCTACCTGCTGTCGAATATAGGGTAAATCGCCCGCCTCGCCGTTTGTAATCTGTACGCTTCTCTGGCTGTTATGCCCGAAGTTTTTTACATATAAGGTTTTTTGGTTTTCTTCCCAGCCTGTCTTATAGGCACCCCAGTGCCAGGGGCCGATATGGTTTTCATCATTTTCAAAATCACCGTTTTGGAGAATATTTTCTCTGCCCTCGATAAAGTCCGGGGACGAAACGCTTTCGACTGTGCCTGTGGGCGGTGTTCTGTTTTCGATTGTATCTAAAGTAACCTCTTTTGTGCCGGTATCCGTGGGCGTAGTTACGGTGGTCTGCTCTTCCTTTTTGGGAACATCGTTTTCACCGGCTTCAGGTCCGATAATGGATACGGCATCAAAAAGCACTTCCGCACCATTATATGCACCAAGATAAATGTGTCCTGAATTGGAGGTTTCCGGCACGGTGAATTTGATTTCCTTTTTCACCCAGCGTTTGGACTGCACCTCAAGCTTATTATTATTCTGTCCGCCAATTTCAATCTTTACAAAAGGAAATCCCTTGTTGTTGAGGACAAACACATATGCCGAAAACACATACGAGCCACCGGGTTTTAAATTTTCCACTTTTTGTATGATGCGGGTGTTGCCGCTTTCCTCAAGGCAGACGAGTTTTGCCGAATATTCACCATCCTTCGCCTGGTTTTCAACAGAAACATAGTCATTTCGTTCGTTTAAAACGCTCCAGTTTTTTATGGTTTTTCCGTCGGATTTAATTTCTTCAAAGCTGCCGTTTACAATAAATTCCTTTTTCTGCTCCAGCGCAGATACGGAAAGAGTCATACCGCTTATCATAAGGCAAAAAACAAGTCCAAGGCATAGTAATCGTTTCTTCATTTTGTCTTTCCTTTCTTTCTGAGCCAATATAATCCGCTTCTCGAAAACAAAATCGTTCTATTTTACAAAAGCTGTCGAAACGGGGATTATATTACTGATTCTGTCAAAGGCGAAAACCTTCAGCGTATATCCGGCCGGAATTGTGACGGGAATGCTTTCGCGCAGAAATCCCGCCTTCACATATGTGCCGTATGTAGCATGAGAGTATTGTGTCGCCAAAGGTAACGCTTCATCTTCAATGGTGATGGTTGAAATCTTCTTTGCCGCGCCCTGAGTATCATACAAAGCATACAGAAGCTTAAATGACGGTGCTGATTCCATGGAGCCATGTCCTGCAGAAAAGAGAATTTTTGCATCTGTTGCTGCTGTTTTGTCTGCAATTTCAGATAAAATATTTCCTGTGGAGTCCACCACCGAAAGGGTAGGTGTATTTACTTTATGTACTGTAATATCATCAAAATATACTACAAAATTATCTGTTCCCCCAACCACCTGAAGTATAACATACGCCTCGGCTGTCGAATCAGAAGGATATGTGAAAAATGTCCGTACCGGTACCCATCCGCCGGCGGATGCAGTTTGCGCAGACTCTGTTTTTACCGTTTCAACGCCGCCGTTACTCCATGCATATCCCATGGAAGATGTCGCAAACCTGGTTACGGCAATAGACGCACCACCGCTTGATGCTGTTGTTGAACCGACTGTCTTAATAAAGCCCTGCACCATATACGTGGCACCTTGTTCCAAAGCCGGAAGTTTCATATACACCCGACGTGTAGAGGCATTATCGGATGCCTTCATCTTCAGTGCATAAGAACCGCTGTGCGCGGTATCCGAAGAAGCCACCGCATATGCATCAGACGCATCACTGTATGCAAGTCCTGCCCCAGTTGTCCATCCTTTAGGCACCAATACTTTTCCTTTAGTCGCATCCGAACTGCTTTTTGCTCTGTCTGTGTAATATACATTTTCAAAACCGTATCTGACCTGAATGGGATTTGTACCGTTATCCTTGTAGAATCGGACATCATCATACCATACAGCCGAAGTACCTACGCCCTGTTTTAAACACAGGCTTTGCTCCGTACCGGTTCCGTCTGTCGGTACTGTAAAAGAACAAACAAGCTTGCCCCATTCTCCTGCCACGGAATAATCTGCATAAGCCGCATAAGTAGATACACTTTCTGTGGAAAACCCTATACCGATACCGGCTATGCCACCGGCTTCATTCTTTGCCCAGGCAGAAAAAACGTATGTGGCACCCGGCTCCAGATTTGAAACAGTTTTATTTCTTCCAAGACCGTTTACATGTGCGCTCAACGCCTCAAACTTGAGAGAACCCGTACCAAAGTCCATACCCGCAGGTACATCCGTAACGGCCGTGTCAATTACAACCGACTCTCCTCTACCGCTGGCACGCCAGTCTTCCAGCTCCGCCTCCGAATCAAAACCGACTGTAAAGTCAGCCAAAGGGACTGCTTCCGTTTCATCTGCAAGTACGGCAAAACTGCCGGCTCCCAAGATGAGAATCAGGGAAAGTGCGAGTGAAAATAGTTTTTTGTACATGGTTTAAAACCTCCTAAAAATTTTTTAGCTATTTGCATTTTCATTTTAGCAATCTTAAAATTGAATGTAAACCCTTAAAATTGGCTATAAGGTGCAAAAAATGTACTTTGCTACATCGGAAAGTGAAATTTTTACTCCTGTATGTAAAAGCAATTTATTTTGTTTGGTTAATTCACGCAATATATCACATAAATCCTTATTTACCAATCACTTTTATATGGACAAACACAGCTTTTCATGTTAAAATTCCGATGAAAGGAGAGATTTATATGACAAAAATTACATTTATGGGTGCAGGAAGTACCGTTTTTGCGGTAAATGTCTTAGGTGATGTCATGCTCACGGAAGCAATCCGTGACGCAGAAATAGCCTTATATGATATTGACAGCGAACGTCTTTCCGACTCACTAACAATTTTAACCCGTATCAATGAGAAACAAAATGAAAACCGTGCCACATTGAAAACTTACTTAGGCGCAGAGAACCACAAGGAGGCCTTGCGCGGTGCCGATTTTATTGTCAACGCCATTCAGGTGGGCGGATACCGCCCCTCCACGGTAATTGACTTTGAAATCCCGGCAAAATACGGTTTAAAGCAGACAATTGCTGACACGCTTGGTATCGGCGGTATTATGCGTGCGCTCCGCACCATTCCCGTGGTGGAGGATTTTGCTCATGATGTTGAGGAAGTCTGCCCCGATGCATGGTTTTTAAATTATGTAAATCCCATGGCGATGATTACCGGCTATCTGCAAAGATATACCGGTATGAAAACAATTGGTCTTTGTCATAGCGTACAGGTCTGCGCTTCGGGTCTTTTAAAACGGCTCGGCATGGAGCAGGAAGGCTTTACGGACCAGATTGCCGGCATCAATCATATGGCATGGCTTTTGGAAATCCGCGACAAGGACGGTAATGATTTGTATCCCGAAATCCGAAGACGCGCCGCCAGCCATGAATATGACTTTATTAAAGGAGATGACGGCAACACGCATTCCGATTTCACACGTCTTGAATATGTACGCCGCCTGGGCTATTATTGCACAGAAAGCAGCGAACACAATTCAGAATATAATCCCTGGTTTATCAAGCCGAACTATCCGGAGCTTATTGAAAAATGCGGTATTCCCATAAACGAATATATCCGTCGCTGTGAAGTTGCGGAAACCAAATGGAAAAACCGCAAAACAGAATGGCTGAATGACACCGAGTTTGAACACAAGAAGAGCCACGAATACGGAGCTCGCATCATGGATGCCATGGTTACAAATACGCCTTACCGCATCGGCGGAAATGTCATCAACAACGGTCTTATCTCAAACCTTGATCCGAAGGCATGCGTTGAGGTACCTTGTCTTGTAGACCGACGTGGCATCCAGCCCTGCTATATCGGAGAGCTTCCTCTCCAGCTTGCGGCGCTCAATATGACAAACGTAAACCCGCAGCTTCTGACAATCGAAGCCGCTCGCACCAAAAAACGCGAACACATCTACCATGCCGCCATGCTTGATCCGCATACCGCCGCTGTGCTGTCCCTGGATGACATCGTAAAAATGGTGGATGAAATGATTGAGGCCCACGGAGACTATCTGCCGAAATATCATTAAGAAATATAATTACATATAAAAGGGATACCTCCTAAAAGCATCGGCAATGCACACGCTACGCGTGTTTTAAAAAAACAGAGTGTGATTGACTTCACTCTACCTTGCTTTGGTTATATAAAAATCCGAACCCTTCACCATTTGGTATAGAGTTCGGATTTTTACTGTTTGGTGCGGCTGAAGGGACTTGAACCCCCACGTCATAGACACCAGAACCTAAATCTGGCACGTCTGCCAATTCCGTCACAGCCGCATTTTTATATATTATAACATACTTTTTTTTGAAGCGCAACACTTTTTTCCTATTTTTTGCATGACTTATTTTTATGCTTCATATCTTTGCTTTTCTTCTCGTAAACAGGAATCTGTGCACGGCGTATTTCTTTGTATTTCAGTAATACAGAAATTTAAATGGAAAGATTTATGAAATATTACTTGACAATAAAAACACTCTGTGTTATAATATAGCAAGATTGAACAATTACAAGGAAGGATGAACACAATGGAACAAACAGGAGTAAAAAACCCAAAACTTCGTATCATTTTTGCAGTCGCAATGGCGGTGCTTATAGTAGCATTTATTGTTACAATGTGTCTGCCGATGATTACGTACACCCCTAAGGATGCCGAAGGAACGCTACTTGACGGAGAAAAAACCATTTCGCTTATGACATTCCTCTGGATGCCAACTGAACATTCCGGCATCAGCGATTCGGCTTCTCTTGCAAAATTGTATAAAGCTGAGCTTCAGGCAGAATTCAAAACACCAATCAACGCAGCCTTTCCCCCCGCATTATTTGCTTTTTTGATGGGTCTTATTAGTCTTGCTATTGTTATTTTTGCAAAGAAAAAACCCTGGAATGTTTATTTCCCCATAATCTGGTCTTTTGTTTCACTGATTTTCTATCTGGCAAATCCGTTTATGCGGCTGAGTGTAATCGATCCCACAATCAAGCTGATACAAATGATTATTTTGGGGTTAACGCTCATCGTGGCTGTTGTTGCGTTCTTCACGGTGTCTCTGCCGCAGATACGCTACGATATTGCTCATAGAGAAAAATACTAATTTAACACACAAAAAGCAATTCCTGCACCGTGGAATTGCTTTTTTTATTTCTACTCCATCTGTCTCCCAAGAAATCCGGCAGCGGATTGTGCCAGTTTTTCCTCCACCTCTCCCATCTGGTCATCACCTTCGCCTGCCATCATCACAACGCTGCCTATGGGGTCTCCCTCCGAAATAATCGGCACAACAACCCCGGCGAAATACCGTTCACTTCCGTCTGCAACGGTAAACTTTGTTCCGGTTCCTTTGCGAAGGAAGGTTGTTTTTTCATTCATGATTCTTTCAAGCTCAGGGCTGACCCTTTTTTCATGCAATTCTTTTTTGGGTGCGCCGGACACAGCAATTACATTATCTTTATCCGTAATACAAACCGGTCGTCCGGAAGTTTTGGCCAGAGTTTCTGCGTACTGCGATGCGAAATCGCCGAGTTCCCCGATGGGAGAATATTTTTTAAAGATAACTTCACCGTCACGGTTGGTAAATATTTCCAACGGGTCACCTTCACGAATGCGCATTGTCCTACGGATTTCTTTAGGGATTACTACGCGACCGAGGTCGTCAATTCGTCTAACAATTCCAGTTGCTTTCATATGAAAAACTCCTTTAAATTTCAAATCGTGCTGTTAGTGTTTACCTTGTAGCGAAAAATATTCTTGGAAAACATTGGGTTTTTTAAAAAATTTTAAAATTTATAATTTTATCCTTCCATTTTTTCTGGTTTTATGGTATGATATATAGAATGAATGAAAATAAGGAGCAATTTTATGGCAGACCGACAGGCGTTTATCCGAAATTTTTCCATTATTGCACATATTGACCACGGCAAATCCACGCTGGCAGACCGGCTTTTAGAACTTACGGGAATCGTAAGCGAGCGGGACATGGAGGACCAGCTTCTGGATAACATGGATCTTGAGCGGGAACGCGGGATTACAATTAAAGCCCGTGCTGTGCGGCTTGTTTACAAGCGGGATGACGGAGAGTACATTTTGAATCTTATTGACACCCCGGGGCATGTGGACTTTAATTACGAGGTTTCCCGGTCACTTGCCGCCTGCGAAGGTGCTCTTCTTGTTGTGGACGCGGCACAAGGGATTGAGGCGCAGACGCTTGCAAACACCTATCTTGCCATTGAACACAATCTGGAAATCCTTCCTGTTATCAATAAAATTGATTTACCCAGTGCTCAGCCGGATGTTGTAAAACGGGAAATTGAAAATGTTATCGGCATCGAGGCTGAAAATGCGCCGCTGATAAGTGCGAAACAGGGTATTAACATCGATTGTCTACCGGATTATATTATTGACAACATCCCTGCTCCTTCCGGTGATGAATCCGCACCGCTCCGGGCTCTGATTTTTGATTCCTACTACGACAGCTACAAGGGTGTTATTGTTTATGTCCGGATTCACGAAGGACAGCTTTCCCGCGGGGATATGATCCGTTTCATGGCTACGGGCGGTGAATTTGAAGTCGTAGAACTCGGATACCTTAAACCTGACGGATTCGCCCCCTCCGAAACGCTCCAGGCTGGTGAAGTTGGATATATTGCCGCCAGCATCAAAACTGTGCAGGACGTCAAGGTTGGTGACACCGTAACCGCAGTGGCTACTCCGGCAAGAGAACCATTGCCGGGCTACAAGGAAGTAAACCCCATGGTGTTCTCCGGTATTTATCCGGCAGATGGAGCCAGATATGAGGACCTAAGAGAAGCACTGGAAAAACTGAAGCTGAACGACGCTTCACTGATGTATGAACCAGAAACAAGTATAGCTCTGGGGTTTGGATTCCGTTGCGGTTTTCTCGGCCTTCTGCATATGGAAATTATTCAGGAACGCTTGGAAAGAGAATACAATATTGACCTTGTTACAACTGCCCCCAGTGTTATTTATCGTGTTGTCAAAACTGACGGCAGTGTTGTGTTCGTGGACAACCCTACAAACCTGCCTCCGATGACGGAAATTGATTATATGGAAGAGCCCTTTGTGGACGCCCACATTATGCTCCCCCAGCCCTATGTGGGAAGCGTAATGGAGCTTTGTCAGGACCGTCGTGGCATTTATAAGGATATGCAGTATATTGACGAAGGACGTGTTTCCCTGCATTATGAACTGCCACTCAATGAAATAATTTATGACTTTTTTGACGCACTGAAGTCCCGCACACGGGGGTATGCATCCTTTGACTATGAATTTAAGTCGTATGTAAAAAGTGACCTTGTGAAGCTGGATATGCTTCTCAACGGCGATATCGTAGATGCGCTCAGCTTTGTGGTGCATTCCACCAAAGCATACGCACGCGGACGGCGTATCGCAGAAAAATTGAAGGATTCCATTCCCCGACAGCTTTTTGAAGTGCCCATCCAGGCGGCTATCGGCGGAAAAATCATCGCCCGCGAAACGGTTCGTGCACTCCGCAAGGACGTACTGGCAAAGTGTTACGGCGGTGATATTACCCGTAAGAAAAAGCTTCTGGAAAAACAGAAGGAAGGCAAAAAGAGAATGCGGCAGGTTGGTTCTGTTTCCATTCCGCAGGAAGCCTTTATGTCTGTTCTCAAGCTTGACTCATGATCGGACTATATGTACATCTCCCCTTTTGCCTCCGCAAATGTCCATATTGTGCATTCTATTCCGTAAGCGGTGCAGAATCACTTTTTCCGGCCTATGTGGAAAGGGTAATACAGGAATCCCGTTTATTTTCTCCGCGTCCTGTGGATACAATATATTTCGGCGGCGGGACCCCAACTGTCTTGCCACCCACACTGCTTAAAGACCTTTTGGCTACACTTCTTGAAAGATTCCCATGCAATGGCGAAATTACAGTGGAGGCAAATCCCGCCACCGTGTCCCCCGCCTCGCTACAGATTTTACGTCGTGCTGGATTTAATCGAATTAGTATCGGTGTGCAATCTCTGAAGAATGAAGAACTTCAGTTCTTAGAGCGTCTCCATTCGGCGGAGGATGCAGCTCAGACAATCCTTGATGCGTCAAATGCAGGATTTGAAAACATTTCGGCAGACCTTATGTTTGGATTACCCGGACAGACGCCGGAGGATGTGGCCTTTTCTGCCGATCAGCTTTGTAACCTGCCGGTTTCGCATATTTCTGCCTATTCTCTAAGCATCGAGGATGGGACTCCTTTTGCGGTACGCTCTCCGGAACTGCCGGAGGAGGAGGCCGAAAGAGAAATGTATTATTCCCTTCGCCGGTCTCTGGAAGGGCACGGGTTTCTGCAGTATGAGATTTCCAATTTCGCCCGTCCCGGTTTTGAAGCAATGCATAATACAAACTACTGGCTTTGCGGTGAATATATCGGTCTTGGTGCCGGTGCACACGGATATACGGACGGCGTAAGGTATGAAAACACTTGTGATTTAAAAGCGTACATTTCATCCACGGATGCTGTGGCAAATAAAACTGTTCTGACGGATGCTGACCGTTACGAAGAACGATACATGCTTGGACTTCGGTTGCGGAAAGGCATCCGGTATGACGGAAATAGCAATGTGCCACGCTTGATTCGTGCCGGACTTTTAGAAAAACATGGTGAAAACATCCGTCTTACAGAGCGTGGCATGGATATTGCCAATTACGTTATTACAGAGCTTATTATATGAAGGAGAAACCTCTATGAGCGATACAAAATCAGCGGCTCTCCGTCTCGTTCTCGGTAAAAAAAGAACAGAACGCGAACTTGTGGAAGCACTTGTGCGCAAGGGATACGACCGGGAGGAAGCAGAAGATTCTGCCGCCTATTACCGCCAAAATGGGTACATTGATCACGCAGATTATGCAAGACGGTATGCCCATGATGCTGCGAACATAAAAGGATACGGGCCAAACCGAATTGCCAGGGAACTCAGCGACCGCGGTGTGGAGGAAGAATACATTGACGCGGCACTTTCGGAGCTTGTGTTTGATGTACTGACGCCAATGGAAGCCCGTTTCGGCACAGGCTCCCGTCCTCTAAAGGAAATTAACCGCATTTATCAATACTTTAACAGAAGGGGGTTTGCATCCTCCGATATCCGCAGGGCAATGGATGCGCTGTACACCTATGAATAAAGTTGGTTTTATTTCTCTCGGCTGTTCCAAGAACCTTGTGGACACAGAAATTATGATAGGCCTATGCCGCGAAAAGGGTTTTACGGTTGTAAACGACCCTGCGGAAGCCGAAGCAATTGTCATAAACACCTGTGGCTTTATAGATGATGCAAAAGAAGAAGCAATTTCCGCCATACTGGATGCAGCTGCCTTAAAAACAGAAGGAAAACTACAAAAGCTGATTGTGACGGGCTGTCTTGTGCAGCGGTACAAAGATGAGATTCTTTCAGAAATGCCGGAGGTAGACTTGATTATCGGAGTGGATGAATTCCCGCGGATTGCGATGCTTCTGGAAAACGAAACCGGTAGCTTTGTCAGCGGCAACACAGCACCCTATCCTGAAGATCTTCCCAGAGTTTTAACCACGCCCTCTTATATGGCGTATCTTAAAATAGCAGAGGGCTGTGATAACCATTGTACATACTGTGCCATCCCATCAATTCGCGGTCCATATCGGAGCCGGGAAATGGAGAAGATACTCTGCGAAGCGAAAACACTTTTCAATGCCGGCGTAAAAGAGCTTTGTGTAGTGGCGCAGGACTCTACCCGCTACGGTACGGATTTGTATGGCGAAAGCAAACTGCCGGACCTTCTGGAAGCTCTTTCCGATATCGGATTCCCCTGGATTCGGCTTTTCTATACATATGCGGAATGCATTGACGATCGACTTCTGGATGTCATGGCCAATCGGGATAATATTGTTCCCTATCTTGATATTCCGATTCAGCATATTGACAATTCCGTTTTAAAACAGATGGGACGTCGCGATACTACAGAGGGAATACACGCCTTAGTTTGCCGAATACGGGAAAAGCTTCCCGATGCCGTACTCAGGACATCTCTGATCGTAGGCTTTCCCGGCGAAAGCGAAGAGGCTTTTGAGGCATTATGCGACTTTGTAAAGAGTGGTACGTTTGACCGCATTGGTGTTTTCCGTTATTCTCCGGAGGATGGAACAGCGGCAGCCCGTCTCCCGAACCAGATTTGCGAAGAAACAAAAACCAGAAGATATGAAGCACTTATGTCCATTACGCAGGAGGTTTCAAAAGAAGCGTGTAAACGTAAAATCGGAACTGTGCAAACGGTTCTTACCGAAGGTTTTGCTGATTTGTTTTATGTAGGCCGCACAGCAGGCGACGGCCCGGATATCGACGGCAAGGTTTATTTCACTTCCGAGCGGGAGCTTGACCCCGGCACCTTTACAGAGGTTAAGATTCTGGCATCGGAAGAATATGATATTATAGGAGAGGATACATATGAATATTCCAAATAAACTCACAGTACTCCGCATGGCTTTAGTTCCCGTATTTATGATCGTGTACATGATAGGGGCAATTCCCTATCACACAGCGATTGCCGCATTTATTTTTATCCTGGCTTCGCTTACCGATTGGCTGGACGGATATCTTGCCCGAAAAAATAATCTGGTAACGAATTTCGGAAAGTTTATGGACCCGCTGGCCGACAAGCTTCTTGTAACGGGTGCCCTTCTTTGCCTTATGGAGCGTGGCGAGGTAGCCTACTGGGTGGTTATGATTATTATTGCACGTGAATTTATTGTCTCCGGACTTCGCCTCGTTGCTGTTACAAAGGGAATTGTTATTGCCGCAGGACAATTGGGAAAACTGAAAACGGTTCTCCAGCTCGTGGCAATTATCGCCGCTATTCTTTCCATAAACAAAACAATAGTGGATGTTCTCATCTATTTATGCACACTAATGACTGTAATTTCCGGAATGGATTATCTGATTCGGAACAGAAAAGTATTTCAAGAAGAATAAAAAATTTGCTTTTTTCATTTTTTTGTGGTACAATAAATTATATTATGGAAAGGACGATAAAAATGGAAAAAATGCTACGCTATAAGGGAAAGCCGCTGGTCCGGCGCGGCAGCATGATTTATTATGGTGATCCCCAGGAAAAATACATGATTATCATGATTGTGACCGGGACAACGAAAAAGAAGGACCTGGAAGTTACCACCGGTGTTACGATTCAGCTTATGCTTAATGACGGCAAAAAAGGAAAAATGATCAAACAGGCTGAAAGAAGCGGTATGTATGCCGCTATGGATATTGCTGAATACTGGCTCTATGATGCTTTGGAGAATGGATGATGAATACAAATCTTACTATGCTGGCCGATTTCTATGAATTTACTATGGCAAACGGATATTTTGAGAACGGCCTTAAAGACAAAATTGCATGCTTTGATATGTTCTTTAGAAAGGTCCCGGATAACGGCGGTTTTGCGATCGCAACGGGTCTTCAGCAGCTGATAGACTACTTGCAGTCTCTCTCTTTTTCGGATACAGATATCGAGTATCTCCGCTCGCGCAAACTCTTTTCCGAAGAATTTCTGGATTATCTGAAAAACTTTGAATTTAGCTGTGACGTTTACGCCATGCGTGAAGGTAGCCCTTGTTTTCCGCGGGAGCCTCTGATCATCATCCGCGGTCCTTTAGTCCAGGCACAGCTTGTGGAAACGATGGTACTTCTTACCATGAATCACCAGTCTTTGATTGCCACAAAGGCCAACCGTATTGTCCGTGCTGCCCAGGGACGTACCGTTATGGAATTCGGCTCACGCCGTGCGCAGGGTGCAGATGCCGCCATTGCCGGTAGCCGTGCCGCCTATATTGGAGGGTGTGCCGGTTCTGCCTGCACAATTTCGGATGTATTATACCAGATTCCTGCGCTCGGAACTATGGCCCATAGCTGGGTGCAGACCTTCGACAGCGAATATGAAGCCTTTTCAACCTATGCAAAAACATATCCAAAGGGCTGTACACTTTTAATCGACACCTACAACGTACTGAAATCCGGGCTCCCGAACGCCATCCGTGTGCATCGCGAAATTCTGGAGCCAATGGGCGAAAAACTGGACGGTGTACGTATCGACAGCGGTGATATTACGTATCTTACAAAAAAAGTCCGCAAAATTTTAGATGATGCAGGCCTGACGGACTGTAAAATTGTAGTTTCAAACTCGCTTGACGAATATATCATTCGCGACACGCTTATGCAGGGGGCTCAGATTGATTCCTTTGGCGTAGGTGAACGTTTGATTACCTCAAAGTCCGAACCGGTGTTTGGCGGTGTATATAAGCTGACTGCTGTATGGGACGGAGAGGAAATGCAGCCCAAAATTAAGCTGAGCGAAAACGTAGAAAAAATCACTTTACCCGGATTTAAACAGGTTTACCGTTTATACGAACGAGACACTGATAAAGCGATTGCAGACGTAATCACTTTGCATGACGAGGAAATTGACACCACACAACCCTATGAAATTTTTGACCCGGAACACGCCTGGAAGCGGAAGAAAATTTCTGATTTTCGTGCCGAAAAGCTTTTGGTGAAAATCTTTGACAAAGGAAAACTCGTGTACACGCCTCCGGTGCTCTCTTCTGTGAAAGAATACTGTGCCAGCGAAATTGATAAGCTTTGGGACGAAGTAAAGCGTTTTGAAAATCCTCATAAATATTATGTGGACCTTTCACAGCCGCTTTGGGATATGAGAGCCTCGCTTCTCAGAAAATTTTCATAACCATTCTTTAATACGCTGTAAAATGACCGCGGCTTCGCCGCGGTTTATTTTATTATCCGGCCGGAAAGTGTTGTCCGGATATCCTGTGAGAACACCCATTCTCGCCAATGCCGATATTTCTTCCTTTGCCCAATGCCTATCCGAAACATCAGAAAAACCACTTTCTCCTGCGTAGGTCTGTTCCACCATTCTTGCTAAAAGTCGCGACATCTCTGCACGGGTCACCGGTTCATCCGGCCGAAAAGTCCCATCCTCATACCCCACCATAATGCCTTCTCTTTCCACTCTTTGTATGGCATCATAGGCCCAATGGTCGGAGGGAACATCAGTAAAAACAACAGTCCCCTTCGCAAGCGTCAGTAAACGGGTGCAGATAACGGCAACCTCTGCCCGCGACAGATATGACGATGGAGCAAAAAGTGTATCTGTCTGTCCTGTCATAATACCTTCTGCTGAAATCTGTAAAATTTCGTCCTTAGCAAAATGTTCAGAGATATCCGAAAAATATTTTCCATTCAGCCAGAGTTCATAATAGTCCCATACATCCTCTGTCTCCTGACCGGCACTCCAGTTTCCCGCGCCCTTCAGATTGTATTTTGCCGCCAATGAAAGCTTAGCTTTGATTGAATCCGCATTTTCATAATGAATCATATATGTGCCGGAAGAAAGCTTCTGTCCTCCGATGACAGGCCCCGCTTGCCCGTCTTTTATCGTAAGAAGCATAACGGGTGTCTGTGTTTTTGTGTCAAACTGTACGTTTGTTTCGTACTGCTCCGTAAGACTCTCAATTTTCTGTAGAGAAATGCCATACCCACGGAGTGGACCACCCCAGATCCTTCCGTAAAAGGGTATACCGAGTACAAGTTTCTCTGCAGGTGCCTGCGTAAGTGCATACTGAATGCATTGTTCCACAAAATCAATCCCTGCTACCGCTCCTGCTTCTCCCCCTTGGTAATGCTCATCATACGCCATAATAAAGAGGTGGTCACACACTTTGGAAAGACCCTCATAATCATAAGATCCGGTCCATCCGGTTGTCACACCCCATGGGTTTGCCGCAACAGCCACAGAAACCTCTTTATTGTCTGGTAGAAGCTCGCGGAGACGACGCACAAAATCCGTATACATCGCCCTGTATTCCTCCGTCACATTTTCTATATCAACATTTACCCCATCGAGATTATATTTTTTGACGGCAGAAGCTACATCCCGCGCTAACATCTCTCCGTTTTTCAATGCATTTTCACCGGATTTGCGATCCCAGTGGTTACTCAGAAACGGGACAACCTCAATTCCTGAATCATGCATTTTGTTAATAAACATTTCACTGATTCCGATCAAAGACAGACTGCCGTCATTTGCGATATTAAAGTAGCTGGGCGATACTGCCGAGAGCGTGTCCTCTGCCACTGAAAGACTTTCCAATTGTGCTTCCCCTGTTCCATAATAGACATAGGACATGGCATAACGCTCATTTGCTCCCACTTTTGCAAAAAAAGAAAACGGAATTACAAGTACGACTGTGCCGGCAATAACAATTTTAACCCGTCTTATAAGTGCTACTCTTCGTTTTCCCCACCCGTAAGTCTTAAAAAAATTTTTCAACGAAGAGAAATCCATACCCATTTCCTCCGCGGATACGTATAAAATAATATCCAGACTTCCGGCTTGGTTTTTCTGGTAATAGGTCTGCATTTTTCTCACCTCAACCATAGTCTTTCCTATAAAAACAAAAAAATGCACATACTTATCGCATGTGCATCAGACTACTGACAAACCCACCATTTACAGGTGGGTTTGTGTTGTATATATTAGAGTTTTAATCATTGTTGCTATAAAGTGCAAATTCCTCTTCCAAAGGATATTTGTAATCTTCTTCATATTCTGACTGTTGCCGTAAACAAACACACTTTCGTTCCCACACATACGACAGAAATGAACTGAATTAGTATTCAAATTCACCTTCAAAGACCATGACAGCACTTCCAGTGAGAAGAATACGCTCATCGCTGTAATTAACCACAAGATCCCCTCCACGAAGTTTTACAACCACATCCGTATTTTTTTCGCAAAAACCATTTTCCACAGCAGCCACCACCGCCGCACAAGCCCCTGTGCCGCAGGAAAGAGTTTCGCCGTTTCCTCTCTCCCACACACGCATACGAAGTGTCGTTTTGTTTACAACCCGAACAAATTCTGTATTCACGCGCTCCGGAAATACGTCGGCATATTCAAAAGCCGGACCGATCGCCGCCGTATCGATGGCGTCAATACTGTCACAAAACAGCACACAGTGTGGATTCCCCAGCGAAACACAGGTTACACGATGGGTGTCACCCCCAACGGACAGCGGATAATTTATCAACGTTTCTGCATTTACTAAAGCCGGAATAGACGCTGCTTTCAGGTCGGCACGTCCCATATCCACGGTTACCGTGCTGACCTTACCGTCGCGAAGATACAGCCGAAGAAGGTTAACGCTTCCGGAGGTTTCCACAGAAATAAACTCACTGCGAACATACCCTTTGTCATAAAGATATTTACCAACACAACGGATGCTGTTTCCTGCCATCCGTCCTTCGCTGCCGTCACGGTTGAAAATTCGCATTTTAGCATCTGCAACAGAAGATCGTTCAATCAGTACAATTCCATCGCCGCCGATACCGTAATGTGGTGCACAGAGACTGACACAAAGGGACTCAGGGCAAGTGATTCCTCCATCAAAATTCTCAATGAAAATATAATCATTTCCGGCAGAATGCATCTTTGCAAAACGAATCTTCCTCCGCCAGGGACGCATAGCATTGATATCCACAAGTTCCGTATTTGCACCATTGAAACGACCTTCAATAATGTCGGCCAGTGCGCCGGCCGTATCCAGTGAGGTAAGGCATGGTACACCAAGCTGCATAGCCCGTTTGTGAAGTGCAATATAGTCCCCAACCGTTCCGTCTTTAACCGCCCCGGTATAAATAATATACGAAAGACTTCCACCCTCCATCAGTTCTTCAATTTTTTCTTTTTCCACATCTTTAACGTCTATACCTAATGTGCGGATTGCCGCTGCAGTGCCGGTGGTAGCATAAATATGAATTCCCAGGTCGTGGAAACGCTTTGCAAGAGAAATACTTTCCTCGTAGTCGCTTTCCTCCACACTGATAAGAACACCGGTCCTGCCTCGCTCGTTTTCGTCCGGGAACGCAAAACCTGCGGCAGAAAGACCTTTAAACAAAGCTTCGGGCATAGTTTTACCAATACCAAGCACTTCTCCTGTGGATTTCATTTCCGGACTGAGCATAGAGTTTGCATCGTGTAGCTTCTCAAAAGAAAAAACCGGTACCTTAACCGCAAAATAAGGCGGTGTTCGATAAAGTCCCGTTCCGTAGCCAAGGTCCGCCAGCTTTTCACCAAGCATAACCCTGGAGGCCAGGTCCACCATCGGCACATTTGTCACCTTACTGATATAAGGCACTGTGCGCGAAGCACGGGGATTCACCTCAATGACATACAGCTCATTCTGGTAAACTAAATACTGAATATTGACAAGTCCTTTTGTTCCCAGTGCAAGTGCCAGTTTTTCTGCAGAACGGCAGATTTTATCGAGCAATTTATCGCTGAGGTTATAGGGCGGGTATACCGCAATGGAATCACCGCTATGTACGCCTGCGCGCTCTATATGCTCCATTATACCGGGAATCAGTACGTCCTCACCGTCAGAAATAACGTCAACCTCAAGTTCTGTCCCAGGCATATATTTATCAACCAGCACGGGATTTTCAATACCCGTGGACAGAATTGCTTTCATATACCGGCGTGTCTGTTCATCGCCGCGTGAAATCGTCATGTTCTGACCGCCAATCACGTACGACGGACGGAGCAAAACCGGATATCCAAGGGATTTTGCCGCCTCTAAGGCTTCTTCCATCGTGCGAACCCCGAGACCTCGCGGACGGCGGATGCCAAATTTTTCAAGTAACGCATCGAAACGCTCGCGGTCTTCGGCCATGTCAATTCCATCAGCAGACGTCCCTAAAATGGGAATCCCGGCGTTATCTAAAAAATTAGTAAGCTTTATTGCCGTCTGTCCCCCGAACGCCACCACGACGCCGATGGGCTTTTCAATATTTATGATGTGCATAACATCTTCCGGCGAAAGCGGCTCGAAATAAAGGCGGTCAGCCGTATCATAGTCCGTGGAAACTGTCTCCGGATTATTATTGACAATAACCACATCGTATCCCATTTTCTGCAGTGTCCATACGCTATGCACACTACTATAATCAAATTCAATTCCCTGACCAATGCGAATCGGTCCGGAACCTAACACCATAATAACCGGCTTGCCGGAGCGGACAAAACCTCTGGCTTCACATTCTCCACCAAAATCAGAATAAAAATAGGGCTTTACTGCCTCATATTCTCCGGCACAAGTATCTACCTTCTTATAGCACAGAGTGCCTTCCGGCAAATCCGTGCGGCCGGATATACGGGACAGTGCGGCATCCGTATACCCAAGTTTTTTACCGAGACAATACTTTTCGTCCGAAAGTCCGTTTTTAATTTCTGTTTCAAACTCTGCAAGGTTTTTTATTTTGTTGAGAAACCACCGGTCAATTTTTGTAATTGCAAAAATTTCGTCAACGGTAACACCTTTTTTAATTGCTTCAAACACCGTGAAAATGCGGCGATCGTCCGCTACGGCAAGCCGTTCCATAAGTGAAAGATCTGAAATTGGTTTAGCATCCAGCGTGTCCAGTGAAATTTCTGCTCCGCGCACAGCCTTCATAAGTGCAGCTTCAAAGGAAGGGGCAATCGCCATCACCTCACCCGTGGCTTTCATCTGCGTACCAAGTACCCGACTGGCCGTGGCAAATTTTTCAAAGGGCCATTTAGGGAACTTAACCACCACATAATCCACAGTCGGTTCAAAGCAAGCCGATGTACTGCCGGTGATATCATTTTGAATTTCATCAAGTGTGTATCCAAGGGCAATTTTGGTTGTGATTTTAGCAATCGGATATCCGGTTGCCTTGGAAGCGAGTGCTGAAGAACGGGAAACACGTGGATTTACCTCAATCACCGCATATTCAAAGCTATCCGGATTTAATGCAAACTGACAGTTACAGCCGCCCACAATGCCAATTTTGGCCACCATATCCAGTGCCGCATCATGAAGCATCGTATATTCTTTAGGCGAAAGCGTGAGTGCAGGGGCAACAACAATGGAATCGCCGGTGTGGATCCCCACCGGGTCCACATTTTCCATAGAACAGACAGCAATAGCGTTCCCCGCGCTATCGCGCATGGTTTCAAACTCAATTTCCTTCCAGCCGGAAATACATTTTTCAATAAGCACCTGGGTAATGGGCGACATATCAAGACCCGTTTTGGCAATTGTCCGTAAATCGGATTCATCACCCGCAATACCGCCGCCGCTTCCGCCCAGCGTAAAGGCCGGACGAACAATAACGGGATAACCGATGCCCACAGCCGCGGACAAAGCTTCCTCGACCGTTGTGGCAATTTCAGACGGAACTACAGGCTGTCCAATTTCCTGCATGGCATTCCGGAACAGCTCCCTGTCCTCCGCCTTCTCAATTGCATCGATATCAGTACCGAGCAAACGTACCCCATTTTTTGCAAGAGTGCCGTCACGAGTCAGCTGCATGGCGATTGTCAGTCCCGTCTGCCCACCGAGGCCTGCCAGAAGGCCGTCCGGCTGTTCTTTTTCAATGATGCGACGCACCGTATCTGCATTAAGCGGCTCCAGATATATTTCATCTGCAAGATTTTTATCTGTCATAATCGTTGCAGGATTGGAATTTACCAATACAACATTGATACCCTCGCTCCGAAGTACACGGCAAGCCTGCGCACCTGCATAGTCGAATTCTGCTGCCTGGCCAATAACAATAGGACCGGAACCGATAACCAGTACCTTCTGAATGGATTTATCTTTAGGCATTGCCGTTCCCTCCCATTTCTTTTATGAAAGCATCCCAGATAAAGTCTGTATGTCCTACAGGATAAAACTGCACCGTAAAACATCCTTTTTCCGGATATATAAGCCCCTCGTTAGTGCCGTCATGCAAATTGATAAAAAGTTCACCTGCACCAGGAAGGCTTTCTTTTTTCACCGTATAACCGTGATTCTGCTGTACAATATAAACACGTCCGTCTGCACTTTTCACCGGGTGATTTGCACCCCTGTGCCCGCAGAAAAGCTTCTCTGTTTTTCCACCCATTGCAAGGGCGCAGAGCTGATGGCCGAGACCGATACCAAGGGTTGGCACCGTACCGATGAGTTTTTTAATTTCGGCCGTTTGCTCCGGGTAATCTTCCGGATCACCGGGACCTGCTGAAATCAGCAACCCGTCCGGTTTTGCGGCCTGAATGTCTGACGCAGTGCTGTTTTTGGGCCAGAGCATCACCTCACAGCCCCTCTCTGTGAGTGCAGAAAGCATATTTTTCGATATCCCAAAATCTAAAACGGAAACATTGTATTTTTTTATCCCCTTTGCCGGAATCACCCTCTTTTCCGCACATCCCGCCAAGGTCGCGGGTAAAGGCTTGGAAAAAACAGAATCCAAATCGGCCGGAACTGCATCCATAATGCAGGCTCTCATTGCTCCTTCCCGTCCCAAAAGACGCACAAGTGCTCGCGTATCTATTCCCATAATGCCGGGAACACCTGCTTTTTTAAGGTATGTGTTCAAGTCATATTCTGCGCGAAAGTTTGAAGGAGATGTACAAAGGTCCTGCACCACATAACCTGCAGCAAGACAGGGTCCCTCAAGGTCCTCCTCTATGACACCGTAGTTTCCTATCTGTGGGAAGGACTGCAGTATAATCTGGCCTGCAAAGGCAGAATCTGTCAGTGTTTCAAGATAACCGACAACCCCCGTGGTGAACACCAGCTCTCCATAGGACTCTCCTTCCGCACCAATGCGCGTTCCTTCCAGCACTGTTTTATTTTCTAAAATCAGATATGCTTTCTTCATTACTTTACTCCTCAGAGTGTAGCCGCCATAACGGCTTTAATAGTATGCATCCGGTTTTCAGCTTCATCAAAAACAATGGACTGTTCACTCTCAAACACTTCATCTGAGACCTCCATATGGCCGATACCGAATTTTTCGTAAATTTCCTTTCCTATGGTAGTATCCAGGTCATGGAATGCTGGTAAACAATGCATAAATCGGCACTGCGGTCCGGCGTTTTCCATAATTTTTTTCGTCACGCTGTACGGTGAAAGAGCCTCTATACGCTCCTTCCACACCGATTCCGGCTCACCCATGGACACCCAGACGTCAGTATAGATTACGTCGGCATCCTTTGTGGCTACCATAGGATCTTCACAGAATTCCAATGTGGCACCGGTTTCCTCCGCAATTGCCTGGCAAGTGTGAATCAGTTCTTCTGCAGGAAAATACGCTTTTGGTGCACAGGCCACAAAATGCATTCCCATTTTGGCACAGCCCACCATCAGCGAGTTACCCATATTATAGCGTGCGTCACCCATATAGACGAGTTTTTTGCCGCGCAAGCCACCAAAATGCTCAAGAATCGTCAGAAAATCAGCTAAAATCTGCGTGGGATGGTACTCATTTGTAAGACCATTCCATACGGGAACCCCGGCATATTCTGCCAGCTTTTCCACAATTTCCTGTCCGAACCCCCTGTATTCAATACCATCAAACATTCTACCCAAAACGCGGGCTGTATCGGCAATGCTCTCCTTCTTCCCAATCTGGGAGCCAGAGGGATCAAGGTACACCGGGTGCATCCCCAAATCTGCCGCCGCTACCTCAAAGGCGCAGCGGGTACGGGTACTTGTCTTTTCAAAAACCAATGCAATGTTTTTTCCTTCACACATTCTATGCGGAATACCGTTTTGTTTTTTGCTTTTCAGTTCTTGGGAGAGATTTAACAAAAATAGAATTTCTTCGGAAGAAAAGTCGAGAAGCTTCAAAAAGCTTCTGCCTTTAAAATCATTTATATTCATAGCGTTATGCTCCTTCCCTACAGGCTTCCTGTAGTATACCAATCGCTTTTTTAAGTATGTCAAACGGGATGTTCAGGGCCGGCAGAAGCCGCACCTTGTCTTTTGCAGTAAGGCACAAAACACCTTTTTCCCGGCAAGCGGAAACCACTTCCGCGGCGGGCTTCTTCGTTTTAATGCCAATCATCAGGCCTTTTCCCGAAACACCTTCCACACCCTCGGAACCTGACAGTATTTCAAAAATCCAACGACTTTTTTCTTCCACCCCGGCAAGAAGTGCGTCATCAATCCGGGACAGAATATTCAGTGCGCCCGCACAGGCTGCAGGGTTGCCGCCGAAGGTGGACCCATGATCGCCGGGGCCCAAAACATTCTCTACTTTTTCACCCAGCATTGCTGCACCAATCGGCAGACCGCCTCCGAGACCTTTTGCTGTGGTGATAATATCCGGCATAATACCGAAGTGCATATAGGCGTACAGCTTTCCTGTCCGTCCGTTACCTGTCTGCACTTCATCTACAATAAGAAGCACGTCCTCTTTTTTGCAAAGTTCCGCTGTCTTTTTTACAAAGTCATCCTCCAGCGTCATCACGCCGCCCTCGCCCTGAACGCACTCCAGCATAACTGCCGCTGTTTTATTTTCCTTTACGTTTTTTTTCAACGTCTCAAAATCATTGGCCGGTGTGTGTACAAACCCTGGCGTCAGCGGCTGAAAAAGCTTATGAAAATGGTCCTGCCCCGTGGCCGACAGTGTGGTAAGCGTCCGGCCATGGAAGCTTTGCTGCAGCGTAATAATCGTATAATAGTCCTCGCCCTTTTTTTCTGCGGCATACTTTCTGGCCACTTTAATTGCACACTCATTGGCCTCCGCCCCGGAATTCCCAAAAAACACTTTTTTAAATCCCGTTCTTTCACAGAGAGCCTTGGCAAGAAGCGCGCAGGGGTCTGTATAATACAGATTTGAAACATGCTGAAGCTTTGTAAGCTGTGCTGAGACAGCATCTGCCCACTCTGTATCGGCAATTCCGAACGTATTTACAGCAATACCGGTGCCTAAATCTATGTATTCCTTTCCCGTGTCATCATACACTATGGATCCCTTGCCCTCGGTAAGTACTACGGGAAAGCGGGCATATGTGCCCGCAACAAAGGTTTTGTCTATATCCTGAATGTTCAACAAAAAAACTCCTTTCTTATTTGTCTCCCCGTACCATGGTGCCTGCACCTTCGTCTGTCAGCATTTCCATCAGAATAGAATGGGGTACGCGGCCATCCATAATTGTCACATTTTTTACACCCTCGTCGATAGCTTCAATGCAACAGTCAACCTTCGGAATCATGCCGCCGGAAATAACGCCCTCGCTCTTCAATGTTTCTGCTTCCGCAATTGTCAGTTCACGGATTAAGGTATCCTCGTCATCCTTATCTCTAAGAATGCCGGCAATGTCTGTCATCATAATAAGCCGCTCGGCACCGAGTGCACCGGCAATAAAGGCCGCAGCCGTATCACCGTTGATATTGTAGGTATTACCCTCCTTATCACAGCCCACCGTGGAGACAACAGGAATGTACCCTTTTTCCAGAAGATCTGTTACCGGCGCGATATTGACACCTGTAATCGTACCTACAAATCCAAGCTTTTCATTCTTGATTTTTGCTTCAATCAGACGGCCGTCAATACCGGAAATACCCATTGCAGTACCTCCCTTCATTTCCAGGAGGTTTACAAGACTTTTGTTTACCTTTCCTGCCAGCACCATCTGTACAATATCAATTGTCTCCTTATCCGTGACGCGGAGACCATCCACAAACACTGCTTCCTTTCCCAGCCTCGTCATAGTCTCACTGATTTCGGGTCCTCCGCCATGAACAAGCACAACTTTTACTCCAATAAGAGAAAGAAGCACGATATCTTCCATGACCTGTTCCTTGAGGTGTTCGTTAATCATAGCGTTACCGCCGTATTTCACGACCACGATTTTTCCATTATATTTTTGTATGTAAGGCAGTGCCTGTGTCAGAACCTCTGCCCGTTGTGCGTTTGAAAAATGCTGTTCCATTTTCTTTCTTCCTTTCTTCTGAATCAGGTCCTGTAATCGCCGTTAATTTTTACATAATCGTATGTAAGATCACAACCCCATGCCGTAGAACTACACGGTCCGTCCCCTAAAGAGACAAGAATTTCAATTTCTTTTTCCAGAAGAATTTCCTTCGCCTTTTCTTCCGAAAAAGGCACACCAGACCCATCTTTGCAAACTGCAATCTCCCCCTTTTCAGAACGGAAAGACACATCTACCTTCGTCACGTCAACATCCGCGCCGCTGTAGCCGATGGCACAAAGCACACGTCCCCAGTTAGCGTCAGCACCGAACATAGCCGCCTTGAGAAGACTGGAACATATTACGCTTTTAGCAACAGTTTTGGCTGTTTTCATATCCATTGCACCGGTGGTTTTGCATTCCAGAAGCTTCGTGGCCCCCTCACCATCCCCTGCAATCAAACGACAAAGATGTACAGTTACGGTATTCAGTGCTTTCATAAAGATGGAAAAAGCCTCGCCATCCTCTGTAATTTCCATGTTACCGGCCATGCCGTTTGCCAGAACAGAAACCATATCGTTTGTGGAAGTGTCTCCGTCAATACTAAGCATATTAAATGTTTCTGTAATGTCAGAAGAAAGTGCTTTCTGCAGCATTGCAGAGGAAATAGCTGTGTCAGTCGTAATAAACACGAGCATAGTCGCCATGTTCGGATGAATCATGCCGCTTCCCTTAGCAATCCCACCCATCCGACAGAGTTTTCCGCCAATTTCAAATTCCACGGCAATTTCCTTCAGGATGGTATCTGTTGTCATAATTGCCTCACCTGCGTCAGCACTTCCATCTTCCGAAAGACACGCAGCAAGAGAAGGAATCGCCTCAACAATAGGATCCAGCGGCAAGGGCTGCCCGATAACCCCGGTGGAAGCCACCACCATATCTTCCGGAGAAATGCCGAGTGACGATGCCGCTGCTGCACTCATTTTTTCTGCAATTTCCACGCCATCTGCATTACAGGTATTCGCGTTTCCGCTGTTGCAAATAACAGCCTGGGCCTTTCCGTCAGTAAGATGGGCTTTCGTTACAAGGAGCGGAGCTCCCTTCACAAGATTCTGGGTATAAACGGCCGCCGCCGTGCAGGGAACCTCACTAAGAATCAGTGCAAGGTCCTTTTTTGTTCTGTTTTTCCGGATTCCGCAATGTACACCCCCTGCTTTAAATCCTTTTGCGGCGCAAACACCGCCCTGTATTATCTGCATTTTTTATTCTCCTTTCACCGTAAGACCCGTGTCCTCGGGCACTCCCATAACAATGTTCATATTCTGTATTGCCGCGCCGGAAGCCCCTTTTCCTAAATTATCAAACCGGGCCGTGAGCAGAATTCTGTCTGCATTGCCCATCACGGTGACCTCCATATCATCCCTTCCGGCGTAGGCCGCCGCAGAAAGAAATCCCCCCTCGTCTGTTTCTTCACAAAACTGTACAAGTCCTTTCTTATATACATCACGGTATACCGCTTTAATGTCCTCCAAGCTACCTGAAATATACTTAGCGAAAAGCGGAACAGAAACCTCCATACCGCTATAGAAATCCGCCACAATGGGCGAAAAAGCCGGAGCATTTACCAGACCGCAAACCGCCGCCATTTCCGGCAGATGCTTATGGTTTTGCGCAAGACCATACTGACGGGGAGCTTTATAGAGCGCAGGAAGCTTTTCCCCTTCATATTCCGCTATCATCTTTTTGCCGCCGCCCGAATATCCGGTCAGAGAAAAGCAGGTCAGAAACGCGTCGGAAGAAAGTAATCCATGGCTGACAAGAGGCTGAATCAGAGCAATGAATCCGCTGGCATGACAGCCGGGGTTTGCAATCCGCGAGGCTGTTCTGATTTTCTCACGGTTATTTCCAAGTTCCGGAAAACCGTAGGTCCAATCCGGATTTGTGCGATGTGCCGTTGAGGTGTCAATAATCACCGTTTCGGAATTTTCACAAAGGGACACCGCCTCAACAGCCGCCGCATCCGGCAGACAGAGGAACACGATGTCAGCTCGGTTTATTGCTTCCTTTCGAGCCGCCGCGTCCTTTCGTACTTCCTCTGAAAGACGGATAAGTTGAATATCCTCCCGCCCCTCCAAACGCTCATATATACGTAGTCCCGTAGTGCCGGCACTACCGTCAATAAATACCGTTTTCATATACCTTTCCCTTTCCGAAATGAATATTTTCTATATCTTTTCGCATATTATACACGCTTTTTCCCCTTTTGTCAAGGGTTTTTCAAGAATATTTATGCATTATTTAATTATTTTTATTCATTTTCCATTATTTTCCTCAATAAATGTCCGCATTTCCCCTTCTGCGACACGTACCTCGGATAAAAATTCTGAGACAGAAACCCTTTGAATCCCCTGTCCAAACACAATGATTTGCTCCAGACGGTCCGACGTAGCAACACGGACACGATAGTTTTTAACAAGCTCTTTTGAAGTTTTTTCTATATAGGCATCTGCCGTTTCAGCTTCTTTTGTATATACCACACTAATGCCATGAACCTCTTCTATTTCGCGAAAAGCACCGGGAACGCGATATGCATCAAACACAACAATGATCCGGAAATCCCGCATGGCACAATAATTACATAGCCGACTTATAAGAAGAGAGCGGGCAGTTTCCAGGCTTTCCTGTGCGATTTTTGAAAGGTCCTCCCATGCAAAAATGATATTATAACCGTCCACAAGCAAATATGTCGGACCCATGGGAATCGACTTTGCCTTATATTCCTTTTGCAGACGGGGGGTATGCAGAGTCCGACCGGGGTCTTTCTGTCTGATTTTTCCATAGGTGCGCTCGTAAATAGCAAGAAGTGTTGCATCATCCTCCAGCATTTTTCTGTGTTGAGGCGCGGCAACCGGGATTTGTGCTTCCTCTTGTTGTTTTGCAATCGTGGGAATATGCATGTGCTCAAATACCTCGTCCCACTTCACCAGTACCCCTGCCCCATGAGAACAAAATACAGAATCCGGCGTGTTGGCAAGATCTGCCTCGGGGTCGTATCCGATTTCTGCAATGACAGATTCAGCATCTTTACACGCATCATAACCGCAGAAAGTACAAGCCAGACGCCCTTTCCCACGAGAATAAGCAAGGACAGTCGTATGATATTCCCGCATCCGGGAGATGGGTGCTTTGCCCCGGATTACCGAGGACACCTCTCCTACCTCCGGTGCAGAAAACTGTGCACCCATTCTTTCCAAATCCGTCAGTGCCCGCCCGACGGATTCCTGGGGTACCTCCAGCATGAAGGAATACCATGGTTCAAGCAGGACGCTTTCCGCCTGCATCAAGCCTTGACGCACGGCACGATACGTAGCCTGGCGAAAATCACCGCCCTCGGTATGTTTAACATGGGCACGACCCGCAATCAATGTAATTTTAATATCGGTTATGGGTGCACCGGTAAGAACGCCACGGTGTGTCTTTTCTGCAAGATGGGTCAGGATAAGACGTTGCCAGTTTTTTGACAGTGAATCCTCCGGACAGGCTGACACAATTTCAACGCCGCCCTTTTTTCCCGGTTCCAGCAGGACATGCACCTCTGCATAATGCCGCAGAGGCTCAAAATGACCCACGCCTTCAACCGTATTCCGAATTGTTTCTTTATATATAATACTGCCACTTGTAAAACGAACAGTAAGTCCAAATCGTGTTTCCAGAATTTCTTTTATAACCTCAAGCTGCACCTCGCCCATAACCTGAATATCAATTTTTGCCAGAAGCTCATTCCATAGAACATGCATCTGTGTTTCTTCTTCCTCCAGTTTACGGAAAACAGAAAGTGCCGCGAGGACGTCTGTTCCTTCCGGCAGAAGAACACCATAGGTTAGTACCGGCTCAGAAAGAAGCACTTCATCCTCCCGCTCTGTCCCAAGCCCTTCACCGGGAAAGGTTTTTTCAATTCCCGGGATTGCACAAACACTCCCCGCTGCCGCCTCCTGAACGTTTTTATATTTATCCCCGGAGTAAATGCGGATTTCATTTATTTTCCTACTCCAACCCTTTCCCTCCAAAGTGCTTTTGACAGGAAGAGTGCCTCCTGTAATCTTTAAATAAGCAAGTCGCTGCCCTTTTTCATCCTCGGAAATTTTAAATACCTTTGCTCCAAAAGCGGAAGAGTACTTTCTTTCTTGCGTGTACCGACAAACGCCCTCAAATAAGGCCCGGACGCCGGTATTTTTCAGTGCTGAACCAAAGTAAACAGGGAAAATCTGCCGCGATGCAATCGCATCGGCAATGGAATCAACAGAAAGTTTACCGACAGAGAGATACGCATCCAAAAGAGTGTTGCTTTGCATTGCGATATTTTCAAAAAAAGCATCGTCCTCCTGTCCAAAAGCAACACAACCACCATCCAGCTTCTGTCCCAGGGACTGCAATAGGTTTTCTTCTCCATCTGTAGGCAAATCCATTTTATTGACAAAAATAAAGGTGGGAACATCATAATGGCGCAGCATCCGCCACAACGTTTCTGTATGGCTTTGCACACCATCCGCGCCACTGACTACCAAAATGGCATAATCCAACACCCGAAGGCTTCGTTCCATCTCCGCAGAAAAATCCACGTGTCCCGGCGTATCAAGGAGCGTAAAAGACACCGCATCCGTCTCCAGCATTGCCTGTTTTGAAAAAATTGTGATGCCTCGCTTCCGTTCGATGGTATCGGTGTCCAGAAAAGCGTTCCCGTGGTCCACACGCCCCAGGCTTCGGATTATTCCCGCCGTATATAAAAGCCCCTCGGAAAGCGTTGTTTTTCCCGCATCTACATGGGCCAATATGCCAATCACCAAACGTTTCATGCTTCACCTTTTCTTTCATCATATATTTCTATATACATTATATAGGAAAATGTGCACATTTTCAATAGTTTTATATAATTAAATCCGTAAAAAGGGTTGACAGAACAAAATATTTCTTATATAATTAAATAAGGGGTGTTCACTTGACTCAATATAACGACACGCACTATATTAATAATGGTGATTACCGGATTCAAAAATTTTCTCTTTATCCTCAGGATGTCACACATATTCCGTATCCTCCGAGTACGCGGTGGGAAGGAAAATATCAATTTGCCGAAAACACAATGATTTATGTTGAAAACGGTGAATTTTTACTATCAATTAATAAAAAAGTCAATCTGGTTAAAAAGCAAGAATTAGTATTACTCCCTAAAAATATGCCCTGCATGATTTCCATGAAATTCTCTAAAAATCTATCGTTTTATCACATACATTTACGTGCCGAGATAAATGACATTGATTGGTCGGATTTTTTCTGCATCTCGGATGACAACTATATTGCGCATGTGGAAAATTATGAACGTTTAGAAGAATGCCTGCACAGTGCACGGCGAGACAGCGATTTTACAAGCATTGAAGCATATCATCTGAACAGAATTTCAAAGCTTTCCGAAATCATGGCATTCTTTTTGGAAAGCAGTAAAAACAATTTTGTTAAAATCGGCACCTGGCAGTCTGTTATTACATTTATGGAGGAGAATATTCATAAAGAAATTTCAGTGAAGGATTTAGCCGCTTGTGTCCAATTTCATCCTAACTATTTTATTAGAAAATTTAAAGAGGATTTCGGTGTTTCGCCCATGAAATACTTTGATAATATCCGCATAAAGAAGGCACTTGAGTTAATTTCACAAACGGATAAGAGCTTTTTTGAAATTGCATCTTCAATCGGAATCAATGATCCCTATTATTTCTCCACCTTTTTTAAGGAGCGAGTGGGTATGTCACCGAAAAAATTCAGAATGCTGTATTTAGAAATGATAAATAATGCCAAGGATTGAAACCTCAGTTCTTTCACAATCCGATATTTTGCATATATCACTATGGAAACCACCCCGCAATCGTCTTTGTTGATTATAGGGTGGTTTCCACTATTTATATTATATTTTCATTTTCCCTTAAAACCAATTAAACATTAATCACCACGCAGTTGCTTCCGGGGTTTAGTGTCCGGATGCCCTTGAGTGCAAACACTTTTATTTGCTGTCCGGAGCCAATCTCCTTATCAAGTTCTACTCTATACGTCGCATGAACGCAGTCGGTGGGCAATACTTTGATTGCAATCATCTGATTCTCTTCATACAAAGCCACAAGCAAAGTGCCTTTTTCCTCCGGTGCGGCGGAAAACGCAACGTCGACTGTATTAGTGCCGGATACAGTCGGTATAATTATAAACTCCCTGCCACCCTGGTATAGTCTCTCAATGGCCGCTGTATTCATCGCATTCGGATATACCGAAACGTCGCTCATCAAACCACAAAATCCCCCACGCCCTTCGTAGTCATCCGTCCAGGAATCCGCTTTATAATACCGATTATAATTTGCACCAATAATGAAATGGGCTATTTCGCCGAGAACATTTGCAGACACTTCTTTAGTATAGCATTTTCTTACTGTATCCTTTGCCGAAACATAAAGAGAAAGTTTTCCGTCTGCAAAGGTCATGGTGTACATTACCCATTCCTTGGTGTTTACCTGCTCGGTAGCGGTGGCATTGATACTCTCCTCTCTGTATCGTCCGTTTCCGACATCGGCACGTATGGTCATTTTTCCATCCTTCATCAAGGTAGCAGTACCGCTTGTAGCTGAATCTTTATCATATTCCTCCACAGCACCCAAAGGACGTCCACTTTGATTATAGAGACCTAAAAGCGCCATTTTATTTCCGTTTTCAAATCCGGCATTCGCCCAGAAGTTTACCGTGTAGCCATCCTTCAGAACAGCATTCAGCCACTGTGCATTATCCTTTGCAAGATAGATGTACTGGGGGTTTGCGTAGTCAAAGCCGTCAAAAGACACCGCGCCGTCACTTTCCGCTTTCTGATTTTCCCCGTATGTCGTTAGAGCGACAGAGGATACGGCATTCACCCCGTATGCACTGCTGTCGGTAACAGTCTTGCCACTTATACTGTCTCTATTCAGCTTGTAGTCCAAAACAGCCACGCCATCCTCCACGACGGTAAGGTGCAAAGTTTCCGTTGTGTTATCCGCAAATGTCACCAAAAGCTCGTGAATTCCTCGACTTTTTCCTGCAAGATATTCCTTCGCAAAGGTAATAGAATTGCCGCTTACTGTGTAATCTGTACCAACAAAAAGGTCTCTGACGGACTGCACTGCTTTTGTGGCAGTAACCGTCAGCTCTTCGCCTCCATCTGTGCTTCTGTTGTAGACGGGATAAGCCGGCGTGAAAACACTGTTTGTTTCGTCTGTAGCTGTGACCGGATATGCAGCCTCTGTATCACTCGCCGCCGAAACGCCTGCCGCATACATATTCGCTACATCCTCAGCCGTCAAAATCCCTGCAAAAATTCTGACATCGTCCACTGCCCCTGTCAGTCTGCCGCGCAATTCTGAATCCTGATGAATGTTATAAAGGCTTCCACCGATTTCAAAGTATTGAAAGGGTTTGTTTTTCATGTGTGCCCTGTCTTTATAGAGATCATATTTAAAAACAGTGGTGTCAGTATTGGTGGAATCCTTTACAAGTCCCGGAACACCGTCTAAATAGATGTAGGAATACCCATCCAGTTCCGTAACAACAAAGTGATGCCACGCATCATCTCCTATTTTTCCATCGGTTTGTTTTGAAGTTCTGTATATCGGCGGACCGTAGTCCTTGGAAATGCTGCCGGCAGTATCTTCACCCAATCCGTTTATTTTATATTCAACGATTTGCCGTTTCTGCAGTTCGAACACACCGCCATAGGTTTTATCCTCTCTGTAAAAACCTGCAACGGGTATGGCTCTTCCTGCACGATTTTTAGGCATGGCCATCTTTGCCCAGAAGCTGAAGGAATATCCCCTCTTTTTAGTTTTCTGGTTAAAGTAATCCATGGTAGCTTCGTCCAGATAAATGCGGTCCGGATTTGTGGGATGCGTGAACCCGCTAAAATATGTTGCACTCCCCGCCACATCGTTCTGATCTTCCGCCGCTGACGTGCCTTGCACGATGGCATCGTAGCCATTGTCCAGCGCATTTCTCATTCGAAGCGTACCGGTTTCGTCTACATACAGGTCTTCGGCATTCATCTTTAGATGCACCAATTCTTCCAGCTCAGGTGCCGGCGGATTTACCTTTGTAAATTTATAGTTTTCGTTGCTCTTATAAAGTCTGACCTTCGTGGAATCCCAGGTTGCATAATAATATCCATCCCCCAACGATGCAAGCCCATAATCTTCTCTATCGTCAATTTCACGGAAGCAAAGCTTTAAATCGGTAAGTCCCGCATCTACGCCGGTGGATTCAACATAGGTACTGATGCATTCATGGTTGTCCATACTGCCCAGGCCGCATATACATTTCAGTACGGCATGGTCTCCCTTAGGAATCTCGCCGTTGTTGTTTGCTTTATAGAAGTTTTCTACTCTGTCAATTGCCGCCTGCTTTACATCCGGGTCCCTGTCGTTATTGCTTTGTCCGAGCTCAAGTGTCTTATACACGGGGGTTTTGCTTCCATCAATAACGTATTTCTTTGGCTTGGATTCTTTTCCCAACACACCGTTTAAATACAGGTTCCAGGTTTTAGTGGGTTCATAGGTAATAAGGACCAAATCCCCTGTGTCCTTGTCATAATCCATATTCTGAACACTCGCATAAACGTTACCAGTGTGCACAAACAACCGTTTATCTGAGGTCAAACGCTCATCCTGTGTATATTCTGTATTCTTTATTCTGTCCGTAGTTAAGGGGATATCTACCTTTGTGTCCCCTATAAAGTTTTCAAGCTTATAGGCGGTGATAACACAATAATCGTTATCATAATACGTAAGTCCCCTTGCACTGCTCTGAGATACAAGCATATATGTATCGCCGCTTGTATCGCCCGGATATGCTCCAAAGCAAATACCGTCCATGCCCGCGGCACGATACAGTCCACTTCTTTTGCCTTCGACAACATCTGCCATGAAAAAGGCATGGTAGTTATCTTTTTCACCGTCAGGCACCTGCGTACGATCCGGATTCAGAAAAGGTTCAACATCTTTATAAGAGCCATCCATGGGAAACGCATCTTCGTCAATGGCGATTACAAAATATTTATTTACAGCATCTTGTTTGTATCCGGTGGAGCAGTAAATACGGCCATCATAATACGCCATACAGCCCAAATGGGGTTTTCCCTTCCCACCGGTCAGTTTAAAGCCGCCCAGTCTGCCGACAGTTTCGCCGGTTGCGAGGTCCACCTTGTTTATAACCTCTGTATACGATATATACAAATATTTATAAGCATCATCAACGCAAATACCTTGCATATGCACTTCGCTGGTTCCCGGTCTGATGATCTCCGAGTCATACCCGACCATATCGTTTTTAAGATTGGCATACAGTCTTGCGAGACTTTCCTCATTTTTAGCGGGCAGTGGGTATTGCTCACTTGCATTGACCGCGGGCACCAGCCCCACCAGAAGGGCCGGTAGTATCAGAAGTGCAATCGCCTTCCGTAAGAAATTGTTTTTGATTGTCATCGTAGTTTCCTCCCTATTTTGTTTTTTATTTTCAGGCTACGTTCTTTGCATGAAAACAGCCTTATGCAACGGGGTTATGCCGCCTCCGGCAAATACAAAGGCCTTAATGTCATACTCCGTATTTACCGGAATCTCGATTCGTCCGTCAATTGTCCGACATTCAAAAGCTTGAAGCACTCCATTCTCATAAAACGCAATAACGAGTGTTCCGCCCGTGAATTTTTCCGAATTGCAAACAACCCTAATTTCGCCCGTTGCATCTTCCACGTTGGCATAATCCTTACTGAAGAACAAACCCTCAACATGCTTCAGCTTACATATAACAACACCGCCACCTACCATAGCAAAGGTAACACCGTTTGTATGGATGGAGGTACACCGGTTATCGCCTACTATTCCATCAATAATCTTAAAGCCCTCTTCAATACCGGGGATAGTGGCTGTGACTGTTTGCGCCTCGGTGCTTTTGTTTTGTATGACTGCATAGACGTAGCCGTCATAGGCCTTATACTTTACCAAAACCTTTTCGTCCTCATATGCTTCCATATCTTCATATACAATGGAAAAGGAATCCGTAAGCTCATGGTCTGCAAAATCACATATTCCTTCCCACAAATCGGATGTAGGCAACGATATGGATTGGCCTGTCAACTCATAATACCCCACGCCTTGTGCACCATTCATTACTGCCTGATACCACATGCTTCTGAGTTCTGCATTATTTGGCAAATAGCCTCCATAAGGGAATGCCTGAAGCAGCACATAAACCGGTCGACCGAAAACAGATGCCGCTTTTGCCTTACGGGTTTGTTCTGTTACATAGGTAGCCGGTGAAAATCTGCCTCTCGGATAGGGGTTGATGGCTAAAATATCCACGACCTTTGCGCGTTCTTCATAATAATCTTCATCCGGATCCACACAATAAACAGGATGCTTATCATCGATATCTCTTATTGTTTTGTAGGCTAATTCCAGCTGTTCCATAGGGTCTGATGCCTGCGAAAACGGCTCATCCATAACTGCATAGGCAAAAACCGCCGGATGGTCTTTTACTTGTGTTACGGTGTTTATTGTGTTTTCAATGTTTTTCTCATGTGCGGCAGGCAGCATATTGGTATACAAAACAACGATTACCTTCAGCCCGTATTCATGTGCTTTGTCAAGCGATTTAGCTTGCCCCTGCACTACATTGATGCCGGCTTCTTTGCAATACGGATAATAGCTTTCCGGTACATGGTAAGCAAACGTAGGGTCAAACCGCTTCCCGTCCACCATATATTCCCCACTTTTCGTTAACATCGCAGGTCTGGGATATTTGTATATGGTTACAATACCGGAATCCAATGTATTGCCGTTGGAATCTTTTACTATTGCCGATACGGTATACGCCTTCTTCTCAGATAAGCCCT
Organism: Clostridia bacterium; assembly: GCA_017442155.1. GTDB lineage: Bacteria > Bacillota > Clostridia > UMGS1883 > UMGS1540 > SIG447. The sequence goes on along the minus strand of JAFSAU010000016.1, from coordinate 98,968 downwards.
TTAGTTCATATGTAAACTCTGCCTTTCCACCGGCAAAGCTGCAATTCGTTGCGCTTTGTGCAATACTGCTTCCGTTCATAAGCGCAAAGTCTACCTTATAGTTCTGTAAAGTATTGGCTAACGCATTCAGTTCTGCGGTAGCTTTTCCCCTCTCCACATCCGAATAATAAAATATACTGTCCGTTTTCAAGGTAAATATCGAGGCATTTTCTATCTTTTCAAAAGATACATCATCAAAATACACCGTTCCTTTATCTCCCAGACGCAAACAAATGTTAACCTCACTGCTGTCTTCCGGACAAACTACATCGCCTTCAAATTGAACCCACGCCCCTAAAGAGTCCGTGATGTCAAAGAAGTCCAAAACATTTTCATCGATGTATTCTAAATCTCCCGTTTCTCCCATCCTATAAAACTCATATTTGACTCTTACCGCATTCGCTGCCTTTATATCTTCACCGTATGCCCAGAAGCTGAGATGATATTTCGCACATTTTTCTATGGAAATTCTTTGTGAAGTGTAGGGTGCCAAAGAGGAGGTAGTGTTTACTATTTTAACGGCGTTTGAACCACTATGTCTCCGTTCGTTGGATATGCTTACATACTGCCCTCCCCAGCCATCGTAAGCCTTCCATTTTTCCGGTTCTCCGTTCACATAATTTTCAAACCCGTCGTTTGTTAATAAATTAACCTCCTCGGTAGCTACTACCGGTGTGGATATTACGAGTAAAAGTAATAAAAATACAAAAACTTTTTTCATACAATTTCTATTTATTCAGTATTCTGTCCATGATGACTGCCGCTTCCGCTCTTGTGGCATTTCCCAGCGGGTTTATGGTTCCATCTGCATTGCCTTGGATGATTCCTTCCTCCACCATTGCTGCCACATCCTTTTGGGCATACGATGCAATCAGGCTCTCATCCGAAAAGCGCACGTGCATTTCATCGCTTTCCTTCAGCTTGTTAACATACCGGAGACCTCTGGCACAAATGACCATCATATCCTGTCTGGAAATTTCCGCATTGGGATTAAATTGGTTTTCTCCTACGCCCTGAAATATGCCAAGTGCCTTTCCGACAGCAAGCTCTTTTGCATAGTATTCGTTGGTATCCACATCCGCAAAATTATCAGTGCTCTCGGAAGAAAGACCCAGTGTTCTGATTAAAAACATTGCAAAATCAGCTCTTGTAATACTTTTACCGGGTGCGAACGATGTCGGGGTTATCTCATTAACAACATCCATACTTTTTAAAGTTCTGATTTGTTCCGCCGCCCAGGTATGCTTATACAAATCCTTATATTTGCTTGTTTTCAGACTGGAAAAGTCCACAGTGGAATCCGGCGTGATTTTATAAATTGCGGCATCATCTCCCGCGAGGGTAACCTTGAATTCCCCGTCACCTGTAAACTCCGTTTTCGTGTCTCTGTACAGCAAGGAAGCGGTAAATTTACCGATTTTCACGTTTCTGCCATCGCTAACAAGCGGAATGGTAAAGGTTTCTTCCTCTTTTGAACAATTCACCATAACGATATAAATTGAGCCATCCTTCACATAAGAGCTCAGAAGCATATCTGTTCCGTAATATTCTTTGAATATCGGATACATGTCATTGATGAAATGATTATGAAGCTCCTTCATTTCTTCATTTGCAAATTCTACCAAACCATCCCACAGTTCCGTTTCATGCAGATGCAGTGCACCGTTTGCGTTATAAAAGGCATAAGAGCCGGCACCATGCGTACCACTAAAGAGTGTTCTGTAATAATTATTCCGGAAATTTTCAATTGTCGGCATATTGTTTTTAAGCGTAAATGTTTCAAGAATGCCCCATACAGATTTGGCATAATCTGTGCACTCTAAACCAAGGCGCATAAAGTCAGAAAGATATTCATACGTTTTGCTTGCAAATAAGGGATATACATCTATTGCCAGTATATCAACGTACTTCTGAATCTCTTTCGCCTCATTCGGAGAAGGCTGTACCATGTACACGGGATTCATATCATCCAGCTCGCGAATCAGCTTATAGGAATCATACCATAAGTATTCCTGATTGGGATAATGGGCAGTCGGTTCATCCATAACCATCCACGCAATTAAAGCCGGGTGATCTTTTAATGTGCTGACAACCTCTTTCGTGTTTTCAAGGTTAAAGGGATGTACAGCCGGTTTCATCTTATAATACAGCGGAACCATGACTTTAAGACCGTTTTCCTGTGCTGCATCCAATGCCTTTTTCACTGCTTCAACATTACCGGATACACCCTGCACTACGTTTACCCCCATTTCCTTCACAATCGGATATTGTTCCAGGTAAACGTGATACATCGGCACAGGCACAAACGGCTCGCCATCTATAACGAAGGAGCCGTCTGCCCCCATCTTCGTCGGTCTCGGATATCTGTTGATTTTTTCTGTTTGTACTTCAAGTGCCTCGCCATTTGCACCTCGAAGTGTTGCCTCCAGTACATATTCTTTTTTAATCTCGGTCATCCGGCGCAGGTCAAACACATAGGTTGCCACATCGTTTTCATATGTGGTACCAAGCTGCTGACACACAACGGTTTCACCATCTAAAATTCTGAAGTCTACCGTGCTGTTTGCTGTTTCGGGATATACGGCCACGTTCCGCTTTGCTGTTGCCGTTCCTTCTCTGAGGTCCGTATAATAAAACACCTGGTTTGTATCAAAAAACATTTTCGGAGCCGGCTTGATCATATAGAAAGAAGGATCATCAAAGAACGCTTCTCCTCTGCCGTACAGGCGTACATATACTGTAAAATAACTGCACGATACAGCAGGCACAAAATCCTGTACATATTGATACCAGCTACCGTTTGTAGTTGTGATTTCCAGCTTTTCCGGTGCAATACCGCCGATATAGACATTATTTTCGTCATACCACTCCAGCTTTGTGCCTACGCTTCCGTCCGTTTGGGTAATATATACCCAGTAGCTTATCTGATACGTTGCACCGATGACAATTTCATCCGTCGCAGGAAAGGTATATGCCGCCCATGGTTGGTTTCCTTCATCCGTTGTAATTTTAACGGAATATTCCCCGGAATAGGCTTTTTCTTTCGTGTGCGTAACATATGCATTATCAGCCCACTCGCCCCCTATAGGCTTCCAGTCCTTTAAATTGCCATTACTGTCCACCTCTTCAAACTGAAGATTACCGAGCAATTCTTTGGACCCTTCGGGTAAGGGGATATAGCTGTCATTATCCTTCGGAGGCCCTTCTAATGTGTTCAGCTTGCCTTCCTCCCCGGAAAATGACATATCATCCACATATATCGTTCCGCCTTCCAAAAGTCTGAATATGCAGTTGGCTGTATATGCATTTTCCTCGCTTACAAATTTCAATTCGAGCTTATTCCACGCATTTACCTTTAAGGCATCAAAGGTTTGACGCGCCGGCGTGAGATACTTTGTTTCCCCTGCAATGCTTGTGGAATACATTTCGATTTTAATTTCAAACTTTTCATTTTTAGAAGTGGGATATACCCAGCAGGATACTGTGTATTCTGCTTCGGGAACCATGTTGCTGACTCTTTGTGTGACATAGAGAGGTGCGCTTGGGCTTGTCATCTTAAAGGCAGTTTTTCCACCGTGCACCTTTTGTGTTTCGGCGAAAAATTCCTTGTTTGCGGAACCGCCGCTAACAGTCCATCCGGCAGGTAAATTTGCCGAGGAAACCTGCTCTAAATCGCCGTTTTTAAAGAATTCTTTTTCTTTGCCCGTTCCTTTGAGAACTATAAATTCTTCCTTAGCTTTTTCTGCTCCTTCACCTGTGACAGAAACATCATCCCAAAAAACGTTACCTTCAGAATCCAGAATTCGAATAGCAAAAATAGTTCTCACGGTCTCATCCGGCACCGTAAATTCAAATTCTTGTTTCTCCCATTCACCAGTGGCTTCGCCGTATATCTGCGGATTTTGGCTGATAAATTTTAATTCGTTATTCTCTTCCTTGTAAAATTCTAATTTTACAGATGCACCCAGACTACCAATATCTACAATCTTGAGAAAGCTTGTGCATGTATATGTTTTACCCGGAATTAAATCCGTTAAATTCTGGGAAAACATAAGCGGTTCTCCGGAGGCTTCCATAGAAAGCACATTTCCGCCCCTGTCTGCATCTTTAACAATTTGAAATTGCTTTCCAATCTCGCCGCCTTTATATGTCCATTTGAGCGGAATCTGACTCTTGGAGGTTACACTCTCAAAATCCCCGTTTAAAACATGATTTGTAACTTCTGCATATACCTGTATATTCGGCAATACTGTACAGATACATAAGATACAAAGAAAAACCGATAGAATTTTTTTCATGTTATTGTGCTCCTCCTTTTGATATGCTTATGGTTTTAAACGCACCCATTGTTCTCATTTGTCCCACACCGCTCCATGCAAAGCTTCTGATAACAAAGTCATCTTCAACGGGCGTTGTGAACGGTACTACGATATCCGTATAGATAACAAAAGGCTTTGCAGGCTTGGTCTCCGTATCTGACTCTACAGGCACTTCCTGTCTGTTTCCATTCGTGCCTGTCGTCGACGGCACCTCTAAGCTAAGCAGTGTTTTTTCCTGCGTGTATAAAGCTGTAAGAGCCGTTATATTTTCTCCACCTATATAGTGTAATTTTGCAAATGCATTTTCATTATTTTTAACGCTCGTAATCTCATAGCCGTTACTATCATAATACGCGAATTTATTAGAGTCTTTTTCAAGAGATACGTTGTCATAGTAAAACGGCTCACCTGCATCTGCATGGTGTCTGAGCTGTATCTCGCTTTTTAATGTATATACATCTATCTCAGGACACACAAACGAAAGAGAATATCTTGTCCATTTTCCTACCGTTGCTTGTTTGAATATCGGATATTCTTTTGCGGTATACGTCGTTTGCGTACCGTCCACCGGTTTCTCCTTTACAATCACCCGATCATTATATACATCTACCGAGTAATTGTACCCATCTGTCCCTACCAAAAGCAGTCTGAGACACGGGGAAGCATATGCATTATCAGCCGCAGTCTTAAAGTCAAAGCTAAGCTTATAAATTCCGTTTTGTTCCAGGACGGGTAAGTTCTGGGCAATATACGGATATTTTTTTGTGGCACTCTGGATTACAACACAGGATGAATTATCCATGCCGCCATTGGCAGAATAGGTAATAGCAGTGTCGGCATCGTCACCCAGTGAATACTTCCAATCCGATGCAATATACCCTTCGGCTGCAATTTGCAAATTGAAATCAGAGTTGTTAAGCAAATTGTCAGTTTTTACCGCAGAGAGATTTGCATACCCTACCGGTGCAGTGCCGGCTATATCTTGGTTGGTGCGAAGCATAAAGCGTATGCCCTCTATTTTTGCCGATGTGTCTGTAGGAATCATAAATTTAAACGCAAAATACGTCCATTCGTTATTCGTCCCCGGTAATTGCTTAACCACTAAGTTTGAAATCCAGGTCGGTTCTTCTGCATTTTCCATATCCCTGTGTTCAATGGTTATAAAAGCATGGTTATCTTTTTCTGCCTTATAAAATCCACTTACTAAATATGTGAAGCCCTTTTTGTAGAGCACGGAATAATCAGAATACGCAATCTGAGCCGCAGTGGTATCCATTTCAATATAATTGCCTGTATATCCTGTTGGCGGTGCATATCCCGTATCGCCCGAGGCTACCAAAAAGTCCTGTGTTCCTTCTTTCCAGCCGGATAACACCCCGTTATCAAATTGGAAGCTACCGTTTACAAATAAATTTTCCTCTCCTGCCGCCACCAAAGCTGTCCCCATAAAGCAAGTAGCGATGATACTTAAAACCAATGCCAAAGATACGATTTTTTTGTTCCGAAACATGTTGTACTCTCCTTTACTGTTTATATTTCATTTTTTACTACCATTTTAAATACTAAAGTTTCCATTATTTCGTCGTTATATTTGATATATGTATAGAATCCAGAATAGGCGTTATGGTATCGTCTGACAGGTCGTTCCATACGAAGCTCCTGACAATAAATTCTCCCTCATCCGGTGTGGTGAATTCCGTCTCAAAGTCCATCTTGGTTAAAAATATGCAAGGCTTCACCGGTGTCGCACCGGTTTTGGAATTTGTTAAAGACAATTTATTTCTAACCGTTTGCTTTGTAATCGGTGTAACGCTTATAAGTTTATTATCCTTTGTATAAATACCTGTGAACGCTATCACCGTTTCCGAATCTTGTGTATTGCTACCCATATAATGCAATTTTGCTGTTGCACTTTCACCGTTTTGAAGGGTGGAAATTGCAACACCGTCTTCATTATAATAGGCAAAGGCGCTTTCTTCGTCCTCTTCTACAAGACAAAGGTTATCGAAGCAAGATATTCCGGTACAACTAACATTCTCCCTAAGCTGTATGCTGGATTCGCTCGTATCCCACTCTCCTTCGGGACACACAAAAGAAATAGATTTGCTGTGCCATGTGTTTTCCGCCAGATTGTACCCCAAAAAAGCATTAGAATCATTTTGTGCTGTCACATAAGATGTTTCGGTGCTGATTTGTTCTTTTACAGTAACCTTTCGATATTGAAACTCTATAATATAATTTTTTTTGCTTGTGTCTACTAAATTTATTCTTAGAAATGGAGCTGAGTTACTCTTTACCGTTGTCATATAGTCAAAACTCAGTGTATAAACTCTGCCCGATTTAAAAGGTAGTCCGCCCTGATATATATACGGATAATATTTTTCATTATCAGAAATTTTAGGTGAATTTACTGTAACATATGCGGAATTATCCTTACCGCCTGTCGTCTGATATGTAACACTGCTGTTATCAGCTCCGTCAAGTTTTATCTTCCAGTTTTGCGCGAAAGTAGCACCAATGGTTTCATTTGTATTACTGAGTTCAAACCCTCCGTTTTTAAACAAATTTTCTTTAACAGCAAGCTTAGCAAACCATACATGGCTTTCAGACGCATCAGCATCGCCTATCAGCCGAAGGCATACAGCATCATCAGCTACGGTCGAATCTGCCGGGATTTTAAACGAATGTTCAAAGTAAGTCCACACATTCTCGGTTCCCGCTAGGCTGTCACTCAGATAGTCAGCCTCATGAACTGCTTCTCCGCTTTCCATTTCGTAATGCACAGCGCCTACCGCTGCCGTATTCGTGCCTGATGTTTTGTAGTATCCGCTTATTCGATACGGAGCACCTTTTTTAACATCGAAATAATTGGAACAAACATCTGCACCCTGAGCAATTTTAAGGTAGTTACCCGCATAGTTCGGTAGCAAATCTTCGCTTTCCGCCGCTTCGGTACTTGTGACGAGATAAGCCTTTGCTTCATCGTTCCATCCGGGTATGGAGCCATCTGCCTCCTGTGTAAAGGTTCCGTTCTCCAACGATTTGGTTAGTTGTGCCGTTGCCACCAACGCAGTACCCGCCAGGCAAGCGGCAATCATACTTAAAACCAACGCCAACGATAAGATTTTTTTGTTTTGAATCATGTTGCACTCTCCTTTACTTTTTTTACCTAAAATTTAACAACCACAAAACCTTGTGTGTTCAAATATATTCTATATCATTGCAATTGTTTTGTAAATGTAGTTTTTTATAATTTTTTTGAAAAAACAAACCGGCTTTCATTTTTCAGATTTCATAAATTTCGGTGTTAGTTTTTTGTTTTTTAATAAATTAACTTTTTTTGTTCGGAATTAATGCTGTTTTATTTGTTCGTTGTTACAATATTATAAACGAACATGTCATATTTATCGCCCGCTTACTCCGAATCATTACTACAATGCAGGTCAGAGACAAATCAAGAAACTACAGAATTATAATGATTTACTTTTATTTTGTTGACAAAATAATCTATATATGTTATTATTATTACACCTAAAATCAAACAGCTTACAAAATCTTGCAAATTAATTTGTAGGAGATTTTTGTATGCACATTTATCCATCACCAAGTATTTTCAAACAAGATAAGGGTTGTTTTTTATTCAAAGGCGATACCTGTCTTTATACGCAACATCATGAATTTGTTCCCGCGGCCGGAGAATTTTGTAAGCTTTTACGTAAAAAATTCGGCATCAATCCCGCTCTCAAGCATGGCCGGGGCGAAGGCATCACTTTTTTAAAAGAAGAATTACCCCCGGAAGGTTATGAAATACGCATTGCAGAAAACCGTATTGAAGTATTGGCTTCTGACAAAATAGGTGCATATAATGCCATATACACCTTATTTCAGGTTGCGGAAAAAAAGCATAATGCAATTAAAATCCCTTGTTGTCAAATCAAAGATGCACCTTATAAGGAATACCGCGGTATGCATCTTTATCTTCCTGCCATGAATCAGACAGAGGAATTCAAGAAAATTATTGATTTGTTAAGTTTTCTGAAATATAATACCGTAATTTTAGAAATAGGCGGAACAATGGAACTGAACAGTCATCCCGAAGTTAACCAGGCCTGGGTGGATTTTTGTGAATTTCTTCTGAAATTCCCGGGCGGCCCGCAAAATTTTCAATGGGCTGACAGATACTGGAAGGATTCTACCCACTTCGAGGCCGCTGGCGGAGGTATACTGCCAAAAGAGGTGGTAAGAGAACTTGTTACGTATATAAAAAACAAAGGCATGAAAGTCATACCTGAAATACAGGCTCTCAGCCACTGTTACTATCTGACTCTGGCGCACCGAGAAATTGCTGAGGATAAAAAAGATTTTTTCCCGGACACGTCATGTCCTCAATGTGAGGATACCTACAAATTATACTTTGATGTTGCTGAAGAAATTATTGAAGTTTTTGAACCCGAAATCGTATCTATAGGCCATGATGAAATCAGAATCATGGGGGAATGTCCCGATTGTAAGGATAAAAAGGGTGAAGAGCTTCTTTCGTACGAAATTTGTAAGCTTCATGCATTTTACAAAGAACGAAATATACGGGTTATGATGTGGGCCGAAAAGTTGCTTGAGCCTGTTAAATTTGCAGGGCATCTTTGGGGCGGTAATTTTGAAGAAAATACAAATGAATATGGAAAATATTGGCGTGTTCCCGAAATGTACAAGGCTATTGATGGCATACCGAATGATATTATAATGCTTGATTGGTATCATAGTCGCAAAAGCACTACGGAAACATGCTATACTAAGCGTTCTTTTGAAGTGATGTATGGAAATTTCTGCGGTTATGTTTTTGGGGATTGGGAAAAACGTTCCCCAAGAGTAATGGGTGCAGAAATTTCTTCATGGTGTCCCCCGAACGAATTTACACTTGGTCGGAATGGTGTTTTGTTCGATTTGATTTTTACGTCGGAGCTGTTGTGGAATAACAGATATTCCGATGAAAATTACACCTCTCATTTTGAAAGGGCCATCGGTATCGTGCCAACAGTTAAATTTGTAATGAACTGTCCACACTCACCTTATCTAAGCGGTGATACGGTTGAGATTGTATACCAAGGCAAGGGCGATATGCTGTTAAGCCCGCAAGCTGGCAGAACATTTAATCCTTCAACCCGTAAATTTTTAGACAAGCTGGATGAAATCAGTGCAACAGCCGTAAATACAGGTGACATAATGATTAAACTTAACCGGAATGCACGCAGTCTGGTTTTCCTGCAAGCCTTCAACAAAATGGAAGAATACTATCATAGCTATAATTTCATAACGGTGAAAAATTGTATGGACAGCCCAAGCGGCGGCGGAAATTATCTGAATGTCGATCTGCCAAGATGGAGTGCGGCTGTATATGTTGTACTATATGAGGATGGAAAAACCGAGCTTATAAAAGCCACCTACGGATTATGTGGTGCAAACATAAATATGGACTGGTCCCGGCGAAGACTCACCGGAAAAGATAGTGTTGCGGAGCTTGATGTGTTAACAAACGATGTGCTTTCAGAAGAGCTATCGCCCCATTATCATATCGAAGATATGTGGTTGCCTGCAAGTGCTTACTTTACAACCCCTATAAGGTTTGACGATAAAACACTTTATGCATATGAATGGATAAATCCATATCCTAATAAGAAAATATCACGGATTAAGGCAATAAACACAACGCACGATACTTCACAATCCGTTCTGCTTTTTGCTTTAGGATTAATTAAATAACGCAACTGCTGACTTAAAAAAAAGATGCTGAATCCAATCGAAAATAAGGTTTCGTGTCCTGTTGTAAATTATTCTACCAAAAAAGAGGCTGTCCGAAGACAGCCTCTTTTCAGCAGAGATTAATATTTGAAGATAATAATTGCTTTAACGGAATTGGAAGCCGTGTGGTAAATCATAACCTGCGTGGCTTCGTTTACATCTGCTTCTGCATCCTTCAGCGTGTAGTAGGAACGAATGTTCTCCAGCTGGGCATCCACTACAACCTTATTTGCATCATTTGCTGCTTTGTGGTCATAGAGAAATACCTTTGCACCGCTCAGATTAAAGCTGGTATCTTTAGCCTCCTGAATACCGAAAGCGTCGTCTTTCGTGGTCGGAGTTATCAGGATTTCCTTAGACTCCAGATCAACCCCCAGCACTGTACCGAATACGAAACGGCCAAGCGTGGTGCTTTCGTCGCGTTCTACATCGTCGATCATGAAGCTGCGCTGTGCATCCGCAAGATTTGCGGCCTCCTGTGCATCAGCAGCAGAAGCAATCGGAGCCGTAATATCTGCACCTGTTGCAGGATTGATGATGGCCGGCTTGTTTGTACCAAAATCAAGTATCTTCTGGATTTCAACAACCTTTCCGTTGGAAAGTGCATACCGGAACAGGTCACCGAGAAGCAAATCATTTTTCAATGTGTTTTCTGTTTCAGAGGTGAGATTTACTTCTGTGCCGCCGGGGAATGCATAACCGGAAGCCTTATCCACAATATTGTCACCGTCTTTAACCCCGGAAACTTTTGTTGCAATCATCATGGGCGAACGGTCATTGATGGAAGCGGTACCAAAATCGCCACCTACATAGGAAATAACATAGCTTGCCGCTTTTGTTGCACTCAGATTGTATGCTTCCACCCGGTAGCTCGCACCATCAGTAAACGCAGCAGTATAAGAGGGAATGCGCATTTTCTCTGTGTTTGTAAAATCATCGTATGCAACTTCCAGAATCTTTGTATTGCTGTTTACAGAGAAAACAGTGGAGCCGTTTGCATCCGTAAATTTACCGCCGGAGTTAAACTTCAGCGTTGCACCATCTGCAGAATAGGGGAAAGAAACATACTTTTTAAGGTCGTCATCACCCACAGAAGTGTTTTCTGCAATTGTGTCAATCATGTCTACTTCACCGGATTTATTTGTGGTGTAGCGAATCAGCTGCGAGTAGGCAGTGGCACCGCCGACACCCGCTTCTGCCTTGCCTGTATTAGCAGTTGCGGAAGCGGCTTTAAGTGCCAGCAAAGCTTCATCAGAATCCTTGTAATTCTTTCCATCGATACGAACAGAGGATGCCAGATTCAGTGTGCGTTGTTTTGTAGTGCCGGTAATACCATAAATATTTACCTGTGCCACGCCGTCAACACCCTGCTGTTTTGCAGCCGTCATCATAAATGCCAGATAAATATTGGTCTGTGTTGTGCTGGAAGCGGCTGCAGCGATTTTCCCCTCGTGATCGAGGTAAATTGTCACATAATCGTTCAGTGCCATTTCCGGCTTTGAACCGGTATAATTTTCGTAGCTCTTTGCATAATCATAGAACGTACCGGAAATCTTCTTGCGTGTTGCGCTTTCAGACTCCTGAATAGAACCACTTACCTTCTTAGAGGTAATGATACCCTTCCAGACGGCCTTGCCGGAGGAAGATTCTTTAGACCGTGCAACCGTGATAACATCCCATTCCGTAAGTGCCTTAATTAAGGTCTCGGGTTCCGCGTTGCTCCCGGACTTTGTCAGGGAGAAATAGAAGTTATTCATATCAAACGGAATTGTCAGTTCACCAGCATTGTACTTTCCGTATACCTTCGGCGGCTCCGTTGTTTTGTCCGCACTGCTTACTACGAAGGTTTCATAAGAGGTTACAATTGCCACTTCAGCATCATCGTCACCGTCATTACAGATAAATTCAATTTCACCGCTGAGAATATTCGCAAACTCTGCAACCTCAAAATTCGGATCGTACTTACCGTTGTAAACAACTGTCATGTTTCTATCAAAAGTAAGCTTGCTGGTTTTGGAAGCATTCTGTCTTGCATAATAAGAAATGCTTGTGCTCTTTACTTCGTCAATCATATCCGGTGTAACAACAGTTGTCTGCGTCTTATACTCGGAAATAGAAGAAATAGAATAGTCGCCGTCATCGTCAGGGCCTTCTACATACCCGGTGATACCCTTACCAAGAATGGACATGGTATCATAACCGGAAGAGACCTGATATACTTCTTCCTCATCACCGTCTAAAATTTTAATTTCACGGGCAGAGAGGCCGGTAGTTCCGGTAGAAATACCTGTCTGCTGTACGCCGGTTACAATACCGGTAATTTTACTTTTGCTCTGGTAGTCCTCCAGTGCGCTGGAGCCGGTGTTAATGATAACATTACCGGTGGAGTCCGTAGAAGCAGTCTCCATGCCGAGACAATTATTCACAAGAATAGCCACTGTGCCACGGGAAGCCGGGTCTTCTACATTATTTACAGAAGCACTGTTGAGCATGCCTTTTTCTGCAGCCAGTGCCATGTAGCCACTGTACCACGGGCCGCCTGCAACCATCTTGGATTCCGCAATTGTGCCGTAACCCATCATGCAGACCAGCATCTTTACGATTTCCGTATACTTTACGGGATTGTCGGGAAGGAAAGTACCATCCTCATAGCCGTTTACAATTTTCTGGTCGGCTGCGAGCTTTATGTACTTCTTTGCCCAATGGTTTGCTTCGTCTACATCCCTAAAGCCGGAGGGCACCGTATCGTATGCCACGTCCGCCTGTTTCTTGAACGTAATTACGATTTTGGAAACTTCACCACGAGTAATGGTGTTATCCGGACGGAATGTCCCGTCTTCATACCCATTAATGATACCGAGCTTTACAAGCTCTGTTACCGCTTTACCTACGGTTGTGTTTGCGTCAATATCCGACAGAGCAACTGTCGGTTCATCCGCCAGCACCCCCATAAAGGGTGTCATGGTCAGCAGCATGACGCAGGAAACAAGTGCTGCCAGAAATCTTTTGCCAATTTTCATTTTGAAATCCTCCTTTTTTCTTTGCCTTGTTGGCTTATTGTATTGTAACATTTTTTACAGTAAAAAGTCAATAGTAATTTTATTTTTTAATCATGTTGTAACACAAACTACATATCAGCATCATTAATCTTTCGTTTGTGTGCAGCACTTTTTCTCGAATAAAACCAGACGCCAAGAACAACAAGCACGATTGATACCAGCTGGGAAATCCGGATATTACCGAGATACAAGCTGTCCGTCCGAAGCCCTTCTATGAAGAAACGCCCGATGCCGTATCCCATCATATACATTGTGACAGTCCGTCCCGCAAAGTGATGTTTTTTTCGGCTTAACCATATGATAAGAAAAACACCCAGCAGCCAGAGCGACTCATATAGAAATGTGGGATGAACGCACCGTCCGTTTACAAGCATACGCCAGGGCAAACTCGTTTCTTCCCCAAAAGCTTCTGCATTCACAAAATTCCCCCACCGTCCAATGCACTGACCGATTAAAAATCCGTAGCTTCCTATGTCCAGATATTCCCATACGGAAAGTTTATTCTTTCTACAGTACAAAAAAACTACCAGAAGTGCAGTGAGAACAGCACCGTAAATTGCAATGCCACCCTCCCATATGTAAAAAACAGAAAGCCAGTTATCCTTGTATTCTTCAAGAGAAAACAGCACGTAATACAGTCTCGCACCGACAATGGCAGAAGGAATGCACCAGAGAATCATATTATACACATGGTCCGTACTCGCACCAATTCGTTTTGTTTCCTTCAAAGCCACAAACATGCCCAAAAGAATGCCCGTCATAATAATAAGTGCATACCAGCGGATGCCGCCGCTGCCAAAAGGCAGCGGAAAGGCAATCTCATTTAAGGTGAATTCAAAGTCCAGTCCGGGAAAACCGACAGTGTTCATTGTTCATCCCTCCTTGTGTTCGGTTTTACTATCGAAAGCACACAGTTTTTCGCGGAAAGTCCGTTTTGAAGTACGTCCGTGACATCATTTAAAGTAAGCGACCGTACCACGTCCGGATATGTGAGAAAATCACCGCCTCGGAACGCCATAGGCACAAAGGCGTGAGCAATCTGCTCTATATTGTCCATCATTCGCACAGCAGACCCGTAAACACTTTTTTTCGCACGTTCAAAATCAGCATTGCCAATTCCCTCCTGCCGCACTTTTTCCAAGTGATGCAAAACCCTTTCCCGTACCTTTTGAGGATTGTCCGACTCTGTTTCCAGCTGCATAAAAGCGTATCCCTTCCCTGCAGAATATCCGTAAGAAAAACTGTCACCTATCAGATTTTCTTCATAAAGCTCTTTATATAAAGACGTGCTTTTACCAAAAAGAAGCGTTCCGAGGACTTCGTATACCGCATCTGCATACACCGGATCCTCCATTTGCTTTTCCTTAAAGCACAGCCCCAGCATGGGACGTGAGACCATAAAGGAAGCCTCCACCTCTGTTTGTGCCACTGCTTCCGGCTCCTCCGGAAAGAAAACTTCCACTTCCGGGGAACGACGGTCAGGGACTTCTTTTTCTACGACCTCGCGGACAGCTTCCGGTTCTATATCGCCGCCCACGAAAAGAATCATATTCTTCGGAGAGTAAAAGGCATTATAACACTGGTAAAGCAGTGTTTTATCAATTTTGGAAATCGATTCGGCCGTGCCGGCAATATCAACTCGTACCGGATGCTTTTCGTACATGGCCCGAAGGCCATTAAAGAAACAGTTCCAGGACGGGTCATCTCTGTACATGTCAATTTCCTGGCCAATGATTCCCTTTTCCTTTTCCACATTTTCATCTGTAAAATATGGATTTTGAACAAAGCGCAGAAGCACAGAAAGGGAATCGTAGACGTTGGCGGTGGCAGAAAAGAGATATCCTGTCATATCAAAGGACGTATACGCGTTTGCAGAGGCACCAAGAGCGGAAAATTTTCCAAAAACATCCCCCTCTTCTTCCTCAAAAAGTTTATGCTCAAGGAAATGTGCCACGCCGTCCGGCACACGGATTTTCACGCCATCAGAGGTGAACACATTATTTACAGAGCCAAAATCCGTCGCATAAATGGCGAAGCTTTTACCAAAACCGGGCTTAGGTAAAACATATACCCTCAGACCGCTGGAATGGACAAATTCATGGAGGGTTTCTCCAATTGTCGGATATGTTTTCATTGCACATTACCTCCCGTTCCGTTTAAAAAATAAACTGTGTCCATAAGAACAAGACGAGCCACAGGCGGAATTTGTTCCGGTTTCACCGCCAGAATTTGTTCGATATCCTTTTCAATGTTCATATTCCCGCCGACAGCCAGTTGCCGCACATAATATGCCTGCAGTGTGGCCGGGGAATCTTTATATGAGCGGAGACTGTTTACAATGCCCTGCACCGCTCCGGAAAATTCCGCTTCTGAAACGTTGCCATTCTTGATTTCCTCGTGCTGGGCACAGATAGCATTCAGTGCCGTCTGATATTTATCGAACTGAATGCCTGACTGAACAAAAACAAGGCCTTTGGGTCTATCCGTTTGCGAAGAAGCGTAATAACAAAGGCTCATTTTTTCGCGCACATTATTAAATAGCTTAGAAGATGTGCCGCCGCCGAAAATGGCATTGAACACCTGCAGTGCGGCGTATTCTTTCTCTATGTCCACATCTGCCCTGTATCCGATTACAAGCTTCCCCTGTTCAACCGTCTCCCTGTCCTGCACATATCGCACCTCCGAAGGCATGAAACGCGTTGCTTCCACCTTCGGGGCTGTACGCGGACCTAGAACGGAGGCCAATTCTTCTGCGCCACGCTCTGCCTGCTGAACATCAAATGCACCACTGACAAAAATATCCACACGTGCCGTAGCCAGCATTTCTTTGTACAATGCAAAGGAGGACGAAGGCGTAATCCGTTCCAAGTCTGCCTCTGTACCGTCAGCACGAATGCCGTACGGCTCCTCCGCGCACATCTCCTCTATGCAGCGCACAAGGGCATACCGCCGTTTATCATTTACAACACTTTTTATATCCTCGCGAAGTGCATCTTTCTCCCGTCTGAAAACATCTTCCTCAAACGCATCTGTCCCCCGTGGCTCACAAATTACCGTTTTTAAAAGCGACTGTACCTCAGAAAACAGAGGCTCTCCGGCATAACAATCCGCAATGCTGTCTGCTATAAAGGAGATCGTTTGCATTTCTCCCAGTTTCCCTGTTGTCGCATTCAGACGCGTACCGTACAATGCTTCCGCCTGCATATGCAGTGCACTGCGGTTTGTAAAACGGGAATTAGACGCCGTCAGAAGCTTCGGCAGGAGCGCAAGGCCAGTTGCCGTTTCACGCCGGAGGGGCATACTGAAATATATACCCTGTACACAGTTTTTGAATTTCTCATCCGGCAGCATGTAAAGGGTTATTCCTTCTGTAAGTATTTTTGTCTGTACATCCATGTTGCTACCTCCCTTAATCTTTCTTTATTATTATTTGCTGGATTTTCAATTGCATACGCAAAAAGGTTTTGCAAAAGAATTCCAATTTCTCTGCCGCGAAATCCCATTCTTTCCAATTCGCTGCCATCAATGCAGAGTTCGCCGATTTGCATTGGTACGCCATTTTTTTTAGCATCTTCCCAAGCACTTCGTGATTCTTCTTCGTTTAAAAAATCAAAAAACGTCTCAGTCTCTGTGTGTCTCAGGGATGCCACATCAGACACAATATGCTGCCCCTTTTTATACGACGCAAGTTCAGCGGCCGACAAAATCAATGCCCGGGGCGCGTGAAGTCTTTTAAGGATTTCCCCGGCTTTTTCTCCGCAAAGCCGGGCCCATTTTCCTGCACGTGACGCACAACCTGCTGTTTTTTGGACTATTTCCTCTGAAAAATCCACCTCCGGCATCACTATCGACAGTACCGGAACGGCGGCTGAAAGCTGCGCTGCATCCGCATAATGCAACAGCTTGTCAGTCTCCGAAAAAATCCGTTCCCTGCTCAAAAAAGTGAGACTGTCGGCAAGACTATATGCGGCCACAGCCGTCTCTTCTTCTATTCTGAAAGAAAGCTGGGCCGAAAAACGAAATAACCTTAAAATGCGCAGCGCATCCTCGGCAAACCTTTTTTCCGGCTTTCCAACTGTACGCAAAACTTCTCTTTCCATATCAATTCGCCCGTCGAATGGGTCATAGAAACCACGGGAAGGCGAAAATGCCATCGCATTTACTGTGAAATCACGTCGGGCAAGGTCTTCTTCAATATCTGTAACAAAAGAAACACGGTCAGGTCTTCTTCTGTCTGTATATTCGCCGTCCCGCCGAAAGGTTGTCACCTCCGCTTTTCCTTCCGGCAAAATCACCGTTACAGTTCCATGCGAAAGACCCGTGTCGATCGTTTTGGGGAAAATAGCTTTTACATCCCGGGGCCATGCCGCAGACGCCACATCATAGTCCTGCGGTACCTTACCTAAAAGGAGATCCCGTATACATCCGCCGACAGCATACGACGGAAAACCGGCCTTCTCCAGGGCACTGCAGATAAATTCAATATACTTCGGAATTCGCATCCAGCTTCTCTTTGTTTCCATATTTTTCAAAAACAAAATCCCCTAAAAGTTTGGTTGGGTTGCGGGGACTTATACTTCGGATCCCCTCATGTAAATTCCTGCGGCGCCAGTCATTCTGTAAAAACTGATATACCGCCTCGTCCACAGGACAGGTGGAGCTCACTGCCATAGCAAGACCATTGTTAACAAGAAATTCACGGTTGCGGTCTTCGTGACCCGGTATCGGATTCATCAGAATCACCGGAATGCCTTTTACCAGTGCTTCGGAAAGCGTAAGACCTCCGGGCTTCGTAACCATAAAATCAGCGGCATCCATCAGAAGGTCGACGTTGTCTACGTAACCGAAAACACGGACCTGATGGGATGTTTCCAGATTTTCAACTTCTCTTGCTGCTTTATTGTTCCGGCCGCACACACACAGAATCTGAAAATCCCGCTCAATTCTATCAATTTTCTTAATGTTTTTCGCAATATTTCCGTACCCCATGCTCCCCATCATAACAAGAACCGTCGTTTTATTTTCCAGTCCCAGTTCACTTCGCGCTTCCTCCCGGGATAACGAAACAGAAAACTTTTCCTGCACCGGGATACCAAAGGGAAGGATTTTGTATTCCGGAATCCCCTTACGGAAACACTGATAATTTAAAAGTGAAGAAGCCGTTACATAATGATCGAGATGGGTATTCTCCCAGTACGGATGCATCGTAAAATCGGTTACAATCCCAAAAGTCGGAATATGCTGCAAGTCCTCCTCCATATATGTCAGATGCAGAGCCGGGAATAAGTGGGTTGTGATAATCACATCCGGATTGTAGTCCAGAATCGAACGAAGAAGTTTTTGCCCCACCATACTGTTTGCAAGACGTGACAAAGGAACACCGTGCGTTGAACGTTGCTCGCTTTTTTCTGCCAGCCGATATGCAGTACGGTAAAATCCGGAAGCATACTGTGTTCCCACAAGATACCCTTTTTCCAGAGAATCACTCAAAAGATGGTTTGTCTCTTTATAGGCATCCATAACACGGCATTCGGCACCTCGTCCGGTGAAATGGTCAGAAATCGCCATGGCCGTCTGGGTATGGCCCTGACCTGTGGAAAGAGTCAGAATTAAAATTTTCATTATTGAACTCCCCTTTCATTTGTCACCAAAAACCTATCCGCCTCATAATATACTATTGAAACAGCAAAATGCTGATTCAACCCTATAACAATCTATATATTTTAAGGAGGACTTTACTCATGGGTTTATTTGGTGGATGCGGCTGTGGTAACAACAGCAACAATTCATGTCTGTGGATCATCATCATTCTGGTGCTTCTTTTCTGTTGCTGCGGCAACAACAACAGTTACGGAACAAGCACGGGCTGCGGTAACGGCTGCTGCGACTAATTTCTGAGAGAAAGGAGCACAAACATGAGCAACTGCTGCGTAAACAACAACAGTAATAACTGCTGTGAATGGATCTGGTGGATTATCATCATCTTCGTTTTCCTCAACTGTTTCTGCGGTAACAACCAGAACAGCTGCTGCTGATCCGCAGCTCAGTCCGGGCCGACAGGCCCGAAATGCATACGCCGCAAGGCATTATGGGGGTGGATTCATCCACCCCTATCTTTTTTCCATATATGTTTTAAAAAGCGCGAGGGCGCGAGCCCGGTGACTGATTTCATTTTTTTCATCGGCAGAAAGCTCACCGAATGTTTTACCTTTTTCGGGAATCAGGAATACCGGGTCGTAACCAAATCCGTTTTCCCCACGGGGAACAGAATCTATTCTCCCCCGGCACTCTCCCCGAAACGTTTTTTCCTCTCCATCGGGTGAAATATAGGCAATCACGCTCACAAAGGCCGCACCTCGTTCTGTCGCCGGAATGCCCTGCATTTCCTTCAGAAGTTTTTCAATCAGCTGTGCATCCGAAGCTCCTTCCCCGGCGTAACGGGCAGAATAAATACCCGGTGCTCCATCCAGAGCATCTACTACAAGACCGGAATCATCGGCAAAAGCGGCATGACCGGTGGCTTCCATCACCGCCCTCGCTTTTAAAAGCGCATTTTCTTCAAAGGTTTTTCCGTTTTCCTCAACATCACCGAAAAAACCGGCTTCTTTCATAGATAAAATCTCATAATCCGGCAAAATCCTCCGGAACTCCTTCATTTTTCCCGCATTCCCCGTAGCTGCCACTATCACCGTACCGTCTCCTTCGCTTATAAATGTATTAAGTCTTGTATACATAAATTATAGCACAAAAAATTCCAGTAGTCAAATTTTAATATGAGTAAATAAAAAGTCTTGCGATTTATTTTCAGCAAACTCATACCATATTCACTCTATCGTTTCAAAATGACGGATGATTGTAACCGGATTTTGCGTCCCGAGGGCATTAAGGTCTGCAGTTTAGCGCAAAGTGCGAGCTTCCTTCAGAATCTCCTGTCTATCAATACTTCTGGGGGAATCATCATATAGGCGGGTAATTTTTTTCAAAAATTAGAAAAATTTAAAAAAAATTATAAAAAAGACTTGAAAGTTTTGAAAAGTTGTGCTATACTATATCTGTTTTAGTATGGAAGCAGACCGAAGGAGGTGTATATACATGGCAAAGTGTAATATCTGCGGAAAGGGCGTTTCTTTTGGCATCCAGGTCAGTCACTCGCACAGAAGATCCAATAAAATGTGGAAACCCAACATAAAAAAGGTCAAGGCGATTGTGAACGGCACTCCGAAAACAGTGCATGTTTGTTCCCGTTGCCTGCGCTCCGGCCTTGTAACACGTGCTTAGTCCGTTGTTTGTCTGAAAGGAAGGTATTTGTATTCATAGCAAATATCTTCTTTTTTCGTATTCGCATGAAAAATGAAGAAAGGATTTGATTCTCTTTGAAGCATAAACGAAAATTCGGAGACCGTCGCGACGGGAGACGTTTACGAACACTGTCTCCGCTTTCCATGGTTTCCCCCTATATTATGAAAACCCGGGCCGGCGCACAGAACAAAGTGCATTATACGCTGGATATATCCAACGTGGAGGAATACATACGCAAAAAACGCGCAGAAGGTTTGAAAAGTTTCGGCGTACTGCATGTGCTTGTAGCTGCCTATATCCGCACGGTTGCAACACGTCCCGCCATTAACCGCTTTATATCCGGCCAGAAAATCTATGCGCGTAATAACATTGAAACAATAATGGCCATAAAAACGGATATGACGCTGGAATCTCCCGATACCATGATTAAACTGATTTTTCAGCCTGATGCCACGGCCGACGAAGTCTATCATGCCTTTCAAAAGGAAATCAAGGCCAATCGCGGCGAAGGAGCCACGGAGGAAAGCGCATTTGATAAAACAGCGCGGATTCTACGGTATATTCCGGGCCTACTTCTAAAGCTGACAGTTTCAATCCTCAGCTTTCTGGATTATTTCGGTCTTCTCCCCCGCTTTTTAACAACTGTAAGTCCGTTTCACGGATCAATGGTGATTACCTCTATGGGTTCACTCGGTATTCCCCCTATTTATCACCATCTGTACGATTTCGGCAATATTCCGATTTTCTTCGCCTATGGTGCCAAAAAGAAAATGATTGTCCCCCGGCGCGGCACGTGCGAGCCGGAATACAAAAAATTTCTTGATTTTACTGTAACCACTGACGAGAGGATTTGTGACGGCTATTATTTCGCCTCGGCTCTCAAGCTCTTATGTAACACGCTGGAACATCCTGATGTTCTGGATGCGCCTCCCGTGGAAGTGATAGAGGATATTGAGTAAAGAAAAAACTATAAAATATTTTTCTTTTACCTGTCATAAAAGCAGTATCTTTCATGTCATTTTGTTGTAATGCAGGTTTAATGTTTTCTGCATTGACAACGCTTTTTTTCCATGATATAATGCAAAGAAGGAGCGTGATCGGCATGAAAAAAATCATAAGTGTTTTTCTTTCAGGATTTCTTCTCTTCCTGACAGCTTCGGCAGAAGGATATTCCCATTTATCAGAAGAGAGTTACACCACTGCGCAGACCTTTTACCGCGGCATTGCCCGGGTAACCCGCGGCGGTATGACCGCGATTATCGACACCGATGCAAATTTCGTTCTGCCCTTTGACGAACGCCCGAAAGTTATCCGCAAAAACGGACTGATTATGGTAATGGACGAAAACGGATACGCAGGTTTTTTCGACAAAAACGGCAGGCAGCTTACCGATTATATTTATGACACCTATCCCGACACTCACGAAAAAACAAAGGTAACAACGGCGCATTATTTTCATAACCGCTTTGACGGAGACGGAACAAGTGACCTCATACCCATCAGCCGCAATAAAAAATTTGGATTTCTAAACAGCCGAGGAGAAGAGCAGATTCCCCCCACCTTTGACTATGTGTACGGTTTTTCCGACGGAATGGCGAGAATTTGTTCGGGCAGCGAAATCACAAAATACGGCACGTATATCGACTGTAAATACGGACTTATCCGGGAGGACGGAACGATTGTTCTGCCTGCCGATACCTATTGGTATATCGGTGATTTTAAGCATGGTTATGCCGCCGGTGGCAACGGTCCGGCACAGATGCTTGACAAAAACGGACAAATCCGAGATTTGGGCGGCCTGATTTACCAAAGCACAAACGGAATTTATATTACTGCCGGGGATAGCGAAGGAAGAACTACTATTCTTGACATGGCCGGAAAAGAGGTGCTTCCTCTCGATTTCACACCTAAAACAATCTGGCAGGATTTGATTGTTTTAGCTGATACCCGTCTGATAAATCGACAGGGCGAAACCCTGTATACCGCCCCCGAAGGTGGCAGACTGCAGACCATATGGGAGGATGAAAACCATCCGTTTCTCCGCATCTCCATTCCGGCAGGTGATGTGGAAGGGCACAGCCTTTTCGGCCTTGTGCGCACCGACGGCACCGTGATTCTGCCGCCAATCTATGAATCTGTCAAGGTCATGGGTGAAGGGCTTCTGTATGCGCGGACAACAACCGAAAATATTCTGCTTGACGAACAAGGCAGACTTGTTTGTCTGTTAAACGGCGATTTGCCGGAGGTCTGCCGGGAAGGCAAATTTGTTCTTCGTGATTATCATACCATGCAGCAGGTATATGTAAAAAATCCTTTGCGGGATATCGCCGTTTTGTACAATGGTAATTCCCTCTTCTTCGATGTGCCGCCACTATTAGAAGACGGACGTACACTGGTGCCTCTCCGCGCCATATTCGAAGCTATGGAGGCAGAAGTTTCCTGGGATGACAGGACAAAAACCGTATATGCGAAGCGTGGAGAAACACACATTGTCCTTCCCGTCGGTGCCCCTTCCTTTACGAAAAACGGTACGGAAATCCTCTTGGATGTTCCGGCAAAAATTGAAAAAGGGAGAACTCTTATTCCTTTGCGGGCTGTAGCGGATGCGCTGGGATGCAAAGTAGACTGGCAAGGGGAAACAAGAACTGTTCTTCTGTTTTCATAATGAGAATACGCTGATCCCCCATACTTTTTTTAACTACAAAAAACTCTCTCCGGGTCACAACCATCGCCCGAAGAGAGTTTACTTTTTTTAAGCCTCTTTTATACAATTCTTTTAAATTGTTTTTCTATTTCTTTTTGTGTCAGAGAAAGAATCACCGGCCGCCCGTGCGGACATGTGGCAATCCCATCCAGCTGCAATGCTTTCTGCACCAGATCCTCCTGTTCCTTTATTGAAAGCTGTTTTCCGGCCTTCATAGCTGCTTTACAGGCAATAGAATGCAACGCGTTTGTTTCGGCTTCGGTTTTTAAATCGCGCTTTGTTGCAAGGCGGTCTATCACCTCAAGGAATGCCGCTGATACATCACAACCCGTCAAAGCAGTCGGTACAGTACTTATTTTCACAATCCCGCTTCCAAATTCTTCCGCATCAAATCCACTTTTTAAAAGTATATCAACGTTCTCTTCAAAAACGGACATCTCCGAAGGAGAAAGCTGTACGCTTACGGGCATAAGTAACAACTGACAGTCAATCCCACGACAATGAAACCCCTCCATAAGCGAGTTAAACAAAATCCTCTCATGGGCGGCATGCTGGTCTACCAGCAGCAGTTTACCTTCCGACTCAGCGATGATATACGTATCAAAAGCCTGACCCAGTACACGAACAAAGGGCGGCGGTGGAGTCTCTGTTTTTTCTTCCGGTGCCACCTCGATTGCCGGTTCCGGTTTCACTGCTTCCTGTTTGTGCGGAGCCGGAATTTCATCCGGCAGAATGCTTTTACGTACAGGTGCCGCTGCAACGGGAATATCATTCTTTTCTTTTGGCGGCGTAGTCTGCGGATATACAAAAGTATTCTCCGGTTTCTTTTCGACGTGGCGGGAGGCGAACGTCGCGCTTTCCGCCACTTTGCTTACAGGCGGTTCTGTCGGCGGAATCAATTTTGTTTGCTCGCCCGTAATGCTGTCTTCCGCAGGTTTCGGAGGTGTTTTTTCCAATTGCAACGTCCGGGTATCGCGTATAGCATATAAGCTGTTTTTCGCGCCCCAATAAATCACATCAAACACAGGTTTATCGTTGGCAAACTTAATTTCTGCTTTCGCGGGATGAACGTTCACATCACAAAGCTCCGGGTCAACATTCAGATGCAAAACACAAACCGGAAACCGACCTACCATAATCTGACCCTTATAGGCTTCACCTAAAGCGACATAAAAGCTTTTGTGCATGACGCACCGTCCGTTAACAAAGAAAATCTGAAATGTCCTGTTCGGACGGGTAAGCTCACTTTTTCCGACAAGGCCCGTGATCCGTACCCCATCCTGCGCATAGTCCACCGGAAGCATTGCACCGGCAAAATCCCGCCCAAATAATGCGGCCACAGCGTTTTCCAATTTACTGTCTCCGGGGGTAAAAAATATTTCTTTCCCATTTGAAATGAAACGGAAGGAAATATCCGGCCGCGCAAGAGCGATTTTTCGCACGATGTCTTCGGCATATCCAGCCTCTACGCTATCTTTTTTCAGAAATTTCATGCGGGCAGGCGTATTAAAAAACAAATCACGTACAATAACGCTTGTACCGTCCGGGCATCCGGTGGGCTGAACGTCCGGAACACTGCCACCGGAAACAGAGGCACTGACACCCCAGTTATCCTCTCTTCTCTTTGTGATAATCTCCACATTCGCCACGGCGGCAATGCTGTATAGTGCTTCCCCGCGAAATCCAAGCGTGACTATACTTTCCAGGTCTTCGCCGGATTCAATTTTGCTGGTGGCATGACGCAGAAATGCTGTAGGAACATCCTCCTCTGCCATCCCTTTACCGTTATCGGTAACCCGCATATATGTAATGCCGCCGCGCCGTAATTCAACTGTTATGTGACTGGCAAGCGCATCTATAGAGTTTTCCACCAGCTCCTTTATAACGGAGGCAGGCCGTTCCACAACTTCTCCTGCCGCAATCAAAGCCGCAACAGCCGGCGACAGCTTTTTGATTTCTGCCATAGTGTTTCCTCTCTTATTTTCTCTTGTCTTTCCAGTTTTCCTTAATAACCTGACGTGCCCGTGCAATCGCCAGCGTTTCGTCAGGCACCGCATCTGTTATAGTGGAACCGGCCGCAATATACGCACCGTCGCCCACCACAACAGGGGCTACAAGATTCGTATTACAGCCAATAAAGGCATTGTTTCCGATTCTTGTTTTATACTTTTTCTTTCCATCGTAATTCACCGTAACAGTACCGCATCCAAAATTGACTCCTTCGCCCACTTCTGTATCCCCGACATAAGTGAGATGAGAAACCTTCGTTCCGTTCCCAAGCGTGGTATTTTTGAGTTCAACAAAATCCCCCACGCGACAACCCTCACCCACTTTTGTGCCAGGACGTAGATAGGAGAAGGGACCCACCTTTGCATCCGGGCCGATCTCACTTTCCTCCGCTACTGTTTCACGAACAAGGGCACCCGACCGTACAACGCAGTCCCGAAGTGTTGTGCGCGGACCAATAACGGTTTTTTCTTCAATTACAGTTTGACCCGAAAGGATACAACCCGGCAAAAGCTCTGTTCCCGGTGCAATTATCACTTCGTCGTCAACATACGTATCCTCCGTGTTCCAGATAATGACACCGGATTCAATCAGCTCACGAAGTCGAATACGCTGCCTTTCCCTTTTTTGCAGATATGCCTCATACTTTTCCATATTCTGTCTCTCCTTTCTGATAGCGCGAACAAAAAGGCAAATGAAAACCTTCATTTGCCTTTTTTGTTCCGTCGAGTTACTCTGCGTCGTCTTGCATAGCAAGCGATTCTTCGTACTTCGAAAGAATAGCTGACTGCAGAGATTCGCGCATCTCGGCATTAATCGGGTGCGCAATGTCTTTAAAAACGCCATCGGGCGTCTTGCGACTGGGCATTGCAATGAACAGCTTGTCTTGACCTTCAATTACCTTGATGTCATGGATTACAATAGCGTCATCGAAGGTCACAGAAACTACTGCCTTCATTTTGCCCTCTGCCGTCATCCGTCGTACACGGATATCAGTGATGTCCATGAATGCATCTCCCTCCCATTTATGTAAGGTCTGAAGCGGTGTTCAACCCTCTCTATTTTTTATTTTACCAAAATAAAAATAAAATTTCAACAAAAATAACAAAAATCTTGTAATTTTTTTATTTTTTGGTGTATAATATATCTATCAACGAAATTTTTATATGCGAAAGGGCTTGAAAAAATGACTTTTTCTCTAACATCCTTGCCTGCCGGTGCACATGTGCATTTCATTGGAATCGGCGGCATTAGTATGAGCGGACTTGCAGATATTTTGATAAATCGGGGGTATATTGTAAGCGGCTCTGACATGCGTGAGTCAAAAATCACCGAGTATTTAAAATCGAAGGGTGCTGAAATTTACATAGGGCAATGTGCGGCTAATATAAAAAATCCCGATGTAGTAGTATATACAGCCGCCATAAAGCCGGACTGCGAAGAACTGATTGCCGCAAAAGAAAGCGGTGCTCTTGTTTTTGACCGTGCCACTCTCATGGGGTCAATTATGAAGCTGTATAAATACCCCGTTGCTGTGGCCGGTACCCACGGAAAAACAACCACAACCTCTATGATGACACATATTGCTCTGGCGGCCGACCTTGACCCTACCATTTCAATCGGCGGAGAACTGCCTGCAATCGGCGGCAATATACGCGTAGGAAACGGCGAGTACTTTATCTGCGAAGCCTGCGAGTATCATCAAAGCTTCCTCCGATTTTTCCCTCTTGTAAGTATTATATTAAATATCGAAGAGGATCATCTTGATTATTTCCGGGATCTTGACCACATTAAAGATACCTTCCGTGCTCTTGCAGACCTTACTCCAGCCGAAGGTGCCGTGGTTATCAATGCGGATGATGCAAATACAGTTTCTGCAGTGTCCGGGACGCAGGCAAAAGTGATTTCCTGTAAAACAAGCGGCAACGCCGACTATACAGCCCGGGATATCTGGGTACAGGAAAACGGATGCGCCGCTTTCACTGTGCTGGAGCACGGCACATCTTTGGGAACAGTCTCTCTCTCCGTGCCGGGAATGCATAATATTTCCAATGCACTATGCGCCGTCGCCGCAACCCGTTTTCTGGGACTGGATTTTTCGGTAATTCAAAAAGGACTTGCCTCGTTTACAGGGGTGGGCCGACGCTTTGAAAGAAAAGGCAAAAAAGATGGCGTAACTGTAATTGACGATTATGCGCATCATCCCACCGAAATTTCTGCCACTCTCCGCACCGCAAAGGGATGTACGTCAGGAAAAGTATGGTGCGTATTTCAGCCCCATACTTACACACGGACAAAAACACTTTTCCCGGATTTTGTAGAAGCACTTTCCGGCAGTTCTCCGCTGGTTCTGGACATATATGCTGCACGGGAAAAAGATACCGGGCTGATTTCTTCAAAGGATTTAGCCGAGGCGATTCCAGATGCCGTGTATCTCCCCTCTTTCGCAGATTGTTTGGAATATCTGCGGCAAAATGCAAAAGAAGGCGACATGCTTCTGACAATGGGCGCAGGCGATGTATACCGTATCGGTGAACTTTTCCTTGAGAATAAGTAAAAAAAATCCCGAAGGCTCCGGCTTTCGGGATTTTTTTCACTTGATTTATTGTACTTCTAATTCCCCAACAATATAGAAGCTGCCGTCACGCACAGCATCAGTACAAAAATATATAAGAGGATTCACTTCATTGAAAATGCCCATCTCAATTTTATATGTTCCGGGCTTTATGGACGCAGGAAGCGAAACTGGAATCCGTTCCGCGTTCTTACCCGGCAACCATTTTGTGATATCCACCTCCGTCTCTGTTTCAAAGGTGCCTGCAGGACCGGATAAACGGATATGCAGCGGAATCTGACGATAAATAGGAGCAACGCCTATGTTGTCAATTCCGAGTTTTAACGTTACTGTTTCTCCGGGTATGGCCTGTTTCGGGAATTTGAAATAATCAATGGAAAAATGGTATCCCATTCGACTAATCCAGTAATCCACCCGTTCTTTCCACTCAAAGGGGATTGGCAGAGACTTCGCATTAAAAGAACTAATATGCCAGCTAAGTGTGGTATTTATAATTTCATCAATATCCCAGTTTTTGCGTTTCCACTCGCCGAGCCACCAGTATGCTTCAAAGGAAACAGGAGCCGTTTTCCAGCTTTCCCCAAATCTTTCCATTTTTTCAGGATACTTTTCAAACAGATGTCTCGGTTCACCCAGCCCGTCACCACGATAGCCGATGGGAAGCTCCGTTTTTTTGTTTGCCGATTCAATAAGTTCCGGACGTGAGACCTGGCCGATAAGGCGTGTCTTTTTAAAAACCTCCGTATATGTATCTGTTAAGGCCTGCAGAGATTCTTCGGAATACAGATGCAGGTTATGCCCCTCTCCCCAGGAGCCGGGTAAGGAAATATCAATCGTATCAAACGTCGGATCATCGTCGAACCGCTCACCAAGCGCACGCACGGCTTTCTGGAAAAGTTCAAGAAACAGAGGGTCTGTTGGAGAATCCTTAACACGCTCTCCTTCGGGCCGCGCCGGACAGGGAATCAATTCCTTCAGCCAATCCGGCACATCATCACATTCCCTTGTGGAATGCGCCATAAGGCGGAAAATCAGGGATTGACCATGTGCTCTGGCCTTATCAAGAATATCCTGCATAAAAGCATAGTTATATTCCCCCTGCTTCGGTTCAAACTCCTTCCACAAAATACGGATATACACGATGGAGGTCTCAGGGTAATACCCTTCTTCCCGTCCATTTTCTTCCAGATAATCCGGCACAGGGTAACATTCTACATGCTCCGTTTCCGTGTATTTGTTTTCAGGACGAACCACCAAATCCGAATACAGTTCTTCACCATTAAAATGCTGGAAGCTCATAAAACCAATATACGGATTCTGTCCCTCTTCCTTCTTTGTATTAAAATACCAGGTTTCAACCTCCGGCTGTTGCATAGCAGCCTGCATTTCTGCCGCTTCTTTAACTGTCATTGCTTTTTTCTCCCATCTATTTTTGTTTTTTTCATTATAGCATAGGGGATATACGATGTCAAGCTTAAATCAGACAAAATTCAGATAAAAAAAGACAATATTCCGTAAAGAATACTGTCTTTTTGGAGCTGGTAATGGGACTCGAACCCGCGACCTACGCATTACGAATGCGTTGCTCTACCGACTGAGCTACACCAGCAATTCTGTTGCAAAAATTACAACAGTAATATTATAAACGAAACCGAAGGTTTTGTCAAGAGTTTTTTAAAAAATATCTGACAAAATTCATTCAAGCTCAAATGCACCGGTATAAAGTCTGTAATATGTTCCTTTTTGCTCCAGAAGCTCAGCATGACTTCCGCGCTCAATAATGCGACCATGATCCAGCACCATTATCACATCAGAATTCATAATGGTGGACAAGCGATGCGCAATAACAAAAACGGTTCTGCCCTCCATCAGTTTATCCATTCCGCGTTGCACGATTGCCTCCGTGCGTGTATCAATGGAAGAAGTAGCCTCATCCAAAATCATAACAGGCGGGTCTGCCACGGCAGCACGGGCAATGGCAATAAGCTGTCGTTGTCCCTGAGAAAGATTGGCACCGTTATTTGAAAGCTCCGTATCATAGCCATCGGGTAAACGTGTGATAAAATCGTCCGCACCCGCAAGACGGGCCGCCTCACGGCATTCTTCGTCTGTAGCTTCCAGACGCCCGTATCGAATATTATCCATTACCGTTCCGGTAAATAAATTTGTATCCTGCAGAACAATGCCAAGGGAACGACGCAAATCAGACTTTTTAATTTTGTTGATATTGATGCCGTCATACCGGATTTTACCGTCCGCAATATCGTAAAAACGGTTTAGAAGATTTGTGATTGTGGTCTTTCCGGCACCAGTGGCACCAACAAATGCCACCTTCTGGCCCGGCTTAGCATAAACCGAAACATCCTCGAGCACCTTTTTCTCTTCAACATATCCGAAATCCACCTTTTCAAGGCAAACATCGCCCATAAGAGGTGTATACGTGAGTGTCCCGTCCGAATGCGGGTGTCTCCATGCCCACTGTCCTGTGCGGACACCGGACTCTGTTACAGACCCATCAGGAGCAAATTTCGCGTTTACCAGTGTTACATAGCCATCGTCTGCTTCTGCCGCTTCATCCATCATACCAAAAAGGCGAGCGGCACCTGCAAGACCCATGACAATGGAATTTATTTGTTGCGACATCTGATTTACATTGCCTGTAAACTGTTTTGTCATATTCAGAAACGGAACAATAATGCTGATACTGAAAGCAAGGCCGGAAAAGCTGACATTCTTCACACCTGTCACAAGAAATAAACCGCCCGCCATCGCGACAAGCACATACAAAATATTTCCGATATTCTGGTTTATCGGCCCCATCATATTGGCATAGGCATGGGCCCGGCGGCTGTCCTCGTAGAGTGCCATATTGATTTCGTCAAACTCTTTCTGACTTTTATCCTCATGGCTGAACACCTTTACAACCTTTTGACCATTCATCATTTCCTGTACAAAGCCTTCCGTCCGGCCCAATGATTTTTGTTGCCGTATAAAATATTTCGCAGATCCGCCTCCGACTTTTTTAGTAATGACAAGAATTGCAATAGCACCCGTTAAAATTACAAGTGTCATCCACGCACTGTAATACAGCATGATACACAAAACACTCAGTATTGTGACGCCTGCCCTGAGCAGCATCGGCAACGACTGAGACACAAGCTGACGAAGCGTATCAATATCATTCGTGTAATGACTCATAATGTCGCCGTGTCTATGGGTATCGAAATAGCGCACCGGGAAGTTTTGCATTTTGTCAAACATAGTACAACGCAGTTTAGACAGAAACCCCTGTGTGATATAAGCCATCAGCTGCGTGTGCAAAGCCACTGCCAGCATGGCCACAATATAAAGCACAACAAGAATGGAAATCATGGGAATAAGTTCTGCTGCCGCTCCGTTCCAGTCCCGGGTAATATACCATTTTTCGATCAATGCTATAACTTTTTGAATAAACACGTCGGGGGCTGCGGCAACAACGGCCGCAAAAAGAACACAAAAAGCCGCAAGAGGTACAAGAACGGGATAATAGCCAAACAGCATTTTCAGCACGCGGCCAAACGTTCCCTTTTTTGGCGGCATGGGCGGTCTATGCATTTTCGCCATCGTTTTCCCCTCCCTTCGTTTGCTGGGTAAATACCTCTTTGTAAATTTCGCTTTTCTCAAGAAGCTCCGCATGGGTCCCGGCATCGGCAATCCGGCCGTTATCCATGACTATAATGAGGTCCGCATCTTCTACAGAGGCAACGCGCTGGGCAATAATGATTTTTGTGGTTTCCGGAATATAGGTTTTCAGCCCTCTCCGAATCAAGGCATCGGTTTTCGTATCTACGGCACTTGTAGAGTCATCCAGAATCAGAATTTTTGGCTTCTTCAAAAGCGCACGGACAATGCAAAGCCGCTGCTTCTGTCCTCCGGAAACGTTGGTTCCTCCCTGCTCAATTTTTGTTTCATACCCGTCAGGAAAGCTGTTTATAAACTCATCGGCCTGTGCAAGACGACATGCATGACGTATTTCCTCATCCGTCGCATCCGCGTTTCCCCACCGGAGGTTTTCGTTTATTGTGCCTGAAAACAGCAGGTTTTTCTGCAATACCATGGCCACAGCACCACGAAGAATATCGAGATCGTATTCCCTGACATCCTTCCCGCCGACGCGAACGGCACCTTTTGTCACGTCATACAGGCGTGGAATCAACTGTACAAGAGACGATTTACTGGAGCCTGTTCCACCAATAATACCAACGGTCTGACCGGAACGGATGTGAAGGTTGATATCGGCAAGGGCAAACTTTTTAGCCTTAGAAGAATATTTAAAGCTTACATTTTCAAAGTCAATGGAGCCATCTGCCACCGTCATAACTGGATTCTCGGGATTTTGCAGTGCCGGAGCTTCTTCCAAAACTTCACAGATGCGCTTTGCCGATTCCGTGGACATGGTAAGCATTACATAAATCATAGAAAGCATCATCAGTGACATCAGAATCTGCATACCGTATGTCAGCATTGCAGAAATCTGACCGATGTCGATGGTGGTGCCGCCGTTCTGAATAACCAGCTTCGCACCTATGAAAAGAACAAAGACCGTATTAAAATACATACAGAGATTCATAAGAGGCGTGTTCAGTGCCACAATCCGCTCTGCACGGGTGAAGTCCTTTCTGATATTTTCCGCCGCACTACCGAATTTATCCTTTTCATATTCTTCACGGGAAAAGCCTTTTACAACGCGTATACCCCTTACATTCTCTTCAATGGATTCATTCAGCTGGTCGTACTTTTTAAATACACGCCGGAATGCGGGCATAGCCTTTCTCCCCACCATATAAAGTCCAAAACCGAGAACGGGAATCACAACTACAAAGGCCGTCGACAGTGCTCCGCCCATTATGTATGCCATAATAACGGAAAAAAGTAACATGAGAGGGCTACGGATTGCTGTACGAATCAGCATCATAAAGGACATTTGTACATTCGTTACGTCCGTTGTCAGACGGGTAACAAGGGATGCAGACGAAAATTTGTCAATATTTTCAAAAGAATATGTCTGTATACGTGCAAAAATATCATGACGAAGATTTTTCGCAAAACCCGCCGAGGCCTTGGCGCAGGTAAGTCCGGCAATACCGCCGCAGGCCAGGGAAACACAGGCCATAACGGCGAGAATAATTCCGTTTTTTATTATCTCATCCATCCCTGCACCGGCTTTAATCTGATTCACAAGATTTGCAGTAATAAATGGAATGGATGTTTCGATAATTGCTTCTCCTACAATAAATATTAATGTCAGAATTGTGGGGAGCTTAAATTCTCTTATACATTTTGCAAGCCGTTTCAGCATATACCTGCTCCTTTCCTAAAGATAAATATAAAGAATATTATATTCTTTTCATAAAAATAGTTAATGAATATATTTTAAACGTTTTGTAAACTTTACTTTTTCCAGGTAGACGGCGAGAACAAAATCAAAATCGGAAAGATTTCCAGACGGCCCACAAGCATATTAAAGCTCAAAACAAGCTTGGAAAGTGCAGAAAAATCAAAGAAATTCCGCGTAGGACCAACAGCCGCAAGACCAGGACCCACATTATTTATTGTGGCCGCAACGGATGTAAAGTTCGTAGTAAAATCAAAATTATCAAGGCTTATAATCAGTAGAGACAACGCAAAAATCAACAGATAGGATGCCATATATACATTAACTGCACGAACTGTCTCATGCGCGACGATCCGTCCGTTCATCGTGATTTTCATTGTGTTCCGCGGATGCGCCGCAGTTTTAATTTCCTTCACGATACTTTTCATGAGAATAAGGACTCTGGAAACCTTTATACCACCGCCCGTACTGCCCGCACATGCACCCACAAACATCAGGAGTACAAGAATGGTTTTAGAGAAAACCGGCCAGATATCAAAATTCGTAGTGGCAAAACCGGTTGTAGTTATAATGGACGCCACCTGAAATGCGCCGTGTCGGAGTGTTTCTCCGAAAGTTTTGTACATGCCGATGCAGTTCCATGTTATGAAGCCAATTGCCGTAATGACTAATAATATATATGTACGAAGCTCCGCAGATTTCAGCACATCCTTTCCCCGGCGCAAAAGCAGCAGATAGTAGAGCGAGAAATCCACACCGAAAATCAGCATAAAAACCGTAATCACCCACTGACAGTAGGGAGAGTAATTTGCTGCACTTGCATTCAAAACACCAAAGCCACCGGTCCCTGCTGTACCAAAGGTCATGGTAATAGCATCGAAAACGGGCATACCGCCGGCCAGAAGAAGTCCAATTTGTACAAGGGTAAGAAAAATATAGATTTTATACAGAATCGCGGCCGTGGACCGTACCTTGGGCACGAGTTTGCTGACGGCAGGGCCGGGGCTTTCTGCACGAATCAGGTGCATATTCCCTCCTCCCGAGGACGGAATAATGGCCACCAGAAACACAAGGACACCCATACCGCCTATCCAGTGGGTAAAGCTCCGCCAGAAAAGCAGACTTTTCGGCAAGGCTTCCACATCTGTCAAAATGGATGACCCTGTTGTGGTAAAGCCGGAAATGGTTTCAAAAAGTGCATCCACAAAATTCGGCACAAAGCCGGAGAATACAAACGGAAGTGCCCCGAACAGACTGATGGCAATCCAGCTTAGACCAACCGTAACAAAGCCTTCTTTTGCATAGAAAGAACGGCGGGACGGTCTCCGGAAAGAAAAAAACAATCCGGTAAAGAGACATATAATTATGCACGATACAAAAACCCCAACCATTCTCTGCTCACCGTATAAAATGGCGCAAATAAGCGGAAGAGCCATTGTAACCGCTTCGATTTTAAGTACCCAGCCCAGAAGATAGGCAATCATTTTATAGTTCATTGTTCTCTACTCCAGAATGTCGCTGATATCCTGAAACCCTGCTTTTAACGTAACTACAATAACCGTATCGCCGGGCAGTAAAGTATCACGACCGCGGGGGATGATAACCTTCTGTCCGCGGCTGATGCAGGCAATCAAAATATTCTTTTTCAGTTTCAGTTTGTCTATTGTGATATTGGCAACCGGGGAATTTTCGCAGATACGGAACTCCAACGCCTCTGCCTTATCCTCCAGAATCAGATGCATCGTTTCTATATTGCTGCCAATGGAATTTTTTTTTGCACGGACAAAGCGAACAATATAATCTGCTGTGATATTTTTGGGATAAACAGTGGTATCCAGGTCCAGGCGTGTAATTACATCTCCGTAGGCAATCCGGTTGATTTTAGTCACGATTTTCCCCTTTGTCTTACTTTGGGCATAAAGGGAAAGAAGAATATTCTCTTCATCTATATTCATCAGTGAAACGATGGACTCTGCCGTTTCCAGCCCTTCCTCCAGAAGAAGACGGTTATCTGTCCCGTCACCACAGACTATAGTTGCTTTCGGCAAGAGCTGACAAAGCTCATCGCATCGCTTCTGGTTTTGTTCAATAATCTTAACATGAATCCCTGTATCCAGAAGCTGATGGGCCAGATAATAGGCCATATTACCGCCGCCTACGATAATCGTATCCTTTACACGATGTGTTTTAAAACCAATTTTCTTAAAAAAAAGGGCGGCATTACGGATAGAGGAAACAATGCTGATTAAGTCCCCGCTTTGCAGAACAAATGAACCGTCGGGAATAAATGCTTCATTCTCCCGTTCCACACCGCAGACCAGGACATCACATTCCAGCCTTGCGACAATATTGCTGACACGCATACCATCCAGCACAGAATTTTCAGAAATTCTGAATTTCAGGATTTCTACCCTTCCCTTTGCAAAAGTATCAATTTTAATCGCCGAAGGGAACCGTAATACACGGGCAATCTCACTTGCCGCGGCAAGTTCGGGATTTATCACCATGGAAATTCCCAGGTCCTCCTTCAACAAGTGTGCTGCCCGGTTATATTCCGGTTCGCGTACGCGGGCAATCGCGCCGCAGTTTCCCAGCTTTTTCGCCATAAGACAGGCCAGCATATTCTGTTCATCCGACCCTGTTACAGCAATTACAATATCTGCCTCCTGCACACCGGCCTCCGTCAGCGTATCCACAGTCATGGCATTGCCTACAACACCCATTGCATCAAATTCTGCTGTAATTTCCTGCACGAGCGGATAACGGGAATCCACTACGGTAATATTATGTTCTTCCTCTGCACCAAGCTGTTCTACAAGTTTTTTGCCCACCTTGCCGCAGCCTATTATTATTATGTTCATAAAAGCATCTCCTTTGTCATACAGTAAATTTTACCACATTCCTGAAAAAAAAACAACACTAATTTTGATTTTTATATATATTTTGAGCGAATTATTTTCATTTTTTGTTTTCTTGACATCTTGCACTGTTTATGGTATACTATTTCCGCATTAAAAGCCTGAAAGGAGTACGCTTTTGAAAAAAATTACTGAACCAAGGTATATGTACAGCCTTCTTATTCTTTCCTGGCTTGTTTATTTTGTCGGCTACATTGCGCGCCTGGACTATGGGGCTGTAATGGTGGAAATTATTCACTCCGAGGGTGTTTCCCGCTCTTTAACGGGGCTCATCAGCACCGGTGCCTCGCTCACATATGCGCTTGGACAAATTGCCAGCGGTTTTTTAGGGGACCGGTTTTCGCCCCGGTATGTGATGTTTTCAGGTCTTGTCGCTACAGCTGCCTGTAATCTGCTGATGCCTTTCGTCTCCTCCGCGCATCTGCAGCTTCTCGTCTGGTGTGCAAACGGTTTTGCCCAGGCTATGCTTTGGCCGCCCATGCTTCGCATTTTTACAGAGTATTACAGAGAAGCCGATCTTTCCAAAATGTATGTACGCGTTTCCACCTCGAACACCGCCGGAACGATTGCCGTTTATCTTCTTGCATCGTTTTGCATTGCCGTATCCGACTGGAGAACGGTTTTTTATGTTTCTTCCGCATTAGGCTTTCTGACGGCTATCGCCTGGCTCTTCGGTATGGACCGGATTGAAAAGCACCGGGAAGCCTACGGCATACCGGAAGCGAAGGAGGCTTGTTCAGACAGCGAAACAAAACCAGCACTCACCATTACAGCACTGGCACGCGCCGGAATCTTCTTTATGGCCGGTGCAATTCTTCTGCACGGTATCCTCAAAGACAGTGTTACCACCTGGATGCCTACCCTGATACGCGACACCTATAATCTTGGGAGTGCTGCATCCATTCTTTCCACTGTGATAATGCCGGTTTTCAGTATGCTCTGCCTGTATTTTGCCTCTTTTTTAAATAACCGGGTTTTCAGAAATGAAGCGACAACTTCGTCAGTTTTATATGGTTTTGCCGCAGTAGGAAGCATTGGCATCCGTATTTTCAGCGGACGAAGCCCATTTCTTTCTCTTTTGTTCGGGACAATTATAACCTCGGCTATGTACGGTACAAACCTTATGCTGATCACGGCCGTTCCGGCACATTTTTCCCGTTATGGCAGAGCATCCACTCTCACCGGAGTTCTCAACGCCTTCACCTATGCAGGCAGTGCCATATCCACATACGGGGTCGGTGCACTTTCAGAGCAGTATGGCTGGAACGCCTCCCTCCTTATCTGGATGGTTGCCGCTACTGTCGGTGCCGTACTTTCTGTTTTCTCTGTTCGTCCCTGGACACGCTTTTTACATACAAAATAAAATTTCTGTAATTTCAAAATATTTAGATAATGTTTCGGTAGATTTCACGTTTCTTTTGTGGTATCATTAGAATACGAAAGAGGTGTATGTATGTATTACGATGAAAACAAGGCACTTGATGTGAAAATTGCCTATATAGGCGGCGGCTCACGCGGCTGGGCCTGGAAGCTGATGAGCGATCTGGCACTGGAAAAAAGCTTCTGCGGCACAGTGGCTCTCTATGACACCTGCATGGATGCAGCGGAAAATAACGCAGAAATCGGAAACAGAATCTGTCGGGATTTCCCCGATGCCAGCCCCTGGAAATATAAAGCGCATGAAAAACTTTCGGATGCGCTGACGGGTGCTGATTTTGTTGTTATTTCCATTTTGCCTGGAACCTTTGACGAAATGCAATCCGATGTGCATACACCGGAGTCTTACGGCATTTATCAGTCCGTGGGTGACACAGTGGGACCCGGCGGTATTCTTCGCGCACTCCGCACAATTCCCATGTATGAAAAAATTGCTCACGCCATCCGGGACTTCTGCCCTGATGCCTGGGTTATCAGTTACACAAACCCCATGACGCTTTGTACCGACGCCCTCTACCGTGCATTCCCCCGCATCAAGGCATTCGGTTGCTGTCATGAGGTATTTACAACGCAGACGGCTTTTATGAACTACCTGAAAAAAGCAGAGGGTATTACAGACATAAAAAGAAGCGATATAAAATTACATATTACCGGCATTAACCATTTCACCTGGGTTACACGTGCCCAGTACAAAAACATTGACCTCTTCCCTCTTTATCCAAAGCTTTTTGAACCTTTGGGGGACGGAAAGCCCATCTGGAACACGGCCGATGCAAGTATAAAGCTGGACCTTTACCGACGCTACGGCTATATTGCTGCCGCCGGCGACAGCCATCTTGTGGAGTTTTGCCCGGGGGATTGGTATCTGAACAGCGATGCTACACGTAAAGGATTCAATATTTATCTGAAGCTGGTATCAAACCGCAAGAAAGACCTTGCGGAACGACTTAAAAAAAGCCAGGATTTACTGGACGGAACACTTCCCTTTGAAATGACGCCTTCCGGCGAAGAAGGGGTTCTTCAGATGAAAGCACTTCTTGGTCTTGGGGATATCGTGACCAATGTAAATCTGCCTAACTATGGGCAGATTCCAAATCTTCCGCTTGGGGCTGTGGTAGAAACCAACGCACATTTTTGTGCAAATACGGTGACACCTTTGCAGACCGGTGCGCTTCCCGCTTCCCTCTACGCTTTGATTGCACCCATTGTGGCAGAACAACAAATAATTGGTGATGCGGCGCAAAATCGTGATTTAGAGCTTGCTTTCCTTGCGTTCTGCAAGGATGCGCTTGTAACCATTCCCACCTCCGATGCCCGGAAGCTGTTTGACAAAATGGTGGAAAACACAAAACCGTATCTGTCAGAATATTTTCGTTAAATGATAAAAAAGCCTTTCGCAAGAAGGGCTTTTTGCATAAGAGAGATAATTCTAACCCGGGAGAACTTTCAGAAAATAATTTTCCAAATTTTTATATGCGATTTTTCGGACTATTTCCTCGGAAATATTTTCCCGCAAAAGTGCATTTATGATTTTATCAAAATCGGAAGCTCCGCTAATACCTTGCGGCAACTGACTAATCCCGTCAAAATCACTGCCGAATCCGATATGATTCTCGCCACCAAGCGATAAGAAGTGACAAAAATGGCGTAAAATAGAATCAATTGTTGTATCACCGAGAAACACCGGGTAAAAATTCACCCCTACGATGCCGCCGTTTTTACAAAGTGCCTCAAACTGGCTGTCTGTCAGATTTCGGGGATGCGTACAAAGCTGCATCGCGCAGGAATGGGAAGCTATTACGGGTTTCTCTGCCACATCCAGTACGTCCCAGAAACCTTTTTCGGAAATATGAGAAACATCGACAGCCATCCCCAAACGCTCCATTTCCTTCACTACCTCACGACCGAACGAGGTGAGACCGCCCGGTATTTTTCGTTCCGCTGCTGCATCTGCAATCTCATTTATGTTATTCCATGTAAGAGTCATCAGACGAACGCCTTTCTGAAATAAAACGCGAAGAAAATCCAGTGAGCCCTCAATGGCTTCTCCACCCTCAACCGCAAGAAGAAGGGCTGTGCCCTGCCGATGCTCCAAAAGAGAGCTTTTTGACGTAATAAGGGGCAAATCAGGAAAAGACATCCTAAGCGATTCAATTCCCTGCAAAGTCACAGAAAACGGGTGTTCTCTGCGTTTGTCAATAATGCAAAAGGCCATACTTTGTATGTAGCGTGCGTATTTCTTTGCGGATACGAGTGAAAAGTGAAGTCCGGGGTCTTTGGGGTCCGCACCGTCATAGAGTCTCCCCGGCAGATCGCAATGTGCATCAAAAATTTCTAAATCAGTAAAATGCATTTTCAATTATCTCCACATTTTCTTTTTTGAATTTTTCTCCCTCTGCAGTAATGATAACAACATCAAAACGCACGGGCGGCTCCGTTTCAAGCGTAGAAAGATACAAGGAAGCTGTTTTTTTGATACGTTCCTGCTTTCTGCGGTCTACTGCGGCTGCTCCTCCACCAAAGGAATCGTTTTTCCGAAGCTTAACCTCGGCAAAAACAGTATATTCACCCTTTTGGGCGATAATGTCAATTTCACCCCAGCGGCACGAAAAATTCCGCGTTATAATTTTGTATCCCATCTTTTTGAGATGTCTTACGGCGAAATCCTCTGCCTTAAAGCCCCGTTCTCTCATTTGTACCACTTCTTCAAAAAGCTTTGCCGGTGAATGGGACACGGACCTTTCTCCCAGACAGCTTCCTTGTGCGCCTTTGTGCCGTAGCCTTTATGTACCGCAAAGCCGTAGCCCGGATATTGTTCGTCCATTTCCAGCATATATCTGTCCCTGGAAACCTTTGCAATAACAGAAGCCGCAGCAATAGAGAGAGACAGACTGTCCCCCTTTACGATGGAGGCGTGCAGAAAAGGCATATCCCGGACAGGGTTGCCGTCAATCAGCACATAGTCGGGCACTACGGAAAGCCCTGACACTGCGCGGCGCATGGCTTCATAGGTGGCCTGCAGTATATTGATATCGTCAATTTCTTCTGCAGAAGCGCGTCCGATAGCATATGCTACCGCATTTTCCGTAATCAAATCAAACAGTTTTTCTCTTTTTTTCTCCGAAATTTTTTTTGAATCGTTAAGCCCCTCGGGCAGAAAATCCGGCGGCAGAATCACCGCGGCTGCAAATACGTCTCCCGCCAGCGGACCGCGTCCCGCTTCGTCCACGCCTGCAATGACCGGATATCCGTTTGCCATGAGTGCGTCCTCGTATTTTCGCATTTCTGTAAGTCTCTGTATTTCGTCCATACTAATTCCTTTTCTGCTCCAGATAAACCCACCGTTTTCAGGTGGGTTTCAACTGTAATTTAAATTTTCATGCCGCCGACCATATCAATCTGTCGCCACGCGATCTGCGCGGATTTTACAGCCTCAGAAAGGGGTGCAATTTCCTCCCCGTTTCCGTCGACAATTTCATCTACAAAATACTTCAGTTCTTCATAGTAGGCACCCATATCGCTGATATTAATACCGACATCCGCTTTTCCCTGGAACTCCGGAGGAAGTTCAGGAATAAACATCGTACCTTCTTCAGGATAAACCCTGACTTCACCATCAAACACAACCGTGGCATCCTCCAGCTTTACCCTGTATCCGGCCTCAAAGGGGAAGCAATCCGGATAATCCCATCCGCCTTCTGCTGTAATCACCGCATCCCCGTAAGAATATGTAGCAAAAATCTGCTGAATAACACCCTCCTTATCCCGGACAGCGGCGGCTTCAATCTTGTCCGGATCGCCTTCCATAAGATATCGGATATAATCAATATCATGAATGTGCATATCAAGGGCTACCGTACCGCTTTTTCTGTAGTCGCAGAGATTACCGCCCGCCCATCGGGGACGGAAAGAGAGACGGCGGAACGTGCCGGAAAGAACACGGCCATACGTTTTTTCTTTCACCAGGTTTTTCAGATAGCGATATGCCCGCATAAAGCGGACCACCTGACCCACCTGAACCTTTGCACCCGTTTTTTTCTGTACGTCCAGAAGCATTTCAGCTTCTTCCGCTGTGAGAGCCACCGGCTTTTCAACAAATACAGCCGCTCCGTTTTCCATAGCCTTTGCCGCAAAGCGTGCATGAAGAAATGTCGGCAGACAGATATCAATGATATCCGGCTTTTCCTCTTTAAAAAGTTCCTCCGCATCCGCATACAGCTTTGCCCCGACCTTTTCTGCAAAAGGTGCAGCTTTTTCCGTATTTCCTTCCGCTATGGCAACAATTTTCACTTTATCCTTCATTTCCAGATAACAGCAGTAGTGCATAAGCCCCATGCCGCCCAGTCCGATAAGTGCAACAGTAAGCATATCGTTCTCCTTATTCTGCAGTTTCCATCAATGCGTTGATATAGGAAATGGTCTTTCTGATATCAGCAAGCTGCTGTTCTCCTGAAATCTCCCGTTCAATATAAAGGTCTCCCTTGTAACCATTTTTAAGAAGCTTAGGAAGGAAAACGGGATAATTTACAGTACCCTCACCAACCACACGCTCTTTCCCAAGCGCACGGAACGGCGGCGTCGGATAATCGCCGTCCTTAATATGTACGCCCCGGATTCTGTCTCCGAAAATATCCAGAGCATCCACGGGATTTCCCTTCCCATACATAATCAGGTTTGCGGGATCAAGATTAACTCCCATATTTTCATACCCGATATCATGAATCGTACGCATGAGCGTTACAGGCGTTTCCTGCCCGGTTTCAAAATTAAAATCAATGCCGATTTTACGGCAGTATCCTGCAAGCTCACGAACAGCCCCCAGTACACCACGGTATTCTACGGTTTCAGCTTGCTCAGGCAGAAAGCCCACATGCGTTACAAGGTTCGGAGACCCCAGACGCTTAGCAAAATCCGCACCGGATTTCAGCTGGACAAGTCGCTCTGCACGGTACGCATCAGGCACAAGACCAAGCACATACGGCCCATCCTCAAAGTTCCACATCGTAGGTGGAGTCCAGCCGCACCAGAAGGAAGAAATCGCAATTTTCCCATCCAGCATAGACAGAATTTTTTCAGCATTTTCCTCTGTAAACCCCATTGTGACATTTCCATTCAGCTGAATGCAGGAAATCCCCAGATCAAAAAGCACGTCCGGTCCTTCCTCCAAAAGTCGCTTCATGGAAAAAATCACACCGATTCTGTTATTATACATTATTTCTATACCTCCGTATTTTATTATAGAGTATTATATAATACTCCAAGAGTTGCTGTCAAGTGGTATTCGGTCAAATTTCTATAGGTTTTGGTCAATGTTTTTTGTCCAGCGGACAGCCAAAAGATTGGCATTCATCATCGCAATAGCATTATGTTCCAGGCAAATATACCCCTTATACCCAATCTCCCGAAGCCGCTTCAGAATTTCCGCACAAGGAAGTTCGCCGTATCCAAAAGGGACGTCGTAGACCATGTCTCCGCTTCTGAGCTGTCTTGCATCAGCACAACCTTCAATTGCAGTATGCGAAATATCCTTCAAATGTACATGACGGATTTTTTGCTTCAGGGCTTCAAAAGCAGAAAGTGGATCTTCCACTGTGTAGAAGTTGCCGGAATCATATGTATAAAACAATTCCGGTAGTTCATTTCCGAAAAATAGCATATCTTCGCTCGTGCTGAAAAGCGGACGTTTCCCGTCATAGTCTTCCACCGTAACCGTAACCCCTCTTTGTGCACCGTATTCTGCAATCCTGCGAAGAGGCTCCATGCTATGCTTCAAAGCTTCTGCTTTTTCCATATCCTCCGGTATTTTACCCGGCACAACCATAACGGTTTTACACCCGACTGCACAGGCTCTATCCACCAGTGCAAAGCCCTCCTCCGCGTCTCCATTATACACCGGAACATACGCATAAATCGAGGAAACGGCAAGACCTTCATTTTTCAAAAACGAAAGAACGGGCTCCCTGGCGTCCAGAATGTTAAATTCTATCCCCTCTATCCCCTCTTCTTTCATTTCATGCAGAATTTCGGGAATAGACCTCCCTGTTTCCTCCGCCGCTTTACAAATATGGTGATAAAAAATTGCCAGCTTCATACAAAACTTCCCTCCAATCGAACCTACATAGATAATAACAAAAATTCTTCATACTGTCAACCTTAAATTGCATTTTTTCAAGGAACACCTCCCTGCTCATTCCCGTGATATGAAAGTATATAAAATATATTCAAAAAAATATATTTCTTTTCTGAAAAAACACTTTTCATTTTCCATATTTTGTGGTATACTATGTATAGGAGGAAAGAAATATGGCCTTGACATTGCTCATTTCTGCTGTATACCTTATACTGCTTTTTGTTGGGCTCGGGTGCCTTCGCGCTCAAAATAAAGCTTTAACAGAGTTACCTAAAAAAGAGTGGAGATATATACTTATTTTCAGCCTCTTCTTTCGGCTTGCGCTCGGAATGCTGACAGAAGGCCTGCACACAGACATGGGCTGCTGGCGCGGCTGGGCTGACCGGGCCGCAAATGTGGGAATCGGCAGTTTTTATTCCGATGAGGTTTTCTGTGACTATCCACCCGGATATATTTATTTCCTTTATTTTATCGGCGTAGTCCGCAAGATATTCAGTGGAATGCCCACCGGATTTGACACCCTGCTTCTCAAGCTGCCCGCCATCCTATGCGACAGTATAATGTGTGGTGTTTTGTACAAAAAAACTTTTAAGGAAACGAAAGACAATCGGCTTCCGGTCCTTTTGACTGTACTGTATGCCACAAATCCGGCCATCTGGGTAAATTCCTCTGTATGGGGGCAGGTGGATGCTGTTTATACGCTTTTCCTCATACTCTCGCTCCTGAGTCTTTTGGAGGAAAGCTATTTACGCAGCGCAATTTTATGGGCTGTAGCTGTCGTAATTAAGCCTCAGGCTCTTCTGGTTTTCCCCCTCTATCTTCTTACAATATGGGAAAAGAGAAAAATCGAGAATTTTTGGAAACAGCTTTTTCTTTCACTTATCGGTTTCCTGCTGACCGCCCTGCTTCTCGTTCTGCCTTTCGCGGCAGGAAAATCGCCGGTTTTTATTCCGGCACTGTACCTGAAAACTTTGGCTTCCTACCCTTATGCTTCCGTAAACGCCTTTAATCTTTCGACATTACTTGGCGCAAACTGGGTGCCTATAAACAACTTGTTTGCAGGTCTCTCCTATGTCGCATGGGGAACGCTTGGAATTATTGCCGCCATCGGAATCAGTAGTTTTATTTTTGTAAAAGGGAAAGACCGTTCCCGGTACTTTTACGCAGCAGGTCTCTTGATTTTCGGGGTTTTCG
Source organism: Clostridia bacterium (assembly GCA_017442155.1). GTDB lineage: Bacteria > Bacillota > Clostridia > UMGS1883 > UMGS1540 > SIG447. The sequence goes on along the minus strand of JAFSAU010000016.1, from coordinate 54,117 downwards.
TTTTGGGAAGCAAAATGCATGAGCGATACCTTTTTCCCGCAATCATTCTATTTTTTCTTGCCTATATGCAAAGAAATGATAAGCGTATTTTAGTGTCAGCGGGGCTTGTTTCCTTACTTCATTTTACAAATGTAATATATGTATATATTCAGCACCAGCAGGGAGTCTACCACATTATGGCACCGGATGCGACAGCCAGTATCGTATCCCTTCTGACGGTGATTCTGTACTTATATATGGTTTATCTCGCCCTTTCGCTGTATACTGCTCTTCCTTCTCCTGCCTTTTTGCGCGAAGAAAAAACGGGTCGCTTTACGAAACGCGATTTTATTATCGTAGCTACAGTTACGATTGCGTACACAGTTCTGGCTTTTTTTAACCTCGGCAATGCCTTTGCTCCACAAACACCGGCAGGAGCAGATAATATCGCAGATTTCGGAACATCCGTCCCGGTCAGTGCAGCAACCGTCTACAAGGGCATTGGCGACTGCACCATTTATTTTGAATTTTCTGATGACGGTATATCCTGGAGTAAGCCCTTTTCCTTTGAAGGCTCCGATTGCTTTAAATGGACACGCTATTCTCTAATGCAGCATGGCGAAACCCCTGTCGGCCGGTATGCCCGTGTGCGTTTCAGCGGTGGTGAAGGAAACGTGTATGAAGCCGCCTTCTTTGACGAAACCGGAACCCAGCTTCCACTTACCTCTGACAGCTTTCTGTTTGACGAGCAGTCCTATGCACAAGCAGAACAGACGTATTTAAACAGCACCTATTTCGATGAAATTTACCATGCGCGAACGGCTTTTGAGCATATTGAAAACATACCAAATCATTACGAAAACACGCACCCTCCCCTTGGAAAGCACATCATTGGCATCGGCATCCGTCTTTTCGGGATGAATCCCTTTGGCTGGCGGTTTATGGGCACACTTTGTGGTGTTCTTATGCTTCCACTCATGTATGTGCTTGGCAAAAAGATTTTCAAAAGTACCTTTTTTGCCTCCTGCGCCATGCTTCTGATGACCTTTGATTTCATGCATCTGGCGCAGACCCGCATTTCTACCATTGATTCCTATCCGGTGTTCTTTATTTTACTGATGTACCTCTTCATGTACCTCTTTTTTGAAAAAGCCGAAACGCTTTCGTTCAAAAAGACATGCATGTACCTTGCACTTTCCGGCGTATGCTTCGGGTTGGCTATTGCCTCCAAATGGATTGGCTTTTACGGTGGAGCCGGACTTGCGATACTGTTTTTCACCGCGCTTTACCGCCGCATAAAAGCTCTGGGACGACGGGAGCTTTGGCTTTGTGCACTATGTGTTATATTCTTTATTCTGGTACCTTTCCTGATTTACTACGCCAGTTATTTCCCTATTCACGTAGCAGACGGTGCAGAAAGTCGGTGGACAAATTTCTGGCGATACCAAAGGCATATGTTCGATTACCACAGCGACCTGAAAGCAGACCACCCTTTTTCCTCTAAATGGTTCACCTGGCCGCTGGTGATTCGTCCTATCTGGTATTACGGAAACAAGGCGTTGTCCGGCACGGGACAAGTGTCCAGCATTGTGAGTATGGGCAATCCTGCCATCTGGTGGGTAAGCTTTATAGCAATTATCGGATGTATTTGTCTCGCTGTGTTGCATATTCACCGTAAGGACAAAGAAAGCAGGCCGTTCTTTCTCTCTATCGGTTATCTTTCTCAGCTTGCACCCTGGATTCTCGTTTCCCGTGTGGTCTTTATATATCACTATTTTGCCAGTCTTCCTTTTGCTATGCTGGCACTTGTTTACGGATTCAAGCTGCTTTGTGAAAAGTACGTCTGGGGCAAACGGGCTGTCTGTATTTTCCTTGGCGTCTCCGCCATTTTGTTCCTGGCTTTTTATCCGGTTTTATCCGGCACAGAAATACCGCTTGGCTATATGCTTTCCGGACTTCGCTGGTTTGACAGCTGGGTATTAGGATATCAATAAATGAAAGGGGATTTACAATGATTTCTGTTATCGTTCCGCTTTATAATGAGGAAGAAGTAATTGAAGAAAGCTATAGACGTCTCACAGCCGTCATGCAGAGCTTGAACGAGGACTATGAGCTAATCCTGATTAACGATGGAAGCCGCGACCGTACTGCCAGTCTTGCAGCGGCACTGTGTGAGAAAGACCGCCATGTTCGTCTCATCTGTTTCTCCCGGAATTTCGGCCATCAGATTGCTATTACGGCAGGAATGGATTATGCCGCAGGGGATGCGGTGGTGATTATTGACGCAGATTTGCAGGACCCGCCCGAACTCATTCCCAAAATGGTGGAGAAATGGAGAGAAGGCTATCATGTCGTGTACGGTAAGCGCACACGGCGACAAGGTGAAACAATTTTTAAAAAGGTAACAGCAAAACTTTTCTACCGTTTTCTCAAACGCATGACCCAGGTGGATATCCCCACCGACACCGGCGACTTTCGTCTGATAGACCGCAAAGTATGCGATGCCATGAAGAAGCTGGGTGAACGCAACCGGTATGTCCGGGGACTGGTCAGCTGGGTTGGTTTTAAACAGTACGCACTGGAATATGTCCGTGACGAACGGTTTGCAGGGGAAACCAAGTATCCCCTGAAAAAGATGCTGAAGTTGGCAATGGACGGTATTTCCTCCTTTTCGTATAAGCCTCTGAAGCTTGCTACCTTGGTGGGCTTTGTGCTTTCCGGACTCAGCTTTCTTTATCTTTTAATCGTGCTAATTCAAAAGCTCTGTGGATTTGCCATGGTCAGAGGCTGGGCCTCCATATTGGCCGTTCAGCTTTTCTTTAACGGTGTTATGCTGATTATGCTGGGTATTATCGGCTCTTATATCGGACGAATTTACGAAGAAGCCAAGGGCCGTCCATTATATATTGTGCAGGAAGAAATCGGCTTTGAGGATAGGTAACATTTCTCAAAAATTTGTTCCCCTGCGGGTGTTCCCGCTTTAAATACTTATTTAAGGAGTGATTTTATGAAGGTTAACATTACGGGGAGAAAGATTGACATTAGTGCAGGTATTCGGAGTTTTACGGAGAAAAAACTTTTGAAGCTTGACAAATTCTTCGACGATGCCGCTGACGCTCAGGTAACGCTGTCAGTAGAAAAAGAAAGACAGACGGCGGAGCTTACAATCTACTATGGTGGGTTTGTGTATCGTGCAGAAGATACCTCTGAAGACATGTACGCTTCCATCGACCGTGCAATTGATTTGATTGAACGTCAAATCCGCAAGAACAAAACACGTCTGGAGAAAAAACTGCGTGATGGTGCCTTTACTGCAGCACCGGAAATGTCAGATACAGAGGAAAAAGAGTTTAAAATTGTGAAGAGCAAAAAGCACGCCTTAAAGCCTATGAGCCCGGAAGAAGCCATTCTACAGATGAATCTTCTCGGACATGAATTTTTTGTCTTTCACAATGATGAAACCGATAAAATTGACATTGTATACAAAAGAAAAGACGGCAACTATGGCCTGATTGAAGCCGAAGCGTAAAAGAAAACATATGAACACAGATGCAGGGCCTTTGTGCCCTGTTTCTGTTCTTTAAAACACATAAAAACACCTATGGTGGGAAAACTACCACTGAGGTGATTCATTATGTCAAAAAATTACAGAAAATCGAGACTGCTTGTACCCGAAGCCTATGATGGCATTAACCGCTTCAAGCTGGAGGTTGCCGAGGAAATGGGCCTCTCCCAGTTCTGCAAGGAAAATAATGACCATTACAAGGGAGACCAGACCGCGCGTCAGAACGGCAGCGAGGGCGGTCCCATTGGCGGCGAAATGGTACGGCGCATGATTAAACGGTATGAAGAACAACTTTAAAAAAGAAATTTTATCTTTTATCCGTTCTATCGGAATACCCGTTGCCGGCTTTTCCGGTGACGGGGCTACATATACGAATATTGTTTGCCTGTTTCCTTATTATACGGGCCGGAAAAATAAGGGAACGCTTTCCATGTACGCATACGGAAAAGATTATCATGTGATTTGTGAAAAATATCTTATCAAAATTTCTGATTTTTTACGCACACTATCTCCGGAAGCGAAAACGAAAATTCATGTGGATAAGGGCGACGGCGATGACAAGCTTTCTGCCTACAATGCCGGACTTGGTTTTTTCGGTCAGAACAGTCTTCTGATAAATGAAACGTATGGCAGCTTTGTGTTTATCGGGTATGTGGAGACAGACTTGATTTTACCACCGGACACACCACTTACCCGAACTTGCACAGGCTGTGGCAGATGCGCGGCCGCTTGTCCCGGCGGTGCCATCGAAAATGGAAAAATCCATATTGAAAAATGCGCTTCCGCAATCTCCCAGAAGCGCGGTATTCTTTCTGCCGAAGAGACAGATATTTTGAAAAAAAGTGGCTTTGTCTGGGGCTGTGACATCTGCCAGACGGTCTGTCCGCATAATGAAAAAGCCGCACTGTCTCCCCTCTCTGTCTTTTATGAGGAGTTGCTTTTTTCGCTTCCGCAGCTTACCATGTCAAACAAGACGTTTTCCTCTTCTTTCGGTGACCGTGCTTTTTCATGGCGCGGAAAAGCTGTTTTACAAAGAAATCTGGAAATACTTTCCTCGCATGATACCGAAATAAACGGTCATACTATGTAGCGTAAGGCGCGGACATTTCCGTCCGGACGGAAATTTACGAGTCTTGCATATTCTCTCCGAGGAGCAGATCAAGCGATGACAGTTAAAGACATCATGACAGACCCTGCAATTGTAATTACGGAGGATGCTTCAATCGTAGAAGCGGCGAAACTAATGCGTCAGCATAATATTGGCTCGGTACCCGTTGTCAGTGGTGATAACAATATTGTCGGCATTGTAACGGACCGCGACATTGTGATACGGAATATGGCAAGAGGGCTGGATCCGAAGTCACATTCTGTTGAAGAAATAATGACGCGCGATGTTTCGTGCGTGACGCCCGAGACGGAAATTGATGATGCAGCACAGGTTATGGCAAGCGATAAGGTACGCCGTCTCCCGGTTGTGGAGGATGAGCGTGTGGTGGGATTTGTTGCTTTAGGTGATATTTCTGCTTGTAAAGATTATACGTTTGAAACCGGTGAAGCACTGTGCGAAATTTCCGAGGGATGTCACAAAAAACATCCGATGTATAATGACAAATAAGTCAGTATTGCAGGGAACGCTGCAGCACGGCAGCAGAATTGGGACTGTATTTTATGCCTTTTGCTCTGGTGGCAGAAAGGCAATACACGTCCGGGAGGCGAAAAAATCGCCTCCCGTTACATAAACGTTTAATTTTCGTTTTGTATATATCTGCAGAGTATATAAAAGACCGCCGACTTTTACTTTGTCGGCGGTCTTTTGCGGCCAGGCCGCTATGGATGGAGTTTAGTTTTAATTTTCAGGGGTTTCCTGGATTGCATCTGCAACCGTAAGAGAAACCTCCGTTTTCCCTACGATAGGCTTTATAGAAGAACCATTCCACAAGAACGTTTCAACACAATACGTTTTATCCGCATCCAATTCCAAATTTTCTAAAGAAAGCGGAATAGTTGTGCTGGTTGATGCGCCGGTTGCTACTGTCTTCGGAACATTTGCCATTGCCACAAGACGCTTGGGACCATTTTCCGGCTTTTCATAAATCGCAGAAAAAGCGTTTACAGCAGTTTCGGCTTCTGATGCATTCGTATAATAAACAAAAGGCTGAATAGACTCGTCACTGCTATAAGCCTCATTAATGCTGACGCGGGAGTTCCAGCTAGCGGATGCAATCACTAAGCTGGTGTCAGTTGTATCCTTTACTTCTTTTATTCCGCTCGCCGTACTAATTGTTTTTCCAGCTCCAATATAAGAACCGTCATCTACATAAAGTTCAAAATTATCAATCAGTAAATCTGCTGTAGCTTTTCCGGCTTCACCCGGGACGGGCTGCCGGACACCAACACTAAATCCGCTTTCGGACAAATTTGTGAACATTTTGGTTGAACCATCCTGTTCGTACTGGCTTATCTCAAACCAATATTCAACTGTCACCCACTTGTTTAACGCATCAGACGGAATCGATATACTACCGTACATCTGACCTGCATTATGTACTACGGTACACGTATAACTACCGGCCAAATCTGTGTTTTCGCTTACGAGTTTTGCATCAAACTTCAGTTTAACGATATCACCCACCGAAACCGGAGTGGAAACATAATTCCCATTTTCCTTAACAAATAATCTTTTATTATAATAAGGATACATTGCTTTAATGCCGCTCGAAGAAGCTAATCCACGCATTTTTATCATAATCTGTCCATTTTCAGCAACATAATCGTAATGTGTTCCCTCTTTTGTATAACTATCAAAATATGCTGCTGCAGGCGCACTGAAAGCACCGTCATTATGCAGTGCTTCAAGCTCGCCAGACTCTGCTAAAATTGTATCGTTTTTCTTCTCATAAAAAGATAAATCATCAAGGTATACGGTACCTTTATTGTTCAATACGCAACTAACAGTAAACTGGACACCTGTTTCTTCTGTAGGCGATAACAAGAAACTGAATTTTTTCCAGCCATTGGTTGTCAGGTCTTCTCCTGTGTATGCCATGGCCCCTCCTGTAGCAGTACCACCGTATCCGGTACCCTGACCAATGAAAACACGAGCACCGGATGCTTCGGTAATATTGATATAACCGGATAAAACATAGTGTTTACCGACTTCCAGTTCGGGAAGTGTCTGGTAAATATAAATTCTGCTATACTTTGAAGTTTCAACATCATAGGAATTTTTGCCGATCATTTTATAGGCATAATCCCCGGAATAAGGCTGAACAGTTTCTCCATCCTCTTCGCCGGAAATCAACATATAATCAGTGCCCTTTTCCGCTTGACCATCAATAACAAGCGTATTCCAATCAGATGGTTGTGCTGCATCTTTTGCTTGCGTTGTTTCAAAGCCCCCGTTTTTCAGCAGATTTTCGCCTGTGTACTCAACAGCTGCCATACTGCCAACCGGCAGAAGTGTTGCCATCATAAGAAGGCATAGTAGTGTTGCGAAAAGTTTTCTTTTCATAATTTTTTCCTCCAAAATAAATTTTATTTGAAACGCCCGCGTGGGGCAGGTTTCACAATATTGTAAGGGAAGGTTTTGGATTACACTGCTCTCTTTTTCTTCCCCAAAAAGAGAGAACGTTTGTATTACGGTGTTTTATATGTTATTACAGCCGCTTCCGGATTTAGCGGTGTACTCCAGGAAAAGGCCTTCAATGCGTAGGTTCCGTCACCCAATTCAACCGTTTCACCATTCTCTACATACTCTAAAATCTCCGGTACTCCGTTATATAATCCATATAGAACGGCTGTTTCTCCCCTCCATACGGCTCCGTCTGCAAGTCGATGCAGTACTAAATCATCCCGGAAAAGACCGGAAAAAGGTGTATTACAGCTTTTGAAAAAAGCAATGCCGCCCGACGGAAGAAAAAGCTGAAACCCCCCGTTTTTATACGTCGCATCAGCGTCCGGTGAAAGCACCATTGTGACAACCGCAGGTTCGGACAGCGTTTCTGAAAAAGTGACTGCCTCTCCTTCTCCGTTTACAAAGAGCATATACGTTTCACCAGCTACCGCATATACATGCTTCCACGTACGTCCTCCGTACGTACCAAAAGCTTCCGTAAATCCTTCATAAAGCGCCTCTCTATCCACTGCCGAAAGTGCTCCGGCACAGGAAAGAAGTTCGCCGGGCTTTCAGGGCTCTCCGGCCCAGGAAAGCACTCGGTTCATGATGACGGCAGCCTCGGCTCTTGTCGTATTTCCAAGCGGATTTACAGTACCGTCCGCATTTCCACGAACCACGCCGAGACGCACCATACTGGCTACATCCAGTACCGCCCAATCTGCCACGGAGGACGCGTCAGAAAAACCGGATAGGTCTTCATTGGCTCCTTCCTCTATGCCCTTTTTAAGGCGCATGCCGCGGGCTGTAATTGCCATAAGTTCCTGCCTTGTAATTTCGCCCTCCGGGTTGAAGTTACCGTCACCAGTGCCGTTTAAAACCCCTAATTTCTTTCCGATAGCAACCGCCTCGGCATATTCGGCATCTGCATCCACATCATCGAAATTCTCCGTTGTTTCTGCCGTCAGGTCCAATGTTCTCACCAAAAACATTGCGAAATCACCACGGGTGATATTTTCGCCGGGACCGTACCAGGTGTCAGAAACTTTGTTTGTAATTCCCGCCTCTTCTAAACAGGCTATTGCATTGTTTGCCCAAGGGTAACCGGACAAATCCCGATAGGACGTAGTTTTCAAATACGAAAGGTCAATCGGCCGGGTAGGCGTAATCTTCCAGATTTCAGCAGAGAGTGCACCAAGCTCAACCGAAAGTGTCCCATCGCCCGTGGCCGTTTTCGCACTGCCGCCGGCCACACGAACGGCTGAAAATTCTCCTGCAACTTCCTTGCCCTCGCCGTCTATAAGTGGAATGGAGACATTGTGTACGGCCGTTTTATTGCGGTTAAAGACAACAGCATAAATGTCGTTTCCGTCGGCAAAGGTACGCCACATCGCATTAGAATCTTTAAAAGCATTTATCTGCGGGTATTTATGGTTTACAAAGGCGTCGAGCAGGAAGTCCTGTTCCCATGGTACCCACTTTTCGCATATATCATCCCAGACAGGACGGGACATAAAGACTTCCTGTACGCCATCATCAGAGCCCAAGGAATGATATCCAAACCCTGATGCACCCGAAAACAGTGCCTGATAGGCAAAATGCCGCAGTTCATTAAAGGTGGGGAGATAATTCCTATAAACAAATGCCTGCTGCAGGAGTGTGAAGGGCTTTCTTCCCTTTGTTGCTGCGGCAGCGTGATCCATCATGGTGGTAAATACCCGACCGGAGTCTGCACCACTGCCACCGTAATAATCAATATCAATAATATCAGCAAAGCGGTAAAGGCGTCCATAGCCGGCATAGCCGGAGTCATCCAGGTATACCGGATGATTCGGGTCAAGATCATGAATGATTCTATACGCACGACCTAACTCTTCGTCCGTATTATTCTTCTGATTCGGCTCATCCTGCACCTTATAACCAAAGAGGGCCGGGTGATCCTTCACCATTTCCACCATCGCTTTTGTGGACTCCACGTGCTCCGCACTGCCGGCGCAGATATCACCGTTATACAGGGAAACCAGAACGAGCAAGCCGCGCGCATGGGCTGCGTCCATTTTCTCCAGCATGGGGATATTCGAGTCAGCAACCAGCTGGACAATTGTAACGCCGCCCTCCTCCGGACCCCAGGAAAGACGTTCCTGATTTACGCCGTTCCCGAGAATAATGTTATATTCCTTACCGTTTTTACGGAAAATGCCGTCTGCCCCCAAATAAGTAGGACGATCATACCGGTAAATCAATGTTTCCGACTCTTGCACAAGGGAGTTATCGGACTTGTAAATCTCGGTTCTTACCTTATATTCCTCTCCCTTTGTCGTCAGCCATGCTGTCTGTAGGGTATATACCGCTTCTCCATTTTCAAAAGGTACAGTTTCCTGATATTTCTCTGTTCCATTTGCATCCACGAATGCAAATTCGGCACGTCCGCCGTCAAGCTCGTTGCCGTAATGGGGATTCGCAAGGGCCGTAACCGTACCCGTCGGCCATTCTGTATAGTAGAAGGTTTCGTCGGATTCCACATAGGCGTAATCCGGTTGCTTTACCATATACATGGTTACGGTATCCAAATGGAAAAGGCCGATTTCAGAGAAATTCCGGAAGCGGATAATAGCAGATTTGGCATTGTCCGGTACTTCAAATTCCAGAATCATTTCACGCCATTCCATATCCTGCGTCAGCCACCAGTGATCCTTAGCACTGCCGCCCTGTACTGCGTTTGAATCCGGCTTATCCGAAGTGTACCATTCCACGCTGATGCTGAAATTCACGCGGTTTATGTCCGGCGTCAGCACCCAGGCGGAAAGCTGATAGGTTGCACCCGGCACAATGCCGGAAACGTTGTGCGAAACCCAGGGGTCCACTGCGCCGTCCTCTACGGATATACGGGCACTTTTCCGGCCGTTTTTTGCATACTCTGATGAGAAGGTTACGGCTTTTCCGTTTGGCTCACCGTTTTGACCTCCGTAGCAATACCAGCCCGGCCGAACACCGGGGGTATACTCCTCAAAATCGTAGTTTGAAATATCAATATCTTCAAGGGACGGCTTTTTTTCCACAATTACCGGCTCCGGAATTTCATCTGCTTCCATCAGAAGGGAAATATCGTCCCATAGTATCGTACCTTCGCTCATAACCCTCGTCATAAGAGATCCACCTGTTGCATTTTCAGGTACTGTAAAACGCAGAATTTTTTTTACCCATTGACCGGCAGGAATATCGGCAAAAGAAAGATTAACACGACCGAGTTCTTTCGTTGCGCCATTCTCTTTTCCGTTAATAATAATGCTCAAAAAAGCATTGCCGGGATTTCCTGCGTGTTTCGCATAGCCGGAAAGTTCATATGTAACACCCGGTGTAAGGGTCACACCAATAAGCCCATGCACATACTCTCCTTTTACGCAGGAAAGCCCAAGTGCACGATTGCCTGAATTTGCATCGCTGCTTAAAGTTACATAGGGACTTCCAATGTATCCAAGACTATTCCCTGCCTCATCTTTTGCTGTACAGACAATCCCCCACTTGTCAAAGGTTGTCTCGGAAGCCAGTGTTTCAAAGCTGCCATTTGACACCAGCTCTATGGAATCAATGCCCGGTGTAAACTGAGACTCCGTTACAATTTCTTCCTTGAAAATGGATTCTTCCGCCGCAAGAGCGGGTACGCAAAGGCTGAACAAGAGCATCACGCACAAGAACACTGCAATTTTTTTCAACATCTTGCTCCTTTCAAAAGCATAAAAAGGGGCACCTGTGCAAAAGTGCACAAGTGTCCCTTTCTATTAAAATGCTCTCTTTCTCAAAAGGAGCTTTTGTCTCGTCGGGTACCCAGGGTGCATATACCGTTTTTTCTACAATGGCAACATTTCTCCCCCCGGCCATTGGGGAAGCCGAGGCAAAGTAGCCACGTAAACGGAAGCATACGCCGGATACCGCGTCTTTCAGAGTAGAGAACAGTGAAAGCTTACTCTTTTCTCTAATCATAGCACAAAAACTCCTTTCTGTCAAGTTAAAATATAATATTTGCCCGATTTGTTATCTGTAAACCACGAACAGACGTTCCTGCAGATTGTTACGATAGGAGAACATCATATCCTGCTCGTAAATTTCCGCAGTTGTAATCTCACTAAAGGTTTTGCGCACAGTATCGTACAGATACACACCCTTCACAGATTCGTAGGAAAGAATGGAAGTAGTGTTTCCACCTGTTCCGTCAACATTTAAAGGATACTGAACGGTAGCACCGTACTGTGAGGTTTCCACAACCGGTCCATAGGTCAGAATAAAGCCGGGGTATGGACCTGCGGTAGCCGTAGTGTCGTTACCGCTATCGAAGGTTTTACGGTTTGCCGGGGTAACGCCCATCTGGTGTACAACGTGAATGGTGCCGGTCTCGCCCACTGTGTTGGGGCTACTGTACCAGATTACGTCACCTACGGAGAGGTCTGCAAAAGTAAGTCTCGGCGCCGCATTGGCTGTCTCGCCGTCCAGCACCTGTCCTCTCGAATTAAAGGAAGTCCAGAGTGAAATATCTGCTGTTTCGCTGATTGTAATGGAAACCTCTCCATTGTCGGTCAAAAGCTTTAAGCTGTTTAAGGTTTCACCTTCACCATTTAAAGTTTTAGACACATTCGCGATAACACCCATCTGTTCTACAGAGCCACTGGCACTGTCCACTGTAACCATGGCAGAAATAACACTTTCCTCATCCACATCAAACAATGTCAGATTCGGCAGAGTGCCCCATGTGGAAAGATGACCGATACTCATGGGATCAATCATGGAGAAGAGGGTGTCGTTGCCGGTATAGGTTTCAGGAACGCGGAACACCTTCGTTTTCTCACGGACCAGGAACTTAAATTCATACATTCTTGCCGGGGGACCATAGAGTCCGCCGCTCGTATAGAATCTTTCTTCCGTAAAGCGGGCTGTGCGTTGTTCCGTTGTGTAGGAATCCCGGTTATCCTTAATATCCAACGCCGTTTCCAGCATAAGCAGTTCATCAGAGGCGTTTGCCTTAAAACGGACCAGTTGTCTCTTTGTGGCACTACCGGTATAAACGGCGTTGCCCGCCTCTGTTACAAGGGTGTCGGCCGGTATGTTATTTAGCTTGAAGTTATCAGACAGCGTAAATATCTTCATTTCGCTGTCTTCCGTGAACATCTTCACGGTTTCTATGCCGCTGATTCCCTTTTCTTTGAAAACAGAAACCAGATACGCATATTTATATTCCTTGAAGTTTTCTGTATCGGCAGCGGCAATTTTCCCGGTAAAGTCCAGATAGAAATTGGCTTCCATATCAATGGCCGGAGCAGTAATTTCGCTGTTTCGGTCTACATTGGCAGCAATTTCATACCTTTCGTCACCAATCACAGCCTCCTTCTCACCAAGCTCTGTTACCTTACCGGAGACTACACGGTTTTCACGGATAATACGATATACATTCCCGTTTTTTGCAACGGACAGAACGTCCCATTCGGCAAGCTCCTCGAGTTTCACTTCTGATCCTCTATTATTTATCAAGGTATATTTCACAGATGCGTCATTGGGATCCAACACGAGAGCTGACATACCTTCACTGGGGTTTTTAAAGGTGACTTTATGAAGGTCCGTGCGGACTGTATCCACAATCAGGTTTTTATAGCTGTACACAAAAACTGTTTCTGCTGCCTCTCCATTTTCGGAGATAAGAGCTACATTACCGATATCAAAAATCAGTTCCGCAGGTGTCATATCCCTTTTTACGACACCATTGTATATCCAGGTGGCAGAGCTTGAAATTTCTGCTTTTATCGCTTTATTCTCTTCTTCATATTGCAAAAGAGTCAGCGTGGAAGCGGGCAAAATATCAGAAGCATCCACCTCTTTATAACCGTCCTTATATTTAGAAGCTACATGCAGTGCCGTATACACATCATTTTCTTCCCGGACATACGCTGTAACGGTACGGCCTATGTATTTCCCGCCAAAGGTTGTGCCTTCCTCAATCGTAATATCACCGATGGAAAACTGCCCTGCGCGGGCGGACGCACCGCCAAGATTAAGCATAGAATTTGCTGTAACCTTTCCTTTAATAACCTCTATGTCCATGTAGGAGTTCAAAAGGGTGGCTCCCTCTTTTTCTGCAAAAGTATAGGCGTCACCATAAGCCGTGCGGACGAAAACACTTACTTCCAGTGCATTTGCCACAAGCTTTGCCATGGTGCCCCGGGAGATAGCACTACCGCTATCAGCGGTACCGTCCAGAACACCAAGCTGAGAAGCTTTGGAAAGGTGCCCCGTCGGATACCCGCCCATGCTCTGGGCCTGCACGTCGTACCCTAAAGCACATACGAGCATTTTCACCGCCTGTGGATAGGTAACTGCTTCCTCCGGTGCAAATTCCGTTTCGGAAACACCGTTTACAATCTGCATCTGCGCGGCTGTGCCGATAATCAGACTTGCCCAATGCTCTGCCGGAACATCTGTAAAGGCGGCCGGGACATTGCCCGTCGTGCCAAGAAGACGAAGAACAATTGTGGCCATCTCTGCACGGGTCAGGTTGTCGTTCGGCATAAAGAGGTCGGCCTCTTTCCCTTCAACAATGCCCAGATCATACAGGAGGGCAATTTCTTCTTCGTACGCCTCGCCCCCGATATCAACCAGCATGGCTGAAGCGGGCAGGCTGAGCATAAGAAGCGCAAGACAAAGCGCGAGTAATTTTTTAAGCATTTTCTTCCCCTTTCTGTTTTATCTTCCTAAAATTCGGTACATAATCACAGCAGCTTCGGCTCTCGTGGTGTTACCGAGAGGGTTAATGGTGCCGTCGGCATTTCCCTGAATGAGGCCCTCTGCAACCATGGCGGCCACATGTGCGGCGGCATAGTCTGCGATACTTCCGCTGTCGGAAAATCGGGCAAGGTCGGCAGTCCCTGAAAGCTGCATGGCACGTGAAGTCATTGTCATCATATCCTGACGGGTAATTTGTGCCGTAGGATTAAACTTGTTGTCTCCTACGCCTTGCAGAATACCGGTTGCTTTTCCGATTGCCAGTTCCTTTGCATACTCGGCATGAGGCTTTACATCGGCAAAGTTTTCGGTAGAATCACTCGCCAGTCCCAGAGTGCGGACAAGGAACATAGCATAGTCACCACGGGTAATGTTATCCTTTGCACCAAAGGCAATGGCACTTTTATCGTTTACAATGCCGGCTTCATCCAAATTGATGATAGCTTCTCTTGCCCAGACATGGTTGTACAGGTCACGGAAACGGCTACCCTTGACGCCCGAGAAATCCGTGGGAGTATTTGGTGTAATCTTATAAAGCAGTGCGCCAAAGCCCGGAACATCCAGAGAAAGGGTATCACCATCACCAGTCAAGGTAGTCTTTTCGCCACCGGCCAGAAGCTCTGCCGTAAAGCCGTTTACGGTTACCTTACCATCATAGCTTTGCAGTTTAATGTCAATGTGGTTAGTTTCGGTGTCATTCATATTCAGAACAATTGCATAAAGCGCATCGTCTACAACTGCAAGCCGCCATCTTACGCCCGGTGTTCTTGCTTCATTAAATAAAGGATACTTTTCGTTTACAAAGTGGTCAAACATAAAGTCGTATTCCCACTGGGAATCAACCATAGCATTCCAGTGTTCATCCCCAACCAAAACAGCTGTTCCATCCTCAGCCGTAGTGCCTTCCTTTCCAAAGGTATGGAAACTAAAGCCTGAAGACCCTTCAAAGAAGCACTGGTAAATAAAGCTTCGCATTTCATCCCAGGTAGGTTTATATTCAAACCATTCAAAGGCCTGAATCATGATTGACATATTCTTCTGCCAATTTGAAACCTCCATGGCGTGTGCCATATTATCAGCAATGTACTGCGTTCTGCCGTCGTAAGCCTGTGCCGGATAGCAGTCAAGGTCCATCCAGTCATTATAGGTTACAAGGCGTCCGTAATAATCATCTTCCGATATAACAGAACCAATAGGATGATCAGGATCCATATCCCTTATCAGTTTTGTACCAATACGGATATTTTCATCCAAATCTATGTTGTCACCGCTGAAAGAAGGCTCTTCCCAGAGGTACCAGCCGAACAGTGCCGGATGGTCCTTCGCAATATTAATAGTTTCAATCACTTTTTCACGGACTGCAGGATCTCGAATGTCCTCGTGGTTGAAAAGCGTTACTGTTGCCATCATGCCGTTTGCCTGGGCGATATCTAGCTTCTCAAGAAGTGTGGTGCGCCCCGATCCAATAGCACGACCAACCGTTGCACCCGTCTCACCAACGCGGTACATAACTTCTTCTACCGAGCCCTGAGCCAGTACGTAATTGATAACCTTACCGCCGTTTGTCATAAACTTCATGTTTTCGTCCAGAAGTGTAGGACGGTCGTACTTATAAATGATACGTTCGAGGAAGTTCTCCGTCGGCGTGCCGTCAGAATTTAAAAGCCTTGCCTCAACTTTATATTCCTTCTTCTTTTCTGCAAGAAGGTCCAAATCATAGAAGAATTCCCCTGTTCCTTCCGGCGTAAGCGTTACCACCTCTTCCTTCAGAACGCTTTCCCCGTCTAAAAGACGGAAGCGCATGGGTGCGCCGGCAAGCTCGGGCTTACGGTCAACATAAGTTGAAACGTTCGCGCGGCCGTTGCCCGTCCAGTCGGAATAGTAGAACACCTCGTCGGTTTCCAGCATATGCATAACCTCGTTTGCGGTACTGATCGGGAAGAACTCCACGTCATCAATATACATCTCATACGGGTATTCCGAACCG
Source organism: Clostridia bacterium (assembly GCA_017442155.1). Classification (GTDB taxonomy): domain Bacteria; phylum Bacillota; class Clostridia; order UMGS1883; family UMGS1540; genus SIG447. The sequence goes on along the minus strand of JAFSAU010000016.1, from coordinate 38,208 downwards.
GCGCGCAACAAAAGTGCATAGTGCGTTGTACCGGGATACGGTGTGAAACGAGTGGTTACATGCTGCCACTCCGTATTAAATTTATCAATCACAAACGGGTCATTTTTCGCCTGGCCGTCTTTAATGTAAGTTTCTGAAGTCTGTTGCACGCCGGAGTAAGCATCCGCCTGCAGACGCATCCAGCTCTGAGAACCCTCTCCCACCTTCACCCATGCAGAGAACTGGTATTCCTGTCCGGGCGTTACGGGTACAATCTGTCCGACCCAGGGCATGGAGGTGGAAGCCTCGAACTTCAGGCGCATACTGGAATTGCCAGAGTGTGCTTCGTCCGAGGAAATCCCCCAGAAGCCGCCAAAGGTATTAGAACGTGAAAACCAGACATTCAGTCGTTCTTCGGCCTGTGCTATGTATTCAAAGGAATTCATTTCAAAGCCGGGATCATAGATGAGATTTTCAACGCCCTCTGCCGGTGGGATGTATTCCGGCATGGGATCAAGTACCTCTTCCCTGGCCGGACCGATTAAGGAAATCTTATCAAAGATAACATCACCGGCACCCATCAGGCGGGTCAAAATAGAAACCTGCGTCACCTCAGCAGGCATGGTGAATTTGAATGTACGGAACACCCATTCTCCTACAGGGGCATCCGCAAAAGTGAGTGTCGGACGTGACTTAGCTTCAAGAGAAAATCCATCAGATGGATTCTTATAGTACACCATAAGTGATATTACGGGCGTACCTGTTTCGGAGACTCTCTTACACCACGCACTAAGTTCGTATTCACCGGCAGTACATTTCGTTGTTCCCTGAACAATATGTACATTTGCATCGGATGTGAAGCGAAGTGCCTGTTTGCCGTCTTTTACGTCTGCTGTTTCAACAAAGGCCCCTTTCTCATCAAGCGTGCCAGAAACAACGCCCCAATTTGAAAAAGCGGCACCTGTTTTATATTCAAAGCTGCCATTCATGATGATTTCTGTATCACCGTGCTCGCCGACAGCTTTTGTCGCTGCAGTACCTGTTACGCCGTTAAAAGGAAAATCTATTCTTTCGCGCTCTGCCACCGAATAAGCCGTTCCGTCACGAAGCTCAACTGTCGGTGCAATCATAATCTTATCTGTTTCTACAGGAGCCGGTGTAGATGTCGGCACGGGTGTGGCCGTCGGAGCCGGAGTTGCCGCCGGAGTAACGGGCTTGCTTGTCGCAGAGCCGCCGCCCAGCTTACCAACGATGGAGACATCGTCCCAGGTTACATCACCACCGCCGACCAAACGAACCATAAGTACGGCACTTACCGCATCAGAAGGCATCGTAAAAGGTACAGATACCTTTGTCCACGCATCACCTGCATCACGAAAGGCCTGATACACTGCCTTATCGGAAATGGATTCTCCGGCGGCATTGGCGAATTCAATCTTTATCGCGGCACCGGTTCCTTTAGCCTGCTTCAGCTGCGCCGTCACAGTATAGCTTTCTCCTGATACAAGATTTGAAATCGTCTGCACAGCATGCAAAGAATCTTTATCTGCATAAAAGCGGATTGCAGCATTCCCTGTTTTTGCATCTTTAGTGACTTCAAAATTTTCTCCTATTGTTGCACGAACCATTGACCAGGCAGAGGGAAATCCATCTGCTCCGATTGTCTCCATGGAACCATTTTGAATCGCCTCTTGTCCTTCTGCCGCAAATACCGTTATCGAAGACAACAACATTGCAAAAATTAAAAGCCATCCAATACTTCTTTTTGTGCGCATACCCTTCCTTCTTTCTGTCTTATTTTCCGCACTTCTTGTACGATTATTTTTATTCTAACAGTGTTAAAGTAAAAGTTCTCGGTTTTTTATGATTCCAAACTCATTTTATTGTGATATTTAAAAATGCACAATTCTATAACAAGAATTGTGCATTCAAAGCAAATTTTCTAATTTAAATTGTTTCCTTTTTCATAATATCCCTGAATTTAGACGGTGCCATACCATATTTCTTCTTAAATTGTTTTCCAAAGTAATCCAGGCTCGTAAACCCGCTTTCAAAGCATAGATCGACTATGTTCAGGTCACTATTCACAAGCATATTCGCTACATACTCTAATCGAAGATTGTTTATAAATGCGCTTACTGTGATATTTTTATATTTTTGCATACTGCGCGCCAGATGCTCTCTTGTTTTACCGCTCAGCTCAACCATTCTGGGGATTCCTTCGGTAAAATTTTCATGTGCACACATTTTTTCGCAGAGTGCCTCAAGCCAGTGCGGTACATTATCCTCTTTCTCAGACTCCAAAGATATTTTCTTGGCAAACATAGAAAATGTATCCGCAACAAAAAAACGAAGAGCCAGCCGCATTTCCTCTTTATCCTTTGCATCAATAACATTAAAGCTATTCATTGTTTCAATCACACGTCGGCGTTCACGCTCCGTAAGAACGCAAATCGGAGGCATATCAGGTTCCAGCAGTTGCCGACGGAGGGCTTCTCCCGCATCTCCAAGATACGAAAACAACGCATATACAATCTCTTTTCGGAAAGCCAGATTGATGTGTCGCGGTTCAAACCCATCAACAGGAGAAAAATAATGTTCATCCTGTGGACGGATAAAAACAAGCATATCGTCATGCAACAACTGTTCTCTTCCGTTTATATGATGTAAAACACCATCATTGAGCGTAAGAAAAAACTCAAAAAAGTCATGCCCATGCACTGTTTTTGCATGGGCTCCGTTTACTGCATAACGATATGAAAAATCAATGTCAACGTTATCGAAAACATGTTTGTTCATCGCTTTTGCGTCTCCTTCCGACAATAAACTATGCCTTTTTGGTTGCAAAATAACGAATTACATCCTGTCTGGTGATAATACCGATAAAAAGGTTACGATCATCAACCATAGGTATAAAATTTTGTGATAAAATTCTATCCAACAACTGGTCTAAAGTTACATTGATATGTGCAGGAGGATTCCAATCCGGACGAATTATGGCAGAAATTTTGTAAGATTCCTGCTTGTACATATCTCCGCCTGTTTTTAGCAGATGCCACAAGAAATCGCCTTCACTAATGCTGCCGGCATAGCTTCCATCCTCCCTGATAACAGGAATTGCCGTAAATCCATGTGCGCGAAGTTTTTCAAGTCCCTGGCGCACAGTACAGTTTTCTTCCAGATAGGCAACCGTACTCTTAGCACGAATGAGCGAAATAACATTCATTTGTATCACCTCAAATAAGGGTTTTCACAAATGCTTCCAATCTGTCAAGACCCTTTTTTATATTTTCCATATTTGTAGCATAGGACCAGCGGACATAGCCGTCAGCCATAAAGCCTTCGCCGGGAACAACAGCTACAAGAGCCCGATCCAAAAACAGATCAGCAAATTTTGAAGCAGAGTCTATTACTTCTCCATCGCATTTTTTCCCAATCAACTCCTTCATATTCATCATAACATAAAATGCACCCGCCGGCTTTTTGCAGGAAAGACCGGGAATAGAGTTAATGCGGGAAACCATAAAATCACGGCGGCGTTTGTATTCTGCTTTCATTTCGCAAACAAAATCAAGCCCTCCCTCAAGTGCCGCAACCGAAGCCGCCTGCGCAATAGAATTGGGGTTTGACGTTGCATGACTCTGTACGCTGGACATCAGTTTTGCAATCTCCGGTTCAGAAGCTGTATATCCGATTCTCCAGCCCGTCATGGCAAAGGTTTTGGAAAGACCGTTTACAATGATGGTCCGTTTTTTGATTTCATCACTGAAGGAGGCAATAGATATCCTTTCTCCCTCATAGATAAGATGCTCGTAAATCTCATCGGAAACAACAAAAATATCTCGCTTTACAACAATGTCAGCAATTGCTGAAAGTTCCTCACGTGTGTAAACCATACCTGTTGGGTTAGACGGGCTGTTCAAAACCAACGCACGTGTCTTCGGCGTAATAGCGGCATCCAACTCATCTGCCGTAAACTTAAACCCGTTTTCTTCCTTTGTTTCAAGAACGCAAGGCACACCATCGTTGAGTTTTACCATTTCCGGATAGCTGACCCAGTACGGTGCAGGAATAATCACCTCATCGCCGGGATTCAGAATTGCACCGAAAACATTCGTAAGAGAATGCTTTGCACCGTTGGAAATCACAATCTGACCAGGTTCGTATGTAAGGCCGTTCTCCTTCTGCAGCTTTTTACAAATTGCTTTTTTGAGCTGCAGGGTCCCGGAGGCCGGTGTATATTTTGTTTCACCGTTCTCAATTGCACGAATGGCAGCAGCTTTAATATGGTCAGGCGTGTCAAAATCCGGTTCTCCTGCACCGAAACCGACTACGTCAACCCCGTCTGCTTTCATAGCTTTGAATTTTGCGTCAATCGTCAGTGTGGGCGACGGACTGATGGCAGAATATTTTTTCGATAACTGCATATGTACACTCCTATAAAATAATGTTTCCATATATAATACTATATTTTTTCGGAAAATGCAACACATTTTTTAATGTTTTTCGGTTTTTTTCTTCTTTTTTTGCAAAAGTCCTTGTGTTGTGCACAAAAACAAACGTCTGTACACCGCGGACAGTACAAAACAAAGCAGAAACAGCACAGTTTTGCAAAGTGAACTGTGCTGTTTTTGTTTCGTGCAGCGAGACTTGAACCCGATATAGTTTAAAAACACAGAAAAATTTATAATAGTTTTGATGCGGAGATTTTGCAGGGCATCAGCCCTGCAAAACCGACAAATCAAAAGGATTGAAATTTGGCAAGTTTATGGCATATTGTGTTCGAGTCTTACTGCACTATGGCATAATGTATTCAAGTCTTACTGCACTATCCTCCGAAATCTTCGCATAAACTTTTTGCTTTTTCAAGTCCTTCCACCGTAAGACCACGACATAGACTTTCATAATCCTCCTGCCGGAGCTGACCCGTGTCTATCTCTGTTTTCTGTACGAGTTCTGTTTTCCCATCCTCCATAAGTGCATAAATACAAATGGATTCTCCCGATAATGTAAGAAGATATTCTTCCTTCTTCACCGGGGGAGCAGTCGATAACGGTGTCTCCGGCGGAAGCGTCGGTGCCGGAGAGGCAGCGGTCAGGACAGATGGCACATCGCTTTCCTGCGGTGCGGCCAGTGTTACCTCCGATGGTTCTTTGCCAAGGTCTGTACCAATCCAAAACCCTCCGCAGAACGAAAATGCCGCAACGGAAAGACATAAAATGGTAGCTCTCAAACGCATACAAATCGTCTCCTTCTGTCTGCAGTTTGCCTCTTTTGCCTGCTTTTTATTCCAAAAAACATTTATTTTGTAATATTTTTTTAAAACTTTTTGTTTATACTGAATATATGCAAGGAGGTGTTTGCCTTGAAAAAAACAGAAAAAACAACGACTAAAAAGAAACCTGTACAGCTTTTCTTTAAATGGTTTTTCCTTGCGCTGGGTATATTGATTCTTGCCTTAATGGCTGCCGGTGCGGGTGCTCTGGCCGGCTGTATCGCGAAAACCGAGCCACTGGACATGGAAAACCTGAGCATGAACTTCACTTCCATAATCTATTACACCGATCCGGAAACCGGTGAAATCAAGGAGCTGGAGCGGCTGTATGATGACGAAAACCGCATCTGGGCGGAATACGACCGGATTCCGCAGTATATGAAGGATGCTTTCGTTTCTATTGAGGACGAGCGTTTTTATTCCCATAACGGCTATGACCTAAAGCGTATTTTTGGTGCTGCAATCAGTATGGTAAAAAAAGGGAACTACAGCTATGGTGCCAGCACAATAACCCAACAGCTTGTTAAAAACCTCTCCGGCGACGATGAAGTTACAATAGAGCGGAAAGTGCAGGAAATCTACCGGGCTATCAAAATTGAAAAAGACTACTCCAAAGATGAAATTCTGGAGCTTTATCTGAACACAATTTACCTTAGTCAACGCTGTAACGGTGTGCAGGCGGCGGCAAACGTTTATTTTGGAAAAGACGTCAGTGAACTAACGCTTGCAGAGTGCGCTTCCATCGCCGGCATCACGCAGTATCCTTCCCTCTATGACCCGATTGTAAACCCGGATAAGAACAAAGAAAAGCAAGAAATCGTTTTGTCGAAAATGCTTGAGCTTGGAAAAATTTCGCAAGCGGAACATGATGCCGCTGTAGCAGAAAAGCTTGTTTTTACCCAAAACAGTTCTGATACTATGATTTACAGTAATTCGTATTTTGTTGATGCTGTAATTGAGGACGTGCTGGCAGACCTGCAGACCGAAAAAGGATATACCCGTCAGGTGGCTTTAAAAATGCTCTATTCCGGCGGCTTGAAAATCTATTCTTCGGTAGATATAAATGTGCAGAAGAAGCTGGAGGAAATTTATACCGGCGAAGAAAGCTTTCCTAAGACCTCCGGTGATGTGCAACCGGAAAGTTCCGCGGTAGTCATGGACGCAGAAACAGGATTTATTGTCGGTCTTGTAGGTGGCCGGGGCGAAAAAACAGCAAGCCGCACCCTGAACCGGGCCACCGGAACGCTACGGCAGCCGGGATCTACCATAAAGCCCATCGCCGTGTATGCTCCTGCAATTGAATACGGGTATATTACGCCAGAGTCTACCATTGTGGACGGACCGATTACAATTAACAACTGGTCTCCGCGAAACTCCGGCGGCGGTTATTCCGGCACTGTTCCAATCAGTTATGCTGTAGCTCGCTCTCTCAATACAGTAGCGGTTAAAGTGCTGGATAAAATCACACTGGATACCTCCTATGATTTTCTGACGAAAAATGTAGGAATTACAAGCCTTGTTGACAATGAAACCCGTGATGGAAAGGTATATACCGACAAAGCCTACCCTGCCCTTGCACTGGGAGGACTCACTGACGGCGTTTCCGTGGCAGAGCTTTGTGCCGCCTATGTTCCCTTCGCAGGTAAAGGACTGTATGTAGCACCTACCACATATACAAAGGTTGTAAACCATAAAGGGGAAACAATTCTGGAAAATAACAGTGACGACATCTCAATCGCGATGAGTGAGCAAACGGCGTATCATATGACACAAATGCTCCGTGGGGTCATCCGCCACGGAACCGGTACGGCCGCGCAGCTTAGTAACCCTAATATTCCCGCAGCCGGAAAAACCGGAACCACATCAAATGACAACGACCGTTGGTTTGTGGGGTACACGCCCTATTATGTCACGGCGGTGTGGTTCGGATATGATCAGCCGAAGTCCCTTGGCTCTATTGGCTACAATCCATCCATTCCTATCTGGCGCACGATTATGAACGATATTCACAAGGACAAAGAAGCGAAAAACTTCTATATGCCCAGCAATATCAAATCCACGGCAATCTGCTCTGTAAGCGGAAAAATTGCCACTGCGGCCTGCCTGAATGACATTCGCGGCAGTAAGGTTACATACTCCTATCTGGACGCAGACCGGATTCCTTTAGGAAGCTGTACGGTACATAAATCCTACACGATCTGTAAGGAGACGAACAAGCTGGCAACGGCTGTCTGTCCTGACACCAAGAAAGTCGGGGCACTTGGTACTTCTTCATCGGAAATTGATGGCTACATCACCTCTGATTCCTGTGACCTGCACACCACCATGCAGGCTCCGGACGGAGGAACAGCAGACGAGCCTTTGGGTGTGACAGAAGAAAACAATCTGCCGAAGCCCACGCCGGATGTTACAATTCCGGATAGACCTCTGCCTCCGGACTTAGCTGCCTGAATATAATAAAGAATTTGGTATAGAAAGCTCGTTCTCCGCATACGTTTTAATAAACGAATCGGAGGACGAGCTTTTGAAAAAGATTTTACTTTTTTTAATAACATTATTTTGCATCATTATTCTTCTTCCTACTTTTCTGGTGCTTTGTTTTCCTAAACAAAAAACTGAAAAAACAGAGTCGGGCGGTCCCGTAGCCAGAGTACTTCACGCTGATACCGGTCAGGTGACAGAGGAACGCGTGGAACCCTATTTAGTCGGTGTTGTGGCGGCAGAAATGCCTGCTTCTTTTCATCTCGAAGCACTCAAAGCGCAAGCCGTGGCCGCGCGGACCTATATTTATAATCGCATAACATCGGACGAGCAAGACGACGACCACCCCGAGGCCGACGTATGTACCGACAGCAGCCACTGCAAGGCCTGGCTTTCCGATGACGCACTTCACACTAAAATGGGCGAAAGCTGGTATGAAGTCTATTATGATAAAATAGCGACCGCAGTAAAAAGTACGAAAGGTGAAATTGTCACTTATAATAACGAACCGATTGTAGCAGTGTTTCATTCCACAGGCAGTGGACGGACGGAAAATTCTGCCGACGTCTGGGGCGGTGATCTTCCCTATCTGAAAAGTGTGGAAAGTGCCGGCGATGTAGAATCTCCTAAATTCTCCACAAGTGTAACTGTGTCAAAAAAGGAAATTTGTGAAACCTTGGGGGTGACAGAAGCCACTGTCGCCGACTACACCCGAAGCGAAGGCGGTGCCGTTCTCACCGTGAATATAGGTGGTTTTCTCTTTCGCGGTGCGGACATCCGTACATATTTTCACTTAAACTCTGCGAATTTTGAAATTGAAGTAACGGAAACAGATTTCGTTTTTCATGTAAAGGGTAGCGGGCACGGCGTTGGCCTGAGCCAGTACGGTGCCAACGCTATGGCCGAAAGCGGCAGTGGTTATGCGGAAATTCTGACCACCTATTATACCGATGTTTTGCTTTCCAAAGCCTGGTAACTCGTTTTTCTAAAAAAACTTAAAAAGAAGTACACCGCCCAGCATAGCACCAAGCCCAGCATATTTACCCCAGGTAAAAACAACTTTTTCACTTCCGAACAGGCCAAATGCGTCTATCATTGCCGCTACCAGGAGCTGCACAATCAGAATGACGGAAACGGCCACCGTAGGGCTCAGATCCCGGATGGAAAGCATAACCGTCACCGTAATCACAAGACCAAGTATTCCTCCGGTCAGATAAATTTTATCCGCCTCAAACACTGCTTTGAAGCTTCCTGATCCAAAAATCAGCATCGTAATAAGCGAGAGAATAAACGCCGTCCCCTGCACAAAAGTGTTGGCCTCAAAAAGTCCTGCTTTTTCACCAAGACGTGTGTTAATAACCCCCTGCAAGCTCATAGCGGCTCCGGCAATAGCCGAAAAAATAACACCGAGCATATAATAATCACCTCGGTGTTATTCTGTTCTTTTATTCTGTTTTTTATCCTAAAACCATAACTTCCGGATATATTTCTTACGATGAAGAAACTTACGGAAGCCTGTCATGGCCGAGTATGTCACAAACAGATACACCCTGCCTTCGGTTTCCTGCAGCGCAGATAGCAACTCTTCATAACTTTCGCAAACGGACAAGTGCTCAAACCCCGCCGTTTTCAGACGAACAGCCATATCCCAGGCACGGGTTCCTCCAACGAAAAATCTTTTGCATTCCATTTGATTCAGACACTCGAAATCCACATCATAAATCCAGGAAACATCCGTCCCATCTCCCACGTTATCGTTAAGAAGAACACCAAGGGATACGTTGTTTTTGTCCGGCAGAACGGAGGCAATGGCCTCTGCCGCACCGGCTGGATTTTTTATCAGAATAATGCGCACACTTGCCTTTTCTACCTGCACGGTCTCCTGTCTGCCGAACTTACTTTTCTGCCCGGCAATTCCGGCACAAATCTCCGAATCGGAGACACCAAGCACACGGGCGCAGGCAGCGGCGCAAAGTGCATTATAAATATTATAGGCACCGGCTTGAGGTATCGCAACAGAAACCCCACACATTGTGATATCCGAGCTGTCTGCCGATACAGAGTTTATGTGGTCAACAGCCAGGTCCAGCCTTGGGCGATGAAAGCCACAAACGGGACAGGAATAATTCCCCAGATGATTGAAGGTCACATAAGACAATTCCAGCGGAGCACGGCATTTTTTACAATATATCTCTTCCGTCTTTTCTGCATCTTTCCGAAGCGGTACGGAAAATCCATAGTAAAAATGCCTTCCTTCCGGCACAAAATCGCCTAAAAGTGCTTCATCTGCATTCAGTACGAGCATGGCGTCGGGTGCGTTTTTACACGCTTCCTCAATAAGCGCAAGGGTTTTTTCTGTCTCCCCGTAGCGGTCCAGCTGATCCCGGAAAATGTTGGTTACCGCAATGACCTCGGGGCTGATTTCCGCTGTAATATGGCGCATATAGGCTTCATCTACTTCCAGCACCGCATAATCGCCATCTACCTTCCCAAACAAAGGAAAATTGCGGATTAAACAAGATACCACGCCGCCCTTCATGTTGGCACCGCTGGTACTGTTCACTGCTCTCTTCCCCGTTTGCCGCAGAATATTCTGCAAAATAGACGTGGTAGTAGTTTTTCCGTTTGTGCCGGTGACCAGGATTACACGATACCCCCGGACAAGACGTTTCAGAATATTGGGCCGTAATTTCAGCGCAACCTGGCCCGGCAGATTCGTTCCTCCACCAAATAGTCCGCTTAAAAATCCTATTACTTTTGCAAGAAGTATTACTAATAAATCCACCTTTACCGTCCCTTTACGATTTCTTCAATTTCTCGTGGTGTCATATGCCGCCATTTCCCCTTCGGCAAATGTCCCAGCTGTACATTCCCTACAGAAACACGGACAAGCCGCGTCACCTTATGTCCGATTGCTTCAATCATACGCCGCACCTGGCGGTTCTTCCCCTCGCGGATTGAAATGGAGATATCCACCCCGTCGGGATACTGTCGGATTACAGTCACCTTGCAAGGTGCAGTTTTCCCATCCTCAAGCTGAATGCCCCGCCGAAGTGCCGCAAGCTTTCCCAGCGTGGGAAAACCCGGCACATGTGCAATGTATGTTTTATAAATAGCGTTTCTCGGATGCATCAGATGATTGGCAAAATCCCCGTCATTCGTGAGAATCAAAAGTCCCTCCGTATGGTAATCCAGCCGTCCCACCGGGAAAACACGGGCCGGAACATCCGTTACAAGATCCATCACTGTTGGCCGTCCGAACGGGTCATCCATAGTAGTGACAAAGCCATCCGGCTTATGCAAAACGATATACTGTTTTTTCTCTGCTGCGCCAATCTTCTCCCCGTCTACCGCGACAGTATCATTTTCCGCTATGTCCAGGCCCGGCTCCGTAACCCGTGCACCATTGACAAAAACACGTCCCTGTGCAATAAGTTCGTCAGCCTTTCTGCGGGAACAAACACCGGCGGCAGCTATAAATTTGTTAATTCGCATTTTTTCTCTCCATATTCAAATTAGAAATTAGTATATCAAATCAGCCGGAAAAAGTCAATGCTTTCTTACTCAACAGTGACAGATTTCGCTAAATTTCTCGGCTTATCTATATCGCATCCCCGCACAAGGGCTACATAATAGGCCAGAAGCTGGAGCGGGAGAACTGCAAGAGAGGTACGAAGAAGATGGTGTGTTTTCGGAATCCGAAGGACGACATCTGCCTCCTCTCCAATCTCCACATCTACATCTGCAAGCGCAAGAACAAATGCGCCCCTCGCCTTTACCTCCCGTATATTACTGCGCATTTTATCCGTTAAAGCACCACTTGTCATCAGTGCCACAACAGGTGTACCTTCCTCAATCAGAGAAATTGTGCCATGCTTCAATTCTCCGGCAGCATAGGCTTCAGAATGAATATAGGAAATCTCCTTTAACTTTAGCGACCCCTCCATTGCTGCCGCAAATTCAAGATTACGGCCGATAAAAAAGATGTTATGGCTGGAGGACAACCTGGAAGCTGCGTACTGAATTTTTGAATGTTCTGAAAGCAGTTCCTCTGCTTTTTCCGGCAAAGCGCGCAAAGCGGCAGCAAAACGTTCTGCTTCCTCAAGGTTTATTGTTCCCAGAATTTCCGCTATATACAAGGCTAACACATACACCGCACAAAGCTGGGCAGAATAAGCCTTTGTTGTGGCCACGGCAATTTCCGGGCCGGCCCATGTGTACAGCACATCGTCCGATTCCTTGGCGATAGTACTGCCCAGTACATTTACAATAGAAAGAACATGTGCACCACGGCGTTTCGCTTCCCGCATAGCCGCAATACTATCTGCCGTCTCGCCGGACTGACTGATGATAATAACCAGACTATGCTCTGTAAGAATGGGCACACGATACCGGAATTCAGAGGCCAGATCAGGCTCTACGTTTTTGCCGGTCATTTCTTCTAAAATATATTTAGCCGCAACGCCCACATGATACGCAGAACCGCAGGCCACAATATAGATTTTATCCACATTTCGTAAAAAAGCTTCAGAAAGGCCGGAAATCTCCGGTTGCGCAACACTGCCTGCAAGACGCGGTAAAATAGTATCTGCCATTGCGCGTGGCTGCTCCATCATTTCTTTCATCATAAAATGCGGATATCCACCCTTTTCTGCCGCAGACGCATCCCAGGCCACTGCCTCCACTTCTTTTTCGATGCGTTCTCCGTCCTTTCCGTACACTTCAACACTGTCCGGTCGAAGTATTACAATCTCGCCGTCCTCCGGATAGAAAACCGTCCGTGTGTGTTTCAGAATCGCCGGGACGTCAGAGGCAATAAAATTTTCATCCTTTCCAAGTCCTACCACAAGCGGGCTGTCCTTTTTGACGGCGATAACCGTCCCCGGCATCTCGTCACATAAAATTCCGAGAGCGTAGGCCCCATTCACTTTCCGCATCATTTTATAAATGGCTTCCAGAATGTTCCCACGGAAATAATAGTCAAGAAGATGGGCGAAAATTTCCGTATCCGTATCCGAAACGAAATGATACCCTTTTCCTATAAGCTCTTCCTTCAGCTTCCTGTAGTTTTCAATGATGCCATTATGTACAACCGCAATTTTCCCGTTTTCGCTGACATGCGGATGGGCATTTTCATCCGAAGGCTTTCCGTGCGTAGCCCAGCGGGTATGCCCAATCCCTGTTTTCCCAGGCAAAAGTACGCCTTCCTGCAGCCTATCCGCTAAGACCGCAAGGCGTCCTTCCGCCTTTTCCACATGCAAACTGTCGTTCTCCAGCACCGCAATTCCTGAAGAATCGTACCCGCGATACTCAAGACTTTTCAGTCCCTCAAGCAAAATCGGGGTACACTGACGATAGCCGGTATATCCAACTATACCGCACATTTTCATCACTCCTGTTCTTTATTAAATTGTAATCCGCAACAAATATTTTACAACTTCTGGAAGAAAAAAGCAATAGTTTTTTCAAAAAAAACCGCCTCCGAAGCGTGGAGACGGTTCTTTATGAAATCTTCTGTATTATTTTGTAAGATAATCGTATAATTCGCGGGAAGCGGAACTGATGGCTTCGCGTGCACCATTTGTGGAGGATAAATCACTGCATAAGAAAACCACAGCAAAATCCATTTTCTCCGTAAAGATGATTCCGACATCATTCTCCACAGTGCTAAGCTCTCCGGTTTTGTGGGCTACAGTAACGCCCCCCGGAAGCTTTCGCGGGATCTTGGTTTTCACCTGCTGACGCTTTAAAATTCCCAGCATATCCGCGCACGTCCACTCGGATTGGTTATTATATACTTTTTTCAAAAACTGCGTAACATCCCACACAGAGGTATAATTTTCTTTTCCTGCCGCCATAGCATCATAATCAAGCATCCGCCGTTCCAACCGTGTGTCGGCATATCCCTCTGCCGCAAAATAGGCGTTCAGTGTATCCATTCCGAAATAGTCAATGAAGGCATTCGTGGCACTGTTGTCACTGACGGTGATCATGTTTTCCAGAAGCGTTTTTACACGTGTGCCGGCAATCGTGCTATCGTATTCGAGTTCGCCGACATTCATGCGATCGAAAACATACTCCATAATAAACAGTTTAATAACACTTGCCGATGGCACGGATGCGGTATCATTACGGCAGTACATGACATCACCGAAGGTGTACACCCCCCAGTGACAGGTGCCGCTCACACCGGAAAAGGCATCATCCATCAATGCTTTGATTTCCCTTTCTGCTTCTGAGGGAGTTTCTTCCGGCATTTCAGTATGTTCAGGCACAAGCTCGGTCGGTACAGGCGAAACTGCGACTATGTTCTCAGTCGTTTTTCTCGGTTTCTCCTCTCTTTCATTAAAAAATACAACCAGAGAAAAAATAAGTACCAGGACAGCAAGTCCCCCTGTAAACAGCAAAAACTTTTTCATCTTATGCCCTTTCCATATCATTATGAATCAATTGCAGAAGCTCATTCATCACCTGTTTGCCTGCACCGTTCTGTGACAAGACAGCAATGCAGTAATCTGACTTCTGTCCCTTTACAACAGCGAACAGATTCAGGTTATTCAACTTCGCTTTGTTTTCCGACCCGACCTGGCAGTAAAACCCCGTTCCATACGGTGCGGTAATTCCAAACGAAGAGGGATTATAGGAAAGCTTTGTACATTCACCGCGGCCATTTAATACTGCCAGAAACTGTGCCGCTTCTTTTGCATTTGTATAATTTTCACCTGTGGAGTTAACATCCGCAAATCGTCTGCCATAGGAAGTAACACTGGCGTTATAATTCCGGGCCAGATACTGTGTTACACCGTGCGGACCGCCAAAGGCTGTGATGACAGCATTTCCAGCCTGGTTACAGACGCCGATATCACTACTCATTACCCCCTCCTGGGTGATAGCGTCGACGCCTGCATCGTCTGCCGCTAAATAAATGGGCAAATAGAATCCCCATGCCGGATAGGACAGTTCACTGGTGGAACTGCAGTACATCTTTTTTGTTGTATTATCGTACACCGCAACACTCACATTATACGACTGGCCCTTTCCTGCCAGATATGCGTCAATGTTCTTTGCCACATCAACAGACGGTGTTGCCGTGGGAGCGACTGTGATTTGAGGCGAAGCAGTCGGCAAAGGTTTTTTTCCACTCTCTTCTTTTTCTCCGTCTAAAAACCCGAATGCGTATACCACGCCCAAGGCCACAGCGACCAGCAATATCACTGCAGCTGCGATTATACCCACAATCAGGCCTGTGTTCTTCTTTTTCGGGGGCACGGGCTGTCCCATAGGAGCAGACGGTTGTACAGGCGCACTACCTCCCATCTGTTTGCCGCACGCACGACAAAACTGTGCTCCTTCCGTATTCTGTGCACCACAAGCTGAACAAGTATTGACAGAAGGTGCACTCACCCCCTGCAGGCTTCCCCCACAATGCTTACAGAATTTTGCTTCGTCCGGAATTTGATTTCCGCAATTTTTACAAAACATTCTTTTTCCTCCGTTTTTTTATTTTTTCCAGTATACCATACAAAAGCAGAAAATTCAATTGTTTTAGAAAACTCTTTTATTTTTTTCAAGCCACGCTGTACACAAGCGTATTTTTTCGATGTTCATACTACAAAAAAACCCTGAAAAACTCTGTCTCAGGGCTGTAATTCATTAAAAACCGTAGTACACCTTTCCGGCGTTCATGGCATATCCCTTTTCTGTTGCAAGCTCGCTGACTGTAACCAGACGAAAGCCACGCTGAACGAGAGCCGGAACGATAATTTTCACCGCTTCTGCTGTAGAACCATAAATATCGTGCATCAGAATGATATCACCGTCAGAGGCATGGGATAAAACATGCGCGGCAACCGACTGTGCATTTCTGCTTTTCCAGTCCAGCGTGTCAACGTTCCAGAGAATCAGCGGTACGCCGACGGACGAGCGCACTGTAGCATTGTGGTTCCCGTACGGCGGACGAAACACAGTCGGTCCTGCACCGGTTGCATTCCGGATTGCCTGTGCAGCAGATTGAATTTCAGTTTGAATTTTAGAAGTGGAGCAGGTGTTCAGATTCGGATGAGAATATGTATGGCTTCCAATTTCACAACCCAGCTCCTTAGCACGCCGTACCACACCCGGATAGGCATTCACCTGACTTCCTAACGTAAAAAACGTCGCTTTCGCTCCATAGGCGGACAGCGTGTCCAGAATTGAATAAGTATGTATCCCGCTGGGACCGTCATCGAATGTCAGTGCCACTGCAGGACCAAGTGCAGGTGTTTCACTCCAGCCTGCAGCCACAAAGGAAGGAACCTGACTTTTGTAAACCGTTACAGTTCTGTCGCCGGGAGCATACAACGTTTGTATGGTATCATCGCGGTTTTCAAACCAGCCAACGGCCAGATAGGAATTCACTTCAGTCAGATATACGGATATCTGACGACCGTCTGGTGCATACAGCATTTTTATCGTTTCTTCGTAACTGCCATACCATCCCGCCGCAAGATATTCCGGCACCTCTGCCAGAAAAACAGTAGCTGTCCGGCCGTCAGGAGCATATATTGTTTGTATCGTTTCTTCATACGACCCGTACCACCCTGCATCCATGTAGCCCTGCACGTCCGCCAGGAATACCGACGCAAACCGTCCATCCGGAGCGTAAATTGTTTTTATTGTTTCTTCAAATGTTGCATACCAGCCTGCCGCCAGATACGCAGAAACTTCCTCTTCCGGCACTATCGCGGTACGCCCGTCCGGTGCATAAATTGTTACAGCAGCCCCAAAAGCAGGAACGGCTAACACCAAAAGAAGAAACACCAGACCTCCCGCAACCCATTTTTTCATTTTGTTCACCTTTTTCTTTTGTAATACATTCAGTATATCACATAAGTCTATATTTGTAAAGGATTATTTTGGCAAAATCAGAAGCCTGAAAGAAGAAGATATCCAAGAATAATTATCATAGTTGTATCCTTTTCTTCGCAGGTTATAAGCAGGAAAAGAAGAGCCAGCAGAAGAACATCGTCCTCTGTAAACCGCTCAAGGAAAGTGGAAAGACCGACCTGTCTCTGCGGCGAATACGCCTTCTTTTCTTCCTTTACCAAAGTCCCCTGCCGAGGAGAAGGTGGTGATGAAGGGGCAGCTCCGCTTTCCACGGCGCGGGCGGCTTTACGAATTTGCTCCGCTCTTTTTTCATAGTCATTCCAATATTGTTTATACAAACGCTCCGCCTCCTTCTACAAAATTTTCAATTCTTCAAATAATGAGGACATTTTACTGAGCTTCAAAATCTGCATGGCCTGGTCCGCACTTTTCAGGCGTTTCTCGTTTAAATAGGGTCGGATAGCCATAAGAAGATTGATACGGGGGTCATCATCATTTGCAATTTTACCGAAGGCACTTCCCAGCTTCATCAGCGTTTCCGGGTTGTCCAGCCCAAAGGGGAGCGCGGGCGGCGATGGTTTTTTTGCCTCCGGCTCATTTTCTGTCGTTTCACCCGATTTAAACGACTGCATGAGCCCCATAATCTGTTCCATCGCCGCAGGATTTCCCAGAATGTTTTTAAGCATGTCTTCCGGTGCATTCGCCATCTGCTCTCTCCCCCTCTTTCTGTATCAGTTTTTAAAAAACGACTCCATTGTTTTAATAATATCCGGATTCTCCGACAGCATTTTCATTAAAGCATTCCTATCTGCCGGCATATTGTTCTTCAGTTTGTCAATCATAGCCTTACCCTCGGCTGTTTTTGCAAAAGCCGTCGCTTGTGCCATACCCTTTTCAAGAGTTTTCTTGTCTACATCCTTTAACATGTTTTTTAACTCATCCATACCGTCTGCCTCCTTTTTTATATATTATGTGTCGTATACAGAATATGCCAATTCAAACACATATGTTTCTATTTTTTTGAAAAAAGCTTGACTTTTTCTGAAAAATTTACTATAATAGATCAAGTAAAGAAAAATAGCGGGATGTAGCGCAGTTTGGTAGCGCATCTGGTTTGGGACCAGAGGGCCGCAGGTTCAAATCCTGTCATCCCGACCACATCGAAGCAAAGTTCGCTTTGCTTCGATTTTTTATAAAACCATACTATGTGCGAAATGGGGGATTATATATGCTAATGAAAGTAGCCAATCTTATACAGGAAACTAAGAATATTATTTTCGATGCGCGAAAAAAAGCATCTGTCGAGGTGAAAGGGTACGGAAACTATGTAACACAGGTTGATTATGCCGTGCAGAATTTTCTAAAAGAAAACCTGCGAAGGCTCTATCCTGAAATCCAGTTTATGGGCGAAGAGGGCGATCGGGAAGTTATTGATTTCGACGGCCTTGTCTGGATCCTTGACCCCATTGACGGTACGTGCAATCTGGTTCGCGGCCTGAATCAAAGTGCTGTTTCTCTGGGGCTTGTGAAAAACCGTGTTCCAATACTCGGAGTGGTCTACAACCCTTTTGCAGAAGAACTATTTTATGCCGAAGCGGGCCAAGGCTCGTATCTTAATGGTGTCAGAATCTCCGTATCCGATGCCCCGACACTTCATGAAAGTCTCATTTCTCTTGGTACGGCACCATATAACAAGGAATTGGGCCGGGAAACGTTTGAAACGGCATATGAAATTTACGGCCGTTGTGAAGACTTACGACGGTTTGGTGCTGCAGCAATTGAACTCTGTAATCTTGCAGCAGGACGAACTGACGGTTTTTTTGAGCGGAATCTCAAGCCCTGGGATTATGCCGGCGGCGCAGCGATTTTAAAAGAAGCCGGCGGCATTATCACAAATTATAAAGGCGGTGCCATTTCTTTTGAAAAACCCGATGATATAGTGGCATCCAACGGAAAAATTCAAAATGAATTGCTTGAAATTGTGGGAAAATAGCCTCACTGTCGTTTTGATAAAAAAATTTTTTAAAAAAAGGTTGACAAAACAAAAAAAAAGTAGTATACTATATATTGTTCGGCAAAGAACATATATATCGCGGGGTAGAGCAGTCTGGTAGCTCGTCGGGCTCATAACCCGGAGGTCGTTGGTTCAAATCCGGCCCCCGCAACCAAGTTCACCCACAACGGATTTCCGTGTGCTTAGCATACTGAAATCCGTTGTGCTTTTTATATTATTTTATTCAGCGGTTTCATTACTTTTAAATTTTCACAGAATTCCTTGTGGAAACAAACGTATTCAAAAGGTGCTCAGATTCCGAATCTAAGCATTTTTTCTATATACAGCAGCCGATTATATTTTGCCGTTCTTTCGCTTCTGCAGGGCGCACCGGTTTTGATTTGTCCTGCGCCAAGTCCTACGGCAAGATCCGCAATAAAGGAATCCTCTGTATCGCCGGAACGATGGGACACAATTGTGCCGAAGCCCACGGATTTTGCAAGCTTTACTGCTTCTATTGTTTCGGTCACAGTCCCCACCTGATTGGGCTTTATCAGGATTGCATTTGCCGCCTTCTTTTCAATTCCTTCAGAAAGACGTCCGGTTTGCGTTACAAATAAATCGTCACCGACAACTTGCATTTTTGTACGCTTCAAAATACGCGTCCATGTTTCCCAATCATTTTCTGCCGCCGGGTCTTCGATGGATATAATGGGATATGCCGCCGCCAAATCTTCCCAGTACGTTATCAATTCTTCACTGGAAAATGTTTTTTTCGATTTTGGCATATAGTACACCTCACCGTCGAACCATTCACTGCTTGCGGCATCCAGTGCAAGCTTAATGTCTTCTCCGCATCTGTATCCGCTCTTTTCGACCGCATCCAGGATGTGCTCAATAGCCGCTTCGTGACTGCCAAGGTCCGGTGCAAAGCCCCCCTCATCTCCGACAGAAACAGAAAGATGATGCTTTTTTAATTGTTTTCGGAGGGTCTGGTATATTTCCGCACACATCCGAAGCCCCTCCGAAAAGCTCTCTGCGCCCACCGGAACAATCATAAACTCCTGAATGTCCAGATTGTTCGCCGCATGAGCACCGCCGTTTATTATATTCATCATGGGAAGCGGTAATAAATCAGCAGTGAATCCGCCAAGATATTGAAAAGGCTCCACACCCAGACTTTTGGAAGCTGCACGAACACAGGCAATAGAAACAGCGAGCATTGCATTTGCTCCAAGCTTTTCCTTATTCGTTGTCCCATCCAAAGAAAGCATTTTCCTGTCTATTTCATCCTGTTTACGCACGTCTATACCACAAAGCGCACCGGAAATTTGTTTTTCAATCTTTTCTACCGCAAGCCGGACGCCGTTTCCGCCAAATCGTTCTCCACCATCCCGCAGTTCTACCGCTTCATAGCTTCCGGTTGATGCGCCCGATGGGACCATCCCATAGCCGTGATGTCCGCTTTCCGTAGTAACATGCGCTGAAACTGTGGGATTCCCGCGGGAATCCAGAATTTCAAGTGCTGAGATTTTTTTAATTTTCATTTTGCATCCTCTTTTCAAAAAAAAATACCATTATAGGAAAAGTTTTTCCCAGAATGGTATTTTTATTCTATTAAGAATGCAATTTAAAAAATATTTAATTGCTCTTTTTTAATATTTCTTTTCTTGCCATCGGCTTCATTCCTGTTACAGAATCCAGCAAAAAGGTTTCAATGGAAGTCCCTTTTCTGACACTGCTTTCAGGCACCTCTATCATTGTTACAAGCTGTATTGCTTCTCCCGCTGTTTTCGTTGTGGAATCAACCGACACGGATACGAGTTCTTTCGTATTTCCAATTGTTTCATATAAACAGGTCAGCATTTGCACTGTGTCACCTACAGCGTGGGCAGAATCAATCGGCTCATAGGAAGCATAAACTGTTCCCGCAGTAAGTTCCGTTAGGGTTGACGCGGCATTCTGCGGTCCATAATAATTAAAATCATCTGTCCAGATTCTTACATGGTCCCAGTACACTGTTCCCTCTCCCGGCAAATGCAGTCGGATCTGATAGTTTCTGGGTCTGCCTGCTACATAATCAGGAACCTTATAAACACAGTCAATTTCTTTCCATTCACCATTCGTATCAATTGGTTTACTTTGAAAGTCATACGTGTTATACAATGCGCTTGCAGCTGAGAAGGACACCTCAATATACGGCAGAACACCTTCTTCCAAGTCCTCTGTTTTCACCAGGGCACTGACTCTGAGGGTATCGGTTGCCCGACCGGTTAAAAGTGTACTGTTTGAGAATGCATCCAAAATCTTTCCGCTTACAGGAGCATCTTTTGCCGTATTCTGGTTTTCCTGCATGATTCTATGCACGTAGAATGCATTCCCCTGGGAAGTCATTTCAAGACAGTTACTGCCACCCGGTGCCGGTGCATCCCCTGTAATAATTTCTGCATTTACACCTGTAATCGAGGAATCAGAGATAACCCAGTCAGTGCCTATCACTGCATTCTCAAAATCAGAACGCTTTGCGGCCAGCAATGTTGCTCCCCCGGATGGGGACGTAATGTCATACGACGACCTGATATATGGAGTCGGTGTTACCTTATATCTTACAACCTGGCCGGGCGAAAGTGTAACACTGAGCGTTCCGAAGCCGGAAATATCCGGGGAGTCGGTTATATCCGCCGCTTCGGCACGGAAAGAATTTATTTCCTCTTCCCCATCATCGCTTATAAGGGGGATGCTGATTGTATTCTCCTCGTTTTCCCGGTTTAAAATGACGAAGTAATACTCATTCTCCTTCTTAAAGCTTCTCCACCAGACAGAATCATTCTCCCCCTGCTGGCTATTGAAGAGTGGATATTCTCCGGTTATAAAGTGTTTAAACGCATCCTCCTGCTCCCTTTGCGCAAAGCATTCAACGCCTTCCCAGATTCCCGTTCTCTGCCATATCGGAAGCGGAATATTGACGCCCGTTCCTGCTTTTATATTATACCACCCAAGACCCTTTGCACCGGCAAACAGTGCCTGGTATGCCATATGCCGGACTTCGTTTGCGTTGGGGGTGTATCCACCCGCGACGGATGTGGCAGCGTTTATAACCCAAACCGGCTTTTTCCCTCCGGCCGCCAGGCATGCGGATTTTGTTTTGTCAGCCACATAGGTATGAACATACTCCAAATTGTTTCCAGTGGGATAAGGGTCACGTCCCAAAACATCCACATAATTGACGGAACGTTCCTGCCTGTACTCCGTGTGCGTTGCGTAAACCACGTGCACAGGGTCAATATCGCGGATAATCTTGTAGGAAACCTTCAGCCATTCTTCAATTTCATTTATCGTTGTTCCGTTTACGCCTAAATGGTTATACGGCTCATCCATAACCATATATCCAAGAAGCGCGGGGTGGTCTTTAACGGCTGCAACACAATCCTTTGTTTTCTGTATATTATCAGGATGTCCCGCCGGCACCATGCCGGGATACAGCACCACCATGACCATTATATTATTTTCATATGCGGCATCCAGATAGTCAAGAAGCACGGGAATATTGGTTGAGGTTGCGCCGCCGGCATTATCACTCTGCACTGTATTTACACCCGCACGTGAAACTTCCGGCAATAAGCTCACCGGCACATGATATCCTATGACGGGGGTGAATATTTTATTATTCTTTATAATATTTCCATCTTCATCCAGAATGGACGGCCGATTATATTTATAAACTGCATGGGTCTTTTGATCTAACAAATTTCCTTCTGCGTCTTTATAGATTACGTCTACTGTATACTCTTTGCCTAATACCGAAAGCAAATCCAAATCAAAATTGAACTCTGCATCTGCCGAAACAGCCGTGCCGGGTTGCTGACTTAAAACTGTATCTCCGTCTTTTAAAACAAAGTCTACCGTTGCCCCTGCCGGTACAGCATAATACGGATTCAAAGAAGCTTTCACTGTTCCCGTTTCCCAATCAGAATAGTGGAAAACATCACTTTCGACATCCATTTTAGGAGGCAATTCCGTCATACAGACTTCCACATCGTCAAAATATACTTCGCCGCTGCCTATCAGTCTCACATGCAGATACATACATGTGGTTTCGGGTGGCGCAACCGTCCGCATAACCACCTTTTGCCAGACACCGGGCAATGCTTTCATTTCTTCGGAATGATAGCCAACTATAAAATAATCGCCCACACTCACGGTGTTTCTCCGAAATTCCCACTTGAACTTTATAACATCATCCGCAGAAGATGTTTTTATCCATGCAGTTGTCTGATATTCAGCATTCTCAATCATTCCGTCAACTGTCACCCTTGCGGAGGGATCGGCCGAGGAGCTCTCTGTACTTATTTTAATACTGTTTGTGCCGCTGTGTGGGTTATCTGTCGCCATAGAAACCATGGATGCATTTGACCCATACCAGTGATACGGCATATTGTTCTTCACTTGTTCCATGTTGCTGTTCGGAACAATATTGCTCACACCGTCTGCGGCCTCCTTAAATACCGGTCCCACGGATGCGCCTATGATGGAAACATCATCATAGAACACCTCTCCGCCTCCATAATATCTGACGAGAAGAGAGGCCTGCGTAATGCCTTCCGGTGCTGTAAAATCAAACTGCAGATTCTGCCAGGAGCCTTTTGTTATATCCGTATAGGTTTTTCTGACCTCGCTTGAGGTTATATTTCCAAGAGAATCTTTTGCTTTGAATTCAAGCTTGATTTCCGCCCCTTTTCCATTTTGCCGGACAACCTTAACCCCAAAGCGCATTCTGTAGGTTTCGCCGCCTATAAGGGTTTTAACACTTTGCGAGGCGTAAACCGAAGAAGCTGTGGTATTGATTTTCAGCGAATTAGACCCACCATAGGCATCGGTACTGTCTATAGAGAAGCCGTTGCCGAAGGTATCTCCGGAAAAAGACCAGTTATTCGGCACGCCGCCGCTTAACCGTTCAAAGCCGGAATTGTTCACGTGCTCAGCCTCAATATATGATGTCCCCGTCTCTTCTGCAAAGATAAATCCCTGTCCTATCGGCAGCAGTAAAAAAAGAAAAATGAATATTGCTGCTATTTTTTTCATTGTTATTATCCTTTCTGAAAAAAACGGCCGGGCCGGGTGTGTCTCTCTATCCCATTTTTTCGACACACCCAGGGCTACCCGACCGTCAAAAGAATTATTTGTTTAAAATTCTTGACATGATTACAGCAGCTTCCGCACGCGTTGCATTTCCGAGAGGATTGATTGTTCCGTCGGCATTGCCGATTACAATCTGTTCTCTTACCATTGCGGCTATGTCTTCCACTGCATAGGATGCAATCAGGTCCTTATCGGTGAAGGCCGAAACCGTATCAAGCGTACCACCCTCTCCGAGCTTTGAGGCATACCGCATACCCCGTGCGCAGATTACCATCATATCCTGTCTTGATATTTCAGCATACGGATTATACTTATCGTCGCCGACACCCTTCAAAATTCCCAAAGCCTTGCCGATTGCCATTTCCTTTGCGTAGTAGGCATCCGGGTCTACATCTGCAAAAATTTCCGTTGCATCAGACGAGAGACCCAGCGTTCTGATTAAGAAATACGCAAAATCAGCTCTGGTGATTTTTTCGCCGGGTACAAAGCTTCTGTAGCCCTTATGATTTGCAATACCTTTTTCTGCTATCTGTTTGATTTGATTTACAGCCCAGGGATAATTTGCCAGGTCGCGGTATGCATCTGTAGTCAGTGCACTGAAATCTACTGCGGACGTCGGTACAACCTTAAACCGAATCACCTGTTCCGGTTCCATTGTAAATCGAAGCGCGCCGGTGTCAGACAGCTCTGCCAAACCGCTGAAGGAATCAGGGGTCGCTTTAAAGCCATCAATCTTAATGCTTCCGTCATAGCTTACAAGCGGTATTTCAACCTGAATTTCTCCCGTCGAACGGCTCAGCGCAATTACATACAGCTCTCCGTTTTTCACAAAGGCTCTGTACCAGTATGTAGCATCCGGTTGCTGTGAGCCGGCAAATAACGGATACTCTCCGGTTATAAAGTGCTTAAAAGCATCTTCCTGTTCATTTGCGGCAAAGGATTCAACGCCTTCCCAAATTCCCTCTCTGTCCCAGATAGGCTTGGGAATATTGATAGTTCCCTCTTTTCCGGCAGCAACATTGTACCAGCCGAGTGCGTTTGCTCCTTCAAAAAGAGCCTGATAGGACATGTGACGTACATCGTTATTATTGGGGGTATACCCACCTGCTATCGTCGTAGCACAGTTGATAACCCAGACAGGCTTTCTGCATGCTGCCACATCTGTCGCCGAAGCTACGTTATCGGAAACATAGATGCTCATCTGGCGATTGGAAGGCGGATACGGGTCACGGCCCATAATATCCACAAACTTTATCGCAACCTCCTGTCTGTAGCCGGTAAGGCAAGCGAATACAACATTATTCGGGTCTATGTCACGAATCACCTTATAAGAGGCCTGCAGCCAGTTGTCAAAGTCTTCGTAGGTAGCCCCGTTTGTGCCGACATGGTTATACGGCTCATCCATTACCATATATCCGAGCGTGGCCGGATGGTCTTTTACCGCTGCGACGCAAGCCTTCGTTTTCTCTGCATTATTGGGATGTCCCGCAGGAAGCATATTCGGATACAGTACTACAAGAACCTTAATGTTGTATTTATGCGCTTCATCCAGATACTCTAAAAGGTACGGAATATCCGTGGAGTTTGCGACACGCCCTTCCGCATTTCTGGAGGCATAGCTCTGTACAGTATTAATACCTGCCGCGGCGACTTTGGAAAGTGCTTCAAACGGAACATGATAGCCTATAACAGGTGTGAACACTTCCCCGTTTTCAATGATGAGACCATCCTCATTCAGCCTTGTCGGTCTGTTATATCTGTAAACAGACTCTGTCTTTTTATCGATTACGGCTCCGGCCGCGTCCTTATATATAACGTCAATGAAATATTCCTTACCGATTTCCGCAAGATAGGAAAGCTTGAATTCGTACTCTGCTTTTGTCCCCGTGAGTGCAGTGGTTGCACTATTCAAAACGGTTTCGCCGTCCCGGAGCACAAATTCCACACGGCTGTCTGCCGCAATGGGGTAATAGTCATTGATTTCGACAGAAGCTTTGCCGAGCACCCACTCCGTATAATAATACACATCACTGTCAGAATACATTATGGGCGGCTGTTCCGTCATGTAGAACTCAACATCATCCCAAAGTACGTCTCCCTCACCAAAAAGCCGTACATACAGGTCAACCACCTTACATTCCGCAGGAATACGTGTTGTTGCGACTACCTTCGTCCATACGCCGGGCGTTGTCTTCAGTGCATCTGTATGCTCGCCGGAGATGAAATAATCATCGCCGATTCTGTCGTTTCTTCTTCTGAATTCCCATTTGAATTTAATGGTTTCCGCACCGGAGGTTTTCACCCATGCCGTTGTGGTATATTCCGCATCCTCCACAATGCCTTCGGTGATTGTCTGTCTGGCCCAGGGCTGCTTGGAGTCGTCATTCTGAATGCGGATACTGTTATTCCCGCTGTATGCATCCGTTGATGTTCCTACAATTTTAGTATCATTATTGAAAACTTCGCTCCAGTTTTCAACCCTGCCATCCGAAAGCAGTGTTTCAAGGTTACTGTTTTTCACCAGATTTGACTGCCCGTCTACAGGAGGCTTTGCCTCTGTAATGACCGGCTTGGCATCTGCGGGGACATCCGCTTCGCCGCCAATCAGAGATACAGCATCGTAATACGCTTCTCCTCCGCCGTAGAACCGCAGGAGAATCACTGCTCTTGAGGCTCCCTCGGGTGCTGTGAATTCAAAGGCCTCCTGCACCCATTCCTTCTTTTTAATATCCGTATACTCTTTCTGAATTGCGACAGCTGCCCCCAGATTTTTCGTTCCCCCGTCAGTGGACAAAAATTCCACTTTCAGTGCCGCACCTTTTCCGCCCTGCTCCAAAACCTTGGTCCAGAAGGAAAGCGTGTATTTTACTCCACCAACAACCGACGCTGCCTGTGAAGCAAAAACCGAGGATGCCGAGGTTTTTATTTTAAGTCCATTTTCCCCATCTTTTGTATTTTCTTTTGAAATATGAAAATCCGTTCCGAAAGCTCCACCGGAGAAAGTCCAATTTTTGGGCGACCCATCTTCCTTCAGACTTTCAAAGCTTCCGTTTTTAACGTTTTCTTTTCCCTGCGCCGGTTGCTGTACCGGAGCAGTCACCGTTTCCTCTTTCTTTTCTGTATTCTCCGCCGGCTTCTGCGGCTCAGCCTCTACGACCGCACTGCTGCCTTCACCAATTAAGGATACAGCATCATAGAACACTTCGCCGCCGCCATAAAACCGCACGAGCAAAATTGCCTTTTTTATACCCTGAGGTGCAGTAAAATCAAACGTATAATTCAACCAGCGTTTTTTTGCCATACTCGGATAATCCTGCTGCAGCTGTCCATTCTGGAGCATGGAGTCATCATCCCTGAGCTCCAGCTTTATCGCAACACCGTTTCCGTACTGCTCCATCACCTTCACCCAGAAGGAAACCTTGTATTTTTTTCCTTCTACAAGCGTTCCGATGGACTGTGAGGCAAACACAGAGTCCGCTTCGGTTTTTATCTTAAGTGCTTTACTTCCCTCTTTTGCATCTTCATCCAGAAAAAAGTCGGTGCCGAATTTACCGCCGGAAAACGTCCAGCCCGAAGGGCTCCCGTCATCCTTCACCTCTTCAAAGCTTCCGTTTTTTACGTGTTCGGTCTCAGCCGCTGTTACTCCCAGCCCTATAAGCATAGTGAGCACCAGAAAAAGAGAGAAAAATTTTGTCAATGCTTTTTTCATATGATGTCTCCTTTTTTAGTAAGATATTTTTTCACACCCCGCGACCGGGCCTATGCCAGTGTTCAGGAAAAAGGTTTCCAGCGATGCCCCCGCTTTCGCCTGTTCCGCCGTTACTACGGTGGTGGTTTTCAGCTGAATGGGCGTCTCTGCTACTTTCGTAGTCGTGGCAATCGGAGAAACCGATACAAGTCTTTTGGCTCCGTTCACAGTTTCGTACAGACAGGTTACCATTTTCACTGTGTCGCCTACCTTATGGGCCGAATCAATCGGTTCATACAGTGCGTTAATCGTTCCCGCAGTAAGCTTTGTAAGTGTGGAAGCGGCGTTCTGGTCATCATTGTAGTAATTAAAGTCATCCGTCCAGATTCTCACATGGTCCATGTACACTGTGCCCGCTCCCGGCAAATGCAGTCGAATATAGTAGCTTCTGGCCTTATAAGCTCCGCTATCTTGCATGACTTCGGGGATTTTGAACATACAGTCAATTTCTGTCCACTCCCCCTGCGTATTGAATGGTTTGCTTTTTGCCCCATATGACGCCTTCCTGTACACACTGTTTGCATAGTAAACTTCAAGATAGGGCAAGACACCGTCTCCCAGTTCCTCGGTTTTCACCAGAGCACTGACTCTAAGCGTGTCGGTTGACCGACCTGTAAATGTCTTGCTATTTTGATATCCGTAAAGAATCTTACTATTACTTTTAGGTTCTCCAGTAGTTTCTAATTGTTCCGACACGTCTCTTTGCACATAACATGCATTTCCCGTAGATGTCATTTTCAGACAGGCACCACCACCCGGTTGCGGTGCACCTCCATTTGAAACTATTTCAGTAGATGCACCTTCAATTGCTGTTTTATCAGCATTCTTCGATAACGGCCAGTCATCTACACTCGCCCCTGTAAAAGTAGACCGAGTATTGGACAGTAGTGTTATGCTGCCATCAATTGTAATATCATACGACGTTCGGGCAGACACCGCACCAGACCCCAGCATGACCAACACACACCCTAAGCCTACAACCTTTTTAATGATTTTTCGCATAAACAAATCCTCCTTAATTTTGATTTACTGTAATTTTATCATTTTTTTCTGCCCATTTCTACAAGCTTCGGGCTTAATGTTGTTAAAAAAAGCTCAAACGCATAAAAAAATCGGATTATATATTGACTTTTTTCAAACAAAGGGATAAAATAAAACAAAGATTTTAAAGGAAAAGGAGATGTTCATATGAAGGAAAATTTTCGTACCACATTTATAGAACATATCCATGTTTCGGAGTTTTACGGTTCATACCGGGTAAACACACCGCTCGACCCTATATCGGACGTTACACCTTGCTGGCAGCTTTACTATATTTTCAAGGGCACGCTGCACTGTACAGCGCATGACAAACCCGTAACGCTATGCAAAAATGAGATGTTTCTCTTCCCGCCCGGATGTCTGCGGGAATTCACAGAGGGCATCCCCGCAGGCGTTGAATTCGGAATCATAAGCTTTCTCAGTAATTCTGCGGCACTGGAGCAGATTTCCGACACCCTGCTTCAGGCAAAGCCGGAGGAAAAAGAGCTTTTTAACAGCATCCAGCTTCTTGCTCTTGATAATTTTGAAATTATACCCGACAGTGATATCTTCCGCGGTCTTCGTCCCAAAAGTACGTCCTCACCGGTCGTACTGCAACGCATGAAAAATTCTATTGAAGCTCTTCTTTTATCCCTTTACGGACATCTGGACATAAATCATTCTGAGAGAAACGAAGCAAGGAGTAACACTTTAAACCGTGATATCAAATTCGTTTGTGAAATTGAAGCTTATATGACGGAGCATCTTGGCGAACAACTTTATATTGAGGACATTGCAAAGCATATGCTGTGTAGTGTTTCAAAGATTAAACGTATCTTTAAATCCGTAACCGGGCACGGTGTAAAGCATCATTTCCAGACGCTTAAAATCAACCGTGCTATGGAGCTTATACAGAATACGGATTATACTTTTTCCGAAATTGCGGATATGCTCGGCTTTGACAGCCATGGGTACTTTTCCCAGGTATTCAAGCAGCGAACCGGGTATACGCCCTCTGATTTCAGTAAGCTGCAAAAATAGATAGGGATGACAAAAATGGAGTGTAAAACCGGGTTTTACACTCCATAATTTTATGTTCTTTTACTTTGAAAGGCCGAGACCGGATAAATCCGCCATCGTTCTATGCTTTTCTGCATCATAGAGTTTCCAGACGACACGAAGTCCCTGCAGAGCATCACGAGCATTTGTTACCGGTTCCTTATTTTCCGTAATACACTCAATGAAGTGCAGAATCTCCAGATGCGTTTTCTTATCGTACGGATTTTCGTTCTGGGAGATTTCCGTAATCTTCTGCGAACTGAACACCTCTTCTGCTCCCTTATCCATGCCTTCCCGAATCTCCAGCTTTCCGGTTATGCGGCTGTAGCTGACCAGTGCATTCTCAAAATGAATCTGGAAATCATATCCCATTTTTGTTCCCTTTGCCACCCAGGTACCAAAATGATACCCCATCGCACCGTTTTTGAACGCGATAACCACGTTACTTGTTCCTTCTTCCAGCAGCCAGGGACAGAATTTACGGCTACCGATATGTGTACCATAATCCGGCTCACCCAAAAACCACAGCAGAAGATCTACATAATGACATCCATGGCTGAAAAACTGACCGCCACCGAGCCGGGCTGACGCACCCCAGGAATCCTCGGCATATTTTGTATACTGTTCCGTCCAGATGGACATCTGCAGAATTTCACCGTACTTTTTGCTATCTGCTATTTCCTTCATTTTCACGATTTCAGGCCAATGACGAACCGGATATGCACACATCAGCACTACCTTTTCTTCTTCGCAAATCCGAATCAGGTTTTCACATTCTGCTTCTGTGTTGCAAAGCGGCTTTTCCATTAAAATATGTTTTTTGTTTCTGGCAAAAAATACACCGACACTGTAATGTAAATCGTGGGGAAGTGAAACCAGTACCGCATCAACATAGTCCACCATCTTCCGGTAATCTGTTGTGGCAAACGCCGCACCCGATACCTCCTTGGCCGTTTGCAGACGTTCTTCGTCCACATCGCACACCGCCGTGATCACCATTTTTTCGTTTAATTCCTCTGACCCGAATCCTTTGGAATGTGTACGGGTCATTGCGCCGCATCCGATAATTCCCAGTCTTATCTTATTTTCCATTTTCGTTTTCTTCCTTTCGCTTTTTTCAAAGATGCTTTTACATATATTATAGCATGTTCCGTTTCAAGGTGTTAGCAAAAAAAGCCTTTTTCCTATCAGAAAACGCTCAAATTCGTAAACTTTCCAAATATCCGCTTTTTGGGTTTGACTTTATGCAGGGAATATGATACAATAATATAAAATTTGAAAATTAAGGAAACACCATGGAAAAAACAGTTGCTTTTTACACATTAGGCTGTCGGGTGAATCAGTACGAAACGGCGGCGATGGAGGCACTTTTTGAAAAAGAAAACTACAAAATTGTCCCCTTTGACACGGCGGCAGACGTATATGTGATAAATACCTGCACGGTCACTGCAGAAAGCGAACGGAAATGCCGTCAGATTCTGCGGCGGGCCAAGGGTAAAAACCCGAAGGCCACCGTAGCCGCGGTAGGTTGCATGGCGCAGTCCTCTGCGGATGTTCTTTCGGCAATGCCCGAGGTGGATTTAGTTCTTGGCGTAAGCCGGAAGCAGGAAATTGTAGAGGCCGTAAAAAACGCATCCCGTATGCCCATACTTGTAGACGATATCTCCCGGATTACGGAGTACCGCGAAATGAAGGTGAATACGTTCGAGGACCGGGACCGTGCTTTTGTAAAAATCCAGGATGGATGCGACCGGTTTTGCAGTTACTGCATCATCCCCTATGTTCGGGGACGGGTGCGAAGCCGTGCGCCTGAAGATATTTTAACTGAAATACGTTTGCTTGGCGAAAAAGGGTTCCGCGAGGTTGTTCTGACCGGGATTCATGTCGCATCCTTTGGACGGGGTACGGACACAACTTTGAGTGAAATCATCCGCCGTGTTGCTGAAATTGACGGTATTGAGCGAATTCGTCTCAGTTCTATCGACCCCATCGCTTTCGACGAATCACTTCTGAAAACCTACCGGGAAACGGATAAGCTTTGTCCGCACTTTCATATTTCCCTGCAAAGCGGCTCTTCCTCCGTTCTCCGCCGGATGAACAGACGGTATACACCGGAGGAATATGCAGCCGTTACCCAAAAGCTACGGGATATTCGTCCCGACACCTCCATAACAACAGACATTATTACGGGTTTCCCCGGTGAGACAGAGGAAGAATTTGCGGAGACGATGGCCTTTACAGAAACCGCAGGGCTTTGTGGCATACACGTATTCCCCTACTCTGTACGGAAGGGAACGGCGGCGGCCAAAATGGAAAACCAGGTGCCGCGTGGTATCCGAGAAGCACGCGCAAGAGAACTAATACAAAAAGCCGCGGCACTCAGACATTCTTTTGCCGCCCGTTTTGTGGGAAGCAAGCAGCCCGTTTTGTTCGAGCACGGTACAGACAAGCCTTCGGGCTTTACACCGCATTTCCTTCGCGTAGAAGTTCCCGAAGCGACCGAAAAGGAAAATCTTGCAGGTAAAATTTTACCCGTTTTAATATATGATTGTAAAGGAGAGATACTGTATGGAAAGAAAGCGTGATACGGTTGATATTTTAGGCGTTATGGTTGACCGGGCAAGCTTCCCGGACGCGCTGGAAACAGCGAGGGATTTTCTGGGGACAGACCGGGCACACGCCATCTATACACCGAACCCTGAAATTATCATGAAAGCATATCGCAGTGCAGAATACACTGCCGTTTTAAACCGGGCCGACATGGTTGTACCGGACGGAATCGGTGTGGTGTACGGCTCCAGAATCGTGGGCAAGCCCGTAGCGGAGCGCGTAGCCGGGTACGACCTTTCCTGTGCCCTTCTTGCCTATGCGGGGGAAACCGGGAAAAAGCTTTACCTTTTCGGCGGAAAGCCGGGCGTGGCAGAGACGGCGGCTGAAAAAATACAGGAGCTCTATCCCGGTATTGTGATTGCAGGTACAACCCACGGCTATCATCAGAATACGGACCATGTTGCCGGAGAAATCGCGGCAAGCGGTGCGGACATTGTTCTTGTTTGTCTTGGTGCGCCCAAGCAGGAAATCTGGATTGATCAGAACAAAGATAAAACGGGTGCAAAGGTCCTTATCGGTGCAGGCGGGAGCCTGGACGTGTTTGCCGGGACTGTCAAGCGCGCACCTGCCTTTTTCCGCAAATTGAATTTAGAATGGTTTTACCGACTTCTGAAACAACCCTCACGTCTGGGAAGGATGATGGACCTCCCCCGTTTCGTAATTACAATTCTGTTCCACGGAAAAATGCAGAAAGGATGATTTCCATGTTAAAAGTACAATTATTACAGTACACCCCGAACGCCGAGCAGCTTGTTGCCGCGGCGGCAAAGCTCTGTTATTCCAGTGCCGGCATCACGGAGGTTATGGACAAACTGGATGCAGAGAAAACGGAAAAATTTTTGCAGATGCTTTCTTCTATCGGTCATGAAAGTCCCATTGAACACGTCAGCTTCACCTTCGGGATTGAGGGGGTGAGCCGCTCTCTTCTGGCACAGCTGACACGCCACCGCATTGCAAGCTACAGCGTAAAAAGCCAGAGATATGTTACGGAAGGTGCGTTTACCTTTGTAATTCCACCGGAAATCGAGAAGAATGAACAGGCAAAGGAAATTTATCTGGCGGCAATGCAGCGGGACCAGGAGGATTACGATGCACTGACAGAAATTTTGTTCAACAAACATTTTGCAGATATGCTGAAAAACGGCGACGATGAAAAATCTGCCAAAACAAAGGCGCAGAAAAAAGCCATTGAGGACGCCCGCTACGTCCTGCCCAATGCCTGCGAAACAAAGCTGATGGCTACATTTAATGCCAGAAGTCTGCACAACTTCTTTGCTCATCGGCTCTGTGAGCGTGCACAATGGGAAATCCGGGCCATGGCAGAAGAAATGCTTCGTCTTGTAAAAGAAGTTGCACCCACGCTTTTTGGCCGCTGTGCCCCGCCGTGTGTATACGGAAGCTGTCCCGAGGGTAAAATGTCCTGCGGGAAGGTAAAAGAGAAGCGGGCCGCGTACAAGGGGGCAGAAACATGCTGATTGTACTGGAAGGTGTGGATTCAAGCGGAAAGCAGACGCAGACCGCGCGGCTTTTCGACTACCTCTCAAAAAAAACCGATACAAAGCAGATTACGTTTCCGGATTACAAAAGCGAATCCTCCGCTCTCGTAAAGATGTATTTATCCGGTGCATTCGGTGAAACAGCCGATGCCGTTTCGCCCTATGCGGCTTCCACATTTTATGCCGCCGACCGTTTTGCTTCCTATAAAACAAAATGGAGTACATTTCTGCACGCAGGAGGCACTGTAATCTGTGACCGCTACACCACCTCTAACATGGTGCACCAGGCCGCAAAGCTCACTACGACGGCTGAAAAGGACGCTTTTTTAGAGTGGATTTTTGATTTGGAATACAATAAAATGGGGCTTCCCGTACCGGATTTGGTTTTCTTTCTTGATATGCCCCCGCAGTACGCAGAAAAGCTGATGGCAGAGCGGGCAAATAAATTTTCCGGCGAGCAGACAAAGGACATCCACGAACGGGATCGTTCGCATCTGCAGAAGGCCTACGACAACGCCGTTTATGTGGCAAAAAAATATAACTGGCAATTTATTTCCTGTGTTAAAAACGGCGAAATCCGCAGTATTGATGATATACACCGGGAAATTGCAACGATTACAGAAGGTGTGTTAAATGGAATTTCATCCGATTGAGCTTTCAGACAAGCAAGAATACACAAAACAATACCGTGTGGCCTGCCGCATGTCCTCGGACGTAAGCTTCACAACGCCCTATGTCTGGGCACCAAGCTTTCACACAGAGCTTTGTATAGAAAATGACATTTTATGTATGCAGGGAAAAAACCGGGAGGGTGTTCCCTACTATATGATGCCGGTAGGCAGTGGTGATAAAGCTGCATTTTTGAAAAAGCTATATGAGCGGTGTCACGACCTTGGCATCCCTTTTTCCCTGCACTGGCTGCAACGGGAGGATGTTGAGGTGATGGAGTCTCTTTTTCCGGGAAAACTGACAGTACAAGAATCCCGAAACAGCGCAGAATATGTGTATGAAACCGAATCTCTGCGCACTTTGTCCGGAAAAAAACTGCATGGAAAACGCAACCATGTAAATGCTTTCAAGGCCGCATACACTTCAGAAATTATGGACATAACAGCTGAAAACATTGACCGGGCACGGCATTTTGTTCTTACACGCTGCAATTCCGCTGAAGAAACGCTGGCGATGGAACGACTCTTTGATTCGTTTTTTGACTTAGGTCTTACCGGTATGCTTTTATATGCCGGTGGATCCCTT
Source organism: Clostridia bacterium (assembly GCA_017442155.1). Classification (GTDB taxonomy): domain Bacteria; phylum Bacillota; class Clostridia; order UMGS1883; family UMGS1540; genus SIG447. Next base: position 3,289 of record JAFSAU010000016.1, on the reverse strand, counting down.
GCAGGGGTTACCGCAGGAGAGCTGATTCGGGACGATACAGCCCTGATTCATCTGGAAAAGGCCGACACCGACTTTACCGGAGCCTACGCGGCCACTAATCAGCTTTTTGTAGAAAATTATTTTGCACAGACAAAATATATTAACCGTGAGGAAGACATGGGCATCGAAGGCCTGCGCCGCGCCAAGCTTTCCTACCGTCCGGTTTTTCTTGTGGAGAAATTCACGGTAACGGAGGCTGTATGATGGAAGTTTCTTTTGCAGGAAACAAAGACAAGACGGCTGTGCGTTCCCTTTGGGATATCTGTTTTGGGGATCCGCCTGAATATACGGACGTTTTTTTCGACCATCTGTATAAGCCGGAGAGTACAGTGGTAGCACGATACGACGGGCAAATCATCGGAAGTCTGCAGCTTTTCCCCCATACGTTTTGTATGGAAGGGCAAGAAATTCCCGGTATGTACATCGGCGGCGTGGATGTATCACCACAGTACAGAAAAAGAGGCGTAGCCTCGCGCATGATAGAATTTGCGGAAAAACACATGTGCGAAACAGGCATTGCCGTTTCATTTCTTGTACCCGTGACAGCCGCAGTTTACCGCAGTATGGGCTATTCCGGACTTAGCTGGCTTTCCGAAATTTCAGGTCCGTCAAGTGCTCTTTCCCCTTTCGCACTGACGGATACCTCTCTCATTCCAGCGGCAGAGCCTCCCGTAAAAGCATATACATGTTTTACAAAACAGTTTTCGCTTTTTCTTTCCAGGGACGAAAAAAGATTCACTGATGAAATTTTTCCGCTATGCGACGCCGAATGCTACGTGCTCGACAACGATGCCGGGTATATACTTTTCTCTTTGAAAAACGGTGTTTTGCAAGGCTATGAGTGTGCCTGGCGCAACGAAGAGGCATTCCGCCGTATTTTAGGATTTATTCTCAAACAAAAGGAGGCGGAAAGTTTTTGCCTCCGTCTGCCGGCAGACGGGACCGCGCGGAAGCTTTTATGTGACACCTCTGTTTTTGAAAATCGCCGTCTCCATGCGATGGCAAAAAAGCTAAGACCGGTAAATTTTACAGATAGCATGGAAAATTATATAAATATGGTAGGGTGGTTTTAATGTTTTATCTCTTTTTAGCTGACGGATTTGAAGAAATTGAAGCACTGGCGACGGTTGATATTCTACGTCGGGCAGACATCCCGGTGCTGACTGTCGCTGTAACCGGGCAAACCGTGTCCGGCGCACACGGCATACAGGTAGAAGCTGACATTCCGCTGGAGAATGTGGAGCCGGATAAAATGCGGGGCATGATTTTACCGGGTGGAATTCCGGGAACACCGAATCTGGAAGCAAGCGACGGTGTAATGCAGCTTCTTGATTTCGCCGCCGAAAACGGGCTTTTGATTGCGGCAATCTGTGCCGCCCCCTCCATTTTAGGCAAGAAGGGGCTGCTTTCAGGTAAGAAAGCCACTTGTTATCCCGGTTTTGAGAAATACCTTGCAGGTGCTGTTTTAGGCGACAAGATATGCGTAGACGGCAACATCATCACGGGACAGGCTGCAGGTGTTGCGGCTGACTTTGCATTTGCAATTATCGAAAGTGCGGGCAAAGATGCAAAAGCCGTCAGAGAGTCGATGCTATATGTGTAAAGAGGCACTTCGGAAGAAAATTCTCAGCCGACGGCGCATGGCTTTCTCCACTTCCCTTTCGGCAGAAATCTGCGAACGCGCCGCGGAACTGGAAGTCTTTACAGCCGCTTCCTCTGTCATGGTATATTTATCGACCGGTAGCGAAGTGGATACTTCCCGGCTTTTGGCTCTCTGTCATCGGTCCGGCAAAAAAATTGCCGCCCCGCGTGTGCTAAGCGGTACCGAGATGGAGGCGGCATGGCTGGGAGCAGACGGGCTTGTGCGTGGTGCTTTCGGCATATGGGAGCCGGTAGGCGCAAAGACAGAAAATGTGGACCTGATTTTTGTTCCGGGTGTGGTGTTTGACAAAAAGAAAAATCGGATTGGGTACGGAAAAGGGTATTACGACCGTTTCCTGGCAAAATACCGTGCAGTGACTGTCGGACTGGCGTTTTCCTGCCAAATTGTGCCGGAGATTCCGACACAGGCGCACGACCGGTCGCTTGATATAATTCTAACAGAAGAAGGCGCGTATGTATGAAAAAAAGACTTTGTTTTGTTTTAATCGGTATACTTATCCTTACATCTGCTTTCGTCTTTCTGGACAGATACGGTATCGGAGGAAAAACAGTGACAATCTCCATTCCGCAAGGCACCGGTGCTGCAGAAATTGCACAGCTTTTAAAGGAAAACCGGGTTGTCTTTTTTCCAAAGCTTTTTCTTCAATACGCAAAGGATGACGCGGAGCATCTTCGGGCCGGTGTGCATACTTTCACCCGGTACATGGGCTATGAAAAAGCCCTCCAGGAACTGCGGCGCGATGTTCCACTGGAAAATTCTGTCACCGTGACTGTGCCGGAAGGATATGAAGCACGAGAAATCGGTCTTCTGTTAGAGGAGGCCGGTGTTGTCACAGCTGAAGGATTTTCAACCGCTTGTAAAGAGGCCTGTGGAAAGTTTGATTTTTTACCGGAGAACGGGAATATTGAAGGATACCTCTTTCCTGCTACTTATACCTTTCAGGCGGGTGCAGATGCTGACAGCATAGTCGCTGCAATGGTGACTGCTTTTTCCCAAAAAATGATGACGAAGGAAAATACAGACCGGGTCGAAGCACTGGGGATGACCTTCCATGAGGCTTTGACACTGGCTTCTATTGTGGAGCGGGAGGCGGCACTGGATACAGAACGTAATATGGTGGCCTCCGTGTTTCATAATCGGCTATCCGCGGGTATGCGGCTGGAATCTTGTGCTACGGTGCAATACATTCTGCAGGAGCGCAAGGATGTGCTGTCAATTGCAGATACAAAAATTGAATCGCCTTACAACACATATCTACATATGGGTCTTCCCCCGGCACCCATTGCTTCTCCAGGTGAGGAAAGCCTTTCAGCGGCTTTGTTTCCGGCTGAAACGGACTACCTGTTTTTCGTTGCGGACGGCACCGGCGGTCATACGTTTTCTGAAACGTATACAGAACATTTAGAGGCGATAGCCCGATAGTATGGGTTTCAATGGAATATACACAATAAATATCCCCCCGTGGAACGGGGGGTATTTCATTTTCGGGCAAAGCCCTAATATTACTGGCAACGCACAAGTGCGTCTTTTTATTGGCCTGCCAGCCACGCAATTGTTACTTGTTACCCATAAATGGGTCCCGCGGGT